>JAFUGG010000042.1 GCA_017469525.1 Bacteroidaceae bacterium | reverse complement strand
GTACTATAAAGCGCTCGAGGGTACTGCCTTCCAGGCAGCGGGAAACTAGTAATGCGCTGATTCCGAGGGCTTCGCCCCCGGTTCTTCCCTTCGGTCAGGCGGCAAAGCCGGAGTCCTCATAGTAAAGCCTTCCAGGCTTTATGCTTCTCAGGCATTTTCAAACCCCATTCAATGAGAGTTGAACCAGAGAAGGCCCTCGCTTTCAAAGGGACAAGGAATGTCTTAGATATTTCCCCGGACAGCAATAGTTTTTTATAACCTTGTCTCCCAATCGCTTGCAAAAAGTCGAAAAACCCTCCCGTGGACTTTGTAATATCGACACGTCCTTCTTGCCATAGGGACACGTCCTTCTCGCCATAGGGACTAAACAATCAAACTTGGGAGACACAAAGACCAACCAAGACAGATCCTTCGTGTCTTTCCCACCTGGTTTATGTCTCGTGAGTCGGGACAATAGTATGTGTATGCAGAAAGAAGAAAGCCGCTTTATTCGTACTGCTGGTGTGAGAGCTTGTCGGCGAACAATACGTAGTCGATGGCATTGACCTTGCCGTCTTCGTTGATATCTGCAGCCCAGCGGACGGCAGAATCGTCTGGCAGATTGACGATAATGCGTTGCAGCAAATCAAGGTCTGCTGCATCTACTGCTCCGTCATCGTTGACATCACCCCGCTGATAGCCTTGGTCGGTATATTCCTTGTCGGTGAGCGGTACAATACTGGCAAAGTCTTGCCATACGGCTGCCTGCTTGTACTTCTGCAACGTCTCGGCAGGAACATGCAGGGTGCAGTGTTTCTGGTCGTCCAGTGTAAAGGCTCCCTGCTCGGCCAATGGGGGGGCGGATGCAAAGACATAAAGGTCGGAAAGGGAACAAAGATGCTGCATGGACGTGGAGCAGACGGTGCGGACGCGATGCGGCAATATAATCGAAGGGAGCGAGGCACAGCAGTAGAAGGTCATGGAATCGACAAGCTCTGTGCCGCGTGGCAACGAAATCTGCTTCAACGATGTGCAGGCAGCAAAGGCTGTGTAGTTGATGCCTTGCAACCCAGCAGGCATATCGACCCATTGGAGACCTGTGCATCCAAGGAAGGCGGAGGCGCTGATGGCCTTGACTGTAGAAGGCAGCTTGACAGACCTCAGCCCTTCGCAACAGTAAAAAGCATTCGGACCTACGGAGACAATATTGTAGGTGCGACCTTCATATACGACTTGTTCCGGCACGACGACATCGCCCGAATAGGAAGGCTCAAGGGTACTGTAGTCTCTGTTCGTCACGTAGGCAAAGTGAGAACCGATGATGCCAATATAGACGCCATCCACCTCCAGCTCGTAGGCATGGAGCAGGGAAATGGATGCCAGAGGCAACCACAGGAGCAGACAGGTGAGTAAGCGACGCATCTTAGAAGTCATAGAACATTTCATATACAGCTTCAAGCTGCGGATACATCCATCGGGCAAGACGTTCGCCACCGGCATCGTTGAGGTGCAGGCCGTCTTTGAAGTACTTGCGGTTCTCTGCTCCGACCTCTGTCATAGGGCTGAGGCCGGAGTAGCTGTAGGCATCGAGCACGATGAGGGAATAGTAGGCAGCCACCTCGCGTATGGCATTGACGTACTCGCGGAATGTCTTGCCCGTAGTGGCATTGGTGCCTTCCACGAGAGACTTGTCGCTGTTGATGGTGTACTCGGGTGTGTCTATCTCCGTGCCATGATGGATGGGCAACATGACAACGACGGGAGTGCCCCGCTTCATGAAGCGGTCATAGAGTCCTTTGAACAAACGATGCAAGCCGGCGTAGAACGTGTATTTGCCTGTCTTGGGTCCATCGGTGAAGGCACCGAACTCTGCTGTATTGCTATGACCGAAGTCGTTAGTACCTCCGAAGACTATCACGAGGTCGTTGGTCAAGGAAATCTTGGAGTAACGCTTTTCGAAAGCATTTGAGTCGCTGCTGTTCCGTGCTGCCAGATGCGTGGCAGAGATGCCTTGATTGTCAGCAACACAACCCGTGAGACTGACAAACGAGTTGACGTACTGGCCGTTTTGTGTGATGCTATCCCCAAAGAAAGCAACCTTCTTGCCCTTCCAATGGGATTCCTTTGTCTGCACGACATAGACCGTATCCTTTTGTGCCGCAAAATAGGTAGCATCCACCTCTGCGACGTCCTTGACCACAACGGAATCTATATCAGAAACATGCACAGCATGAGGTAGCTCAGCCTGCCTGTAGAGAATGGTAGCATACTGCTGTGCCCACAGAGATGAGCACAGCAGTAGCAATATTGAAAGGGAACGAAGTCTCATAGCAACGATTTATTTCTTAACCAACGTAGCGTCGTCAACAAGGATGTCCTGAGACTTTGAGTAATTGCTGTCCTTAGGATTCATGACTACAAGGCATACAGTCGTCGTAGCCTCTAAGGTAAACTCGTATGATACAAGCGTCCAGCCATTATTGTTGAGGTCGAAGAAGTCACCGTACTTATAAGCGCCGACTGCCCCATCTGCAACGGGAACATAGCCGCCCTTAGTTTGGCTCTTATCAGCCGTAGTAGATTTAGCATAGAAAGAGAATGTGTAAGTGCCTGCTTCGAGCGTTATCTCTTGAGTAGCAAGACGCTTGTTTGCACTTCCAGGAGCAGCAACCACGCAAGCATAACTGCCACCATGAGCATCTTGACTTTGGCTAAGAGTAGCATTACTTGCAGAACTTGCTGACTTCCATCCTACAGGTGTTGTAGAGCCTGTCACCCACTCTTCGAAGCCACCGTTCACAAGTTCAGTTACCTCATCGCCACCAGGACCAGGAGTCGGGCCAGGTGTGTCGCCACCGCCGCCTTGGCCGCCGTCGCCCTGCTCAAGGATAACGACATTAGCATTCTTGATTTCAGGAGTAACCTGACCACTAGTATTCACATACTTCAGCAACTGGCCTGTAATCTTCACCTTTGCTCCAGCAGTAAAGGCGCTTACTCCTTCGGGAAGGTTTGCATAGAAAGCCTCGAAGACCCTACCACCGTCCTTCGTGTCAGCCATCCAGAAGGTCTGCTGGTTGCGACTAACGCTACCAATAACCTCAGTGATGTAACCGGTAACAGTATAAGTCTCCGTAGAAGTTGCGCCATCATCCAAAGCATTAGCCAACTCGGTAGCCTGAGCACAGGTAACAGGTGTACCCTCATCAGCTGTGCCGCCACCACCGCCACCATCGTCCGAAAGAACT
>JAFUGG010000041.1 GCA_017469525.1 Bacteroidaceae bacterium | reverse complement strand
GTCGGCCTTCTTCCTCAGCACGATGCCGCCGCCCATCTTCGTCACCTGTCCCTCGAGCAGCGACTCGTAGTTGCGGTCGTAGAAGAGGTTGACGTAGCGCGAGCCTGTCTTGTCGAGACGGTACTCCACAGCTACGTTGTCGATGATGGTCTCGCCCGTATTGACAGCACCATGGCCGGCACTGACCTTGCCTCCGATGATGACGCTGATGCGGTTGCCCCAAAAGCGCTTGGCAAAACTGAAGCTGTAGTCGGTGGTGTTCGTGCCAGTCTCCGATGTGCCGCTCTGGATGCCGAAGTTGACATCGACCGTGCTCAGGGCCTTGCCCGCTATCTCGTTGATGGCGCTCTGCAGGTAGGCGTTGAGCGTGTTGGCATAGTTGTAGCCGCCGTTCGTCTCGGCATTGTCGGTGACGTACATGCCCGTGACGAGCATCGTGACTGCCACTCGGCCGCGCTCCTCTTGCGTCATTGCCGTCAGCTGGTTCTGCACGGTCATGTCCTCGGGAGCCTCCAGGGTAAACTCCAGACCCATGTCCTCGAGCGTACGACTGATGGCAAGCCCCACGTCGAAGGCAACGTTGCGCGGCATGCTGTTCTCCGTCACAGTTGACCTTACGCGTTCGCTCGCATTGATGTTGAGGCGAGGGTTCATCACGTTGCCCTGGAACTCGACGAAACTTCCTTGCGCAATCTGGAAGTCGTTCAGCGGGATGGCCATCAGCGAATAGCGCATCGTGCCCTTGTTTATCGTGTAGCGCCCCCAGAGCTGGAGGTCGTTCTGCAGGTCGTAAGTCATCGTCAGCTCTCCCCCACCCTGCAAGTCTATGTAGTCGTTGCCGTTGTCGCTCAGGAAGCAATGTATCTGAGCCGTCTCGGCAATGCCCACGTTCATCTGCATGTCGATGCTTTGGCGCTTCACCTCGATAGGCTCCGCAGCAATAGTGTCACTGAAATCCGTAAAGGTGATGATGTCTGCAAGCTGGTCGTCATTGGCAAGCGGCGTGTCGGTCAGCACCACACTGACATCGGTGCTGCCCAGCACATCGAGCTTTCCGCGTACCCGGAGGTCGTCGAGCGTGCCCCAGAGACGGCCGCCCATGTCAACGAAGACCTTGCCATAAGCCAACGAACCTTGCCGCTTAGGCGCATTGATGAGCTGATAGTTGTCGGCTCGGACATTCATGTCGAGCTGTACCTTACTGAGGTCACTGAAATCGATATTGCCGTCGAGCACAAGCGGTGTCTTGCCCGCTGCGTATGCCTCGATGCGGTTAAGGTCGAGGCGGCTGTTGTTGACCGTAATCGTATGGTCGGGTATCTGTAGGTTCACGTTGTAGGCATCTGCATCGATGTGGAGCGACTCCGTCCTCAGCTCACCGTTCAGAACGGGATTGTCCGTATAGCCACCCACCGTGAAGTCGCCCCAGGCATAGCCACTCAGGGCAAACGGACCGTCGGGCATAAAGGCATTGAGGAAGGCGAACGGCATCCCTTGGAACGATGCCTCACCGTCCATCTTGCCCTTGCCGCCCACCTCGTGATACTTGCCGTTCACCAGCAGTATCTCCTTCTCGTCATGCGTAACGATGCCATCCACATAGTGCGAACCGTCGGCATTGGGGAAATAGATGCCGTTGAGACCAATGTTGCCAAGGCGGACACCGTTGTATGCCATGTTCTTCACGACCATCTCCGTCGAGACGGTGGTCGTGCTGTCTGCCTGCATATAGTGGAAGTCACCATGGAGGAAGCCGCTCAGGTCGGGCATGAAGGGCAAGACTTGCGTCAGTTCTCCCACATTGAAATGATTGACGCTGAGCGACACATCCTGCTGCGCCTCCTCGTTCGGTGTCGTGTATAGCTTAAGGCCTGTGCCATCGTCGGCCAAGAGGTCAACCAGAGCATCGAGGTGTCCGTCGTGAGTAAGGGAAATGAAATTATCCTCGTTGAGCGTAAAGCGTCGGTAGGCAATGATGGGATTGAGCGGTGCGAAGTGAGCCCGGAAGCCATCGGAAAGCAGGTCGAGTGCCAAGCCGAAGTCCACACTCTTCTTCCCCTGGGCATCATAGAAAGCCAGGCTGGCATCGGCTCCCGTCTCTGTCAGTGCGGCATGTAGCTGCGACGTGAACGTCACGATGCTGTTCTTCGGTCCGTTGGCCACATGGGCATCCAGTGCCACGCCGCTCTCTTCCTGCCTGACCTTCCAGTATATACTGTCAAGCAAGATGGCACCCGTGTTGAGCGAATGCATGTGTCCGTTGCCATTCAAGCCCTCTTCGGGCGAGGCATGAAGATGGAAGGAGAGGTCGCGGAAACTGTAGCCTGCTGTATGGCGAAGCATGTTGCCAATGGGGTTCTTCTGCCCGCAGGTCAGCTCCATCCTGAGATGTGGCAGCAACGAGCGAAGCACATCCTGCCTGATGCGAAGGCTGTCCACCTCCCTCTGCAACTCACTGCTAAAGCCATCGATACGCGTCAGCAAGGAGTCGAGCCCTTGGTCGGAAGACACCGAGAGGCTGAGGTCGCCGGCAAGTGCTTTCATGTCGATGAGCTCAGGCGTCAGGTTGGCATCGAGGGTAAGGTCCAGCGGATGGATGATGCTGTCGGCAGTGGTCAGTTCGATAGCCTCGATGCGGGCCTTCAGGTTGTGCGTCTGCATGAAGTCCGAAGCACCGTCCACATGCATCACCATGCTGGCCGAGAGCGGCTTCTTCGCCAGATGAAGGGCATGAAGGTCGATGTGGCTCAGGTCCATATTGAAATCAGCAGCCTTTAGCTTCCTGTCTATAATGGAGGCATTGATGCAACCTTGCATACAAAGCAAGTCGTTCTGGCTGTGCATCTCGACCATCGCCTTGCCCTTGTCCAGACGACAATCTGCCTGGATGTTGTCCAAGTCCCAAGAAGCATAGCCAAGATGAGTGATGTCTGCCTGGGCACGAAGCGTAGTGCGTGGGCTCAGCATGTCTGTTCCGCGACCAGAGAACTTGGCATTGGCCGTCAGCATATAAAGCGAGTCCTTGGGCAGGAAGTCGTGAAGCTGGAGACCATTGATGCGGGCATTGCCTTGATAAGCCATTGCGTTCAGGTCGATATTACCTACGACATGGGCTCTGCCTCTACCCTCCTGCAGCAAGGCATCTGCCGTCAGCTTCGATGCCTCACGGAGCTTGGTGTCGGCATGAATGGTCATCTTTGGGAAGCGCACATCGTCAAGGCCCAGATAACGGTTAACACAGCGAAGGTCCATCGTGGTGATGTCCCACTTCAGGTCTGCCCCGATGTTGGCACTGTCGGTGAGGTTTTGCAGAGAGCCTGTCGTGCGGACGTCGATGACCGATGGCATCATCACATTGCAGGTCCGCAGGGAGAGGTCATCTATATTGCCTGCCGCATCAAGGTCGATGTTCAGAGGCTGTGGCGGATAACACCTCGCCAAGTCCTTCGGCATATAATTTGCTGCCACCAGAAGCACATCCTCATGTCCAAGGGACGCCTCGAGGTCGGCCTTCAGCTGTCCCTGCTCCTGAGAAGTGAAGGCATTCCAGTCGAGGTCAACATTGCCGCTGGCAGAGCTGTGGGGCGTCTTCAGGTCGAGACCTCTTGCCGAGAGATGCTTTGAGTCGAGAGAAAGGTTGACGGCAAGGTTGTCGAGCCGGAAACCACTCTTCTCCTTGAAGGCAAGCCTCTTTAATTGAGCATTAAGAGCCGATGTGTTCTGGTCGAAGGAGAACTTGTCGAATTGGAGTTCCACATCCTTCAGGGCAAGCTTTTCCCCTTCTCCAACGGGAGAGGGGTTAGGGGAGAGGCTCAGGCTGTCTGCCAAGAGACTGACCTTGCCCACACGATAGATGCCCCCAGCCAGGTTGATGTCACCAGCATCGATACTTGCATCACGGATGGCAGCAGCCACTTTGAAGCTTTGCGGCTCATCCTTGATATTGATTGTTGAATTTTGAATTCTGAGTTGTTCAACGTCAATCTGCCAATCGACAGGCTTGCTCTCGGTCGTGTCCGGCGGTGTCTCACGAAGCGTCATGTCGAGCACACAGCCATCCAGCATGGCTTCCGTCACATTCACCGTCTTCTTCCTGAGGTCAATATCGTCGCTCGTTATCCTGATACTGCCTATGCGACCGTCCATCGCAAGTGCCTCGATGAGCTCCGTCGTGTGGATATTGCCGTCCTTCAGTTCGATGGCCTCCACACCGACATGCAAGGTCAGCAGGCGGGAAAGGTCAAGATCCACCAGCAGTTCCTCCACATCGATAATGTCAGTGGGCGGCTGTGCCACGTGCACCTGCCCGAGGCTGAGGTCGAGCAAGGGAGACAAATGCACGCTGCCAATGCTCACCTCCAGGCCCGTCTCCTCCTCCAGGTAGGCAGTAAGCCTGTCCACTGCCCACCTTTGCACAGGCGGCAGATAGAGGCTGGCGAAAAGCAGCACAATGAGGAGCACCAGCGCAAGAAGTGTCCTGAGAATATATTTCAGCGCACGTTTCACGCTGCAAAATTACGAAAAACTCTCCACTCTTCCATACATTCTCCCAAAAATTCTACATTCACATAGCAAACAAGCACTCTTTATCTCTTTATCCCTCCTAAAATCCCTGAAGAATGAAGAATGCTCCGCACCGCAGATTGCGCAGATGAGGCAGGTTGCGCAGATGAGGCAGATTGCGCAGATGAGGCAGGTTGCGCAGATGAGGCAGATTGCGCAGATGAGGCAGATTGCGCAGATGAGGCAGATTGCGCAGATAAAAGGTATTGCGGCATTGTTAATGCCTATAATAACTCCGGCCGGATTACAAATCCGCCCGAACAGGTGAACACGGATTGCTCTTTATTTTTTCACTGAACATCTATAGGGATTCTCGTGCGATTTAAACAATCCTAATCGCCCACTTCATTGTCCTTTCTCAAAACGAGCCTGCAATGCATCGTCCACCTCAGCAGCTTCGAGGTCATGTACATTCATCCATAAATTCTTGGGGCATTGGCAGAAGGCTATGTATCGCGATTTTGATAATCTGTTCATTGGGAAAATCGGACCTATAGCTCATTTGAGTTTTAGCGGACAGCAATAGTTGTGAAAGTATCATTTCTGCTCATAACGATGATAAATACAGCATGGTGTTTAAGAAAAAAACGTTGAGTGATGGTAGACACAGCACGGTGTTTGAACTGACGCAGCGTGCCGCATCGGCCAACGCACCGTTCTGCGTTGACTGACGCGGCATGATGCGACGCCTTAAGACCTTGCCTGCAATGACAATTTCTGTAAAGATTTTTCCACTATATTTTACTGTTTCCGCTCCTTATTCAGGAGGAACTTGCGCGCGAAGGCACGGATGCCTGTGCTGAGGCTGGCAATGAAAGGACCACCAACCCCCTTGAGGGGGAGTACCATGACACGTGCTTCGCCTGCCTCGACGTGTGTCTTCTGCAGGAGATGACCGTTCATGTCGAAGATGGAGAGCGTGCCGCCGTCGAAGGTGGAGCAGACGATGCAGTCGCCTTCAAGTCTCAGCGCCCGATCGGTGTTTGTTGGCTTGGCATCCGGCAGGCTGATGCCGTCGATGATGTCCTGCGTCTGCTTCGTCGGCGTGACGGTTATCTTGTCGAGGTCGGGGCAGACGCCGCCGTCGCAACCATAATAGATGATGTTGGTGCCTTCCTTCAGCTGGACATAGATGGTCTTCATGCCAAGGACGAGGCCCTTGCTCTGGTCGAGTTCGTCGCGCGAATGGAAGTCGTAGTAGACCTTCTCGCCCTCGTCGCCCACCTGAATGTAGGCGCGGCTTTCCTCGGCTGCCGCTCCGGAATCTGTCGCGTCCCCTTCGGGAAGCATGTAGTAGAGCGTCAAGGCATACTCACCATCGCCGTCGGCCTTGACACGACCGAACTTCAGGTTGGCATTCTCCTTGACGGTCTTATAGTATCCGCCCGAGCAGTGTCCGCTGCTTCTCCTCGTGCCGCCGCTTGCCGACTCAGCCTCATAGTTGGTGGCGCGGAGGCAGGGTCGGTTCTCGTCGGTGGTGACGATGACGGTGGCGCCGCCGTTGGCCTTGACTGCGATGCTGAGCGTGTTGGCAGCTGTCACTTGGCGCTTCTGGAAAGCAATGTCGAAAGTGCAGACGCCGTCGCGGTAGATGTAGGCTGTGTACTCTTTGCCCTCCTCAAGGAACTTCAGGGGAATGCGGACGGTGCGTGCTGTCTTGCTTACGGTTGCCACGTACCAGTCGTCGCCGCTTCGCCGTGCCAGCGAGGCGTACTTCGCAGGCTCGGCTTCCAGCAAACGCGTCTCATCCCAGGCCACAGGCACTTGCCGCAGCACAGGTTCGATGGGGCAGTCGATGATATTGTCAGGGCAGTCGATGAGGCATTGCATACCGCTCTCGAAGAGTGTCCACAGGGCAAGCTGGTAGGACCACGTCGTGTAAGGGTTCTCGGCAGTGCTGCTGTGCGTCTTGAGGGAGCCGGAGCGTTGGGCAAGCTTAATCGGAGTGAAGTCCATCGGCCCGATGGCATTGCGGCTGAGCACGAGGTTGGCTGCGTGGTCGGCCTGCGTCATGTCCGGATGGCTCAGGAGCATCTCGCCGCCCAGCACGGCTTCCATCGTCATGAGGTTGGGAAAGGTTCGCTCCCATCCCGTGGGGCGTGTGCTGCCGTGGAAGTCAACCATCATCCTTGCCGTTGCAGCAGCTCGCAGTATCGTCTGATACTTCTTGATAGTGGCCTGCTTGTCGTCGTCGAAGAAGTCTATCTTCACGCCCTTCACACCTTGACTTGCCAGGTTACGAAGCTTCGTGAGGCATTCGGAATAGGTATCGGAGAACTTGTTGTTGTTATACCACACCATTACGCCCACGCCATGCTGTCGGGCGTAACGGACAAAGGTGGTGAGGTTGATGTTGTTCTCCCAACCGTCGTCGATGAGCACGTATTCCCATCCCAGATGCTCGGCAAGGTCGACGTAGCGCTTCGCCACGTTGATGTCCCTCGTGTTGTTTGCGTATGCACTTCGCGCTGTCTCCTCTGCCCAGTTCCATGCCACACGGCCAGGCTTTATCCAACTGAAGTTGCCCGTCGGTGCTGGATTGAGGGCTTGGACCACGTTGCTCTCCACGATGTCCTGCAAGCTGCCTACAATGAGCGTGCGCCATGAAGAGGCAAAGGGATAAGTGATGGTGGAGACGGTGTCTGCATCGTTGGTCGCCACCAAGGCAAGACGCAGACTGCCTTCCTTGCTGCCTTGCACGATTTTGCAGGCAGCGTGCTGCCCCGTGTGACAAGCCTCGGTGAGCAGAGCGTAAGTGCTGGCTGTTGTCTGCACGAGCATGGGTTCGCCGAAGCCGCTCCTGTTGGCAGCCGAAGCAATCAGCTCATCCCAGGGGCGAAGCTCGTAGTAACGCTCATAGCACTTGTGATACTCCTGCGCGAGAGCTTGCTGGAAGGTGGCGAAGTTGAACTCCGTCCGCTCGCCCTCGAAGTGGGTGAGATTACCTTCAGCCATTTCGTAGCGCAGAGCGACGGCATCATCAAAGATGCGGAAGACGACGTTGAACTGCTCGGCCTCCGTGCTGTCCTGGAAGGTGGTGCGCAGCTCGGTATAGTGATTGTCAGCGTGGCTTGTCCTTCCATGCATGAGGTCGAAAGGCTCATCGACTTCCGTCTGACTGTGCTCCACGATGCCCGAGGCGAAGAACGTCCTGCCTTCGAATCCGAGTCGCGACGGCGTGAGCAGAGGCTCACCGGATCGTGCCACGGCATAGACGGCGCGTCCCTTCTCGTCGGCTTTCACCCTGACCTCGAGGATGCCGCTTGGCGAGGTGGCAACCAGCGCGTCGCTCATATCGACGGGCGGCTCCTCGTCGGGCACCTCGCCGATGTAGAGGAACTCGAACTTGTCGAGGTTCGGGGCGTTGTCGGAGGCATTGCCCACCACGATGGTATTGTTCCCGGCCTTGAGGCTTATGTTTGTGGAGACGATGCCGATGGCTGTGCCGTCCCATGCACCTGTGCTGGGGCAGTAGGCCTTGTAGGAGTCCTTGCCGCCCACGGTAATCTCCATGCGACGGTTATCACGGGTCATGTAGTAGGAGGTCATTTGGTAGAGGCCATCCTCTTCAGCCCGGACGGTGAAGGTGAGTGTCCTGCCTTTGCCGACGTACCCCACGCGCTTGCCTCCCGAGCACAGCTCATCCGCCTCGGTCGTCACGCCGCTCGACTTCGTGGTGTTCTCTGCTTCGACAACGATGGGCTCGGCAAAAGCAGGTAAGCCAACGGCAAGCAGCAGAGCAAGAGACAGGCTCTTGAACGTGAACCGCTTCATGGCTTTAAGATTTATCTAGTTTCAGACTATTACTTGCAGGCGGGGCACCAGGGCTTCAACTGCTTGAAGAAGTCGTTGCCCTTGTCGTCCACGAGGATGAAAGCGGGGAAGTCTTCGACCGTTATCTTCCAGATGGCCTCCATGCCGAGTTCGGGATATTCCACGCACTCGATGCTCTTGATGCTGCTTTGCGAGAGGACGGCAGCCACGCCGCCAATCGTGCCGAGGTAGAAGCCGCCGTGTTTCTTGCAGGCATCCGTCACCTGCTGCGTGCGGTTGCCTTTGGCAATCATTACCAGCGAAGCGCCGTTGGCCTGGAACTCATCGACGTAGGGGTCCATGCGGTTGGCCGTGGTGGGACCCATTGAACCGCAAGGATAGCCTTCCGGCGTCTTGGCTGGACCGGCATAGAGTATCGGGTAGTCCTTGAAATACTGCGGCATACCCTCGCCAGCATCGAGACGTGCCTTCAGCTTGGCGTGAGCGATGTCGCGTGCTACGATGATGGTGCCCTTGAGGTTCACGCGTGTCGAGACAGGATACTTGCTCAACTCCTTGCGCACGGCATCGATGCCCTTGTCGAGGTCTATCTCAACGCCCTTGCCACCCTCGCCCGGCAGACGCAGTTCAGCGGGGATAAGTTCGCTTGGGCAATCGTCCATCTTCTCGAGCCAGATGCCGTCCTTGTTGATCTTCGCCTTGATGTTGCGGTCGGCAGAACAGCTCACGCCCATACCAATGGGACAGCTTGCGCCGTGACGCGGCAGGCGGATGACGCGGATGTCGTGGGCCAGATACTTGCCGCCGAACTGTGCACCGAGGCCGATCTTGTGAGCTTCCTCGAGGAGCTTCTGCTCCAGGTCGATGTCGCGGAAAGCACGTCCTGTCTCGTCGCCCGTGGTAGGCAGGGAGTCGTAGTACTTGATGGAGGCCAGTTTGACGGTCAGCAGGTTCTTCTCTGCCGAGGTGCCGCCGATGACGAAAGCAATATGGTAGGGCGGACAGGCAGCAGTGCCGAGGTGCTTCATCTCCTCTACGAGGAAGGGCAGGAGCGTTCCCTCGTTCTGGATGGTTGCTTTTGTCATGGGGTAGAAGTAGGTCTTGTTGGCCGAGCCGCCGCCCTTGGCGACCATTACGAAGCGGTATTCTGCTCCCTCGCAAGCCTCGATGTCAATCTGGGCAGGCAGGTTGCACTTCGTGTTCACCTCGTCGTACATATTCAGGGGTGCGTTCTGCGAGTAGCGGAGGTTATCCTGTGTGAACGTATTGAACACGCCACGAGAGAGGGCTTCTTCGTCCTCGAAGCCTGTCCAGACCTGCTGTCCCTTCTCGCCATGAATGATGGCCGTGCCGGTGTCCTGGCAGAAAGGCAGGATGCCCTTGCAGGCCGTCTCGGCATTACGCAGGAACTGGAGGGCGACGTACTTGTCGTTCTCGCTTGCCTCGGGGTCTTTCAGAATCTGAGCCACCTGCAGGTTGTGCTCGCGGCGCAGCATGAACTCCACGTCGTGGAAAGCCTGCTGAGCCAAAAGCGTCAGCGCCTCGGGAGAGACTTTCACTATTTCCTTGCCTTCAAACTCGCTGACGGTCACGCCTTCCTTCGTCAGGAGGCGGTACTCGGTCTTGTCCTCGCCCATCTGGAACATTGGGGCATACTTGAATTCGGTCATTTGTATTCAGTTTATATGTTAATACTATATTTTCATGTCGTAGATAATCGTTGGGCTATTTCGTTGAGCGCCACAAAGCGATAGCGCTGGGCCGTTGCCGGGATAGGCACATAGCTAAGATGACGTGTCTCAGCCTTGCGGCGCAAAGTCTCTTCGACGGCTGACCTGATGCCGGCATCGAGGAAAGCCTGCCCGCAGGGTTCCAAGAGCAACAGCAGCCCCTTCGAACAAGCCTCGAAGTAGACGCCGCCGGGTTTGTAGTAACGTTCATGGGGCGAGCCTTCCTGGGGGAAGCCGTCGTTGAGAAGGACAACCAACGGGTAGCCCTGTTCCCGCAAAGCCCGGGCAATGAGCTGCTCGCCCTTGCTGATGGCTGCCGTATAGGTGACAGCCCCGTTGTGAGCTGCCGCCATAGTCGTCCGTAGCCGCTCTTCCACCTGCTCGTCTGTGGCGCTGCGCGACATTTCCACCGCCTGTCGGTCAGGCCAGTCGAGGAGGAAATGGTTGCCCATCGAGGTAAACGACAGGCCGTTGACTTCCGTGCGTCTGTGCAGGCGGAAGAGGTCAGGGTTTCTGGTCTTGAGCCAAAGGCGGCGAGGGTTGTCCTTCACATAGTCGATCATCCTGCGCAACTGTCCGGGTGCATGAAGGATGCGCTCATGGTAATGGGCAGGGTCCTGCTGCCATATGCTGCCCCTGCCCGCAAAAATGCGGGCAAAATGCACAGGAGCCCCTTCCCCATGCACTTTAGCGGCGTTCTCGCCGCTATAGGAAGCCCCTTTCCCTTGCACTTTAGCGGCGTTCTCGCCGCCACAAAAATACTCTTCCTTGTAAACCTTCGTGCATGCGCTCTTGAATCCCCGCACCACCGCCCCGATGCTTTGCGGCAGAGGCTCGAGCACTTGAATCACCAAATGGACATGGTCGGGCATCACCATCTGTGTCAACACCTTCAGGGCATACCCCTTCCGTTCATAGAACTGTGCCAGCCCGCCCAGCATCCGGCACACTTGCAGGCCGAATGGATTGAGCCTGACGAAAGCCTTATCTGCGCTCTCGCCCTCCAAAGTTCCGAACAACGGATACCGTGCCTCCACAGGCAGAGTGAAATGATAGATTGCACGACCCCGGTAGTCCCATCCGTTTTCACGGTGGTGCCGCGTGGTATCGACCGGACGTCGTTTCCCCTGAGCCTTGTCCATTGCCTGTGATTTATAGGTTATAGTTTTATGGCGGGATGCTTCTCTTTCCTCAGTCTTGTCAAAGTCTTACCTTGATAGCTGAAATAATCAGGCCCCCGATAAGTGTTGGATTTTGTCCGCCTCCCTTTTGGAAGGAACTCCTTACAGAATGTTGTGAGCTTGTATTCTTTACCTTTATATATTATGGTGTTGTCGCTGGCAACGCTCACCTCTATGTTTAATGAATCAAAGACCACAACATCTCCAGCTTTTAGCCCTATCATTGAGAATTTGAAGGGTGGCTCAGACCTCTTATTTCTCTTAGACTTGTTAGGAACGACATCCTTTGTTGAGACATCATCGAAATGTTGTTCAATGTATTGTCTTAATGCTTTGAATTCGTCTTTTGAGAGCTTTGTAGTTGAGGGACGCTTACCTATCAGACCGGCTTTATATATAGCAGAATGCTTGAGGGCGGAACTATTATTTTCTGCCAAGGGACGCACAAGGAAATAAGTGTCTCTTTCATTCTTTGGTTTCGTATAGCCTTTTTTCGAGAACTCATCTTCTGCTGCCATCTCTAAAGAATATGGAATATGGCTTTCTATAACTTCCACCTTAAAGCGGACGGCGCTGATGGGACGATTGCCATAAAGATAGGCAATGTCACCTTTCTTTACATTTTGCAATCCGGACTTGTGTTTCCAATAAATCTGCCCAAATTTCTTAAAGCAACGTTCAACATCAAAATTCTTATTGTCATAGCATATCAGCCATGTGTTGCTGTTGGCATTATACACTGAAGGTTTAACGGCAGGTGTACTTGATGGCTTTGATTCCGGCATTTTCTTCTTGACAAGGATTGCGTCATGCTCCATATCACTATAGCCCAAACCTGCCTTTATGTATTCCATGTACTTAGTCAGAGCACAGGAATAAGTATTATGGATGTTTCGTTGCCTCTCCGCAGCCTTGATTTCTTCATATAACTTCCCCAAGATTTCCAAGTCGTGAATGTCAGAAATGTCCTCTTCAATGCCTGCCGACTTCATGATCTCTTTTGTAAAAGCACTATTGAGGCAGTTCCAGTAACGGGGCAATGTGGCAATATTGAACAAACGTGGCTGCCCTTCCTTCACCTCAACGCCTTGTTTTTGAATGCCAGATTTCGTAGGTCTCACAACTTCCACAGGTGCAGGAGTTGGCATTTCTGGTTGAGCTGCATCTCTTACATTTATAATTTGAAACTTAAGGACAGATTGTAATTTATTGGAAACTGCTTTCGGAAGCTTGAACGTGTCAATCACTGCATTGTACAGTTCTTCCTCCCCCTCTCTTGTTTGCCAATGCCTTACATATTTGTTTACCTCAAGATTGTCAAGACAATAATGTGTGAACGTCTCTTTGTCGTAGTTATCGTATTTGATTAGGTTCAGCAAATCTTCTGCAGCAGGATTATTCAGAGTATAGTCTATCTCAACGACACTGACAGCATCAAAGTCATCCCCCTTTGGCTGACGGAAGAAGACCTCAAGCTTTTCTCCGATGTAGAGGCCAAACCTACATCCATAGCTCTTTAGGTATCTCTCCAGTTGCTGTATGTCTTTTTGTTTCTGTTTGTGCTCGGGGCGTTTCAGCTCTACAACAATCTGCCTGTCCTTGCTATCGTTTTTTGTATGAAGAAAGAAGTCTGCCCTGTCTTTTCCTTTATAGACACTCTTCTGTTCCTCCAAGTGCTGGAAATAGTCTAACCAACCAAGTGCTGAAAGAAACTTCCTGACGACATTTATTTCAAAGTCCATTTCCAGTGCATCTTTCGACTTCTTGGCTTTTACATCGCGGCAAAAGTTATTCCATATTTGTTTCATGTTTTCAGGTGTTTTATACACTTCAACGATTACATAGGATAGTATGACTGTGTTACCAGTATCTTTGTTTGTGTCTGCAAAGTTAAACCTTTTATTTCAAAGGACAAAGGGTTTCCCTGTTTTTCGCGTTGCCTGTCATCTTTTCAGGAAGCCTTCGACGAAGAGTGTCACGCGGCACGGGGCGTTGGCTTGTCTCACATGTGAGAAAATCCTGTCTCACACATGAGAAATTCTTGTCTCACACGTGAGACAAACCTTCGTCACGGGTGAGGGAAGTAAAACTCCTCTGTCGTGCTGTCGTACTGGGGCTTAGCCGTGATGCCGTACTCCGTGAAGAGTGCGGCGACGCGTGCTTGCTGCTCGGGCGAGATGGCGTATCGTCCCTCGCGGAAGCGGTAGAATTGCGGCTTGCTTCCGAAGATGTCGTAGAGCCGGTGACGCAGGGTGCTTGCCAGGCCTGACGGGAGTCCGTCGAGCAGATGGCTCATGCCGTGGGCAATCTGAACGGGTTCTGCCTGGGCGAAGAGCCGGCAACGGTCGCCCTCGCGGGCAGCGGGCAGCACGATGGCGTGCTGGAGTGTGCCTTCGGGCATCATGCGGCCTATGGTTCTGCGGAGGCAGTTTTGTGCCAGCGGACAATCGTCCTGCAGGCAGACAGCCCAGTCGGTCGGGGCGTCGGAATAGGAGAGTGGCTTCATGTCAGTGTGTGTTTGTGTGTTGTTGAAGGTTTCTTTACGGTTCATCCTTCGTAGTGTTCGAAGAGGAAGTCGTTGTAGGGATACTTCTGGACGTGCAGCTTGCGCACCTTATTATATAGTACCTGCTTCAGGTTGTCCACGTTGGTGCGCTCCTGGGCGGAGATGAAGATGCACTCGCCGCCAAGGCGCGACATCCAGGTATGGATGAGTTCCTGGAGCGAGACGTTGCGGGCTGTGGCGGGCGTCAGGTCGTCGGCATCCTTCTCTTCCCACGTGTAGGCGTCTATCTTGTTGAAGACTATCATCTGCGGCTTCTCGCTGCAACCGAGGTCGGCAAGCGTCTTATCGACCACCTTTATCTGGTCCTCGAAGTCGGGATGGCTGATGTCCACGATGTGGAGCAACAGGTCGGCCTCGCGCACCTCGTCGAGCGTCGATTTGAAGGAATCGACGAGGTCGGTGGGAAGCTTGCGGATGAAGCCTACGGTGTCGCTGAGCAGGAAGGGAAGGTTATCAACGATGACCTTGCGGACTGTCGTGTCGAGGGTGGCGAAGAGCTTGTTCTCGGCAAAGACTTCGCTCTTGGAGAGGAGGTTCATGAGGGTGCTCTTGCCGACGTTGGTGTAGCCCACGAGTGCCACACGTATCATGCGGCCGCGGTTGCCTCGCTGAGTGGTCTTCTGCTTGTCGATTTCTGCGAGGCGTTGCTTCAGCAGGCTCATGCGATTGAGGATGATGCGTCGGTCCATCTCGAGCTGCGTCTCGCCAGGTCCTCTCAGTCCGACGGAGCCTTTGCCGCCGCCGCTGCCTGAGCCGCCGCCCTGTCGCTCGAGGTGCGTCCAAAGCCTTTGCAGGCGCGGCAACATGTAGCGGTACTGAGCCAACTCGACCTGCGTCTTGGCATTGGCTGTTTGTGCTCGCATGGCGAATATGTCGAGGATGAGCGTCGTGCGGTCCAGTATCTTCACCTTCAGCTCGTTCTCGATGTTGCGGAGCTGCTTGGCGGAGAGCTCATCGTCGAAGATGACCATCGAGATTTCCCTTTCGGCATCCTCCTCGGCCTGTATGTAGGCACGTATCTCCTGCAGCTTGCCGATGCCGAGGTAGGTGACGCTGTTAGGACCGCCCAGGCGTTGAGTGAAGCGACGCACCGTCTTTGCCCCGGCAGTCTCTGCCAGGAACTCCAGCTCGTCGAGGTATTCGGTCGTCTTACGCTCGTTCTGGTTCGGCGTGATGAGGCCAACGAGGACTGCCGTCTCGGGCGAGTCGTCGATGACGTTATGGAACTTCGTGCCCGTCATGCCCTCTTCGAAAGGGAGCGACGAGCGCGAAGAGTTGTAGTGTTTGCTTCGGGAAGTCCTCACAATTTACTATTTGACAATTTACAATCTACTATTTATGTACTATTGAGCCATTTATTTCTCCCCTCTCCTCGGAGAGGGGCTGGGGGTGAGGCTTTTACTTAACCAGCACGACGAGGTACTTGCTGACGCTCCAGAACTTCTGAGGGTCGGTGATGTGCAGTTCGTACTGACCTTGCTTGTCCTTTGTGAGCTGATAGGAGCCGGCAGGATGTGTGGAAAGCAGCTGGGCGCTCTTGCTGTAGAAGCGTATGTCCTTGTCGTAGCGAATGTCAATCTTCGTGAAGTAGTCCTTGTTGAAGTCGCCCGACTTGAGGACATCGCCGCTGGAGAGAATCTTCTGTTCCTTCAGCTCGCTCTTTGTGCCGAACACGAACCAGGCGCTGTTCAACTCCTTGTCCTGCTGCTGCACCTTCTCGGCCTTCTGCTTGTTTTCTTCTGTCAGCGAAGCCACATCGTTGCTGAGTCCGGCAATAGCCTCGCCCTGCGACTCAATGAGCGCATCCTTCTCAGCAAGGCTTGCCTCGAGTTCCTGAATGCGTGCAGACTGTGCGTCAATCTGAGCCTGAAGGCTTTCGATGGTCTTTTGCATCTTAGTGTTCTTGATGCTGCTGTTCTTGAGCTTCTCCTGTAGCTGGGCAATCATCTCGCGGTTCTGCTGCATGGCTTGCTTGATGAAGTCCATGTTGTCGCGGATGACGTCCTTGCTGCTGGCACTCTCGGGGTTGCCTTCTGCGATGGTCACGCGGCCTTCGGCTTCGTTGATACGGCGGATGCCTTCCTGCACTTCGTTGAAGATGCCCAAGATGTCATCCAGCTCCATATCTTTCTCGTTGATGATGCGTTGCAGGGAGTCGCGTTCCTGCTGAACGGCATCCTGCTGTTGTTGTCCACCTGTCATGTTGCATGCACTCAAACCAAGAGCGCAGGCAACGAATAAAAGAATCTTTTTCATATCCTTAGTTTATAGGTTTAGATGTTTATCGGTTTATGAGTCTTTTCCTGCCACAACCATCACGAACTCGCCTCGTGGCTCTGTCTCCGTGAAGTGAGCAAGGACTTCCTGCAGCGAGCCGCGTACGCTCTCTTCGTGTATCTTGCTTATCTCGCGGCAGACGCTGACTTGTCTGTCTGGTCCGAAGACCTCGATGAACTGCGTCAGAGCCTTCACGATGCGATGCGGCGACTCGTAGAAGATCATGGTGCGTGTTTCTTCTGCAAGGGCTTGAAGCCGCGTCTGGCGTCCTTTCTTCTGAGGCAGGAAGCCCTCGAAGCAGAAGCGGTCGCAAGGCAAGCCACTGCTGACGAGTGCCGGCACGAAGGCTGTGGCACCGGGAAGCGTGATGACCTCTATGCCTGCTCGTATGGCTTCGCGAGCCACGAGGAAGCCAGGGTCGCTGATGCCTGGCGTGCCGGCATCGCTAATGACTGCTATGGTCTGCCCTGCCAGCAAGCGCTCCACAATGCTCTCCACCGTCTGATGTTCATTGAACTTGTGGTAGGAGAGCATGGCGTTCTTGATGTCGAAGTGCCGCAGCAGGTTGCCGCTCGTGCGAGTGTCCTCTGCCAGGATGAGGTCAGCCTCGCGCAGCACCTTGAGTGCCCGCATCGTGATGTCTTCCATGTTGCCAACTGGAGTCGGCACTAAATAAAGAGTCCCCATACCTTATTATAAATACATATTATCGTGCCTGCAAAGATACGAAAAAAGTTCATAGTTCATAGTTCATAGTTCATAGTTTTTGGCTTTTTTAGTATTTTTCTTAACTCTTAACTCTTAATTTTTAATTTCTTTGTATATTTGTCCCTGCAAAATGAAATATAAGCTATGAAAGATGTAGGTTCAGCGAGTGGCGAGATGATGCGTCGCGGCCGTGTGGAAGTCGTGTGTGGCTCGATGTTTTCGGGCAAGACGGAGGAGCTCATCCGCCGTCTGCGGCGGGCACAGTTCGCCAGGCAACGCGTGGAGATATTCAAGCCGGCCATCGACGTCCGCTATAGCGAGGAGGATGTTGTCAGCCATGAAGGCAACAGCATCCCTTCCACGCCGGTCGATTCCTCTGCCAGCATCCTCTTGATGGGACAGGAGAGCGACGTGGTAGGCATTGATGAAGCGCAGTTCTTCGACGAGCATATCGTGGAGGTGTGCAATGAACTGGCAAGCAGAGGCATCCGTGTCATCGTGGCGGGACTCGACCTCGACTTCAAGGGCGTGCCGTTTGGTCCGATGCCGCAGCTTTGTGCCATAGCCGACGAAGTGACGAAAGTCCACGCCATCTGCGTGCGTTGCGGTGCTCTTGCCTACGTCAGCCATCGCATCGTGGCAGGCGAGAAGCAGGTGATGCTTGGCGAGAAACAGGAGTATGAGCCGCTCTGCCGGGAGTGCTACGCCAAGGCAACAGCTCCTCTCCCGACTTCCCCCAAAGGGGAGGAGACAGATTGTAAATGCTTTAATGGTAATGAATAGATGTTAGAGAAAGAGATTACCTTCGACCGCGTTGTGCGATGGCTCATCGTGGCACTTGTGGCGACGGGACTGGTCCTGCTCGTTAATCGTCTGTCCAGCGTCCTGCTGCCTTTCTTCGTTGCTTGGATACTGGCCTACATGATTTATCCCTTCGTGCGTTTCCTGCAATATAGGTGCAAGCTGAAGTACCGAGTGCTGAGCATCGCCGTGGCTTTGCTCGTCGTGCTTGCCGTGCTTACTCTTGCCACGTTCCTTGTGGTACCGCCCATCGTGGAGGAGAGTGTCCGCATGGCGAAGCTGATTACGGTCTATTTCAACGACACACTGGCCTCTTCCGAACTCTTTGCTAACATCCAGGCCATGCTGCAGAGCTATGCCAGCGACGACTCTCTGATGCAGATCTTCCAGCACAGCAGCGTGATGGATATGGCAGAGAACCTCGTCCTGCAGGTCTGGGAGTTCCTTTCCGGCACCATCAACTTCGCGATAGGTCTGTTGGGCAGTCTGGTTGTCTTGCTCTACTTGGTGTTTATCCTGATGGACTACGAGAAGATATCCGAGGGCTGGATAAAGCTCATTCCTGCCGGTAAGCGTGGCTTTGCGAGTATGGTGGCCGACGATGTCAAGAGCGGCATGAACGCCTACTTTCGCGGGCAGTCGCTCATCGCCCTGCTGGTGGGTATCCTCTTCAGCATTGGTTTCCTCATCATCGACTTCCCGATGGCCATAGGCTTGGGACTCTTCATCGGCGTGCTGAACTTGATTCCTTACTTGCAACTGGTCGGCTTCATACCCACCATCATCCTTGCCCTGGTGAAGGCAGCCGATACAGGACAGAGCTTCTGGGTCATCATGATATGTGCCCTGGCCGTCTTTGCCGTGGTGCAGACCATCCAGGACATGTATCTCACCCCGCGCATCATGGGTCACGTCATGGGTCTGAACCCGGCCATCATCTTGCTGAGCCTCTCCATCTGGGGCAGCTTGCTGGGTATCATCGGACTCATCATCGCCTTGCCGCTCACTACATTACTTATCTCCTATTATCGCAGGTTTATCCTCAAGGAAACGGACAAAGACATACAAAAACAGCCAGATGAAGGACAAAAAGCAGAGGGAAACAAATAATTTATCATTTTTCATTTTACATTTTTCATTTTTATTTGTACCTTTGCACCCGCAAACGTGATAATTTGCATTTAGGTTGACTCGCTAGCTCAGTTGGTAGAGCATCACACTTTTAATGTGGGGGTCTTGGGTTCGAGCCCCAAGCGGGTTACCAAAAAAGGGAGAAGCATTTGATGCCTCTCCCTTTTGCTTTCCCGCTTGCGGCTCTCACCCAAGGGTTCTTGCGCTCCAGTAGGTGCTCAGGCGGCTTCGCCGGACCGAGCCCCAAGCGGGTTACCAAAAACGGTCAAACAGACTTTCACAAAACCTCAGTTTAACGACTGGGGTTTTGTTGCCAAAGAATGTTAAGCCAAACAAAATTCGCTGACCCTTGTTTAATAAAGGAATCCAAGCATCCAAAGTGGGAGTTTCGCTCCACTTGGAATATCCCAGTCATCAGCGAAGATGTAGGAGTCAGCAATACCAGATATTTGCGAGAAATCCTTGCTTCGGCCACCGATTTCGAAAGTATATTTCGAATCTACCTTGAAATCTCCCTGGGCCTTTCCATATTCTATATTATGAGATTCAGAAAGACATGAGGTGGCAAATGTTTCTCGAAGTGTGCCTATTTCCACCTTTGGTGCAAGTGCATAAAGGATGTTAGGATTTTCCAGATAAACTTTGTCGGGTTTTGACAACTTTCCTATTTTCTTTTTATCAGAGTACAGCAAGTTCAGTACCTTGGCATCACCCAGATACTTGAGGTACTCAACCACGGTGTCGCGACCAATTTCAAGAGCAGCAGCAACCTTGTTTGTGTTCAGTTCGAAAGGCACCTCACTGCATATTAGTGCGATAAGTGCTTGAAGCTTCCTCACATTCGACACATCAACCTTGCAGATACGCGGCAGTTCGGTTTCGATGATATAATTGACGACCTGCTCTATTTTCGTGTAATATTCTCCTTCTCCTTCCAGCAGGAAAGGATAATAGCCCTTCTCCAGATATTCCTTGAACAAGGCGACAGGCTTACACTTTGATGAAACCTCTTGCCATAAGTCATAAGGATGTGCCAAAATGTCTTCCAGAGACCATATAGGGAAAGTCAGTCCATGATAGAAGCGTAGAGCCTCGCGGAAAGAAAGTCCTGGCATCGTGTATTTCACAGCTCGGCGTGACAAGTCAGCATCTCCCTCCTTCAGCCGAAGCAGAGAAGAGCCGCTTACAATCATTTTCAATGTAGGGTATAAGTCATAGATTTCCTTTATTTCGCGGCTCCAATCCGATGTCCCGGATTTGTATTTATGAATCTCGTCAATCACCAGCAGCTCTCCACCACGGATAACAAACTCTTCAGCTAAGCCAACGAGAGTACGCATAGAGAAGTCAACAGTGTCTGCCGAGCAATACAACACACGATGGTCCCCGAGTTCATAATTTTTCTTCAGAAACTGCTTGATAAGCGTTGATTTGCCCACGCCTTTGGCACCTACAATGCTAACAAGCTGTGCCCCCCAATGAATTTCATTCATCTTATCGCGTACTATCTTCGTTGAAGTGTTAGCTAAAAGCCTGTCGCTTTTTCTGAATAATGCGTCCATAAGAATCCTTTTTCATGTGATTTAGCGATGCAAAGATAATAAAAGTGTTGCACATGGGCAACAATTTCCTAAAAAAAAGTTGTTTATGCGCAACACGTATAACGTCTTCAGTATATATATATCTTGCGCTCCAGTAGGTATTCTTGGATGCTTTAGCACCAAGGCGCGCTTTATAATGCATGGAGCAGGCGGCAAGCCGGACCGAGCTTTTATTTCTGATGTTTGCAATTTGATGTGCCGTTTTGGTGCTTTGACAAAATGTAAGCATTTCGGCAGTTTTGCTTACAGGCGACTTTTCCCCGAATGCGTCAGAATCGCTTTTTTTGCCTCTGACCTTGTTTTTCGACCCCCGAGCAAAAATATGGGCTTAAATCGCGTGCGATTTCGCATCTGTCTCTGTTACAAGTTGTTAGAAGAACCTCTGCGCGACCGCCATTTTATCCCGATTCGTCATTTTGCTATCTGTGGATGGCAAAATAGGCCTTTTTGACCCGAAATTGCACACTTTTTGCCGTGAAGTTTCCACCAATTTCACACGAGAAATTTTCAAACGCGACACGTGAAGTTTGAAAAGTTCACGTGTCGCGTTTGAAAAGGCCTCACGTCGAGTCGGCAAAATCGACGTGAAAAGTGCCCTTTTTCGACACTTTTCAGCGTGTGCAATTTCTGACACTTTGACGACATTTCATGCATTTTTGCTTACATTATATCACATGAGGCAGCATTTGTCGTCTGGCATCCCAGAATATCCTATAACGAAATACGGATTAATATTATTTTCGTCGAACTGACGTTATTTATATAAATTGGAATTTACATTTTTATTCAAGTCTGACTATCGTGTCCCCAATACCTATTATTCAAATAGCAGCACAGCATGATTGGAACTATAGAAAAACAACCATCAAAAAAACTCCCAGACAGAAACATTAATCCTGTCATTCCGTCATTAATTGTAATGTTAATCCAGTACAGCAATATAGCGGCCAGCACGATGTTTATGCAAACAAATATAGACACACCTTGCTTCCACCATACTTTTTTCCCTACCCATGTCCAAATAAGAGTACCCACGATAATGTAGGTCAATACAATATGAAGAACAATGAACGGTGATTCCGTATAGAAATCAAGCCCAATAGTATGAAATAGCGGATGCAACACTAACGCAAAGAATGAGCAAAGAAGC
>JAFUGG010000060.1 GCA_017469525.1 Bacteroidaceae bacterium | reverse complement strand
GCATGTGTTCGTCAGGGCAGAGATGTGCCGGAGCCTCAGAGAGAAGCTGCTCAGTCCACGTCGCCAGTGGCGTGCCACAGAGGTGGGCGACCAGCAGATGGAGGTGCTCTCCATGCCCTTTGACGGGCTGGGCGGCGACATCTCCCACTGCCGCCTCGTAGTGCAGCGCCAGCGCAAGCAGGCAGGAACATGGCTCGACTGCTTCGAGGACGGTGGCGATGATGTGTACGTGTATCGCGCAATCCTTACCAATGAGTGGGACATGTCGGAAGAGGAGGTCATCAGCTTCTACAACCAGCGGGGGGCCAAGGAAAAAGTGTTCGACCAGATGGACAACGACTTCGGGTGGCACTACCTGCCCAAGGGACTGCTCAAGGAGAACACCGTCTTCATGATACTCACCGCCGTCATACGCAATTTCTACCAGCTGATGCTCAGGAGGAAGGAACTCAGAGCATTCGGCGTACAGGCAACGACAAGGATGAAGGCATTCATCAACAAAGTCGGCAGGCGCGACATCCTGACTATCTATACAGACAATGAACTGGCATATGCAGGCCTCTATGCAGACTACGGATGACACGAGTATCTTTGATGGAGTTTACGGCCTATGCCTCTTGGCCTTACGGGGTAAGGGGATGATGGACGCAACGTAACAACCTATATGCCCTTTTGAACGTACAGGCTCCTGCATACGGACAAATGAGAGTGAGAGAAAACTAATACAACTTAGTTGCGGATTTTAGGGAAATAGCAAAATTTTTATTGAGTTATTTTGCTGTGTGCTCTAAAAAGGCAGAAAAGGCAGAAACGAGATGTGCATAACAAAAAAGTCACCTCGCAAAGGTGACTATTATTGATTTCAATCCTATATATTTTCAATAAGGAAAACGGTTGCATCAAGTAATGGTTGCAGGTCATCGTTAACGACTTCTGATATAATATCTACATCTATGTCGAAATAGCCATGGGCAATTCTGTTCCTCAACCCGAATACTTGATGCCATGGTATTTCAGGGCGAAGAGGAAGTAACCGTCCTTCTGTGGTGAAGAATGTCGAGAAGCACCTCACGCTTGTCCGAAGATATCGATTCCATACTTGCTTATTTGGTTCAGGAAAAAGGGGCGCATATTGTCATGCTTGCGTATCAGGTCTACACTCGTACCCAGTATTGACTCCAGGTAGTCGGCTGCAGCACATAGCGTATAAGCCTTTGCGGGCATGACGACAAAAAGATCAACGTCGCTGTTACTATTATGTTCGTCCTTGGCCACAGAGCCGAAGAGCCTCATGTAGCTGATGCCATAGTTTGTCTTCAGTACACTGGCATGACTACGAAGTATGTCTATGTATTCCTGTCGCGTCCTTTGGGGCATAGAATCTGTATATAAACTTAAGCATCATTGAAACCGGACTACTCCTCGATTCCGTTGGCAAAAGTACATAAAATACTTCTCACCACCATCATTTGCACTAAAAAACTGCTAAATTTTACGTGATTTTAGCAGAAATGAAGTTTTAACAGATGTTTTCTTTTCAATTTGAGAGGGAGGCATCACTCCCCCACACGGTCAAAACTGACTTTCAAATTTCGTACATCGGCCATGTACTGATTTCGGAGATGGTTTTGGCTCTTTTGGGAGACCATCAAAACATTTTGAAATTAGTGGCGCATTTTGTAAAACTGGGGTATCAGGAAATAAATCACGAAGTCAGGAATAGTATCCTTCCCAAAAGAAGAGATATAAAAAAAACAGCCAGCATGTCGAAGAGGCATGTCTGGCTGTTGCCTTGTTTTGTGCGTATCAGTGAAGCACCTTTCGGGTTTGGCCTTTGCTGCGAACTATGGTAATACCCTTTCCGGGAGATATTAACCGGGCACCATCAATATTGAAATATTCAGCATAGGCATCAGATGGATGAACCACTGTGTCAACGCCACAGGCAGTATCCTTTGTCAAAGGCACGTCCAAGGCGTTGACGATATGTCCGTCGTTCTGGTCTATCAGCATCCCGACAATGCACACGTTGCTCACATCCAAAATGCCCTCTGGCAACGGGAAACTGACATCGAAGGCGACCTCCTCGTCGGCCGCAATGGCTGGAGGAACGCTTCCCGGCAGACCTGCAATCTCATCCACAAAGCCACGTGCCACGTCTTGATACCACATCATAGACGCAGGTACGGGATTGCTCATGTGCTCGTAGCCGCCCATGACGCCACTGGCGCCACCGGCATAGTAGTTGTGCTGGTCGTAGCCCTTGTCGTCAGGTTGGTGTACATTGTTTTCTGTGATGGCAAAAGCCAATCGGTAGTTGGCTTCCGGCTGGTCGTCGGCAAACCACAGATGCGTCGTGGCGTTCACGGTGGTTGCCGTGGCCATAGATACATCCATGCTCATGGCCACCAGGGTCTTCTCTGCCAGGAAAGCATTGCGGGCCGTCGGCACAAACTTGCCGGGGTCACAGCTCACAAGACGGTTCACCGTACCGTCAGGATAGCCTCCACTTCTCAAGTATGGCCCTATGGCCCCCACATAGTCGTTGGCCATAGGGTCGCCGCCATGAGCGGCTATGCCGATGGCCCAGTCGGCACACCCTCGTCGCAGCGAGTCGAGGGCAACAATGCCCCTGACGCACCAGCCGCACCAGGTTCCTGTCCCCTCCTCGCAAACCACTTTTCGGGGATATGAGGTGATGTGCGAGGACAAGGCATAGCGTGAATCTTCGTCAGCAATCCAGACGGTATAGGGCAGCTTCTCGTGGAAACCTACGGGCAATTGTTCGTCGAGTGTGAAAGCGACGGGCTTTCCCGCCACGAGAAGGTCGTCAAAATGCTGCGTATAAGTGCTGTCGCCGTACTCCAACCCGATAGTGAACCCGTGGATGGGCTCTTCCTCCTCGGTGTATGCCATGCCACAGACATCGGTGGGGCCCATAGTGGCTACCCTTGTATCCATGTCAAGAGAGAGGAGAACGGTGGAGCTGACTCCTACAAAAATGTCATCGACGAAAAGCCTGCTTTTGTCCTCGGAGTCGTTTACGAAGGCTATTCTGATGGTCTGCCCCTTGTAGCTGTCGAGTGATACTTTGTGAAGCCTCCACTCGGGTTCCTCGGCAGGCACCTTCAGCAGTGGCTGGTCACGTAGGAAATCGGCAGGGGTCTCCCCGGCGGTGGTAGAGACATATACTGAATAGCCGTCGCGGAAATTCTTGTCGTAGGCCATTGCCCTCCATTTCAGAATGGCGTGTTCGTCGGCGATGAAGACAGGGGGAGTGATCAGCCAGTCGTCCGACTGTCCTGCCGGCTGATACCACGAAGTGCTGCAGGCCGCCTTGTTGCTACTGTTCTTCGGTGCAGCAGCAATCCATGCGGTGCCTTCTTCAAAGCCAATGTTCTTCATGTCCTGCGACGGGGTAAGCCCATCGTTGTCGATCACGATGAAGTCAGAGGGAATCCCTTGGCTGAAGTCGCACTCCAGATAAGTCTGTGCCTTGCAACCTGCAGAGGCCACGAAGAAGACACCGCATACGATTGATAGATACTTCATTTAATGAATAAGATTAAATGTTTCAAAGCTCAATGTCTGATACTTTTACTTGACGATCATTTTGCGCATTGAGCCATCATTCATTCTCACAATGTTCAGTCCGCTTCGGAGAGAACTCGTGCGTCGGCCGTCCACAGTGTAGTACTCGTCGGGGAGGGAGATACGTTGTGCGGGGCATGAGATCTGCGTTGGCGTCTCCTCGAAGCTGACAAGCACGAGGTCAGACGGCTGCGACGTGGTTGTCTGGCCTTCCAGCTCGAAGGTCGAAGTGACTTCGTAGCCGAACAAGCTGAAGTCATAGTCAGAGAGATTGTTGAACGTATAGCTGAAAGTCTCGTTGTCAGTCGATGCCGACCGCAGCCACGAGTAGACGATGTCGCCGGCCTTCAAGTCTTGTGAAAAGCGGATATAGTCGATGACAAACGGGTAATACTCGGAAGCATGGATGACGGGTTGTATAGTCTTCCCGGAAACGGGTATCTCGACATAGCCGTCGATAATGCCCCATCCCTCGCTGCCAATAGGCTGGAAGTCAATGCTATATTCCTGTCCGCCAATCTTCATGACGATGCCGTCGCTGGCATAGCCCCATGCCTTGAGGGTGATGCGCACCTTGTCGCTGTTGCCCACGTAGACGGCAGGGGTCTTGATGATATTGGAGTAGTACGTAATCTCTTCGCAGCCAAGCATGCCTTGCGCAATGATGTTGCCGCTGCCGGTCCATCCGGGAAGCACGGTGAAGTCATCGAGCGAGCTGCCCCGGTAATTGCCCATATATTCAGCATCGGCCAACGAGGTGGCAGAGGTGACGCCGGCATCAATCTTGCTAAAGTCTTCTTCCATGATGGTGAAGTCTTCGACATCGGTGCTGGCACGATAGACACCATAGAGATTCACGTTGTAGCCCGTGGCCTTGGGTGCCGCCTCCCAGTTGGCGGTGAAGCTGCCGCGCTTGTCAATGTCGGTAGCCTCCTTCGCTTCAGGTGCGCAAACGTTAAACGCATGATAGAGCGCATGCTGCGAGAACATGGTGACATAGTGGGAACGCACGCCGTAGAAATACTCTGTCTCAGGATCGAGACCGGTGAATGTATATTCTGTTGCGCTGGTCATGTCGTGGAATGTGTAGTTGTCACCCTCGCCATTATACATGGACTTCTCGCCCTCGACAAACTCCAGCTTTGAGGGGCGGTTGGTGGCAATGTGGATGTTGTCGAACACGAAGTAGGCTCCTTCGCTAAGACTTTGCGGGCGGAAGCGGACGGCATAATACTTATTAGCGAACTCGTCCATTTCCTCTGTCAGGTCGCAGACATCACCATTGACAAACCAGCTGGCGTTGAAATAGCCTATCTGTCTCCATCCGGCCTCTGTCAAGGCGTCGAGATAAATCTTGCCGTTGACAGACCATTTCCAGTAAGGATCGCTCTTGTCGATGGTTGGGTCGACAAGCCTGATGAAGACTTCGGTCTCCTTGTAGGTGGCGCCGTTGTTGGGCGTTGTAATGCTGTCGCCGTTATGCAGGACAAGGCCCTTGGTGTCGTCTGCTCCCTCGTTGTCGGAGATGGTGGATGATGTGGACACCCATTCGTCCGACAGGGCATCTTCAAATCCCTCTTGATAGAGGCCTTCCTCGTCTGAGAGATACACTTTCTTGTAGAAATCCACATAGTAGTTGTATGCCTTGCGCACGGGTTGCCAGCTGATGGTGAACTGGTCTTTCTGGAAATCGGTCACCCCGTTGAGCTTTGGCGAGGCGATGAAGTTGGTCTGTGTCGTCACTTGAATGTCGTCAATGAGCACAGCACCATTGGAATAGAAGCAGATGAAGCCGTCGTTGTCGGCAGAATAGTTGCGGATGGTCATGGTCAGGCGCGTCCACCCTTGCCCCTCATAGAGCCGGATGCTGGTTTGCGGGCTGTCGTCGGTGTCGGCAAACTCGTCGCCACCATATCCTCCTTTGCGAACCTGTATGCCAAGGCCCGAGCCTGACAGCACCCCCCAGTGATAGCTACCGTCCTCGTTGACACCAGTGATCACCCACGGCGTCAGTGATTTGGCCTTGCAAGTGATGACCAGATCGCCCGAATAGTCGCCCAGCGGCGTGGAGATGAACGACTGCCCCTGCGGGTTGGGCGACCAAAGATAGACGGCCCCTCCTGCAGAAAACACACCGTCGCCTATCCATGTCCCATCTTTAGTCAGCGATGGGTCGATATAGATGCCAGGCTCATAGTATTGCGAGGCAATATACTTCGTCGTGTCCGGGCGGCTCATCGTACCAGCGGTGAAGTTGGAAAAGTCTTCGTCAATCAGAATGTCTTCTTGGGTTTGGGCTTTTCTTATCTTCAGATGGGTGGGAGTCACCAACGACTGTACTTGGGACGACACTCGCAGGGCCCCCTGCGCTTTCCCCGTTGGATGGAGGCGTGACTGAGCCGACATCGTCGATGGCATCGCCAGCATGAGTGCCATGGCACCTGCGGAGAGAATAGTAGTTGTTTTGTTCATGATTTGATTATTTTGCCGGGCTCCACTTGTTTCCTTGTCAGACAGGCGGGATCCCAACGGCCTGCTTCTGACACTTTTTCGACGGCAAAATAATTGATTTTCTGAAAAACCTGCAAGCAAAAAGGCTTTCGGCATGTATCAGATGATAGATAAATACGGATGTCTGTCCGTATTTCACGAATAAAGACGGTTTTTTGTCAGGCTTTAGGCTTCCTCGACAGCTTCTGATACTCCGAAGGTGTCAGCCCCGTGGCCTGTTTGAAAAGGGCAGAAAAGTTCGTGCGCGACTTGAAGCCTACACTCTGTGCTATGCCTTCAATACTGAAGCTCCCATATTCGTCGCGGTTGTTCAGGCGACGGCATGCCTCCTTGATGCGATACTCGTTGAGCAATACATTAAAGTTGTGCCCATACACTTCGTTGATGGCTTGCGACACAAGATGAGGGCGCTGGCCCACCAGATCGGCCAGGCGGTTGAGCGTGAAACCATAGCTGAATATTTCCGGCGAATAGTTCATCACGTCTTTCACTTTCTGGAATACCTCCTCCACTTCCTTTCGCTCAAGTGTGTCTGCAGTCCTACGCTTGGGCTCGCCGACCGATGCGTCCACTCTTTGCGCCTCGGCTTCCTTTCTCGCCTCTATTCGCTGCCCAGCCTCTTCCAGTTGCCTCTTCAGTTCGGCGATGCGCCCCTGCTCCTCGGCTTCCCGGCGCAGCAGTTCCACATTATTTAAATATAAGCGATAATGGTCGGCTTGCACCAGCTTGTAAGAGCGATAGAGGCGGTACGACAAGAAACTGATGACCAAGACGACAAGGATGGCAACCGTGAGGAGTATGGACTGCAGTCGCCGCTTTTCGTTCAGCATTCTCACCGTCTGGTTCATGCTGTTCAGCTCGTCGGTCAGCTTCACGCTGGCAACAGTAGCCAACTGCCCTTCCGTCATCAGGGAGTCTTTGTATTTCAGGCTGAGATACTCGTTGTACTGCTGCTGCTCCGTGTTGCCCATGCTTCGGTACATATTGGCCAGTTCTTCGTAAATACTCTTCAAGTAGTCGTTGTTGCCATTGGCCTGTGCCAACGACAGTGCCTGCCGGAGCGCAAGCTCTGCCTTTTGAAAGTTCTGGCCCTTGGAATAACAAGCGCCCGCCCTCAGCAGGTCGTTCATCTGTTTTCGGGCTGCCAAAATGGAGTCTGGCGCTATGGTGGACGCAGCCATGTAGCAGTCGCCTGCAACGTCAAAGTCGCCCCGGCCGACGGCTTCTGCTGCCTTACACTTCCAGTCGATGCTCGCGCGTTGCCCTGTATCGCGATAGCCGGAAAGATGCCTAAATGTCTCTATATCCTCGCGCACATCGGCTATTCTGCTCTTCTCTATACATTCGTCGAGAAGGTCCGACAGCGAAAGATCCACCATGTCCCACACCTGAGACTCTGCTGCTTGGCGGAAAGCCTTACGGAGCACGCCTATCACCTCATCCTCGGCGAACTGCAACTCGCCCATCTGCATGACGTTCGCCTGTGCAATATAGATGGATGGCAGATTGTCGAGATGGTGGTGTTCGAGGGCCACCTTCTCGGCCAACAGCAGGTATTCGTATGATTTCTTGTAGTCGTAGTAGAAGGTCATATAGATGATGCCCATGTTGGTCAAGGCTTTGACCACATAGACTTCGTCGCCGCTCTTGATCTGGTGGTCGTTGTACCGATTCTGCAGGATGTTGTAGCACACCAGTGCGCTGTCCCTGCAACCGAGTCTTGAGAGGAAGTCGTAGGCCTTGTCGCACAACACATTGCTGGGCAAAGAACTCCAAGTCTCATACATGCGTAGCAGTCTTTCGCTCTTTGCTGACCACACTGACATGCAGATGAAGCAAATGGCTGCAAGAAGCATAAGCCTCTTGCCCAGACAGCGACTGTGGCTCAAAACACGTCCCAGATGCCAGGACGCCTCATGAGCGCGATATTGTAGTGACATTTGTTTCTTTGTTTTAGGGCACAAAGTTACTGCTTTTCCGCGAACTTTCGCCACTGCAGGCCGAAAATCTTCCGATATTTAACGTTCTGAAAGGGATTGCAAGGTCTCCCCCGTCCTTTGCTTCTCTACATTATTATATAGATCATCGCCAACGAGATTGTTTTCTCACTCATCACTCCTTTTCCTGCGGTTGCCAAGTCGGCATGAATCATGCAAATGGAAGCCTGCCCTCCTTGGTGTGGAAGTTGAGGATTTTTCGTTTGTATCCTTAAGCCATGTTGCTGTATGCTCACGATTTAGGTAAAAAGTGAAAACTCTGACGTTTTTTGTGCAATCAAACTGTCGGAGAATTGTCGTAACTTTGCACCCAGATTACAAAACAAACGAATATGAATATCAGAAGTATCATCACAGCCGCAGTGGCACTGCTCGCATCAACGGCGTGCAGCGGCGGCGCAAAACAGAAAACAGCTATGAAAGAAGATGGAAAAGCATTGGTAGTGTTCTTCTCGCATGCGGGAGACAACTACGCAGTAGGCGACATTGAGGTGGGCAACACGAAGATCGTGGCCGACTACATTACGGAACTGACGGGCGCGGAGCAGTTCGAGATCGTGACGCATAAGTACGACGGCATGGCCTACAACCCGCTCATCAAACTGGCCAAAGAAGAGACTGCTGCCGGCGAGCTGCCCGAGTATGAGGGCGACATCGAACTGACTGAATATGACACGGTGTTCATTGGCGGCCCTGTCTGGTGGGGCACCTATCCGCAGGTGATGTTCACTTTCTTCAAGAAGCATGAGGGCGACCTGAAGGGCAAGACCATCATCCCCTTCACCACCCACGAGGGCAGCGGCCTTGCCAACTGTGTGGAGGACGTGAAGGCGGCCTTCCCCGGTGCTAACGTCACCAAGGGCTTCAGCATCTATGGGCATGAGGTGCGCAGCGGTAAGGCAAAGGTTGAGAAATGGTTAAAGAGCCTCACCCCCAACCCCATTCCCGAGTGAAACTCGCCTACCCGTTGCCTTTCTCCAAAGGGAGAGGGGAGTAAATAGAACTGTCGCAGAATAAACATCAAAACTCAAATCAAAGTTATGGAGTACATCAAATTATCAAACGGCGTTGAGATGCCGTTGTTGGGCTACGGCGTGTTTCTGGTAAGCCCCGACGAGTGTGAGCGATGTGTAACGGATGCGCTGAGCGTAGGCTACCGGCTGATAGACACGGCGCAGGCCTATCAGAACGAGGAGGGCGTGGGCAATGCCTGGCGTAAGAGCGGCGTGGGGCGCGAAGACCTCTTCCTGACAACGAAGGTCTGGATTTCAAATGCCGGTGAGGAGCGCGCCGCCAAGAGCATCGAAGAGAGTCTGCGCAAGCTGCAGACGGACTATATCGACCTGCTGCTCATCCATCAGGCCTACGGCGACGTGTTCGGCACGTGGCGGGCTATGGAGAAGGCTTATCGCGACAGCAAGGTGCGTGCTATCGGTGTGTCAAACTTCCAGGCCGGCCGTTTCTTCGACTTCGCCCACTATGTCGACGTGAAGCCGATGGTGAACCAGTTGGAGTGCAACGCTTTTTCTCAGCAGACAGGCATCGAGCCGACGCTCAATGAGTTTGGCACCAAGATGATGGCCTGGTATCCCCTCGGCGGACAGGGCGCTGACGGCATCGTGAAGAGCGACGTGCTCGCAGGCATTGGAGCCAAGTATGGCAAGAGTGCCGCACAGGTCGCCCTCCGCTGGCTCACCCAGCGCGGCATCGTGGCCAT
>JAFUGG010000040.1 GCA_017469525.1 Bacteroidaceae bacterium | reverse complement strand
GTTGCCTGTTGTCAAGATGTAGGACGTTGCCTGAATGGGCAGCGATGTCTTGAAGATGCACCACATATCGTCGGTAGCACCGCCTTCCCATTTGGCATTGGTACCGTCAACAAGATTTTTGTTGTTGTTGAAGTCACCCACATACGTCAGCGAGACTGCTGCATTAACGTTCAATACTCCGCCTGCCACGGCAGCCAGTGCCAACAGCAGAAACATTTTCATTCTTTTTACCATAGTTTTCAGAAAATTTAATAAATATGTTATATGTTTGACAATATATTTCGCGTGCAAAGGTACACATTATTATATATATGTAGCGTGTTAGACGTGTTAAATTATGTTAATCGGCACTTTCTTTGAGTCGAGGTGGCAGCATGGGTTGATTGCACGTACATGTAGATGCAATTGCATCTACATGTATATGCAATTGCATCTACATGTACGTGCAAACAACGACCTATGGCGAATGTGGCATTGGGAGGGGCCTGGCGGGGCAAAACGGCAGCAGGGACGCCCTTGCACTGTGTGCATGAGCGTCCCTGCCGGTCTATTGAGCGTGGTGACGGAGGCTGGGTCAGCGCATCACCTTGACATTCGTCGAGCTTAGCTTTCTGCCGTTGTTGATGTAGATTCCTGGTTGTGTGGGCTCTCCGCTGAGGCGGCGACCGTCGAGCGTGTACCAGAAGTCGTTTGCTTCCCTCAGGCTCCTGGTCTCTTGGAAGTCTTTGAGGTCGTCGATGCCGGTGCCGATGTCGCCGTTGAGCTTCTTGTCGACATAGACCTTCATCCAGTGTCCGCCGATGACGCTACGCGCACGGAAGCCTACCCAACTGCCGTTGCCGTCGGTGTTGTACCAGTCGGAGAGAGGCACGCGGGAAGGGGTCTCGTTGACATACTTCCAGACGAGGTCGGAGATGCGCTGGAAGAGTGTGTTGGTGCGAGCCATGGCTGCTGTCCACATCTCCCAGTCGCTCTTGGTGTAGAGCCGACGACTGTCGAGGGGCAAGCCGTAGGTGCCGAGCTTGGTCATGTAGTAGCTGTACTCCTGGTTGACGAGTGTAGTGGAGAAGAGTTCTGTCTGCCAAGCCTTGTCCCACACCATGTTGTACTTCTGGCTCCAGCTGCCGCTCTGGTCATAGGCCAGTTTGTAGTGTGTGCCTTCCTTGGCGAGTTTCACCCAGTTGGTGGCCATCTCCTTGGCTTTTGCCATGTAGGTATCGTAGGCCTCTTTGTCGCCTCGCATCCAGCAGAGCTTGGCGTAGCCTGCCACGCCCATGATGGCCTTGACGGCGAGGTTGGCGTTGTGGGCCAGATGGCCGGCGAAGTCGTCGGTGCAAAGCTGGTTCTCGGGGTCTGTTCCGTTCTCGGCAAGGTAGTCGGTCCATGTGGTGAGCGTCTTCCAATAGCGGTCTGCCCAGTCGGTGTTGCCGTCTACGTCGGAGATGGCAGCAGCGAGGATGACGATGTTGGCACTCTCCTCGATGGGCATATTGCCTTCGAAGCCACCGCTGGCATTAGGCCTCGTGATGGAATAGACCTGTCCGTTGGCATGAGGATAGGTGCCCAGGTCGTGTGCTGCGAAGTCGAATCCCCAGCGACTGCTCTCGCAGTAGTCGAGGATGGAGGTGCACATGCCCTTCATCAGGTCTGTGTTGTAGAGCAGGAAGAGCGGTGCGGAGGGATAGGTGAGGTCAACGGTGTTGACGCATCCATTGGAGTTGTTCTCTTTGGAGAAGAAGAGGAGATTGCCCTTGTTGTCCTGGAAGATTTTGTGTGCGGCGATGCAATGGCGGTAGGAAGCGCAGAGGAGTTCGGCGTACTTGGCGTTGCCGCTGGCCAGTCCGTCGTCGTAGATAATCTGGTCCTGTGCCTTGCATCGCGTCATGATGTCGTCGTAGTTCTGCTGGAACTCAGCGAAGGCCTGATGGATAGTCTTGCCGTCGCGTGCCCAGTAGCCTTTGTAGTTGACGTCCATATAGCGCATGTCGTAGATTTCGTCGTAGCCGAACATCATGTAGCTGCTGGCTTGGCTGACCGTTCCGAAGTCGTGCACGAAGGAAAGCTGCGGCATTTCTCCCTCCTCGGTGCTGCCGAAGGGGATGGTGCTGTCGGGGAGCTTACCCGTAGAGGCAAAGGTGGAGGCGGTCAGGCTCTGGTCTGCAACGGAGAGCGTGCCGTTGACGGCGGGCAGATAGAGGTAGCCCCAGTCGATGGTGACATTGTCTCCGGCCTTGCCAAGAATCTTCTGGTCGACGCTGCCGCTCTTGATGTATTGGCGTCCGTCCACAGTCTCGATGGTCGTCGTGGTTGCCTGCATGTTGTTGTCCACCGTCATCTCTGGCGTCGTGCCGAAGTAGAACTGCACGTCGTGCTCTGCGCCGTCGTTGCTTCTGACCTGATATGAGATGTAGTTGATGGGCGTGGACATGAGGTCGACATCATCCATGAGGAAGGGAGCGGTGAACACAAGGTCGAGGTTCACAGGACCGCAGGTGAAGGTATAATAAGTGCTGGTGGGCAGGACGTCGCATGCCGTCTGCACTGCCTTAGCCTCGCTGACGGTGTTTGTATACAGGCCGATGTCGGCCAAGGCTCCGCCCGAAGTGTTGTGGACATGGTAGGCAATGACGTTCTGACCCTCGTGGAGGACGGCCTTGTCGGCTTCCGTAAGAGGATAGATGACATTCTGCACCCATGTATTGCCCGTGTTGACAATGCGGCGGCCGTTGATATAAGCCTGGCATACATCGTCGTGCGAATAGATAAGCGTCAGGTCTTTCTTGAGGTCGTCGGCAGTCAGAGTGATGTACCTGCGAATGTAGTAGTCGCTGTTTGTCGCAGTCCATGAGGTGTTGACGTTGGGATATTCGTCAGCCGAACCGAAGGCTCCCATCTCTGTTGCCCATGAGGAGTCGTCGAAGGTTTCCGTGGTCCAAGTCGTACCGCTGGTGGTTGTCGTCTTGACCTTAGCTTCCCATGGACCTTCGTCGGCCATTCCTGCACCTGCTATGGCATCATATCCGGGATGGGAGCCCAGCATGTTCTTGTAGAGGCCGATGTCAGCCTGTGCGCCGCCGGTAGTGTTGTGCACGTGGAAAGCAATGACGTTGTCTCCCTCCACGAGTGCCGCGCGGGCAGCTCCCGTCAGGTGAACCTTGACGTTCTGATGCCATTCTTCCTTCGTATCTACTATCTTCACGCCGTTGACATAGGCTTCGCACTTGTCATCGTGGGAGTAGATGACCCAGAAGTCGCCTCTGAGGTCTTCTGCAGAAAGGGTGACGTGGCGGCGGATATAGATGTCTTTGTTATCGCCTCCCCAGTCGGTCTGGATATAAGGATACTCGCCTCTCGAACCCCAGGGGCCCCTCTGGTTGGTCCATCCTGTTTCGGTGAAGTCGAGGTTCATCCATGTGTCTTGCTGTGCGCTGGTCAGGCTGGAGCGCACTTTGGCTAAGTAGGCTCCCTTGTTACCCATAGGTGCGATGCCAATGAGCTTGGTTTTGCGGGCTGCTCCCATGAAGCGGTAGACCTGTCCATCCACGCGGAGCAAGCCGTCCATGGCTTTCTGCTGATCGTCCCAATGGCGTGTGGTGCCGTCGTAGAGATTGTCGTAGGGCGACCAGAAAGAGAAGTAGGGGTCGTTCACCAGCAGGGGTACGCTGGGCAGACGGAGTGAAATCTGTTTGTAGGGCACAAAGTAGTCGGGCTGCTGTGCCTGCATGAATGTGGCAGCGGCAAGGGCTGCGAGCATGAGTAGATACTTGCGCATAATCTAATACCTTATTTTCTTTAATTTTGACTTATTGTGCGCAAAGTTAGCATTTTCTTTGCAATTTACAATGCTTCACTGGGGAAAACTTACATTATTATATTATTATAGGAACAATGTGACCTTCTTTAAGCTTTTTTATACCACGAGGAAGATGCTTTTTCGGCAGAAAGCTGTAACTTTGCAGGCAAATAGAAACAGAAGATATATACGATATGACAAACTACAACATTCCTGTGCTGCTGCTCACGGGCTACCTGGGCAGCGGCAAGACAACACTCTTGAACCGTATCCTTACGAACCGCCGAGGCATCCGCTTCGCTGTGATTGTGAACGACATAGGCGAAGTGAACATCGACGCAGACCTCATCCAGAAGGGCGGCATCGTGGGGGGGCAGGACGACAGCCTGGTTGCCCTGCAGAACGGATGCATCTGCTGCACGCTCAAAATGGACCTGGTGCAGCAGCTCCACGACATCATTGCCCTCCGCAAGTTCGACTACATCGTCATCGAAGCCAGCGGTATCTGCGAGCCCGAACCCATTGCACAGACCATATGCTCAATGGCTCAGATGGCTCCGGAAGTCACAAAGAACGGCGTGCCTTACGTCGATTGCATCGTCACCGTCGTTGATGCCTTGCGCCTGAAGGACGAGTTCAATTGCGGCTCAGGCCTCACGAAGAAGGACATCGACGAGGAGGACATCGAGAACCTCGTCATTCAGCAGATTGAGTTCTGCAACATCGTCCTGCTCAACAAGGCAGCCGAGGTGGAGCCACAAGAACTGGAACGCATACGCCAAATCGTGCGGGGCATACAGAAGAAGGCGCAGATCATCGACTACAACTACGGCGACGTGGAACTCGACAAACTGCTCCACACGAACCTCTTCGACTATGAGAAGGTGGCAACCAGCGCAACATGGATTGCAGAACTGGAACAGCATCACGACGATGACGACGACGATGATGCAGACGACGAGCACGAAGAGCACCATCATGAACACGAGCATGAACATCATCATCACCACCATGAGCACGAGCACCATCATCACCACCATCACGACGAAGGGGAAGCCGAGGAGTACGGCATCGGCACATTTGTCTACCAAAGCCGCAAGCCCATGCGACTCAGCGAGTTCGACCAGTTCGTGGCACGCCTCTGGCCTAAGAACATCATCCGAGCCAAAGGCATCTGCTACTTCAAGGGCGAGGAGGACATCTGCTACCTCTTCGAGCAGGCAGGCAAACAAGTTAAGCTACAGAACATCGGGCAATGGTATGCCACCATGCCTGCAGCCGAGCTGGAAGCCATGAAGCAGCGCGACCCCAACCTCCGCCGCGACTGGGACGACACCTATGGAGACAGAATGCAAAAGCTCGTCTTCATCGGCCAGCATCTCGACAAGGAAGCCATCACCACCCTGCTGGATTCCTGCCTCGCCGAATAAGCATACCCAAGACAAGGTATGCCAGTTTGGTATTTTGCACAGTCCATTCTTTGCATTATATTGTTAAAGTATCTTAAATCACCTGCCAACCGCGGGTACTTATACCCTTATTCTAAGAAGAAAAACGTACCTTAGCACCCCCAAACCTGCAATGATTGAGAAAACAACATACATTATCTATTTATTATTAACCTAAAAACAAACCTAACATGAAAAGGAAAATTACCTCTTTAGCAATGCTTGCCATCTCGTGCATCATGGCGGTCCCTGCACTCGCTGATTTGCTGAGTCTGGCAAGCTTAGGTGATGTCGTGACTGCGCCCGAAGCGGACAAGTACTACGTCATCCAAGGTAACGGACAAGCAGGACAAGTATCCTGGCTCTACGACAACAACGGAACATTCGCTGCCGACGCAGCAGCCACAGTCACCACAGGAGCCGAAGGCATGAAGTACGTCTGGACATTCGAGACAACTGACGAAGGCTATGCTGCTAAGAACCTCACCACAGGACGCTACATCCACATCGCCGGTACAGGCAACGGCGGAGCTGTACAGATGCAGGACACACCTTCCTACTTCACCATCGACACAAACGACAACAACGAAGTTGGCTTCAAGAATTCCTCCGGCCGCTACATCGACATGGGCTATAGCGGCGTTGGCCCCGTCACATGGGACGGAGGAGTAACAGGCTCACGTCGTCTCGTTATCTACATAGCCAACGTGGAAGAAATCTCAGAACTTAGTGCCGCTTTGGCTAGACTTGAGACTTGCTACAACACCTACGAAGACTATCTGCCCGACTGGGGAGAACATCCCTTCGACAGAGGCACAGAGATTGGTCAGTATAACTGCAGCGACGAGGTATATAACACCTTCGTCGAGAACCTGCAGCTGGCCAAAGACATCCTCGAGGAAACCGTCACAGACGTCACCGTAGAGATGATTGACGAAGTCATCCAGAACATTGAGACCGCCTATGTAGCCATCTTGGAATCTATCGTCAAGCTCACCATCGCCGACGGAAACTACCGCATTGCAAGTGCATTGGAGTGGACCAACACACAGCGCATCGCAACAGGCGAAGTGGACGAGAACGACCAGCCCATCTACGAGGAAATCACCACACATCCCACCAAGGCCATGTATGCCACACTGGAAGGCAAAGCTATGTGGGCAAACATCGACAGCACAGACTGCCGCTATCTCTGGAAGATGACCAACAATGCTGAGACAGGACTCGTCCAGATGATGAACATCGCCACCGACGGCATCCTGGACGACTGCTCACAGAGCACACAGGCTACCCTCACAACCGACAGCCAGACAGAAATGCTCTTCGAGTTCATCGAGAGAAGGGCCGACGGAAAGATTGTCGTAGCCATGAAGCCCAGCGAACGCGGCAACCGTGGCTACCTGCACTGCAACGGACATGGCGGCGGCACAGGCACAGCAAGCAACATCGTAGGATGGGAAGCATCAGCCGGAGCAAGCCAGTGGATTCTTGAGCCCGTCAGTGACGAAGAAGTACAGGAGCTCGTCGATGCATACGCTCCTATCAAGAACCACGAACTGCTCGTCTCTATGTTCCAAGACCTCATTGCTGAGACAGAAGCAGCCATCGCACAGGCTAAGGACGACCAGTACGTCACAGAACGCACTGGCCTCATCACTGCCACAAGCCAGTTCAGCAGCCCCTTCACAGACCCCACAGAAGGAAGCTTCGACAATGTCCTCAGCGACGAAGCCAGCACTTACTGGCACAGCACATGGCAGAATGGCAATGTCAGCAACCATACACACTTCTTCAATGTAGCCCTTGAGGAAGGCGTTCAAGGCACGCTCCAATGCTTCATGCGCCGCCGCGGTGGTGCCGCCAACGACCATATCACAGCACTCGGTGTCTTTGGCTCTAATGAGGAAAGCGCCCTCGAGAGTGCTACAGAGGAAGGCTGGACTGACCTCGGTTCCTTCGACCTCTCTGCAAACGCTTCCCAAGGTCAAACCGTATATTCCAACAACATAGAGCTTGCTGAAGGCTATCAGTACTTCCGCTTCTACATTGACGGCACGACCAACAACCGCGGCTATGGCCACTTTGCTACATTCCAGCTCTACAACCTCAAGATTGACGGCAACACTCAGTGGAGCCAGATGGGCGATGCTGCTACTGCTATCGAGACAGCACTCGCAACAGCTAAGGGAGTAGACATGGACGAGATGATGGACATGACAGAGTACAATGCCTTGAAGGATGCTCTCGACGCATTCAAGACCGTCCTTTGCGACCCAAGTGCACTGGCTGCAGCCATCAATGCAAACAAGAATCTCACAGACCTCATTGTCACAGGTGACGCTCCTGGTTTCTGGAGCGAAGACAGCGACGTCAGCACACTGGCAACCACAGTGACAGCTGCCACAGCATACCTTAAGAGCGGTGTCTATACACAGTCTGAAATTGATGCATACGTCGAGGCCATCACGAACGGTGCAAGCGACATCTTCGCAGCTGCCAACCCTGTGGAGGAAGGCAAATGGTATGCCATCAAGTACGACAGCGAAGAGAACTACGAACAGCACAAGTGGAGCAAAGCAAACGCAGTCAATACCACCCTTGGCGACCTCTATGACAACTATGCTGCGCCTGCCAATATTGAAGGCGAAGGCGAAGACCAGGCACTCGTAGGCTTCGAGTCTCTCGAGGAAGTTGCCATCGGCCAGAACATCCGCTTCATTAATGAGGATATCATTCAGGAGATGGATCAGATTGCCTTCCGTTTCGTGGCACAAGGCGACTCAGCATACGTCATCCAGCACAAGAGCGGTCTCTACCTCAACGGAGCAGCACGCAGCACGAACCTCAGCCTCGGCCTCACGCCCGCGCTCTTCAATGTCAAGGCTGTCGGCTACGGCAAGGTTGTCATCGAAGCACGCGACCTCAAGGGTCAGCGCTACTATGCCGATGCTCCTGTTTACCTCCATGCACAGAATGCCGGCCACAGCCTCGTTACATGGAACAACGATGCCGTTGGTTCAAGCAGTGCTCTCTACATTGAGCCCATCGACGATAATGACTTCGACGAGGGTGCAGATGCAGCAGAAAGCGTCCTCATGAATGCCAAGCCCAACAGCATTGTCTTCATGTGCTATCCCACTGGCTTCTCCGTTGAAGGTGCTGAGCTCTATGCTTATCAGGGTGCTATTCCCATGGAACGCGAGGAAGATGACAACACCGAAATGGCAGGCTATGCTTTCAACAAGATTGAGCAGGCAGAGCCCGGTCAGCCCGTTCTTCTGGTCGTAGGCAACTATGAGAACTTCGATGCAGAAGCAGAAGACGAGGAGCCCGAGCAGATTTCCATCACTCCTGTCGGCACGTCGTTCGCTATCAATCCTCTCAAGACTGGCGGCGTGCACGGTACCTTTGCTTACGAATGGGTTGACGAGGGAACCGTTGTCGTAGGCGGTGGCAAGATTGCCCAGCCTGGTGACAGACTTGTCCTGGCCGAAGGCAAGGAGAACACCGACTGCACACGCGACATCAAGGCCAACACCGGTTACATCGTTTATGGCGAGAACATCCTCAAGGATGCCAGTGTTGACGACTTCGACCTCGTCTTAAAGGCAGGCAGACCTACCGTAAGCGGTGACGTCAATGGCGATAATACTGTGGACATTGCCGACGTAGTGGCAGTCCTGAACCACATGGCACAAGACTCCAAGGATCCTGTTGCCGACGTCAACAAGGACGGCACAATCGACATTGCCGACGTTGTTGCCGTGCTGAACATCATGGCTCAGCAATAACGAGCGACAGCCTGAATATGAATAGCCCCCTGCACGAAAATGCAGGGGGCTATTATTATAATAATGTATGAGGCTTACTGAAACGTGGCGGAGAGTTTGGTGAAGAGGGTCTCGCCGCTGGCCACCTGTGCCTGCACTTTGAGGCTTCCGTCCTCTTGCTCCTCTATCTTTGGGAAGGAGACAGTCAGCTCGCTGACCTCTTCGGGCGAGATGATGGCGAGGTACTTCACGTTCTTTGCCTTGCGGAGGCTGACCTTGCGGCCGAGATGAACCTCGAGGAGTTCCTGAATCATCTGCACGATGCAGACGCCTGGGGTGATGGGATGGCCCGGGAAATGCGCCCGGTAGATGGGCCACTCCTTGTTAATCTGCACTTGGAAGGCAGGCTGTCCGCCTTCCTGTACCTGCGAAATTATGGAAAAAAGGTTGTCTTGAAGAACCATTAGACTGACGAAAATAACTATAAACTATAAACTCTGAACTATAAACTACTGCAGTCCCTGCCTTTCTTTCCAGCGTAGGAAGAACTCCGGGTTCTCGAGGATGAGCTCGTACTGCTGGTCGGTGAAGGCCTGAATGGTGCGTGCGGTGGTGAGAAGGGCGTTGTCCTTCGTGTCGTGAATCTCGTAGTCGAAGACGATTTTGGCTGCCGGAGAGAACTTGTAGGTGATGTCTATGCGCGGCCGCGTCGTGTAGAAGATGGGGCGCTGGTAGCGTATGTCCATGTCGACGATAGGGGCGAAGACGTTGTTCTTGAGGTAGTCATCGTAGCAGAGGCCGTAGTGATGACCCCACGCTTCGCGGGCATCTTCCAGATAGAGCGGATAGGCTCCGTGCCAGACCACGCCCATGATGTCCACTTCGCTGAAGCGCACCTCAAATTCCCGCGAGAAGCTTAACTCCTTTTCCTGCATGTCATTAACCACTGTATTATTCTATTTCTTACAACGGATTACACGGATTATACGGATTTATCTTTTTCCGTATGGATACACTCCATCCGTATAATCCGTGCAATCCGTTGTTTTGTATCAAACTCATCGTGTTGTCTTATTCCGAGCTTTGTTCTCCTTGAGCTATCTTGAGACGTGTCGTGGCAATGACTTCTGTGCCGACTCGCACTTCGGCATTGACGAGTGTGACGTCGAATATCTCCTGGATGACCGTGATAGTCGTGTCGATCCGTTCGCCCTGACGAGGGAGACGGACGATGTCGAGGTCTTTCACTTCTCCGATAAAGCCGAGGCGGACGCCCGTCTTCAGTATGTATTTGTTGTAGTAGCCGAGCCGTGCGGCGCAGGTCTGTGCGATGTGTTCGACGAGACCTGCTGCTGCCAGTTCGCCGTCCTTGCAGAAGACGTTGTCCTCTCTGATGGTGAGGTCGCACGAGCTTTGTGCCTCGCTGTAGTCCGTCAAGTGGTCCACCATCACGAACGGCGGCCTTTGCGGCAGAAGCTCGAGTATATTGATGTCTGTGTAGTTCATAATTCATAGTTCATAGTCCATAGTTGTTCAGTCCATCGTTCACAGTTTCATTGCTTATTTCCAGCAGAGGAATCAACTATGAACTATGAACTCATAACTATGAACTAAGTGTAGAGTCCTCCGTTGATGGATATCACCTCGCCCGTGATATACGAGGCTGCGTCGCTGAGCAGGAAGCTGACCAGGTCGGCCACCTCTTCGGGACGGCCGAAGCGGCCCATAGGAATCTGCTGCTTCAGCTCATCGACAGGCAAATCCTTGGTCATGTCTGTCTCGATGAAACCTGGTGCTACGGCATTGACCGTCACGTCGCGGGCGGCTGCCTCGAGTGCCAGGGCCTTCGTGGCGCCGATGAGGGCGGCCTTGGCTGCGCTGTAGTTCGTCTGTCCGGGCAAGCCTTTGAGGCCCGAAAGGGAAGTCATGTTGACGATGCGCCCGCCGTGACGTTTGCGGAGCATGGCAGGCAGACAGCGGCGCGTGACGTAGTAGAAGCCGTCGAGCGACGTGCTGATGACGGCCTTCCAGTCGTCAGTCGGCATCATGAACATCATGCCGTCGCGGCGGATGCCGGCATTGTTGACGAGGTAGGCGATGTAGTCCTCGGGGTGAGCCTCCGTCCATTTCTCGAAGGCGCGGTCCACTTCCTGTTCGTTTGCCACGTTGAAGGGCATCAGCTCTGCCGTACCTCCTGCTGCTTCTATCTCAGCCTTGACGGCCTCGGCAGCAGCCTGATTGCTCTGATAATTAATGATGACGGGCAGCCCTTGGGCAGCCAATTTCAGGCAGACGGCACGTCCCAATCCGCGGGAACCACCTGTTACTAAAGCATATTTCATAGCTTGGTTATTTCTTACGAATGTAGTTTGCGGGTGCAAAGGTACGACATTTTATTCACAATTCATAATTCATAATTCATAATTTTACAGTTCGGGGGCTGCTATACATTATTATATTATATATAGGAATACACTTCGTCACCCCCTCCTGCACTCCGATTTGCCCTCTACTCCCTGCAGCAATGGGCGATGTACCACGATGGGGAGTTTGCATCAACATGTAGTTGCAATTGCATCTACATGTATATGCAATTGCAACTACATGTTGATGCAATGAACCCATACTGCAACATCTGCCCGCGCAACATGGATTGGTTGCCTGCAAAACATGTTATTTTTTGTAAATATCTACATGGATATGATTCACATATCACGGAAAATTAGTAAATTTGCAGAAAAGATTTGTACTATGAGCAAGAAAAAAACAGGCAGCCACGGACTGCGAAAGATTGATTTAGAACGCACAGTCATTGACTTTTTCCAGGAGAATCCGGCCGTCACATTCTCGTTGAAGAACATCTGCAAGCAGTTGCATCTGCGCACGAGCGGTGCCAAGATGCTGCTTGTGGACGTGCTCGAGGCCCTTCTCATGGACGATTTCGTCAAGGAGCAGCCGCGTGGGTACTACACTTTGAACATGCCCTCGCAGGTGATGACCGGCACGTTCCGCCGCAAGGCAAACGGAAAGAACACCTTCGAGCCCGAGGACGGCGGCGAACCCATCCTGGTGGCCGAGCGCAACAGCCTGCACGCGATGGACGGCGACACCGTGCAGGTCACGCTCCTCGCCCGCCGGAAACACCATGTCCGCGAGGCTGCCGTCACCGAGATACTCAAGCGCAGCGACAAGACCTTCGTGGGAACCCTGCAGGTGCAGAGGGGCTATGCCTACCTCCTGACAGAGGACCGCACCCTCGCCAACGATATCTTCATCCCCAGGGAATACCTCAAAAAGGGTCAGACGGGCGACAAGGCCGTGGTGCGCATCGTGGAGTGGCCGGACAGAGCCAAGAACCCGATTGGCAAGGTGGTGGACATCCTGGGCAAGACCGGCGAGAACAATGCCGAGATGCATGCCATCCTGGCGGAGTACGGACTGCCCTACACCTACCCTGCCCTCGTAGAGAAGGCTGCCGACAAGCTCACTCCAAGCATCACAGAGGAAGAGGTCAGCCGCCGACTCGACATGCGCGACGTGCTCACCTTCACCATCGACCCGGCCGACGCAAAGGACTTCGACGACGCCCTCTCCATCCGGGAACTGAAGAAGGGACTCTGGGAAGTGGGCGTACACATTGCCGACGTGAGCCACTACGTCAAGGAAGGTTCCATCATCGACAAGGAAGCCTACAAGCGCGCCACGAGCGTCTATCTCGTAGACCGCACGGTGCCGATGCTCCCGGAGCGCCTTTGCAACTACATCTGCTCGCTCCGCCCCGACGAAGACAAGCTGACGTATTCCGTCATCTTCCACATGAACGAGAAGGCCGAAGTGAAGTACTGGAAGCTCGCCCATACGGTCATCCGCTCCGACCGGCGTATGTCGTATGAGGAGGCACAGCAGATATTGGAAGAGAACCAGACCCTCTCTAACTCCCCCTTAAAGGGGGAGGACACAAGCTCACAAGTCTCCCCTTTAAGGGGAGATTTAGAGGGGTCTCTTGTTGTATTGAATAACATGGCCAAGCAACTGCGTCAGCGACGCTTCGCTAACGGGGCTGTGGACTTCGACAGGGCTGAGGTGCGCTTCAACATCGACGACGACGGACACCCGACAAGCGTATATTTCAAGGTGGCAAAGGACGCCAACAAACTCATCGAGGAGTTCATGCTGCTCGCCAACAGAACAGTGGCCGAGAGCATCGGCAAGGTTCCGAAAGGCCAGAAAGCCAAGACCTTCCCCTACCGCATCCATGAGAATCCCGACCCGGAAAAGCTCTTGAACCTCGCAAGCTTCGTCTCCAAGTTCGGACATAAACTGCGGGCCACGGGCTCCAGACAGGACATCAGCCGAGGCATCAACCGCCTCCTGAGCGACGTCAAAGGCAAGCGAGAGCAAAACGTCGTCGAGATGATTACCCTCAGAGCCATGATGAAAGCCAAGTACAGCGTGCAGAACATCGGCCACTACGGCTTGGCCTTCGACTACTACACACACTTCACGTCGCCCATCCGACGCTATCCCGACCTCATGGTACACCGTCTCCTCACCCGATACGAAGAGGGAGGACGAACCGTCAACCCCGTGAAATACGAGGAATACTGCGAACATTGCAGCGACATGGAACAGACTGCGGCACAGGCCGAACGCGCCAGCATCAAGTACAAACAGGTGGAGTACATGAGCGACCACCTGGGCGAGACCTTCCAAGGCACCATCTCCGGCGTCACGGAGTTCGGCCTCTATGTCGAGATAGACGAGAACAAGTGCGAGGGCATGATACCTCTGCGCGACCTGGAGGGCGACTATTATGACTTCGACGAAAAGAACTACTGCCTGCGCGGCCGCCGTTATCACCATCAGTACAACCTCGGCGACAGCGTCAAAGTAGAAGTAAGCCGAGCCGACCTCTACCGCAAGCAGCTCGACTTCAAACTCGTCATGCCTGAATAAGCACAGCCATCCTTGCGGACAAGAAAGTGTGTCAATTTGGTACAAAAGCCAAATTGACACACTTCTATTATGTCAAAAAACGCCCGATTCCAACTACCTTTGCACCTCAAATCGCGACATTTATTTATTATACGCACATGAAGAAAAGCCTCTTCGCCATAGCCCTGACAGTGCAGGTCATCTTGTCTGGTTGCACAGGAACGAGCGGCACGCGACGCAAGCCTCAGCCCTCCGACACCCTCTACACATGGCAGAAAGCAATGAGCATCTATGCTTACCAGCCCGAGCAGGCACTTTGCATCATCGACTCAGCCCTGATTGTCGGCAACATTGACGACTTTGTCAGAGACCTGGCACGCATGAGGGTCTATTGCGAAACGCAGATGGGCATGCAGATGGACTCCATTCTGGGCGGAAAGAAAGGCATCAGGTTCGACTCGGCAAGAGTCATTGGCGAACGCTTGCTCCTGCATGAAAAGGTACAGGAAAAACCAGCCTTCCGTCAGGACGTGCTTGAGATGCTGGTCTATTCGGCACGTCAGCAGGGCGACAAGGCGCGGTGGTTCAGCCGCTCGAAGGAGCTGGTGGAGGTGTGCAACGAGCAAGGAGCCGGTACAGAAGCCCTGCGCACCGAGGCTGAGATAGGAGCTGCCCTGTGCAGCATGGGGCATTGCGAGGAAGGGCTGGCACGACTGGACAGCGTGATAGGAGAGCTTGATGCCCTCCCCCAAAGGCGCTTCAACGAACTGGACGCCACCATCATCACACTGAAGAGAAAGATCAACGTCCTCGTGAACGACGGCAAGTACGTGGGCACCATCCCATTGGCCCGGCGCATCATCAACCTGCTGGACGACTACGGCAAGCACCCTCAGTACTACCACGACAACACCTATCGCAAACCGAAGGACGCCGACGAGCGGGCCGACTACATCAATTTCTACCGCTCGCAGGCCGAGGGATACATCAACGTGGCATACGCCTCGCTGGGCGGAGACTCCAACATAGAGGAGGCATACAAGAAGATTGAGTTCAGCGTACGCAACGCAACCGCACGCGAACACATGGCACGCTACAACGCCAAGGAGCAGGACTCACGCCGAAGGCAAGCCGAGAACAGAAGCCGCATCATGACCATCGTCTCCGTCGGCTTCGGCATTGCCTTGCTCATCATCCTCGTGTTCACTGCACTCATCATCTACCAGAACCTGAAGATACGGCACAAGAACAAAGTGCTGGTCAGGATGATGGAAAACCCTGACCTCGGAGCCACTTCTAGACCCTCTCGCAGACTCTCTTCCGGACCCTCTCCCGACCTCTCCCTTGTAGGGAGAGGAGAAGATACCAATACTATGGGAGATAATGTAACTGCCCCTCTCCCAACAAGGGAGAGGTCGGGAGAGGGTCCACAGGAAGAGGGCCTGCTGGGCGAGAATTGGGAAGAGAACCACGCCCTCTACAAGCAGATAGACACCACCATCCGCAACGAGCGTCTCTACGCCGACGCATTCATCGGCAGGCAAGACATCTGCCAACGCTTCGGCATACGCCGCGAGATGCTCAACCAACTCCTCGCCGATTTTGCAGGAGCACCCTCCTTCCCCATCTACATCAACAGCATCCGCCTCTCCAAGGCCTGCAGCCTGCTGAAGACAGAACCTGCCAAGACCGTCAATGCTATTGCCGAGGAAGTAGGACTCTCACCGCGAAACCTGCGACGCCTCTTCATCCTTCAGTACGGCATCACGCCCACGGAATACCGCCAAAGCCTGCAGGAAGCATAAACCTGCAAGGCCTCAACACTGCCACTGCCCCCCTCCCTTGATGTGTGTCAATTTGGTAAGGCTGCCAAATAGACACACATTTTTATTTTTCTACATTTACAGATTGCCATAATTTTGCAGCCGGAATTCCAGCGGGAATACCCAGGTCTGCCCCAACATCAACGTCCAAGAGGGATAGTGTACAGACCATGTCGCAGTACATTCAGGATAATACATTCCGGTTCACTCCGCAGGCTGCGACATCCGTCGTGGTCTGCGGAGAAAGACTTTCTCCTCCAAAACCTTTCCAAACAACCCATACACACCATATTATATATATATGGACGAAGATACCAACCTCTCTAATACCCACGAACGGCTGACCGACGACAGGCTTCAACAATACATGCACAACCGCTTCGGCCAGCGCAGCGACACACGAGCACGCTATGCCGAAGCCATCGTAGCCTGCGGCAGCATCCTCTATCTCGACAAGACTATTGCCGAGATAGCCCGTCTCTTTGGGCATCAAGAGGAATGCCTACGCAACCAGTTGAAGCGTCACTTTCCCGAACTTGTAGCCGAGCGAGAGCGAATACGAGGACTGCTGAACATGAGCAAGCTGCCAGCAAGAGGCGTAGGCAAGGCAACAGTCGAGAAATACAAAGCAGCCATTGAACTATTGCGCACCAGCAACATCACCATCCGCGAGGCAGCCGAACAGACAGGCGTTTCGCTCGCAGGCCTCCACCAGCACCTGCTCTTCTTCCACAAAGACATTGTTGAACAACGGTTCCTGCGTCGCCTCAATGCGCTTGGCCAGCCCAAGGTAGAAGGCGAGACCAACGGGACTGGCCGCATAAACGAACCGCGCAAAGCTACGAAAGCACTCTATGCAGACGCCATAGAACTGTATCGCACCACCGACCGCCCCGTCACAGAGATAGCCATGGAACTGGGACTTGACCCCCACAATCTCTCCGGCTACATACAACGATGGCACAGGGAAGATATGGCTGTCAGGGCGAAAAAGCGTTCCGAGAAGACCGAGCAACGCAGGGAAAAGCGAAAGCTACAACAAGAGATGGCGCTCAAAAAAAAGGCTGAAAACAAATACATACCCGCCATTCAACTCATAGAAAACGGTGCCTCCTATGCAGATGCAGCCAAAGCCATCGGCATCTCTCCCGAAAGGCTGACACGATGGACGCGTCGTCACAGGTCTGATGTTCACAAGCAGGCCATGCAGAACGCTTGGATAACTCTGCCGGGAGGCATGCGTATCATGCGGCAGAAATGGCTCAAGATGCAGGAAGCTGAAAAAGCATTCCTTGACACAGACGAATCCATCATCGAGATTGCAAGGCGACTTAAGCTGAGCCCCACCTCGCTGCTCACCTACCTGCACGCCATGCACCGCGAGGACGTCCAACGGCATCGCGACATGAAAGGGAAACACTGATAGCTCGAAAAAGAATGAACGCCACAAAGTATCCATCTTATTTTAAGTTCCAGGAATCATCGAGATGAATAACATAGGTAAATATGCGAAGATAGCAAGAGGCTTATCCCCCTTGTCCGGCACTCAGAACGGTCTGATTCGGCACCCCATTTTTCCAAAAATCCTAAGTTACTCAGGCAGAGACACTACGTCAAGGTGTTTGCACATACATGTAAATGCAATTGCATCTACATGTACATGCAATTGCATTTACATGTATGTGCAAACAACCCGGCACGCCAAGTCGGGCAACAAAACAAGAAATATGGGGGCAGGGAGCAGGAGGATTGCAGGGGCAGATTGTATTCTTTTGCCCCTGCTCCTTGCCCCTGTTTATAATGGTAAAGTCTTCCTGACTTACTGCAGAAACCTCAGTCAAAACGAAATCTTTTCCCAGAATTTTGAATATTTAAATCAAACTTCGTAACTTTGCAGCGGAAATACAATAAATAAAAGTTCTAAAACCACCCCCTCTAAACCTTAAACTCCCGAACCCTTATCAGCCTATGAAACTGAAAGTCATTTTCCTTTCTGTCCTGCTGCACGCCATTGCAATGCAGATATGGGCACAGACAGAAACAGAGTCCTATGTACCTCTGGACGAACAACCCAATGCTGTCATCTATCTTCCCCAGCCGCCCGACACGGCCAGCGTGGACTTCACCGACGACATGCTCATGTGGCAGTGGGGCAAGACGCAACGCCTCACGCCCCGAGGCGAACAGGCCAGCCGCGAATCACTATGGCTGCCAGCCATCATGCGCACCGTGATGGCCGAAGTGCTGGAACTGGACACCATCTCCGACGAAACGACACCAGCCATGTCACGCCTATTGGTGAGAATCTATCACGCCGGTGATGAAAGCACAAAGAAAGCAAAGAACAGATACACCCGCCGCCGCCCCTTTGCCCGCATGAACGAGGACACCTGGGGACAATGGGACGACGAGACGCTGCGCACCAATGGCTCCTATCCATCGGGGCACACTGCCTTCGGATGGGCCACGGCACTGGTCTTCTCCGAGATGTGGCCCGAGCTGCAGGACACGTTGCTGCGACGCGGCATACAATTCGGCGAGAACCGCATCATCACGGGTGCACATTGGCAAAGCGACGTGACGGCAGGCTACCTTTGCGGTGCAGCCACTGTCGCCCGCTCCCATACTAACCCAGACCTGCAAAACGACATCCTGGCCGCCCGTGCCGAATATGCCGGACTGAAGGGACTGCCGGCCGACTACGACCCTGCTGCCAGTGCTGACATGCCACATGGCGAGCGTTTCCTGAACAATCCAGTCGATACGACCAACCATCGCTATCTGTCCGATGTGCTGCGTCACTGGGATGCTAAAGGCCTGCGCCAGACTCCGCGCGGCGAACAAGCCAAAGATGAAGCAAAATACAGCGTGGCAATGATGCAACAGGTCTTCGGCGAAGCTATGGGCCTGCCCCTCTCGGACAAAGACACACCTGCCATCACCGCCCTCCTCAACGAAGTGCTTACCCGAGCCTCCGAAGTGGCAGACCGGCTCAAGCCCTTGCGCTTCCGCAAGCGTCCATATGTTCAACTGGGAGAGGTGACGGCTGTCCCTGACGACGAAGAAAAGGAACGCAACAAGAGCAGCTTCCCCTCCGGGCATACGAACCTCGGATGGGCAACGGCTCTGGCTCTGGTCGAGGTGGCCCCCGAATGTCAGGACGAAATCTTGCGCCGAGGCTATCAATATGGTTACAATCGCCTCATCGTGGGCTACCATTGGGCAAGCGACATCGAAGCGACTCGTCAGCTGGCCAGCGCCCTTATCGCACGCCTTCATGCCGAGCCGGCATTCCGCAAGCTCATCGCTGATGCACGCGAAGAGTATATGCGGCAAACAACTGGCATCAACGCAATCGGCAATTCACAATCGAAGGCTGATGCATGGTACGACATGCCCGGCCACCAGCTCAGCAGCAAGCCCATGCAAAGCGGCGTTTACGTCAACAACGGACGCAAGGTAGTGGTAAAATAGAATATGTATAAGGTCATTCACTGGATACTGGTCCTCATGTTCTGCTGCAGTCAGGCAGCTTTCAGCAAGACCAAGCAGGCCGATGGCATCGACACGACGGTGCTCCGCAAGTGGCAGGCAGGACAAACCGTCAGCCCTGAGGTTGTGGAGGCTTTCGGCGGCATCGACAAATGCTTTGCGGCTGAACCCATCCCCGATGAGGTGTGGAGGCGTATGCAAGGAAAGACATACAAGCAGAATCCGTACATCGGGCGCAATGACCTCCGCCACATCCGAGCCCTGCATTGGGACTACGACAAGCAGATACACATCGGCGAGATGATAGTGAACGCCAAGATAGCCGACCGCGTGGTAAGCATCCTGCGCCAGCTCTACGAGGCGAAGTACCCCATCCAGCGCATGCTCCTGCCCGACGTCTATGATGCCGACGACGAGACACAGATGCGCCACAACAACACGTCGTGCTTCTGCTACCGTGCCGTTGCAGGCACCACCAAGCTCTCCAAGCACGCCCGAGGATTGGCCATCGACATCAACAGCCTCTATAATCCTTATTATAAAGACCGCTCCAACGGCACACGCTTCATACAGCCTGCCACGGCCAAACCATATTGCGACCGCACAAAAGAATTCCCATACAAGATAGACCACGACGACCTCTGCTTCCGCCTCTTCACCGAAGCAGGCTTCGTATGGGGAGGCGACTGGAAATCGTGCAAAGACTTCCAACACTTCGAGCTGAAAGAGTAACGGGCGCAGAGACAAGTCGACGCCTGACCGTATAGATTATCAAACAAACACAAAGAACATGAGACTTTCTATTAAACACTCAGCGCTGATGGCAATGGCCATCGCATTGGTATTGGTATCTTGTCGGGACGATGACCTCGACACAATAAAGGGAGAATACACTACGAACACCTGCGTCAGAACTGTATTGCTGGCTGACCAGATGGACGTCAAGGTGACTAACAAGCTTCTGGCATCTGTGCCCTCCGCCTTCGACGAAGGCTCTACGGGTGCAGCTCTGGTGAAACGCCTGCAACTCACCATTTCCGAAATCAGTCCCAACGCCCGCCTGGTGCTACTGAAGGGTAGCGACTTCGGAGCAAGCTCATCGGCAATCTCCCCCGAGGACATGAGAACCATTGCACGCATCTATGCTGGTGGTGGCTACGTCGGCCTGGTCCGACCCACCAACGAACAGTTGGGAACATTCGGCATAGCTCTGATGGCAAGTCTCCTGGAAATAGAGCAGACCACGCTGGAGAGCACCTTCCAACTGACTGACGAGCAAGCTGCCAAAGAAGCCCGCCGTTCGAGAGCCGTCGAGCGCCTGAATGCCAGGATAAAGAACATACAGTCGGTAAGCACCCGTTCCGACAACGAAGACGGTAACGATGTCGACAACAAAGACATCAACCCTGGCGACCTGAGTGCCGAAATCCTCATCCTCGGCCCGACAGAATACTTCATGCAGGAACCCGTCACCGACGAGGAGGCTGAACGCACCCCCTACATCAGCGGAGAACTGGCCGATGCCGCTGCCGAATGGCTCAACGAAGTGGAAGAGAAGCTCCTGACAACATCGCGTCAGGCAGTCCAGGGCACAGTGCGCGCCGATGCGCCAACCGCCATCAACCAGCTGATTGATGCCAGTGAGACATTTACCATCAGCGGACACATCAACTACCGCGACGACGAGAACAAGACATGGACAGAATATGGCATCGTCAACCACAAGTTCCTCTCATGGGGCGTTCACGACATGAATTCAAACAAGGACTACTACTACATCCAGCAGAACGTCCTGCTAAAACTTTGGTCGCTATACCATAACTACTCGTGGTCGGCCGGCACCACAAGCGAATGGATGAAAGCCACCGGCTACGGAGACTACGACCGCTGGTACGGCGCCTACCTGTCGCAATTCGAGACGAGTATGGCACTCGCAGGCAATGGCAACATCACGCTCGAAGACGCCCTACCCTATACCGACAACAACACATCAACGAGCAGCATCTCAGTCGGCACCAGCAGCTCCACCTCCGTAGGCATCACGGGCGGCATCAACTCGCAAGGCGTATTCAACGCTGGCATGTCGCTCGGCTGGACCACCGGCACATCGTTCACCATGACCAGCGCCACCACAGCCAAGGACCTGGCTGTCATCAAGAATACCAGTGGCAACTCCGTATATTGGACCTACAAGGCCGGACTCCTGCCAAAGGCTTACGTCGAGACAGGCGGCAACGTCCTCGTCCGTAAATACTACTACAAGCACACCACCCCCGCCGACATCCTCATCAACGACTGCAACATCAAGAACGAGGGCTGCTGGTCGGTCAGCGACCCGAAGGATAACTACAAGCTCATCATGAGAGCAAGGCCACAGACAGCGGCCCTGCTCTTCTCCTACAAGAACAGTAGCGGCGACGACATGCCCAGCAAGACCGAGTACACCGACGGCACGTCATCAACCCTCGAGCACACACTCCTGGTGCCCAACCGCGCCACACAGATGTGGTCGATGAACGTCACCATCAACAAATGGGCCGACGGACCAGTCACCGGAGCCAAGGCACAGCTGGAGAGCACCCTTGCCGAGAAGTATCCCGATGCCTTCCGCCAACGTTTCAGCGCAGCCGACGTGACGCCCACCAGCATCAACACCATCACGGCCTACATCAACTACTCGCGTTCCGTGTTTCAAAGCTTCTACGAGGACCTGCAAGCCTATGCCGCAGAACTCGGCATACTGCAGTTCACCATCAACTGGAAATGCAACGACACAAGCCTCTCGCCCAAGGAAGGCTTCTGCGTCACCGTCACCAACTTCAACGGCACCGTATCGCTCCCCCTCCTCACCGCCGACTATGAGGCACAGAACGAAGAGACACTAACGGGCAAACTGGCTGGCCGATACAAGATAACCATTGCCGACGGAGCTACCGTCACCCTCCGCGACGCGGAGATCAAGGGCGAGAAGAACAGCAGCACCAATTACCGCTGGGCAGGCATCACTTGTCTGGGCGACGCCACCATCATCCTGGAAGGCACGAATACCATCAGCGGCATGCATGGTAGCTATCCGGGCATCTTCGTTCCCAAAGGTAGCACTCTCACCATACAAGGCGACGGCACGCTCAACGTAAGCTGCGGCATCGACGACTACGGCGGCACCATCACGCCCTACGGCAACGCCTCAGGCATCGGCAGCAGCCGCTATGAGCCAGCGGGCAACATCGTCATTGCAGGCGGCACCATCAACGCTACGGGCGGCGACTGGTCGGCAGGCATCGGCAGCTGCTATGACAAAGAATGCGCTGGCATTACCATCACAGGCGGCAACGTAACGGCCCTGGGCGGCAGCAAAGTTGACAGGGAAGGCGACGGCCCAGGCATAGGCTCAGGCTCCGGAACATCATGTGGCGACATCCTCATCAGCGGCGGAACCATCGTCAGCCAAGGCAGTAGCTATTCTTCAGCCATAGGCAGCGCATGGCAAGGGAGTTGCGGAAAGATAACCATCACGTCCGGCGTCGCCAGCCTCACCGCCACGAAGGGAACAAAGAGCCCCAACAGCATAGGTGCCGGCTACGAAGGAACCTGCGGCACAATCACCATTGGCGGCAACACCAGTAGCGGCATCACTACCAGCCCTTACACCTACAAGCCCTGACAACCGCTACAACTCTTCCTCGAAGATATTATTATTCAAGACTCGGGGAAGGCCAAGGCCCAAAGAAGCCTCAGCCTTCCCTGCCCAAGTTGGTAGCCGAAGCAGTCCGTCCAGCCTGCTTCGCCTACCAACTTTGCGTGTCGGGTTGTTTGCACATACATGTAGATGCAATTGCACATACATGTAGATGCAATTGCACGTACATGTATATGCAAACACCTTGACGTAGTATCTCAGCTTGAGCGGGCGGGACGCCCGCGCTCCCAGAGGTGTCGAATCGGGCCGTTCTGAGTGCCGGACAAAGGGGGTAAGTCCCTTGCTTCCTTCGCATAATTACCTATTATACTCCTCTCTATGATTCCCGAATCTTAAATTATTATATAAGGTAAGAAAACTTTTTTTCTCCTTAAAGGAAAAAAGGGCCGTGAAAAGTTGCAGAAAAGCACGTTTTGCAGTACTTTTGCAGCCGAAAAAGAACGGGGTTAGAAGTTAGAGGTAAGGGGTTAGAGAACACATTCAGCCCCAAGCCTGCTGCCAAAGCATTCCTCTAACCTCGAACCACTAACCTCTAACCACAAGCAGACAATGGGTGGATTCTTCGGTACAGTACAGAAACAGAAGTGTGCAGGCGACCTTTTCTACGGCACAGACTATCAGTCGCATCTTGGTACAAAACGCGGTGGCATGGCCACTTTGAGCGATTCGGGCGAGTTCCTGCGAAGCATCCACAACCTGGAAAGCACCTACTTCCGCACACGATTTGAGCCGGAACTGGATAAATTCCAGGGCTGCTCGGGCATTGGCGTCATCAGCGATACCGATGCTCAGCCCATGCTTATGAACAGCCATCTGGGACGCTTCGCCATCGTTACCGTAGCGAAGATAAACAACCAGGACGAGCTGGCTGGTCAGCTCCTTGCCGAGGGGGGACACCTCAGCGAGTTCAGCAGCGGCAAAATCAACCCAACGGAACTCATTGCCCTCCTCATTATAAAAGGTAAGGACTTCGTGGACGGCATTGAGAAAGTTTTCCAGCACATCAAGGGCTCCTGCTCCATGTTGCTTCTCACCGAGGACGGCATCATCGCCGCCCGCGACTCATGGGGCCGCACTCCTATCGTCGTCGGCAAGAAGGATGGCGCTATGGCCGTCACGAGCGAGACGTCCGCCTTCCCCAACCTCGGCTTCGAGACATGCTACTACCTCGGCTCCGGCGAGATAGTACGCATCAACGCCGACAAGATGACGGTACTCCGGAAAGCCAATCCCGGCATGCAGATATGTTCCTTCCTCTGGGTCTATTACGGCTTCCCCACCAGCAGCTACGAGGGCCGCAATACGGAAATCGTGCGAAACGAATGCGGCCGCGTCATGGGAGAAGAGGACAAGACGGAGGTGGACTGCGCCTGCGGTATTCCCGACAGCGGCGTAGGCATGGCCGTAGGCTATGCTCAGGGACACGGTTGCCCCTATATGAGAGCGATAAGCAAGTACACGCCCACTTGGCCGCGTTCCTTCACGCCAAGCAATCAAGAGATGCGCAACCTCGTCGCCAAGATGAAGCTCATCGCCAACAAGGATGTGCTGGAAGGCAAACGTGTACTTTTCTGCGACGACAGCATCGTCAGGGGTACGCAGCTACGCGACAACACGAAGGTGCTCCACGAGCTCGGTGCAAAAGAGGTTCACATGCGTATCGGCTGCCCGCCGCTCGTTTATAGCTGTCCATTTGTCAACTACAGCGCAAGCAAGAGCGACCTGGAGCTCCTCACCCGCCGCATCATCAAGGACTTTGAGGGCGACGACAGCAAAAACCTCGATGCCTACACCCGTACAGACAGCCCCGAGTACCGCCGCATGGTCGATGAGATAGCGCGCCGGCTTAACCTCGACACCCTGCGCTTCTCTAAGCTCGAGACACTCGTCGAGGCCATCGGACTCCCCAAAGAGCGCATCTGCACTCACTGCTTCGACGGCAGTTCGGCATACACACTCGAAGAGGAGAATAGATGAGCGGACATCCTTACAGCCGCGTATCCCTACCGCCCTTGCATTTCATTAGCCAGTGAGTAGAGCCTTACAGGCCTTTTTGCTACTCAGGCATGTTCAAGCCCCATTACCGGACTGCAATATCACAAAATCACAAATCAGTCAGGAGAAAAAAATTGGTGCGCACCAATTCAGGACTGGTTTACGTCTATTTCATGCAGCTTGCTATAAATTCTTGCATTTCTGCCCAGTGCTTTTCGATGCTGAGCAGGAGATGCAGCTGGTTGTTGGCACGGACGAAATTGTGGTCAGGATACTGGCACTTCCAGTACTTATCGCCGCTGAGGTAGTCCCATAGGAAGCGGACGCACTGCATGTAGGGGAAGAGGGCTGTCGCATACGGCAGGTTCTCTATCTCTATGGGAAGCAGGAAGCTGCGTGCACTCTCGAGATAACCTTCGGTAAAGGCTTTGAAGATGTCCATGCGGAACTGCACTTTGTCCATGTCGGGACAGTCCTCTGCTACCTCATTGGCGCCGGTCCGGAGGAAATCACCGTAGTCGCTGAAGATGAAGTTCGGCATTACTGTATCGAGGTCGATGACGCAGAGTACGTTATCTTGTTCGTCGAACATCATGTTGTTTACCTTGGTGTCGCAGTGGCAGACGCGTTTCGGCAGTATTCCTTCGCGTCCCAGGCGCTCGGCCTTGCACATCTCGTCGGCACGCTTCTCGATTTCTGCCAGCATAGCCTGCACGCGTTCTTCGTTAACTCTGCCTGCCGGGTCGCTCTTCACGACTTCTCGCAGCTGACTGAGTCGGAACTCCATGTTGTGGAAGTCCTTGATGGTCTCGCCCAGCTGGACGGGAATATCGGCCAGCATCGCCTGGAAGTTACCGAAGGCCCGTCCGGCGGCACGGCTGCTTTCGGAATTGACGGCTTGCTTCGTGATGGCACCTGCGATGAAGACCATCATGCGCCAATAGGTACCGTCGACGATGGTGTAGAGCTTGCCGCCTTCCTTTGCAGGCATGAAGCGCAGTACGCGGCGGTCGATGTCCTTCACGCCTTCGGCCTCCAGCTTCTTGCGTATATGGGAGGTGACGGCATCGATGTTGCGCATCACCATGTCCACGTCGGGGAAGACGAGGTGGTTCACACGTTGCAACACATAGTCGGGCTTGTCCTGTTCGGCAGTCTTGACCTTGTAGGTGTCGTTGATGAGTCCTTCGCCAAGCGGCTTGATTTCGCTGACGGTTCCTTCGTAGGCAAAGCGGCTCACGATAGCTGTTAGTTTGGAATCCATGATTTATAGGTTTAGAAGTTGATTTTTGTGCAAATTTAGTAAATAATTATGAATTATGAATCATATATTATGAATTATTTGATAACTTTGCAGACAGAAACATACAAAACGAAGGGTAACATGAAACGACTTCTCCTATTTTCCTACTGTCTTCTTTGCATCATCTCTTTTGCTTCGTCACAGCAGACATCGACTCCCACCACGCTCGATGGCTGGGCGGACCGCCTCGACAAGTTCGGCAAGACAATTCCGCAGGAACAGGTGTTCGTCCACATGGACAATACGTGCTATTTCCTTGGCGACACCATATACTACAAGGCCTACGTGCGCCGCAGCGACACAGGTACGCCAAGCCGCATCAGCGGTGTGCTCTACGCTGAGCTGCTGAATCAGGACGGCTACCTCGTGGAACGTCAGCAGCTAGAGCTCGGAGCAGGACAGGCACACGGAAGCTTCGTCCTCCAGGACACGCTCTATGGCGGCTACTACGAGCTCCGAGCCTATACAAGATGGCAACTCAACTGGGGCATCACGGAACATCCACACAACAAAGTCTCGGAACAATGGTTCTTCAATAAGAGAATGGCGCAGGAATACTATCGCGACTACGAAAAGCTCTACAGCCGCGTCTTCCCCGTCTTCGACAAGCCAAAGGAACCAGGCGACTTCTTCCACGAAATGACGCTTCGTCCGCTGCGAAGACAGTCAAAGCTGGACGAGACATCGCCCAAGCCGCGGCTGCAACTCTTCCCCGAAGGCGGCAACCTCGTGGCTGGTGTACCAAACCGCGTCGCATTTGAAGCCACAAGCAACGAGGGTTTGCACCTGGAAGGGAAGGTGACGGTGACAGAAAGTTCGGGAACGGTGGTGGCAGAAGTTGAAACAGAACAACGGGGCCGCGGCTCGTTCATGTTCACGCCACAGGTCGGCAAGAGCTATGCCGTGACCTATACCGGCAAGAAAGGCTCGGCAAAGGTGACGCTGCCAAGCGCCGACAAGGATGGCGTAGCACTGCAAGTCATGAACGGAGGAGTCGGGAATAGGAAGATAGAACTGAACAAGGCAGGTGCCGCAGCCGACGAAGAACTGGGCATGACGGTGATGCACGACGGCGTGCTCCTCGACTTCCAGACCGTTCCCAGCGGTAACAAGGCAACAATTACTCTCGACGAGGACAAACTGCAAACCGGCGTCTGCCAAGTCACTATATATAATAATGTAGGGCGCGTCTATGCCGACCGCCTCTTCTTCTGCCGCAAGGCGGACTTCGCTCCCAGCAGCCTCAGCATAGGCGGCCTTAGTTCCAAGCCAGCAGAACCCTTCGCTCCCGTTGACCTTTCCGTAGAAGGCGGCAAGCCGGGAGCAACGGTCAGCGTATCGGTCTGCGATGCAACACACAGCGAATACATCTACGACAGCGGAAACATACTGACGGAAATGCTACTCTCGAGCGAGGTGAGAGGATTCGTAGAGAATCCCGGCTATTTCTTTGAGAAAGATGACGAGGAGCACAACCGTGCACTCGACCTCCTGCTCATGATACAAGGATGGCGACGATATGACTGGCACACGATGACTGAGCCCGGAGCTTTCGTCTTGAACCACAGACCCGAGCAGACAATGCTGCTGGTGGGCGAAGTGAACAAGTACATGGCAAGCGAACAGGAATCCATCTATGCAGACAATACCGTCGCACTGGATGCTGTAACCACCGCCACCGACGCCGTCAGCCTGACAGGCGAAACACAGACGGATAACAACGAAGACACGGAAAGGCAAGGCGCCGAAGACGCCGGCACAGTCACCGACTCCCGTCAGATTTCCGAGACAACTGGACCCGAAGTCACTACGGCTCGCGACCAACTGGCCCGCTTTACGCAGAATGAGAAAGAACTGAAGCGCGAGTTACTCGTCAGGGCTCGTTTCGCTAAACCAGGAGCTGAGCAAGGCATCGATGGCGAAATGGCTACCGAAAAGCACATGTTCTCCATCCCATCGCCACGCTTCTACGAGGGCTGCATCTTCCACCTTGCTGCCAGCGACAGCACAAAATGGAAAGGCAAGACGCACGTATGGGAGTATCCCGGAACCGACCGCAACGACAAAATCAACTATCCTGAGTTCTACGTCCGCCTGCGTCCCTTCTTCCCGCGCTTCGTAAAGCCCTACGACTGGTATCAGTGTCATCTGGCCGAAGCACCCAAGGGCTCCGTCATCGCTCCCGACTGGGTGATGGACGGCTCACGCCTGCTCGACGAAGTGACCATCGGCGTGAAGCGTGCACGTCTTGGTAAGTTCGACGCCACAAAGCCTGCCTTCGTCATCGACGCCTACCAAGCATTCAACGACGTTTGCGATGCCGGCTTATGCCCCGGCGTATATTACGGCTACAACCGCTTCGTGCGCGACATCTCCCGCACTTATATCGGCGACATGAACCTCTCCCGCGACTACGACCTGGAGTACCGCATGGAGTTCCTGAGGCAGTCCAACATGTCGGTCAGTTCAGCAGAGCGCAGCCGCATCGGCGGTGCTGTGGGCAGCAGCATGCCGGCAGAAGAATTCTTCGGCATGCCTGCGTCCCAGAAGGAGAAGTACAACCTGCTGAAGAACCTGGGCAAGGTTTACATCTACACCGACTACAGCCCCCGTCGCGAAGGCAATTCGCTCTACGACGGCGACGACATCCCTATCGTATCCGTAGACCTTCGCCTCATCGACCAGAACGACTCGCATCGTGCCACGTCGCGCGACCGTCGGTACATCCTGCCTGGCTTCTCTGCGCCCGAAGAGTTCTATCAGCCCGACTACTCGCAGAAGCCTTTGCCCGACACGAAAGACTACCGCCGCACGCTCTATTGGAACCCAGACCTCAAGCTCGACGAGTCTGGAAAGGCTCAGATACGCTTCTTCGGCAACGGCAAGCAAACGCATCTCAGCGTCAGGGCCGAGGGTCTGGCAGCAGACGGAACACTCCTCACAGGCAAAAGCATGCCCGAGGACAGGTAACTTCTACACTCCATTTCATTCAATCTGGCAGGCCGGAGAGTTTGCACATACATGTAGATGCAATTGCATCTACATGTAAATGCAATTGCATCTACATGTATGTGCAAACAACATAATGCGGCGTATGGGGCGACAGAACGTGTTTTGTCGCCTCATTCATGCTATTACATGGCGCAAGATACACTTTTTCATGCTGCGATTTCCTACTTTCAACGAAATGTTGTAACTTTGCAGGCAAAATAATACAAACTAAGATGTCGAAGAGGTTATTATTGTACCTGACCTTGTATTCGCTGACCATTGGGTTGGTCCAGGCTGAGGCTCCGCAGCTCAGCATACCCCACGGCATCTACCGCGAAGCCTTCCGGCTCTACATCACATCGCCAGTCCCGGGAACCACACTCTATTTCACCGACGACGGCAGCGACCCGCGCGAGAAGGGCCAGCTCTATGACGGCTCGCTTTCAATCAGCAATACGACCGTCATCCGCTCGGCATTCCTGATTGGCGACAGCGTCTGGAGCGACGTCGCAACAGCCTCCTACATCTTCCCACAAAGTCTTCTCACGCAAGGAAACAAGCCCTACGGCTATCCACAATACTGGGGCAAGTACTGCCAAATCACGGGAACAGCCATCGCCGACTACGAGATGGACCCTGAGATAACAGGCAACAAGACCTACTCCACTTACGTCACCGAGGGCATCACGACGCTTCCCATCGTCTCCCTCGTCACGGAGCGCGACAACCTCTTCAGCAGAGAAAACGACTCGATAACCGGCGGCATCTACATCTTCACAGGCTGCCCCGTGGGCGACGGCACGGGAAGAGGATGGGAGCGCCCCGTCAGCTTCGAGATGATAGGCGGTCAGGACGACCATGACCTCACGATAGACTGCTGCTTGAAACTGCATGGCGGACACGGACGACTGCCGGAGAAGAACCCGAAGCACGCTTTCCGCCTCCACTTCAAGAGCGCCTACGGGCCCAAGAAACTCAAGTATCCCGTCTTCGGAGACCGCGCTCCGAGGCGCTTCAACGCACTCGTCCTGCGCACCTTCTTCGGCTACAGCTGGACACATTGGGACAATGCCCAGCGCAGCAAAGCACAATACGCACGCGACCTCTGGGCAAGGGAGACGCAGGCAAAGCTGGGCGAACCCATCAGCACGGGGCAATACGTCCACCTCTTCATCAACGGACTCTACTGGGGAATGTACAATCTGTGCGAACGCATCACAGGCGACTTCTGTGCAGAACACTTTGGGGGAGCCGAAGAGGACTGGGACGTGACGGAAGTGGACGGCGGGGCCGGACAATATCATGCCGCTATCCCTACCTACGGAACCATCGATGCATGGAACCAGATGGCAGACCTCATCTACGAGCTTCCCAACCATAAGAGCTACATGCACCTCGTCGGTTGCGGCTCCGACGGCAAGCCAAACGTCAAGTATCCGCCGTTGCTCGACGTGGACAACTTCATCCATTACATGCTCATCAACCTTTACGGAGGCAACACCGACTGGGACCATCACAACTGGTACGCCTTCCGTAACCGCATCCTGGGCGACAATGGCTTCCGCTTCCTCTGCTGGGACACGGAAAACATCTTCATCTCGCCCACCGAGGACCTCACCTCCAAGAACAACCGAGGCTGCCCGACCGGCTTCCTGAACCGCTTGATGAAGCAAGGGATATTCGCCCATCGCTTCCATGAACTGGCGCAGCAGGCACTCACGCATGGCGGTCCCCTCTCGCCCGAAGGCGCCCTCGCCACATGGGACAGCCTGTATCACGTCATCGAGCTCGCCCTCTGGGACGAGGCAGCACGCTGGGGCGACTACCGACGCGACGTGCATCCATACCAGTCGAAGGGTTCCCTCTACAAGCCAGACGTAGCCTACCAGACAGAACGCACCCGACTGCTCAAACTGTATTTCCCCGTCAGGACCGACAACTTCATACAGCAACTGCGCGACCGCGGCTGGTTCCCGACGGTCGAGGCCCCTGCCATCTTCATCGACGAAACAGAGGTCGGCTATGGAATTCAGCCGCTCCATACGGAAAGCCGACTCACCATGACGGGTCGAAACATCTACTACACGCTCGACGGCAGCGCGCCAGTCAACTGGTTCAACAACGATGCCGGAGCCCTTTCACCCACGGCCATAGCCTACACCGACGGCGAGAACGTCATGGAGCAGGCAGCCTCGTGGGCCCTCCCGGACACCATTACGCTGCGGGCCATCTGCAACGACGGAGGCGAGTGGAGCCCCATCGTCACCGTACGACTGGCAATCGACAACCCAGACATCGTCAGAAACCTCAAAGACCAGAAGGCCTCTGAAGGCCTCGCATACGACTTACTGGGCCGGCGCATCACGGCTCGCGACCTCAGACAAGGTATCTTTATCGTAGGCGGAAAGAAAAGAATCATCAGATGAATACCATTGAAATAACATCCTTAGAAGCCCCCGAGCTTGAAGTCTACAGCGCTCTCACCGAGGCGCAACTGCGTAACCGGCTCGAGCCAGAGAAGGGCGTCTTCATTGCCGAAAGCCCGAAAGTCATCAAGGTGGCGCTCGATGCCGGTCTCGAACCTGTATCCTTGCTCTGCGAACATAGGCATATCGAGGGCGACGCGCGTAGTTTAATAGAAAGATGTCCAGCCTCCATGCCCGTCTTTACCGGCAGTCGTGAGCTGTTGGCAAAGCTTACGGGATACACATTGACGCGGGGCGTGCTGTGTGCCATGCGGCGGCCCAAACCGATTCAGCCGGAAGAGTTGTGTCGGGAAGCACGTCGCATCGTCGTGCTTCATGGCGTTTGCGACACGACGAACGTCGGTGCCATCTTCCGCTCGGCAGCAGCCCTCGGCATCGATGCCGTACTGATGACGCGCGACTCCTGCGACCCGTTGAACCGCCGAGCCGTCCGCGTCTCGATGGGCAGCGTGTTCCTTGTGCCCTGGACCTGGCTTGATTCTGCCGACGGAACAGCCACCGGCACCATTCATAAACTGCAGGAGATGGGCTTCACGACTGCTGCGATGGCTCTCAGAAATGATGACATCAGCATCGACGACCCATTGCTGAAGCAGACGCAGCGGCTCGCCCTCATCATGGGAACAGAGGGCGACGGCTTGCCCGAAGCGGTTATCGATGCGGCGGACCTCGTCGTGAAGATACCGATGCACAATGGCGTGGACAGCCTCAACGTGGGGAATGCGGCCGCAATTGCTTTTTGGGAACTGAGGGCGGCTACATATCGTACCTAAGGTTCTCCCAGTCGGTCTCCTGATCGAGCTGGGCCATGAAGTCGTCGAGCACACTTTGGTCGATGTCGCCCAGTTCAAATTCCTTTTGTGCATCCTTTCGGATTTCGGCAATCCATGCGCGGCGAGCCTGGATGTAGTCTTCGTGAACCTGTGCCGCAGTCTGCTCCGTTATCTCGTCGATGCCGTAGTATTCGCAGATGAGACGGTAGCTCCAGGCCCATCGATACTCGGCATAGTTGTCGTTTGCCCTGGCGAATTCCTCCCTGATGGCTGGTATGCTGCCCAGCGAGCCGTCCTTGATGGCATCGACGATGCGTTTTTCTTCGCTCAGGGGGATGAGGAGGCCGCTCAGGTCGCTCCATTTTCCTGTGCCGACCGACGAGGCGGGTCGCTCCAGACGATGCCTCTTCATGACCGCTCCCATGTAGATGCGCAGGGCGATGTCGTAGTATTTAATGCCTTTTTTGAGTGATGAGTTCTTGATGACATAGTCGTGGAAATTGTAGGTCTCCACGTCGCCCGACACCTCTCGGAGTGCTTCGAGGGTTCGCTTGGCAGTCATGATGCCTCCGACCGAGAAGGGGGAGAGCCAGTCGAAGTTGACGATGGAGTTCTTCCCACGGTCGTGCCTCTTGTCGCGCTTCGGCCATTTGCGGATGTCGCGATACAGGCCGACGGTCGTCAGATTGCGCCCGGGCACGAGGTACATGTCGTCGCCGTAGGCGATGAGATAGGAGAAGGGGAGCTTCCTTGTGTTGGGATGATGCATGAGCTTGCCGAAGCAGACGCTGAAGGTGCCTATCTGGGCGGGCATCAGGATGTAGCTTCCGCTGGCAGTCTTCGTGCCGCGTTCCAGCACGCCCCAGTGGAGGGGACCCATCTTGTAGGCGTGGTTCGAGAAGTTTGTGCCGGAGCCTGCGTTGTAGAAGGAGAACATGCCGCCGATGAGAAGCGAGCTCTTGTGGTGGGATGCCGAGAAGGGTCCGCAGAAGGCGGCGCAAGCCTCGCCGTTCGACATATAGCAGTTGGCAAAGAAGAGGCTGTTCTCGGCGGTGAAGCCGTCGGTTATCTTGCACGCCTCACCCACGAAGCAGTTCTCGAGCTTCGAGGCGTTCATGATGCTGGAACCGTTGTAGATGACCGAATTCTCACAGATGACGCCCACGCCTATCGTGACGACCGCGCCCGTGATGCTCTTCAGGGTGCAGTCTTTCAGGCGGAACGCGCCGTCGATGATGCAGCCGTCCGAGATGTGGCAGTTCGTGATGTCGTGTACAGAAGTGATGCGCACGTCGTTGCCGACCGTAGTGACCGGAAGGCTGCGGGCCGTTATGTGACTTTCCACAAGGCGCCGGATGATGGCGGTGAACTCGCGGTCTTGCTCGTACTTCACCATCAGGCTGGCCAGCTGAGAGTTGAGTCCGTCGAAAATCATCACGTTGCCGTCGCCCACCTCATTGAGGACGGAGATGACATGTCCCTCGCCAAACGACGCGTCCGGCGTAGTGTTGATGCAGCCCACATCCTCGATGAGGCAGTCATCGCCTATAATGCAATTGCGGAGCGTCGAGCGGCGGATGCCCGTGTGCTTGACGAAACCGTCCGACACGGCCATCGTCTTGCGGAACGTCCCCAGCGTGACCTCGCCGTAGAAACTCGTCTGGTGAATGTGTTCAGTAGTAAAATCGTCGGCGACAGAAATGTTCTGCCAGTCCTCGGCCATGCAGCCCTGAGCCTTCAAGGCTGCAATCTCGCTTTCGCGCAACTTTCTCATAAGTGTGTTATCCTGTGTTAAACCAATACCGCCACAAAGGTACGACATTTTATTGAAAACAGGAAGCCGCAGGCAAGAAAATAATGCCTCAGACCCGAAAATGACCTTCGCGGACAGCCGCATTCTGTTGTCGTGCCCCGTCCGACTGCCCTCAGCGCCCTATTCATCGGCTCTGGATGCCCGATTTGACAGGGAGGGGAGTTTGCACGTACATGTAGATGCAATTGCATATACATGTAAATGCAATTGCATCTACATGTACGTGCAAACAAAAACCTATGCCACATCAGCCGACTCAGACACGGAAAACGGACCCGAGCGGCATGTTTTTCCGAGCGATTTATTAAAACAGAAATGACTATCCGCAATTGTTCCACCAGAGGGAGTCGGCATTTAAGCCTGAAAGGCTTTACTATGAGTAACTGGGGGCAACGCCCTCGGATAAGTGACCGTCTCTTATCTTCCTGCCTGGAAGGCAGTACCCTTCCGAAGCTCTGGTACTGCCTTCCAGGCAGAGGAGGCGCAGGCCACAGTCTCATTCCGAGGGCGTTGCCCCCGGTTACTCATGGTTTTGGCTTCCAGCCAAGTCACTTTCCTTTGAATCGGAATGAGGAATTGTCAGCCTGTACCAATGTAAAATGACATGGCTTGGTGGTACGCTTGCGGTTAATCATAAAAAAAAAACGTGCAGAGAGACGTGATTTCTGAACTTTTTCGTACCTTTGCAAAAACTTTCACATTATGTACTATATAAGCAAGAGGCTGGTGATATCTGCCAGCCATCACCTGGAACTGTCCTACCCCAGCAAGTGCAGCCAGCTGCACGGACACAACTGGACCATCACCGTCCACTGCAAGGCCCGCGAGCTGAATGCCGACGGAATGGTCGTGGACTTCAAGCTCATCAAGCAACGCATCGAGTCGCAACTGGACCACGCCAACCTCAACGAGGTGCTTCCCTGCAACCCCACGGCCGAGAACATCGCCAAGTGGGTGTGCGACCAACTGCCTCAGTGCTACCGCGTTGACGTGCAGGAGAGCGAAGGCAACTTGGCAACCTATGAGAAGGAATGAGGGTTAACGAGACTTTCACATCCCTGCAAGGCGAAGGGCACTTCACCGGAACGCCAGCCTTCTTCTTCCGACTCTCGGGATGCAACCTCAGGTGTCCCTTCTGCGACACTAATCATCAGCCATACAAGGAGATGAGCGAGGAGGACATCATAGCGGAGGCCAGACGGCAGAAGCCGCGACACATCGTCATCACAGGCGGCGAACCTGCCCTGCAGCTCACTAAGTCGTTCATCGACAAACTGCACGAGGCTGGGTTCTTCATACAAGTGGAGACGAACGGCACACTGCCTCTGCCCGAAGGCATTGACTGGGTGACGTGCTCGCCGAAAGGCAAGCCCGTGCTGGAAAAGGTGGATGAACTGAAGGTGCTCTACTCGGGCGCCGACACAGACCTCAGCATAGCCGACCGCATCAAAGCCAGGGAATACCGTCTGCAACCGCTCGACACGGGCGACGAAATGCAGAACCGCATCATCCTGCGCGACACGATAGCATACGTCATGGAACACCCCTGCTGGTCGCTTTCGCTACAGACCCACAAGCTCCTGGGTATTAAATAAACAAAAAAAAGGGCAGGCCTCGTTGAAGCCTGCCCTTTTTCTGGTGCTTACCAGATATCTTCCGGCGTCTCAGGATTGTCATAGACTTCCTTAGGACACCATTCGAGGTAATCGACGAAAAGCTGCTTGTTCGTGTAGTCCTGCACCGTCTTGAAGCGGAGGTAGTATGTCACGTCTGGCGACATAGCCTCGCGGACGATGATACGACGTGTTGAGGTAGCACTGAGTCGGTTCGTCTCTCTGCCGCCGGCATTAGCCACGATGTACTCAGGTCCCTTCATGAAGCCGTTGTTACGCATCTTCTTGTCCACCTCGGCATTGTAGTCGTCGTCGTCGGTATCACGTTCCCATCCGAGCATCGGGTCCTGTCCGCCAAGCTGCATATTGACAGGGATGCCCTGAGCCACAAGCTGGTCCTTGCGCGAGCCCCAGTAAACCTGGCAGATGCCACGCGTACCGCTATAGGTGGAGACGCCCATACGTATCTCATAGATGCCGTATTTTGGCACAGGCGGAAGCGTGATGGTGATGTCGTAGAGGCCTTCGGCCAGCACCTCGTCCGCCTGATAGTTGGGCCATCCTTGGTCTCGGCCGTTCAGGAGCATGAAGCTCGTCTCCTTGCTGTTGACCGTCAAGTTCTCAAAGTACTGCTTGTCGGGGTCGCTGGAGAAATAGAAGCGAGTGAAGTAACTCATGATACGCATGTCGTTGTTCATAGCTTCGGGCTGCAGCTCCCATGCATCGTAGCGAAGACGTTCCTTAGCGAGCTGGTTCCTGACATGCTCCGTATAGGCAAGGGGCTTATCTATGGGATAGATGATGGCATTGATGAGTTTTATCAAGCCTGAGAACTCTCCTGTGTTGATGGCTATGCCTTCGTTTTCCTCGGAACACTCCTTCTCGTGGTAGTCGTCGTGGCGTCCGTTATTGAGGACAGGGAAGCGGTTGAGGTACGGACCGCCGCTTTCGGCGCTTTCCCAAATACGAAGCAGGCGCCGCTTGCCCAGCGTGACATAGTGAGCCCATACGGGAATCGTGGGCTGGGCATTCTTTATCTTATAGTTGTAACCCTTCTCGTTGTAATGCAAGGCCAGCTTATCCACGGGGATACGCTCGGGCAGAAGGTGATAGGTGACAAAGAGGTTGAGCAGGTTGTTCTCGTCTGTGTACTTGTCGTTCTTGACGCCTTCGGGATAGAAGCCTTGCTCCTCGACCCAGTCCATGACGTCTTCCTTCGTAATCTCCCTGCGGTCCTTCCCAAGCTCATTCTCCCAGAACTCGTCCGTCTCGGCAAAGAGTGTGAAGCCAAACCTACGGTGTTCTGGCGGAGCAACATCCACGTTCAGCAGGTTCCAGTGGAACTTTGGGAATGCTCCGGTGCGGTACAGTTTCTCGTAGTTCTCGTCACGTTCTGCGGTAAGTGTCTCTATCAGTCCGCAAGCCTCAACGAGTTGGGCCATGACGCAGAGGTTGCTTTCGTAGTCGAACGCAAACTTATGGAGCGTACCGCCCAGAGTCTCGTTGCTCGGATTGATGACGTATCCCACCTGATGGATGAAGCCGTTGGTGGCCTCGATGTCGCGGTTCTTCTTCGAAACGGGGCAGATACCATCGATGGCACAACTGTCCAAGTCGTCTTTATAGTAGGTGACGCTTATCTTGCGGTCGGCCATAGTATTGACGTCAAACTCTTCGTTCGTCTTGGGGAACTCTGCTGTCACGTAAGTCTTCTCCTGCTTCGTTCCGTCCAGAATACTGTTGTACACCAGCACGGCACGTATGCTGTCCAGGGTTCTCTCGTCGGGGAAAGCATTCCAGTCAGCCTCGGGGATAATGCCTTTGATGACCAGCGAGTCGAGATACATCTGTATGGCATCGTTGGTGGGGGCAAAGACTGTGTAGTAGCCATAGGCCGTCATGAGCTGATAGACGCTGGTATTGCTTACGTCGCTCACCTTCTGTTCCTTGAGCAGACGCACATATTCGCTGAACTGCGAGTGGTCGTTTAGGTAGTCTGCCACGGTACGTTCCTTAAAGACATAGCGAGCCGAGGTGTCTATATCCTCATGGCACGAGAAGAGGACAAAGCACGACAGCAAGCCGACAATAGATAAGCACTTCTTCATAAAGTTATATATATCTTCGTTATCTTTTTATATCTTTAATACCCTAAACTACTAAAAACCAATTCTCCCACAAGGGGCTCGTACGCCTGATAAGACTCGAACTTACACGCCTCTCGGCACCAGATCCTAAGTCTGGCGTGTCTACCAATTCCACCACAAGCGCATTATATCGCCACAAAGTTACTCTTTTTTGCTCTAACTACAAAAGAAATATCGAAAAAAAAACACTAACCACACACGACTATGTATAATTGTTGACTTTTCTTGACATTATTCGGGATACTGTATCCTTGTATGATAGACGGTGCGGAGTCTTGCGCAGAGCACTTCCTTGGCTTCGGCTATCTGGCGGAAGGTGATGGCACACTCATTGAAACTGCCTTCGCTGACCTGTGCACCGACTATCTTCTCCACCAATGCCGAGATGCTTTCCTCGGTGTATTCCGTCAGGCTCCTCGATGCAGCTTCCACAGCATCGGTCATCATCAAGATGGCTTGCTCCAACGTCTGAGGCTTTGGCCCCGGATAACGGAACGATGCTTCTCTTTCGCTCGAGAGGGAGGGAGTCGTCTCCATTGCCTTGACGTAGAAATACTTGGTCAGGCTCTTGCCATGATGCGTGGCAATGAAGTCACGAACTACTGATGGCAACTTATAGCGGTCGGCAAGTTTCATGCCGTTCGCAACATGCTGGATGATAATCTGTGCACTCCTCTCGTACGACAAGCCGTCATGCGGGTTCTGTCCGTTCTGGTTCTCTGTAAAGAAGACGGCATTCTCGAGCTTGCCGATATCGTGATAGAGGGCACCAGTACGAACAAGCTGAGCTCTTGCCCCCAGCCTGTTGGCGACTTCTGCTGCAAGGTTCGCCACCTGCAGACTATGGTTGAAGGTGCCGTTGGCTTCCTCGGAGAGACGTCGAAGCAAAGGATTGTTGACGTTCTGCAACTCGACAAGTGTCACGATGCTGGTAAATCCGAAGATGCGCTCAATGGGAATGAGCAACAGATAGACAAGCATAGAGAGCACGCCAGCCACCATCAGATAGATATAGGGCCAGCGACTCATCACCTGTCCGCCATCGGCTGTGCCCCTGACGAACTCGAGGCAGAGATAAGTCAGCAAAGTGGTTATTGTAACCCACACTGCCGCACGGAACAGTTCGGAACGCTGGGAGAGTTCTCTCAGGGAATAGATAGCGACGAGGCCGGCCACAAGCTGCGTCACGATGAACGGGAAGGGCTGCGTCAGCACAATGGACGAGGCAAGGATGGTGATGACGTGTGTGACGAAGGCCGTCCTCGAGTCGAGGAAGATGCGGAGCACAATGGGCAGCACGCAGTAGGGCACCAGATAGACACTCGCCCACATGTGGGCCATGATGGTATAGGTGATGATGGGGAAGATGAGGAAGAAGGTCATCACCAGCAAAACGGTTCGGAGGCTGTCGAGATAGTCGCTGCGGAACTGCTGGAAATATATCAGGAGCAAGCAGGTCAGTATTGCAACATAGGCTATGCGCCCCCCGAAGCGGGTCAGACGCTCCTTCGTCGTCAGGGTATGCTCCTTCTGATGCTGCTCCCAGGAGTGCAGGATGCCCATCACCTCCTCGTCAACTATCTGTCCGCGGTCCACAACCTTCTGCCCTTGCAGCACGACGCCCTTGGTGCGCACCAGGCGACTGTCTACTTCCTGCCGCTGCTGCTGGCTCTTCTCACTGTCATAGGTAAGGTTGGGCTTCACGTATTTCATGAGGTCGAGCCCATGCAGACGGCTATGGCTGAAGCGTGCGCTGTCCTCTTCATGAACAAGATATTCGTAGGCAGTCTTCTCTGTGAAGAGCTGGCTGAAGCTGCGCCAGTTCGACTCATTGTCATGATAGACGCGCACCATTTCCGGCTTCTCGTTCTCGAAATGTGCCATGTCCTCGGCTGAAAGGATACCCACCTGGTATATGTGGTTGAGCTTGTCGCGCAAGTGAGGCTGATAGTAATAGGGAATGCCCTGCATAGGAAGCGAGGAGAAGTCTTGCTTGAGGGCAGCCGATTGCTGTTCCAGGATGTCCACATCCTGCCGGAAGTAAGGCTCGTAGAACTGCCGGAGGCTATCCTGTTCACGTATGATTTGCTCTGCCGACTTCAGTATCGGGAAGCTGTCCTGCGCTATGAAAGCATCCTCGTCCCAAGGCTCGCCCAGCTGATAGTGGTAGGCAGAAGTGGTGCCACGCGGCATGAAGACCACGAGAACGGCAATAGCAAAAAGGGAGAAGAGTATGCGGTACAGATATTCCCTGGCGCTGAGATTATGCCTATGATTATATCGGCTCATTTGTACGTAGTTTGTCGCAAAGTTACGAAATAATTATTAATTCTTAATCCTTAATTCTTAATTTCTTTATATCTTTGCACAAAAATAGCAAAAACATGACACAGACAGAAAGAAAAGTAAGGGTGCGTTTTGCCCCAAGTCCCACAGGTCCGCTCCATATCGGCGGCGTCCGCACAGCATTATACAATTACCTCTTTGCCCGTCAGCATGGCGGCGACCTCATCTTCCGCATTGAGGACACCGACTCCGGCCGCTTCGTGCCTGGAGCCGAAGAATATATCATCGAATCATTCAAATGGCTCGGCATCCAGTTCGACGAGGGCGTGAGCTTCGGAGGCAGTCACGGGCCCTATCGGCAGAGCGAGCGCCGCAATATATATAAGAAGTACGTGCGCAAGCTTTTGGACAACGGAAAGGCCTACATCGCCTTTGACACACCCGAGGAGCTCGACGCAAAACGTGCTGAGATAGAGAACTTCCAATACGACGCCAGCACACGCATGCAGATGCGCAACTCGCTGACGTTGCCGAAGGAGGAGGTCGATGCCCTCATCGCCGAGGGCAAGCAGTATGTGGTTCGCTTCCTCATTGAACCGGGAAGAGACGTAATTGTGGACGACATCATCCGCGGTGAAGTACGCATCAACAGCAGCATCCTCGATGACAAGGTGCTCTACAAGAGTGCCGACGAGCTGCCCACCTACCATCTCGCCAACATCGTTGACGACCACCTGATGGAGGTGACGCACGTCATCCGCGGTGAAGAATGGCTACCGAGTGCACCGCTCCACGTTCTGCTCTACGAGGCTTTCGGCTGGGCAGACACGATGCCTCGCTTCGCCCATCTGCCGCTTCTGCTCAAGCCCGTAGGCAACGGCAAGCTCAGCAAGCGCGACGGCGACAAACTCGGCTTCCCTGTCTTCCCGCTCGAATGGCACGACCCGAAGAGCGGCGAAGTGAGCAGCGGCTATCGCGAAAAGGGCTATCTGCCCGAGGCGGTCGTCAATTTCCTTGCCCTGCTGGGCTGGAACCCGGGTAACGACCAGGAGGTAATGTCGCTCGACGAGATGGTGCGCCTCTTCGACCTCAGCAAGTGCTCGAAGAACGGTGCCAAGTTCGACTACATCAAGGCGGCATGGTTCAACCACCAATATCTCCTCAAGCAGCCCGACGAAGCATGGGTGCCCAGTTTCGACAAGGTGCTCCGCGAGCAGGGCATCAGCGCAACGCCGGAGCAGGAAGCCGAAGTGGTACGCATGATGAAGCTGAAGGTCATCGAGTACACCGACGGCCAGGGACAGAAGCACAAACGCAACATCAGCTTCGTCAGCGACCTCTGGCCCCTGACACGCTTCTTCTTCGTCGCTCCGACGTCATTCGATACAGAAGACAAGTTTGTCCGTAAGAACTGGAAAGAGGGAACGGCAGACGAGATGCAGCAGCTCGCCGACGTGCTTGCTACGGTGGAGGACTTCACAGTCGAAGGAATGAAACCCGTCGTCGATGCTTGGGCCGCCGAGACCGGCATCAAGCCATGGAACGCCTGGCGTATCTGCCTCGTTGGCGAAGGTCAGGGTCCCGACATGTACGAACTGGCTGCTTTCCTCGGCAAGGACGAGACTCTGCGCCGCATGAAACATGCCATCGAAATCCTCGGCTAAAGGGGTTTCAAAAATCGGCACGTCGATGTTGTCAAATCGGCACGTCTATTTTATCAGATCGGCACGTCGATTTTATCAGATCGGCACGTCGATTTTGAGAACCCGACTGGAAGGCTTCAAAAAACCATTCAAATAAAAACAAGAAAAGAGAGGCACGGGATGCCTCTCTTTTCTTGTCTGTTCTGTTTGTCTAGCCTATCCGAGATAGGAGCGAAGCAGGCTGTTGCGACTGCCGGCACGGAGCTTGCGGATGGCTTTCTCGCGAATCTGACGGACACGTTCGCGGGTCAGGCCGAAGGTCTCGCCTATCTCCTCGAGGGTCATCTCGGGCTGGTTGTTGATGCCGAAGCTGCGTTCGATGATTTGCTTCTCGCGTTCGTTGAGCACGCCCAAGGCGCGGTCTATCTCTGTCGAGAGGCTTTCGCTGACCAGACCCTTGTCGGCCATTGGCGAATCGGGATTGGTCATCACGTCGAGCAAGCTGTTCTCCTCGCCTTCGATGAAGGGTGCATCGACGCTGACGTGGCGGCCGCTGGCACGAAGGGAGTCGCTGATCTTCTCAGGCAACTCGTTGACGAGCTCAGCCAGCTCATCGGCACTCGGCTTGCGTTCATACTCCTGTTCGAACTTCGTCATGGCCTTCGTAATCTTGTTGACGGCGCTGACCTGATTGAGGGGCAGACGCACGATGCGGCTCTGCTCTGCCAGGGCTTGCAGGATGGTCTGGCGAATCCACCAGACGGCATAGGAGATGAACTTGAAGCCTCTGGTCTCGTCGAACTTCTCGGCGGCCTTTATCAGTCCCACGTTGCCCTCGTTGATGAGATCGGGCAGGGAGAGTCCCTGGTTCTGATACTGCTTGGCCACACTGACGACGAAGCGCAGGTTGGCACGCACCAGCTTGTCGAGAGCACGGCGGTCGCCCTTTCGTATCCGCTGCGAGAGTTCCACTTCCTCTTCAACGGGAAGCAGCTGCTCACGGCCTATCTCTTGCAGATACTTGTCGAGCGATGCGCTGTCGCGACTGGTGATGCTTTTTGTGATTTTTAGTTGTCTCATACGCCTTATATGTTATTTCGGAGTTTTAGCCCGCAAATATAGAACTTTTCCTTAATATATTTAATATAAAAATGCAAAAAGATGTGAAAAAGAAGCAAAAACGCACAAAAATCTTCATTCTTCATTCTTCATTCTTCATTTTTTTGTACCTTTGCCTCGAAATATGACATTATAGTCCGCAAAAAGTTTAACACAAAATAAAACAATTATGGCAACATCAACTATCATCATCATTGCAGTCGCCGTACTGCTCGTCATTTGGGTTATCAGCATCTACAACAACCTCGTGACCCTGCGCAACAACCGCGAAAATGCTTTCGCCAACATCGACGTTCAGCTCAAGCAGCGCTATGACCTCATCCCCAACCTCGTGAACACCGTCAAGGGCTATGCCGCCCACGAGAAAGGTGTGCTGGAGAGCGTCACGGCTGCACGCACAGCTGCAATGGGCGCAACAACCATGAACGAGAAGATTGAGGCTGAGAATGCCCTGAGCAACGCCTTGGCTGGCCTGAAGATTAGCGTCGAGGCATATCCCGACCTGAAGGCCAACCAGAACTTCATGCAATTGCAGAGCGAGCTGGCAGACATCGAGAACAAGCTTGCTGCCGTCCGTCGCTACTTCAACAGCGCAACGAAGGAACTCAACAGCGGCGTGCAGAAGTTCCCTGCCGTCCTCTTTGCCGGCATGTTCGGCTTCCATCAGGAGCCGATGTTCGAGGTTCCGCAGCAAGAGCGTGCTGCTGTAGAGAAAGCACCCGAGGTTAACTTCTAAGAGATGGCCTACGTAGGACTACATGCCCAGCAAGTCAGGAACAACATGAAAAGCATGTTGCTCCTGATACTTTTTCCCTGCATCATCCTGGGCATCGTGTATGCCTTCCTGGCATTCATGAACATGCAAGAGGTGCACGACGGATACGGAGGCACGAGCTTGACGTTCGATGCCGCGGCCACGGGCGAAGCCTTCCTTATGGCTCTGCCTTGGGTAGTAGGCATCGTGGGCATCTGGTTCATGATATCCTACTTCACGAACGCCAGCATGGTGCGGCAGGCCACAGGTGCTCGTCCGCTGGAGCGCCGTGAGAACCCCCGCGTCTATAACATCGTGGAGAACCTCACCATGACCTGCGGAATGCCGATGCCGAAGATTAACGTCATCGACGACCCGCAGCTCAACGCCTTTGCCAGCGGCATAGACGAGAAGAGCTACACTGTCACCGTCACCACAGGCATCTGCAATCGTCTGAACGACGACGAGTTGGCTGGTGTTATCGGTCACGAACTGACGCACATCCGCAATCGCGACACGCGTTTGCTCATCATCAGCATCATCTTTGTGGGCATCATGAGCACAGCGCTCAGCCTGGCTGTCCGCATGCTTTGGAACACCTTCATTTATGGCGGAGGCAATCGTCGTTCGAGTCGCGACGGCAAGAACGGCGGCGGCATCATTGCTGTCATACTCGTTGCCATCGTGCTGGCAGCCGTGGGCTACTTCTTCACGCTGCTCACCCGCTTTGCCATCAGCCGCAAGCGCGAGTACATGGCCGACGCCGGTGGAGCAGAGCTTTGTGGCAATCCGCTGGCCCTGGCTTCGGCCTTGCGCAAGATAAGCAGCGACCCGGGCCTCGGGCAGGTGGACCGCGAGGATGTGGCACAGCTCTTCATTGTGAAGCCTGTCGCCTTCAAGAGCGAGTTCACAAACATGATGAGCCGTCTCTTCAGCACCCACCCCAGCATCGAGAGCAGAATAGCTTACCTTGAGCAATTCTAATTGTCAAATAATAAAAATAGTAAATATATCGTAAATAGTAAATAGTCAAATCGTAAATGGCTAAGTTGAATTTTGTAGAAGAACTGAAATGGCGAGGCATGATTCATCAAATGATGCCTGGCACAGAAGAATTATTACTGAAAGAACAAGTATCGGCTTACGTCGGCATTGACCCGACGGCAGACAGCCTGCATATCGGTCACCTCTGCGGCGTGATGATGCTTCGTCACCTGCAACGCTGCGGCCACAAACCCATCGCCCTCGTTGGCGGTGCAACAGGTATGATTGGCGACCCAAGCGGAAAGAGTCAGGAACGCAACCTCTTGAACGAGGAGACGCTCCGCCATAACGTGGCCTGCATCCAGAAGCAGCTGGCTCACTTCCTCGACTTCGAGAGCGACGCACCCAACCGCGCCGAGCTGGTCAACAACTACGACTGGATGAAGGACTTCACCTTCCTCGACTTCGCACGCGAGATAGGCAAGTGCATCACCGTGAACTACATGATGGCAAAGGACAGCGTGAAGCGTCGCCTCAACGGAGAATTCCAGGACGGCATGTCGTTCACCGAGTTCACCTACCAGCTCCTGCAAGGCTACGACTTCCTCCATCTCTACCAGACGAAGAACTGCAAACTGCAGATGGGCGGCAGCGACCAGTGGGGCAACATCACCACCGGCACGGAACTTATCCGCCGCAAGCTGGGTGGCGACAACGAGGCATTCGCCCTCACCTGCCCCCTCATCACGAAGGCAGACGGCAGGAAGTTCGGCAAAACGGAGAAAGGCAACATCTGGCTCGACCGCAACCGCACCAGCCCCTATGCCTTCTACCAGTTCTGGCTCAACGTGGCCGACGAGGACGCAGAGCGTTACATCAAGATATTCACGTCCCTCGACAAGCCCACTATCGACGCCCTCATTGAGGAGCATCGCCAAGACCCTGGCCTGCGCATTCTGCAGAAGAAGCTGGCCGAGGAACTGACCGTCATGGTTCACAGCATGGAAGACTATGAGGCAGCAGTCGAAGCCAGCGGCATCCTCTTCGGCAAGAGCACAAAGGAGAGCCTCGTGAAGCTCGACGAGCAGACGCTGCTCGACGTCTTCAGCGGCGTGCCTCAGTTTGAGATCAGCAAGGAACTGCTTGCCGGCGAAGGCACGAAGGCAGTCGACCTCTTTGCCGAGCACAC
>JAFUGG010000076.1 GCA_017469525.1 Bacteroidaceae bacterium | reverse complement strand
CGACCTTCAACCCCGTCAAGACCGTCAACGACCTCCTGCGTCCGCAGCACCAGCCGGAAGGCTGAAGACAAGCCGTCTGTGCCTGCCTTCCCATTTAGAGGCCAGTCACTTTCTTAATACATAACAATAATTAACTTTGTAAAGATGAAAAGAATACTGCTTTCAGCGATTGCAGCCCTTGTCGCAGCGGCAGGGAATGCACAGATTCTGAATGTCCATCTGGCAAATGGAATGACCTTGAAGTACGACCTCGCAAAGGTGGACTCACTCGATTTCACGCCGGAAGGCTCTGTCAATGATGTTGAAGGAGCCGTCGACCTCGGCCTGTCCGTGCTGTGGGCAGAGTGTAACGTCGGTGCCTCTTCGCCCGAAAAATATGGCAACTACTATGCTTGGGGTGAGACGGAAACAAAAAGTGTTTACGCGCAAGGCAATTATGCCAGACACGCTGGCGGCGGTTCCTTCAATAGCATCGGCTCGAATATTAGCGGAGATTCGTATTACGACGCAGCAAGGAAGACTCTCGGCGAGACGTGGCGAATGCCAACGGTCAGTGAGATGAGAGAACTAGTGGAGAAGTGCACGTGGAGCAAGGCAACCGTGAATGAAGTGGTAGGTTACATGGTGACGGGCAGCAACGGCAACCAGATTTTTATTCCTGCCTGTGGTTCGCGTATTGAAGCGTCTGCCTATAGCGGTTCGTATGCCAATCTGTGGACGTCAGAACCCACTGCAGAATATTCCCACATGTGTTATCGGCTTCTGGCAAACTCAGACGGTGTCGAGATAAGCACATTTCCGGGTTACTATGGGAATGCCATTCGTCCTGTTTGCGACAAACCGAATGACGACATCGGCGGTGGCGGAAGTGGCGGTGGAGATGGTTGGGTAAGCGTCAACGCCACAGGCTATGCTCCCTACTACTATTGCCCGACTACCGGCACGACAACTCCCTCCGTCAAGGTCAGCACATCGGCTATCAGAGCCTACAGGAATTCTTCTACCGGCGCTTACAAAGTGAACTGGGCAGGCACGGACTATCCTTGCAGCGCAGGCTATAATAAGCTGAATATTGGAAAACAGTCGCACACTACAACCAATTCCTACGGCAACACCATTGTCTGCACTGACATCTATTATCTGGAGTTTACCATCAGCAATTGAAGGAAGCAGACTTGCGCCCGTGTGTTAAATTATCCTAAAAGTGAGGCCTCGCATTATTTATTATAATGTATGGCTCGGGAATTTGTTGTATCTTTGTCGCGCTTTTGTGTAAAATCAAGGGCAAGCGATAATTAACTTATTTACTAACTTTTAATTAATCTGTATGGCAGATTTGAAAAATGTTGCTCCTCTGGCAGACTTCGATTGGGAAGCATACGAACAGGGCGACAGCAACGCAGGTGTGAGCCGCGAGGCTCAGACAGAGGCCTATGAGGGTTCTCTGAACAAGGTAAGTGACCACGATGTAGTTGACGGTACCGTCATTTCGATGAACAAGCGCGAGGTGGTGGTTAACATCGGCTTCAAGAGCGATGGTATCATACCTATGAGCGAATTCCGCTACAATCCCGACCTCAAGGTGGGCGACACTGTTGAGGTTTACATCGAGAACCAGGAAGACAAGAAGGGTCAGCTCATCCTGTCTCACAAGAAGGCACGTGCAAGCCGTTCTTGGGATCGTGTCAACGAGGCTCTCAACAACGAAGAAATCATCAAGGGCTACGTGAAGTGCCGCACAAAGGGCGGTATGATTGTGGACGTCTTTGGCATCGAGGCATTCCTGCCCGGCAGCCAGATTGACGTGAAGCCCATTCGCGACTACGATATCTTCGTAGGTAAGACGATGGAGTTCAAGGTTGTGAAAATCAATCAGGACTACCGCAACGTCGTTGTCAGCCATAAGGCTCTCATCGAAGCAGAGCTTGAGGCTCAGAAGAAGGAAATCATCAGCAAGCTCGAGAAGGGTCAGGTGCTGGAAGGTGTTGTCAAGAACATCACCAACTACGGTGTGTTCATCGACCTTGGCGGCGTGGACGGACTCATCCACATCACCGACCTCAGCTGGGGTCGCGTCAGCGATCCCAAGGAAATCGTGCAGCTCGACCAGAAGATTAACGTTGTTATTCTTGACTTCGATGATGAGAAGAAGCGCATTGCCCTTGGTCTGAAGCAGCTCACTCCTCATCCTTGGGATGCTCTCGATCCCAACCTGAAGGTGGGCGACCACGTGAAGGGCAAGGTTGTCGTCATGGCCGACTACGGTGCATTCATCGAGATTGCTCCTGGCGTGGAAGGTCTTATTCACGTCAGCGAAATGTCTTGGAGCCAGCACCTTCGCAGCGCTCAGGACTTCATGAAGGTGGGCGACGAGGTAGAGGCAGTCATCCTCACTCTCGACCGCGAGGAGCGCAAGATGTCTCTCGGCATCAAGCAGCTTAAGGACGATCCCTGGGAGAACATCGAGGAGAAGTATCCTGTGGGCAGCAAGCACACTGCCAAGGTTCGCAACTTCACCAACTTCGGTATCTTCGTTGAGATTGAAGAAGGCGTTGACGGCCTCATCCACATCAGCGACCTCAGCTGGACCAAGAAGATCAAGCACCCCAGCGAGTTCACTCAGATTGGTGCTGAGATCGAGGTTTGCGTCCTCGAGATTGACAAGGCCAACCGTCGTCTCTCTCTCGGTCACAAGCAGCTCGAGGAGAATCCTTGGGATGTATTCGAGACTGTCTTCACCGTTGACAGCATTCACGAAGGCACTATCGTCGAGATGCTCGACAAGGGTGCAGTCATCCAGCTCGAGTATGGCGTGGAAGGCTTTGCCACACCGAAGCACCTCGTCAAGGAGGATGGCACATCGGCTCAGAAGGGCGAGAAGCTGCAGTTCAAGGTGATTGAGTTCAACAAGGACAGCAAGCGCATCATTCTCTCTCACAGCCGCATCTTCGAAGACGTGCAGCGTGCAGAGGCTCGCGAGGCTCGTGAGGCCAAGAAGGCTACACGCAAGCCCGCTCAGAAGGAAGAGACTCCAGCAATCCAGAACCAGGCTGCCAGCACAACGCTGGGCGACCTCGACGCTCTGGCAGCTCTGAAGGCTCAGATGTCTGAGGCTAAGCCTAAGGCAAAGAAGGCCGCTAAGGCTGAGGAGCCCAAGGCTGAAGCTCCCGCAGTGGAAGAGCCCAAGGCTGAGCCCGAGGCAGAAGCTGAGGTTAAGACTGAGGAATAATTCATTCCGACAATAGCAAAGAAGAGCCCCGTCCCTCACAAAGGGGCGGGGTTTTATTTTGAACTTTACACCGTTGAATTTCGAACTGAACATACTGGGATGCGGCTCTGCCAAGCCCACCACACGCCACCAGCCCACCTCGCAGATACTGAATGTGAGGGGCAAGTACTTCATGATTGACTGTGGCGAAGGCGTGCAGACGCAGATGCAGAAGATGGGGCTCTCCATGATGAGCATCGGCCATATCTTCGTCAGCCATAATCATGGCGACCACGTCTTTGGGTTGCCCGGATTGATAGGGACGATGGACCTGCTGGGAAGGACTGCCGAACTGCACGTCCACGGACCGCAGCAAGTGGGCGAGCTAATCGACTTCCTGCTGCACACCTATTACGGCGATATCCAGTACAAGGTCCATTTCCATCCGGTCGATACACGCAGGCACGAGCTCATCTATGAGGACCGAAGCATCACCGTCCACAGTATCCCCTTGCAGCACAGGCTGCCCACCTGCGGCTACCTCTTCCGCGAGAAGCCTAACCTGCCGCACATTCGCCGAGAGATGATTGACGCCTATGGCATCCCCGTCAGCCAGATTAACAACATCAAGGCCGGTGCTTCGTGGACGACAGAAGACGGCACGGTCATCCCCCACGAACGCTTGACCACGCCGGCCACTCCTTCGCGTTCATTTGCTTATTGCTCCGATACTGTCTATCTGCCTGAGTTGAAAGATGTTATTGATGGCGTCGATTTGCTTTATCACGAAGCGACTTATTTCCACGAACGTGTCCTGAGAGCAGGCCAGACCATGCATACCACAGCCCTCCAGGCTGCCACCCTGGCCCGAGACGCAAGGGTGGGGAAGCTTTGCATCGGTCATTTCAGTGCTGCCATAAAAGACGAGAAGGCTCTGCTCAAGGAAGCTCAAAGCGTCTTCCCGAACACTGTCCTTGCGGACGAAGGACTTGTCATCAAGATTTGAATGATTGTTCCTAATTCAATGAAGTAGTATTCTTTGGCCGAAGAAATAGCATTCTTTGACCGAAGAAATAGCATTCTTTGGCCCACGAAGTAGTATTCTTATTCCGACGCCTCAGCCTGCGTTTGCGAACGTCTTATTTTAGAAAAATAAGAAAATGCTTTGTCGTGTGGCAAGAAATGCGTAAATTTGCACGCGGTAAACTATATTAAACGCTTATGAAAACAATCTTGAAGTCCATATTCGTCTGCTTTCTGCTGCAAATGTTTTGCTCGGGCTCTGTTTCTGCACAAGCACTCTACACGAATCCTGACACCATACAGAAGTACCTGAAGGACAGAATCGTTGAGGTAAAAGAGCAGCTCAGGGAGACACGAGCTCAGCTCAAGGCTGAGGAGAAGACGCTTCGCACGCTCAGTCGAGACCTTGAGAAGTCGCGCACACAAGCCCAGCGTGACAAGGTGAAACTCAAGGAAGCAAAGCGCAACGGCAAGTTCTATCAGGTGAAACCCTATATCCCTGAAGAGCTGCAGGGCGACGTGGAGGCTAAGATTAAAGCAGCCAAAGAAGCAAAAGAGGCTAAGCAACGGGAAATCAAACAGAAAGAAGCTGAGAAGAAAGCCGCAGAAAAAGCTGCCATAGCCGAGAAGAAACAGCAGGCAAAGGAAGCCAAGCAGCAAGAAAAAGAGCAGCTGAAGGCATCAGCAAGAAGCCAGTCGAAGCGTGCCCGAGAGAAAAAAGCCGAACAGAAAGCGCAAGAAAAAGAGAAGGAAGAGATAGCCAAGCAGGAGACGAAGGACCTTAAGGAAAATGCAGAGGCTGCTCCTGTTGCCGGTACAGACAAGGAAAAGACGGAAAAACCAGCAAAAGCAGCCACGACCCCAAAGTCCGCTGCCAGTCAGAAGACTGTAAGCGACAAGACAACACCTGCCTCGAAGTCCGCTCCTGCGAAGGGTAAAAAGGTCGAAGAGAAGTCCGACCGCGAGCTCGAAAGGGAAGCCGAAGCACAGGAAAAGGCTGCCGAGAAAGAAGAAAAGGAGAAAGAAAAAGCCATAAAAGCTGCTCTGAAGGAAGCTGACAAGAAGGCTAAGGAAGCCGAACAACGAGCCAAAGACTCTGAAGCTAAGGCAAAAGAGAAAGAACAGGAAATGGAAGCTCCGGAGAAAACTTCCGAAGAGGATGAGGCAGAAGTAGAGGAGACCGCGCCCAAGCGCAAGTATTCCGTACGCACTCAGCGCCAAAAGGCTGCCAAGAAAGACAAGGAGAGCAAGCAGGAGACAGAAGAAACAGAAAGCAAGGAGGGCTGAGAAGATGCAGGAACTCACTATAACAAAGCTCCGTCAGACGGTGGCTAACGCAGCCGACATCCCCGCTGCGCTGCAAGCTGCAGGCATTGGCTATACGCCGGTCACTAACGTCAACTGGCCCGCAAGCTATCCCTATCAGCCCAAGATGGCGTTTGCTGCCGCTCATACAGGCGATGCCCTGCTGATTCATTATCGTGTGGAAGAACAAAGCGTCAGGGCTGTGGCTCGCAAGGACCACGAGCACATCTGGGAGGATTCCTGTGCCGAGTTCTTCATCATGCCGGCAGCAGACGGCCTCTATTATAATATAGAATGCAACTGCACGGGCAAGTTGTTGGTGGCAGTAGGCAAGGACCGCAACGGACGCGAACCTGCTCCGATGGAGGTGATGCAGGGTGTTGACCGTTGGACATCGCTTGGCACAGAGCCATTCAGCGTCCGCAACGAGCCCACGAAATGGGAACTGGCCCTTCGCATACCCGTCAGAACTTTCTTCCGCCACCAACTTGATAGCTTCGAAGGCTTGCAGGCAAAGGGCAACGTCTATAAGTGCGGCGACAATCTGCCCGTACCTCATTTCATCAGTTGGAACCCCATCAAGACCGAGACTCCCGACTTCCACCGCCCGGAGTATTTCGGTAAAATTATATTCGAATGAGTTTAAGGGAACGTGTCCTGTCGACCATGAAGTCACGTGACATAGAGGGCAACTTCGAACTCTACGTCACTCGCACCCCAGGCTATCTGTGGGCGCTCTTCTTCCGATGGCTCCACGTTCATCCCATCATCGTCACCTTGCTGAGCATCGTCATAGGCTGTGGCTCGGCCTATTTCTTTGCCTCCACCGACCTTCGCTACAACCTTATCGGCATGCTCATGCTCGTCTGGGCGAATTGGTACGACTGTGCCGACGGACAATTGGCCAGGATGACAGGTCAGAAGACGCTTGTGGGCAGAGTGCTCGATGGCTTCGGAGGCGAGCTATGGTTCATCTGCATCTACATCGGCATTGCCGTCAGGCTTTATCCCGACTGGGGCTTCTGGATATTCCTTGTCATCTTGTGGGCAGGCTTCTACTGCCATGCACGTCAGTGCGGCATTGCCGACTACTATCGCAACGCACATCTATGGGCGACGCTTGGCAAGGAGGGCAGTGAGTTCGATGTAAGCATCGGGTTGCAGCAACGGATGGATGGCCTGAAATGGAACAAGAAGGAGTGGTTTGAGAAGTTCTACCTCTTCTTCTATATAAGGTATATACGCACGCAGGAACGGCAGACTCCCGAGTTCCAGCTGCTTCGTCCCCTGATGGAGGAGCTGCCTCTGGACGCTCCGGCACGTCAGCAGTTCCGTCAGGAGAGCCTTCCCCTCATGCCGCTTTGCAACATTCTTACCTTCGACACACGTGTCATCGTCCTTTTCATTTCGATGCTCATCGGGTATCCCTGGGTTTACTTCCTGTTCGAGATGACGTTTCTCGAGGCCTTGCGCCTTTACACGACCCATCGGCACGAAGCCTTCTGCCATAGGTTACACCAAAAGCTATGTGCCATATGAAGCAGAGCCACAACATAGCCCTCATCCTGGCAGGCGGAACAGGCGAGCGGATGCACGCCGTCGTGCCCAAGCAGTTTATGGAGATTGACGGCGAAACCGTGTTGCTCCATACGATGAAAGCTTTCCAGCAGCATCCTCTCATACATGAGATTTACCTCGTCTGCATGCCGGAATGGGAGACATTTGTCCGTGCAGAAGCCGCGAAAGCTGGCATCGACAAACTCTCTGGCATCCTCCCGGCTGGCACGAGTTGCTATGCTTCGGCTTGCAACGGCATAAAATATCTTGCGAAGACGATAAAAGAGCCCAATGCCATAGTCCTTGTTCACGATGCCGTGCGCCCGCTCATCACGCAGGACGTCATCAGCCGCAACATTGCAGTCTGCCTCACTCACGGCAACGCCATTACAGCCTTGCAAAGCCACGAAGCCTATCTGGTGACAGAGGACGGCAACACCTCCGATGCCTTCAGGCCGCGCGAGGGCTTGATGCGTGCCCAGACGCCTCACACATTTCCTTTGGCTACCTTGAGCCAGATGTTGGAACTTGCCAGGCAGCAGGGCATCGAGAAGTCGCAAAGCATCTTCACGCTTGCCGGCGAACTTGGCATTGTTCCCTTGCACATTGCAAGGGGCGATTTGCGAAACTTCAAGATAACCGAGCAATCGGACATCCTCATCTATCGTGCGCTGAGGAGCTTGGAGGAGTAAGTTTTTTCCCTTTATTTAAGAACAAGTCGACGGAGCACTTGCGCCACGCCGTCGTCGTCCACGCTGGTGGTTACAATGTCTGCTGCGGCTTTCACCTCGTCGCTGGCATTGCCCATTGCCACGCCGATGCCTGCGTGACGGAGCATCTCTATGTCGTTGCCTCCGTCGCCGAAAGCCATTGTCTCCGAGAGGTCGAAGCCATAGTGACGTATCACGTGGTCGATGCCGCTGGCCTTGTTCGTGCCTTTAGCGATGCAGTCGGCAAAGACCGGGTGCCAGCGCGTGTCGTTGCAACCTTTCAGGATGTCGCAGAGGATGTGCTTCTGTTCTGCTTGCGTGTAGAAGGCAATGACTTGCATGACGGTGAAGCTGAGCGCCTCCTCGGGTTGAACAAAGGGAGGCACCTTGATGTCAAGCATTGTGAATATCTCGTCGACGAATGGCGGGATGCCTTTTGGGGCGGTGAGGATGGCGCGTTCGTTGCTTGCATAGACGACGGCAGTGCCTGTGCGGTGCTGTTCGGCTACCATCCGCTCCACGTCCTCCTTCGGTACGGGTTGCGAGTGGATGACTTGCCATCCGTCTTCTCCTCCTTCTGTCGGCACTCGAATCTGGCATTGCGCTCCGTTGACGCACATGATGCCGTCGAACTCAAGGCCTTGGAGCTCCGTCACGAAGGGTAGGGGGCGGCCTGTGGCTATCCATACCTTGACGCCTTGCTGCCTTGCCTTACGGACAGCTTCGAGCGTCCCTGCAGGTACACGGTGTGTGCGGAAGGAGAGCAACGTGCCGTCTATGTCGAGGAAGATAATCTTTGTCATGGTTTTGGTCGTTGGGTCGTCTGGTTATTCGGGGTGCAAAGGTACGAAAAATTAATTGCTGTAGCAAATTCTTCGTTCTTCATTCTTCATTCTTCAATTAAAAGTCGTACCTTTGTGGCGCATGATATACTATTTCTCAGGTACTGGCAACAGCCTTTATGTTGCCCGCCACTTGGCCGATGCGCTTGGCGAGAGGCTTTGTACGATGCAGCTCTCGTCTGTTTCCAGCTTAAAAGAGCAGGCAGATGAGTCTGTCGGCTTGGTCTTTCCCGTCTATGCTTGGGGCATTCCGAGTGTTGTGGAAGCTTTTGCAAAGGCTTTTCCAAAGGGAGCAAAGCCCTTCCTCTATGCCGTGATGACGTGTGGCGACGATATGGGATACACCGACCGTGTCCTTGAGAAGGCTCTGGGCAGGCAGCTCGACGCGGCTTTCTCTGTGCTCATGCCCGATGTCTATGTCTGCTTGCCGGGTTTCGATGTGGACAGCAAGGAGGAGTGCCGGGAGAAGTTCCTGCAGGAGGAGACGAAGGTGAAGGAGATAGCCGAGTGCATCAAGGCGAGGAAGCAGGTGCGCCTCTTGAAGCGCGGGCCTTTCCCTTGGGTCAAGACATACGTCCTCCGGCCCTTGTTCAACCGTTTCCTCGTGACGGACAAGTACTTTCGTGCCGATGCGTCGAAATGCATCGCGTGCGGCAGGTGCAGCAAGACGTGTCCCGTGGGCAACATCCTCATCATAGACGACCTCCCGCGATGGCAGTCGCATTGTGCCGGATGCCTTGCCTGCTACCATGCCTGCCCGTATCATGCCATCAACTTCGGCAAGATGACGCAGCACAAGGGACAATATAATTTATACAACTATATGAAGTAAAAATGGAAGTAAAAGTGGAAGTAAACTCGCTACGCTCGTGGAAGTTATATGCAAAGCATAGGACGATAGCCTTGGCATCCCATTGTATCGTCCAGCACGTAGTGCTTTACTTCCTGCGCTGAAAGCGCATTACTCCCTATTTAACTCCATCTTATAACTCCCTAAACTTGTTTAATCTGCAACTGACGATTTCGCAACTTGACAAACAACAGCTCTATGAATAAAACTCTGAAACTTATCCTGACCGTTTTGGCACTTTGCCTGGTCTTTGTAGCGCAGAGATACTTGTCCACACCAGCCATCCCTACCACCGACGAGGAAGGTAGTCCGGCATCAGAAAGCCTCCTACTTCAGGAGGAGGATGAAGAGGCATTCTCTCTTCCTAAAGGTAAAGATGCAGACAAGGGCACTATCCTCGTGGAGCATGAGGGCTTTACGTTGCTCTTCGACACACGGACGATGTGTCCGCTCTGGGTGGCTTGGGAGCTGACGGCCGACGAGACGCGGGGCAAGGTGACACGCCAGGGCGTTGACTTCAAGGCCGATGAGAGTGTGCCGGAGCAGTATCAGGTGGAGATGTGGGACTATAACGGCGGGCAGTTTGGCCGCGGGCACATGTGTCCGGCAGGCGATATGAAGTGGAGCCAGAAGGCTATGCAGGACTGCCACTACATGACGAACATCTGTCCGCAGAACGCTGAGCTGAACAAGGTTTGGTGGGAGCACCTGGAGCGTGCCTGCCGTCAGTGGGCAAGGCAGGACGGCGCAGTGCAGATTGTCTGCGGCCCCGTCTTCTCAGACAATCCGAAACGCTTCGGCAAGAAGCACAAGGTGGCTGTTCCGAAAGGCTTCTACAAGGTCGTTCTCTCGCTGAAAGAGGGTAGGGAGAAGGCGCTTGGCTTCTACTATACAAACGATGATGCTCCGCAGCCCATGGAGGATGCCGTGCGCAGCGTCGACGAGATAGAACGGCTGACGGGCATTGACTTCTTCTCCTCCTTGCCCGACGAGCTGGAGAACCGCGTGGAGGCCATGACCGACCTCCGTGCCTGGGACTGAGAAATCAGAGCCCGTCGAACTCGCTGATGGCTTTCCGCCAGGCTTCGGGCAAAGGCATCGACTGGTGGCGGACCAGGTCGTAGAGCACCATGACGGAGAGGCAGCGGCACTTCACTTCCTGCGTGTCCACGTCGATGATGTCTTGCTCCAGGTGGAAGCTCTTGTTGCCAATCTTGCTGACGCGCGTTCGGGCGGCAATGTGGTTGCCTGCCTTGATTTGTGCAAGGAATTCCGCTTCTATCTTTACCACCATGATGGCCACGCGCTCCCAGTCCACGTCCTTGCAGACGGTGGCTATGTAGTCCGTCTTGGCTGTGTCGTAGAACTCGAAATAGACCGTGTTGTTCACGTGGCCGAACTTGTCCACGTCGTTGAAACGAATCTGGATGGGCAGGATGTGCCGGTATGCGTCTGTGTTTGCCATTGAGTAGCTTGCCGTTTGGCGTTTTTCGTTATCCGAGTGCAAAGGTACGACAATTTAATTCAAAATTCAAAAAGAATTGGCTAAAAATCCCCAATTGTTTATTCCAAGGAGTTGTAAAGGCTTTGTGGAATGGGCTTCCAATTTCCAGGCTGCTGTAGTTGAATGGCTTAGTAGTGGAATGCTTCCGATGTATTAGGCTTAGTGGAAATAGGCTTCTTAAGAATTATTCCCCCCTATAAAGCCTTAACTCTTACCCCCTTTTATTTCCCCCTGCTGATATATACAGCGAGAGGCCTTTTTTTTAACCCCAGGGGGCAGAAAAATTTGCTTATTTGCAAAAAATCGAAAGAAATGCCCCAGTTTTGGGGGTAACGTGACAGAAAGAATGGCATTACGCCACAAAGCCGACAACAACACTTTGCCTGGCCGATTGCAACACGCCACAGAGCCGATTGCAACGCCTTGGATTTCGTTTCCAACAGGTTGGATTTTATTTCCAACGCTGCCGCAACGGAAGTCCAAGACGATGCCTCAAGGTTTGATGTCTGCCTTGGCAGCTGAGGCAATGCTGGCTATCTTGTCGACATTCATGCTGCTGGCACTGGCGTCGAATATCTCCTTGTAGAGTCCTCCCTGCCGATAGACCTCTGCCGGCGAGCCGGACTGCACCACGCGGCCTTGTTGCAGGACGTAGATTTGGTCGGCATCGATGATCTGCCCGATGTTGTGGGAGATGATGATGACCGTCCTGCCCTTCTTTATAGCGTCGATGGAGGCCTTTATCTGCTCGGTGGCGATGGCGTCGAGGCTGGCCGTGGGTTCGTCGAGGAAGATGATGGGCGGGTTTTTGATGAACATACGGGCAATGGCGATGCGCTGCTGCTGGCCGCCACTAAGCTGTAGCGCCGACGTCTCGAAGCCTCGTGGCAGCTGCATGATCTGGTCGTAGATGTAGGCCTGACGTGCTGCCTGCACCACGTCGTCGTGTGTGGCCGACGGACAGCCGTAGCGGATGTTCTCCTCGATGGTGCCGTCGAAGATGTGGTTCTTCTGTAGCACAAGCCCCACATTCTCGCGAAGCCACTGCGTGTCCCATTCCGTCAGCTCGTGCCCATCGAGCAGGATGGAGCCACGCTGCGGCTGATAGAACTTGTCCAGCAGGTTCACGATGGTGCTCTTGCCTGCCCCGCTCAGTCCCACAAGCGCCGTAATCTTGCCGCTCTCGATGTGCATCGACACGTCGAACAGCGCCTGGGTGCCACCGGGATAGGTGAAGTCCACGCTCCGAAGCTCGAAGTCGCCCTTCACCTCCGCGGGGTGATGTTCGCCACTGGCTTCCACCTCATCGTCAGCATGAAGAATCCCGAAGAATCCTTCAGCATAGATGAGAGCGTCGTTCATGTCGTCGTAGATGCGATGCAGTTGACGGATGGGAGCGCTCACGTTTGCGAAGAGCATCACATGGTACATTATCTTGCCGATAGACATGCCGGGATAGTCAATCAGGACAAGGTAAGCCGTCAGTATAATGATTAGCACCGTGCCTATCTGCTCCAAGAAACTCTTCAAGCCATTGAACAAGTAGGCCTGCTTACGCGTATTCAGTTGCAAGTCCGTCATGCTTTGTTGCAGGTCGGCCTGCCTCTCGGCCTCCGTCTTTTCGCGGTTGAACGACTTGATGACCGTGATGCTCTCGATGATGCCAAGTATGCCTTGGCTCACCGCCTGGTGCCCTCCGAAGATGCCACGCCGCCCGCCCTTCATGCGGGAAGCCTGGATGTACGTCACCCAGAAGTAGAGCGGCACGATGCACAACGCCACGAGTCCTACATAGACATTGGCCGCAAACATCAGGCAAAGCGCCAGGATGGCACTCGTGAAGAGCGGCAGAATCTCGATGAAGAAGTTGTTCACCGTGTTGCTCATGCTCATGATGCCCCGGTCGATGCGCGACTGCAGCTTGCCCGTCTCGTTGCCCTCGCTGTTGAAGAACGCCATGCGGAAGGACAGAATGCGGTCCACCACCCGGAGCGACATGTCGCGGCTCACCAGGATGCGCATCCGTTCGCCATAGTAACGCTGGCAGAAGGTCACGACGGCACCTATCACTTCCTTTCCCAACAGGATGACAGAGATGACGGAAAGCAACCTGACGGCCTCTCCCCAATGGAAGCCGCCTGGCTGCTGCATCATGGCATTGATGGCATCAACAGCCCTGTCCAGCACTACGGCGTTTACCTGCGCCATCAGCGAGCCGACAAGCGTCAGCACCAACGTCACGACAATCAGCCACCGATACGGCAACACAAACGGAAGGATGTTTCGCAACAGTCCCCAGATGTTCATCTTCATAGCTTTACAACACGATTAAACTGCCACAAAGATACGTCATTTTTATTCAATATTCAAAATAAAAAAAACAAAATTTCTGTTTGCGCCCCATGTGTATTTGCTTAAAGCACATTTTTTTGCCTATGTGTTTTCAGTTTCCAACTTTTTTTTTGTATCTATGCGCGCTGTAAGATACATTATTAAAAAAGAGATAATAGAAATTCGACCTTAAAAATATATTGAACATGAAACGATACGCATGGATAGCCTTCTGCATGCTTATGTCAGCATTAAGTGCAACGGCAGACAGTGAAACATTCTACACCTGCTCGTGGAACGAGGCAGAGAAACAAGTGCAATTCACCACGCAGACTGAGGACTGCCAGGTCATCGAAGGCAGTCACCCCGACGATTGGATAACGCTGGGTGGCGGCTACTTCGTCGTTCGCGGCCAGAGTGAGTATAAAGTGCTCAATATCGTGGGCGGCGAAGTGCATCTGGTGATTCCCTATGGCGCAAAGATTACCACTAAGCACGTCAAGCTGGAGAAGGGGCGTACGCTTCATATCCATTCCACAGCGAAGGATGACGGCGGGTTGGAACAGCTTGTCGTGAAGAACGACGCATACAAAAACGCGGCAGGCATCGGCAGCGCGAAGGGCGTGGATGCGGGCGACCTCTACATTCATGGCGGTTACATCAAAACCACGGGCTATGAATATGGTGCCGGCATAGGTGGCGAGAATGGTTCTGTCCGTAGGAACCGATTCGGAGGAGGTCGTGCTCGACTTCTACAATCACACATGGCAGACCGCCTATCACGATGCATTGTTCAAATTCAATCGCAGCGGCTTCATCATTGGCGGAAGATTCTATATCGTCAAGGGGCAACCCCTCTCGTTCAAGTTGGATTACCCCAGCACATGGAATGTGACGGGAGTGCTTGCGGGCAGCACAAGTCTCACAGACTACGAAGGCATTTATACAATTTCCCAAGTGAATGAGTCTGTCCTTATCACCGTCGTGACCGAAGAACCAGACATTATCCTCTATGATGATATGGACAACCAAACTATCCTTGCCAGCAATAACGGTCAGAGAGTCGACGTCATCCTCCGTGGCCGTACACTCTACAAGAATGGTTCGTGGAACACGCTCTGCTTGCCCTTCGACATGTCGCTCAAGGGTTCTCCCCTCGAGGACGCCAGCGTCAAGATGCTCGACGCTTCATACTTCGACAACACAACTGGTACACTGACGCTTTACTTCTCTGAAGACCAGACGTCCATCAAGGCTGGTACGCTATATATCATCAGGTGGCAGGACGGCGAAGATGTCTTCAGCCAGGTGTTCGAGCGTGTCTCCATCAACGCCCTTGACGGCTCTGCTTCTGCAACAGAATGCGTCAACTTCCTCGGAGCCTTCTCGCCTGTATCTCTCGCAGCAAACGACAGGAGCGTGCTCTATCTTGGTGCGGGCAGTACACTCTATTATCCGAATTCCAATATGAATGTCGGCTCTTGCCGCGCCTATTTCAGCTTGAATGACCTTACGGTAGCAGACCTGACCAATGGCATCAAAGCATTCGAACTGAACTTTAACAATGATGACAACACTACAGATATAAATACACCCTTCGCTTTGGAGAGAGATGTCGAGGATGAGAGTTATTATACGCTCGACGGATGTAAGCTTAGCGGCAAGCCGTCACAGCGAGGCATATATGTTCATAACAGGAGGAAAGTAATACATATAAAATAAGAGAACTATGAAAAAGAAACTATTCCTGATTCTTGTCCTGCTCTGCACATGTGCATTGGGCTCGCAGGCCGAGACAATCACTTACGTCAAACGCACGTGGGACGAAGCGAACATGAAAGTCGTGGAAACCACAGAGACGATGGAGGCTCAGAACATCACTGAAGTCTTCCCACGGAATGCGTCCAGTTTCCAAAGCGCGCAGATTGGCTGGCATACTTTGTACGTGACTGGCAAGGTGGACTTGTCCAACTACTCGTTCCTCGTCACCGGTAATACCACATTGATTCTGTGCGACGATGCTGACCTGACAGTTCACAACCTCCTCATGTTAGGTTGGGCAAACCGTTTGCACATCTATGGTCAGGCGAAAGACACGGGAAAACTGACGGTCAATCCTGGCAAAACAATTTGTCCCTTTGCAGAATGTGGCATCGGCCAAACGTCTGGCAGCCCCGGAAATGTTACTGATACTGATTTCGAAATACATTTCCACGGCGGTCATATCGTGTCGTACGGCGTTGATGGAGGTCACGGCATCGGTGCAGATGTAGGTTTTTCAGGAAACAATTACTACATCTACGGAGGACATGTGGAAGGTCACGGAGATGAAGACGGAGGTGTCGGCATCGGTGGCGATACCGAGCTAATCAACATCTATGGCGGCACGGTAATCGGCTATGGCGGCGACGATGCCGCCGGCATCGGAGGTAACACCTCCGCCTATCTGGAAGGCGGTTACTTAGATGGCAAAGGTATATTCCCATATTGGGTAGGTGGAAGAGTAACGAAAGTGAAGATATATGGCGGCGACGTGAAGGGCTACGGCGGCAAGGACGCCGCTGGCATAGGAGGTAATAAGTATGGTGCAGCTACCGTGGAAATCCATGGCGGCAAGGTATGGGCGGAAGCTAATTCAGAAAGCAACGGTGCCGGCATCGGAGGCGGCAGAAACGGTAATGGCGGCAGCATCACCATCACTGGCGGCGACGTGACTGCCTATGGCGGCAAATATGCTGCTGGCATCGGTAGCGGCATCAATGGTGCCTCTAATTACTCCCATGGTCCTTTGATTAAAATCAGTGGCGGCATCGTTCATGCCTATGGCGGAGTGGATGCAGCTGGCATCGGTGGAGGCGAAGACGCTAATGGCGGAGACATCACCATCAGCGGCGGAACCGTTTATGCAGAGTCTTTGGGCTTGGACAGCAACGGTGCCGGCATCGGAGCTGGAGAAGATGCCAACTGCGAGAGCATCACCATCACCGGCGGCACCATCTATGCCAAAGGCGGACGTGGCACATCTGGCTTTGCCCTCGGTAGCAACCTCAGTAATGGCAAGGGTACCCTCAAGCTGGCCGAAAACTTGAAGGTGAACGCAGGCAAAAGCGCAAGTGAAATAGAACGTCGCTTCACAGCATTCGAGCGTGAAGGTGCTTGCTGGTACCGCAAGTATGTCGAGATTACAGCATGTGACCATACCACTCCTACGCGAGGCAGCGACAAAGCTGTCGCCACCAGCTACACTATGTATGAAGACGGCCACAACCAGCACTGCCGTTACTGCTACGAAGTGGTGCAGGAGCCTCACAGCTTCCCCGATGATCCTCAAATTGGTATGGTATGCTCCAAGTGTGGTAAGAACTATAATGAAGAAGACGACACATGGACGGTGTCCATCTATAAGGCAGACGAGGAAGCAGGTGTTTATACCACTATAATGGTGTATGATGTAGTGAAGGGAAAGGCATTCAATATGCCTGAACTGGAAGAGTTGGACGGCCTCAAGATGTTGGCACTGGTGAAAGACCCCGCCGAGGCTCCCCGCACTATTTGGCTGACAGATGCTGAAATAGCAAGTCAGGCAAACTTCTTTGATCCCGAAGCCGAGTTCATACCGACCGCAAACACAAGCATCTATCCACGTTACCGCTACGACTTCACCCCCGAGTGGACCTGGCCCATAAAGGCAGACGGCGATGTCGATACGGAAAACGTGAAGTTGACGCTGGCGAACCTGTGCCTCGACACATTGGAAATCACCATTCCAAGCAGCAATATCACCTATAAGAACGATGAGAGCAACAACGACAGAATCTATTCTGTTACATATTCCTACGAGTATCCTTCGGGGAGTGGAGTAAACTACACCTTCACCGACGTAAAGCATACAGTTCTCTACCAGCCATACATGATCTTAGAGAACAACGAGAAAAACAACAGCACACTGTCCCGATACAACGGCATGACCGTGGAGGTGACGCTCAAGGACCGCACCTTCATCCACGATGGCTCGTGGAACACCCTCTGCTTACCCTTCTCGCTCAGTGCCGAGCAGCTGGCGCAGGAAGACTGTCCGCTCCACGGCGCCATCATCAAGACGCTGGAAGACGCCACCGTCGTCAGCGGCACACTGACCCTCACCTTCACAGACAACCTCACCGCCATCGAGGCGGGCAAACCCTACATCGTGAAGTGGCCCCAAGGCACCGACGAGACAAATCCCGTATTCAGGGATGTAACCATAGACAACGATTTCAAGCCCATCTTCACCTACAAGGAAGGAAGGCCATACGCCATCATCTTCTACGGCACATACAGCCCCACAGAGATAAGCGACGAGTTTTCATCAATGAAGGGCATCCTCTACATGGGGGCCGCCAGCACACTCTACTACCCCAGTGCCGCAATGACCATCGGCTCCTGCCGCGCCTACTTCATACTCTCCGGCATCACCGCCGGCGACCTGGACGAAAACGGAGTCAAAGCCTTCGTCTTGAACTACGGCGACGATGCCACTGGCATACAAGCTGTAAATAGTAAATCGTCAAATGGTAAATGCTACGACCTCAGCGGCCGACAAATTGTAAATAGTAAATCGTCAAATGGTAAATTACCTCAGGGTATCTATATCAGGGATGGACGTAAAGTTGTGATTAAATAGTCAAAAACAAAATCTAAAACCATATATCAAATGAACAAGAAAGACTACAGTAAACCAGTAATAAATGTAGACATAGTCCTGCAGACGCAGATGCTATGCAGCAGTGTCATAACGAAAGTAGAAGGCGACGGCTTCGGCTACGGCGGCAGCGGCACAGGCCCCGCCCGTGCACCCCAATGCGACGACTGGGACGTATGGGGCGATGACTAAGTGTGATTAAGAAGTCTGACCAGAAAAACAATTTAATACCTATCATAATATAAAAAGGCTTATGAAAAAAACTTTATTAGTTGTGCTCGTACTCTTATGCATCCCTTGCCTTGGAGTATGGGCGCAGAGCAATAGCTGGAGCGACAAGGCCAACCGCGACCTCACCTGGGGCACCAACTATGCTGACGCAACGTCGTTTACCATTGAGACAGCCGCCCAGCTGGCGCAGCTCGCCTACATGGTGAACAATGGCAGTGATTTTAGTGGTAAGACCATTACCCTGGCCAATGATATTGACCTTGATGGCCACGACTGGGTGCCCATCGGCTCCAGGAGCGGCAGTAGCGAATTTATTGGCTCCTTCGATGGCGCGGGTCATACCATCAGCGGCATGAGGATTTACGACATTAATGCCGGTTCCCTTGGGTTATTTGGCTACAACCGCTATGATGATACCGAGACGCCCAAGAACAAGATTTGCAGGCTTAAGCTCGCTAACTCGGTCATTACCGGTGGAAACTCTGTTGGTGCTATTGTCGGTTGGAATGCTGGAAGAATAGAAGACTGCCATGTCCTTGGCGATGTAAATCTATGTTTCGGCGAGAACCATAGTGTAAATTTTGGCGGTATCGCAGGCCAAAATCATGGAGAAGGTTCTGACAACAAATATGCTGTCATCCGTTACTGCTCAAGTCAGGCCGGCATCTTTGCCTCTGGTTTTACAGGTGGCAGGGCGTGTGGCGGTATTGCTGGTTACAATTATGAAGCCACGATAGACAGTTCGCTTTATGTGGGTGAGAACCTGGCTGGTGACTATTGGGTCGGCGCCATCACCGGCCACAATGAAACAGATGGTTCAATCGATTGCTGCTATTACAGGACCTATGCCGGCAGCGACATCAAGGGTGTTGGTAAATCGGAGTCTCGCGAAGGCACCGATGCCGGTACCGAGGAAGCCAAGATAATGACCTTTGGCGACGACGGCTTCTCCCTCTATGACAAGACGATTGACTATGACGGTATCATGAAGGCCTACTCGGAGTCAAGAGGCCATGTTGCAATGGTGTATGACGATGTGATTTACGTTCCTTCAGGCAAGGAGATAGCTATCACTCACACTTATCCCGCAGAAAACCACGACTATGAAGTGGTATATTCAGACCCCACTGTCAAGACTGACCCCTACAGAGGACTCATCAGAGTAACCATGGGCAATGATGACCTGACCATCACCTTCAATACCCGCAAGGCCTTTGAGGGCGAGGGCACGGCTGACAACCCCTACCTCATTCAGTCGATAGAGGATCTGAAGACTCTCTCTCACATGAGCAATGATTTCCTGAAGTATAATTTTGAGAACACCTACTTCGAGCTGACCACCGACCTGGAGTTTGATGGCACCGAAAACAACTTCATGCCTATATCCTACCTCTACACAGAGCCGTGGGACAAAGAGTTCTATAACCACTTCTTGCGTTACTTTGCCGGTCACTTCGACGGCGGCCACCACAGCATCAGCGGCCTCAACGTGAAGCACACCGGCGGCACCGAAGAAATAGGCTTGGGCTTACTGTTTGGCAAGGCCGAAGGCGGCTCCATTAAAAACGTGGCTATCAAGAACAGCACCCTCATCGCAGCTGTTGACGGCAGTGTCTATACTGGCGGTGTCGTTGGTTTAATACAAAATGAAATCGTAGAAAACTGCCATGTGGACAGCACCGTAAGCCTCAAGCCCTATAAGGCAAATGAATATTTTATTGAATCCGGTGGCGTTGTTGGATATACTAAAGATGTGTGCACCATTAAGGGCTGCACCAGCGCTGCTGACATCCAAATCAACGGGAAGTACAGTCATCGCATAGGTGGCGTTGTCGGCTATTTGTCGTATGGCAGCACCATGCAGGACTGCCTCTACTATAGCAAGACATTTGACCTTACCGGCGTAACCTATCCTTCGCTCTTTGGCAGTCTTGTTGGTGATAGGAGTTCCAGAGCCACATTAATCGATAACTACTACAATGCCGAAGCCAGCACCATAAAGGCCATTGGCGCTTCATCAGACTCAGACCCTGCTTATGACACTGACGGAGCTACTCCCGCCTATGTCGTGAATATTGCCGATGCAACCTTCCTGGGCAACACCCTCTCAGAGCTGCTCAGCGTTGACAATGACGAGGTAAAGTCCTATGAGGCTTGCGGCACAAACACCGCCCTGACCGTTTACGATGGCATCCTCGCCTACAATGGTAAGTACTATGTTAAGCCGAGCACCAGCGTGCAGCTTAAGAACGACAATGGGCTCTATAGGTCAGATGTCGTTGTGGAGACTGCCGACCTGGCGAGCGACAACACCTTCACCATGCCCGAGGCTTCCGTTACCGTAAGGCCCACCAACATCGCCCGCATGGAGTGGGGCGGTAAGGGCACGGAGGCCGACCCCTTCACTATTTCCAATGTGGCTGGTCTCAATGCCCTGGCAGAAGAGGTCAACAACTCTGCGCTTGGTACTCTCTGCTTCACCGGTCAGTATTTCAAGCAGACTGCCGACATCGACTATAGCGATGTGCCCATCTTCACTGGCTTCAACAGTAATTTCACGCCGATTGGCTATTTCCATTCGATACATGACCTCAGAATCTTCAACGGCAACTTCGACGGCGGCGGCCACACCATCAGCGGCATCACCCTCAACGAGCCAAACGTCAGGACCCTTGGTCTCTTCGGCTGTATGTTCAGCGATGTTGAGCCTGGCTCTGTCAAGAACGTTAAGCTGGCCAACAGCGACTTCACCGTTGCTGCCGACAGCCAGATAGTAGGCGGCATTGTTGCAGTGACCTTTGGTCTTAATAGCATCGAAAAATGCTCAGTGGCCAACGATGTAACCTTCCATGTCACTGTGGACAATACTACAGACGAGGGCGCCCTGGGCGGCATCGTCGGTATGGGTGCCGGTCGCTATGTGACGGTATCCAACTGCTTCAGCGAGGCCCAGTTCACCAACGAGGTTACCGAGGGCGGCATGACCTATGTCAGGGATTGCTACAACACTGGTGCCATAATTGGTGGCAATCAAGACCTCACGCTGACCTCCAACTACTACCGCAAGACCGTCGGCTATCTGGGCGGCGTAGGTAAGGAAGACTCACGCTACGGCGAAGACGTGGAGGGTGCCCAGGTCGTGTACACCATCGAGATCGCTCCCGTGGAAGGTGGTACTACCACTCTGGCAGAGCCAATCCCCACACCCGCTGTGACATACAACGGCACCGACTATTACACGAGCGGAACCGAGTTCCAGCTTGTCTGCACTCCCGACAATCCGCAGTACGGCTACGCCCTGAGCAATGTTGACGACAATGACAAGGCCACGCTCACCAGTGACCTGACCATCACCACAACCATCAGCGAGTCGATCTTCCCCGGCCGAGGCACCGAGGAGAATCCCTACCTAATCTGGACAACTGCCCACATGGACAAACTGGCTCAGGACATCAAGGGCAGTGCTTGGGAGAAACACATCGGTAAGCACTTCAAACTGATGGCCGACCTGGAGTATGACTACGACACAGAGAATAACTATGTCCCTGTAGGCTACTTGGGGTTTGGAAACTTTAACGCCAGAAAGAACTACTTTGGCGGCATCTTCGACGGTGGTGGTCACACCATCAGTGGCTTGAGAATTGCCAGCAGCAGCTATCATCCTCTCGGTGTCTTCGGAGCTGTCATCAACGGCACTGTCAAGAACCTCAACGTAGAGCACTGCAAGTTTGAGAAGGTTGGTGGCACTGTCATTGACTGCGGTCCCATTGCCGGTTGGGTAGAGGAGAGCGCATCACTCATCGAGAACTGTCACGTTGGCGACGATGTGCTGATCTCCATCGACAACTATCACAACATAATCAACACCGGTGGCGTTGTAGGTCGTATCACAGACGGCAATATCAAAGGCTGCACCAGCAAGGCAAGCTGGGAGGTGGTTGATCATTCACTCAATCCCGACCAGGGCATCACGTACCACGAGGTACGCTTCGGCGGCATTGCCGGCTATGCTTACCAGGCAACCATCAGCGACTGCCTCTACCTCAATGAGACTCAGGATATGAGCGATGTCGGCGCACAGGGCATACTCACTTACAATCAGAATGCCACTGTCACCCGCTGCTACTTCACCTGCGCTCCCACCAGCGACAAGGCTTACAAGGTGCGTTTCCCTGATGCGAACTTCAATGTCAACGAAGACACGGAAGCCATCTATGAGAACAGCAGGTTGAAGACCTGGGAGCAGGGCATCTTCTTCGACGGTGACCTTTATCTGACCAAAGACCAGAAGGCTGCGCTCACTTGCGATGACGCAAGGTATACAAACGGCGACAAGATGGCCGACGACGTAGAGATTGTCCCCTATGAAGAAGGCATTCAGATATTAGGAACAGATGCAACTATTGCTGACCCACATGCTCGGACAACCGACTTTACTATGGGAACAGCCAATACCTGCATCGTTGCCAGCTATATCCTCGATGCTGATGCCGATAATAGCGCCAAGATAGCAAGCCTCACCGATGCCGGCGAGACGAACATCACCATGCGCAACCTCAACCTCTATGCCGACAATAAATGGAACACCATCTGCCTGCCCTTCGATGTGGAACTGACCACGGACGACGGCAAGTGTAATGTTCTCGGCAACGCCTTCTGCAACGCCATTGTCAAGGAACTGACGAGCAGCTCGTATGCTGACGGCACACTCACCCTGAACTTCACCGACGTCACCGACAGAATGGAAGCCGGCAAGCCCTATCTCATCAAGTTCAAGAACTTCGGATATCGCACTATATATTGGCAGAGTCTTGTTTTCCTGAACCCCAACGTCAGCGTAACAGACCAGCCCAAGAGTACGGCCAGCAATATCGCATTCGTCGGCACGTGGGCTCCTGATACTCTGGAAACAGACGACAAGAGCGTGCTCTATCTCGCCCCCAACAATACCCTCCACTATCCTGGTGCGGACATCCCCATCAAGGCTTTCCATGCATACTTCGACCTCATCGGCATTACAGCCGGCGACCTCTCAGGCGACATCAAAGCATTCGTAATGAACTTCGATGATGATGCCACAGGTATGAATGAAGTACTAAGAGTGGAGAGTGAAGAATCAAACGGAGCAATCTATGATCTTAGTGGAAAAATCGTGAATGGCAAATTGCCTAAGGGTATCTATATTAAGGGTGGACGTAAAGTACTGATTAAGTAACAAATTAAATTCATAATTCTATATGAGAAAGAAAGCATATCAAAGGCCTACAACAAAGACAGACGTGGCTCTGCAGGTGCAGATGCTTTGCGCCAGCGAGATAACGAAAATCGACGGCGACGGTATCGGCTACGGCGGCGGTGGCACGGGTCCTGCCCGTGCACCACAATGCGACGACTGGGACGTCTGGGGTGACGACTAAGCTGCACTCTCCGACTCGTCTGCCTGATGCTGTATACAAGCATTGATTGGGCGAAAAATCAGAAGCCTTCCTCCTTGTGAACAGCGAGGGGGAAGGCTTTTTTCGTAGTGGGGTTACGCCAGCTGACGCCTGATTGCCGAGACCACCTTTGTCTTACGTCTCGACAGTTGACAAAGCATAGTGTGGAGTTTGCTAATACTTTGGCAAAGGAATACTAATACTTTGGCAAAGGAATACTAATACTTTGGCAAAAGAATACTAATACTTTGGCAAAAGAATACTAATACTTTGGCAAAAGAATTATTGCTTTTCCCCGGATTGCAATAATATTCAATTGCACATACATGTATGTGCAAACACATCCTTGCTGGAGGGAGAGAGGATGGGCATTGTATGTCGCCTATATTTCCTGCTGGCGGAGGTATGGGGAAAGTATGTCGCGAAGGTGGTCTTTTCTGTTGATGTCGAGCCATGCGCCTTGCAGTCCTTCGCGCTTGGCTGCCTCGACGTTCACCTCTGCATCGTCGATGAAGAGGCATTGTCCTGCAGGGGCTCCTATCATGCTCACTGCGTGATGATAGATGGCAGGGTCGGGCTTGGCAAGATGCAGTTCGTGGGAGACGAAGACGTGGTCGAAGAGGTCGCGGCATGTGTAGCCGGGCTCTGAGAAGCAGCGGTGCTTGATTTCTTCCCAGTGCAAGTCGTTCGTGTTGGAGAGCAGGTGCGTGCCGTATCCCTTGCGTCGCAGTTCTTTTATCATGTCGAGCCTTTCCTTTGGGATGGTGCCAAGGCAAGCGTTCCATGCTTCGATGACGTCCTCGCGCGTGATGCCTTTGGCACAGTGACTCAGCACGAGTTTCAGGAACTCATCGCTCGTCATCATGCCCACTTGATAGGCTGTGATGGCTTGGCTTGCCGATATGCCTTGGCAAACGGTAGAGGCCCCTCTCCCGTCCTCCCCCAAAGGGGAGGTGTTTTCAGCTTTCACGAAGAACAACTCGGGATTGATGCCGAGGCGATTGCAGGCTTCTCCTACGCCCGTCATGTTGAGGTCAAGCAGAACGCCGCCCAGGTCGAAGATGATATCAGTCGTCATTATTTACAATTTGACAATTTACTACTCCCTCTCCTTTAGGAGAGGGTTGGGGAGAGGCTTTTTCTTCATCATCCTGCGCCAGCGCATGTAGCCAAAGACTGCGATGACGACGTAGAGGCCATAGAGCGATGCCTTGAAGGGGATGTCCTTATGGAAGTAGAGCACGCAGGTGACGACGTCCACCGCTATCCATACGAACCATTGCTCCAGGTACTTATGTGCCAAAGCCCAGATGCCGACGAGGGAGAGGGCTGTGGTGAAGGAGTCGGCAATGGGAACGGTGGAGTCGGTGAAGGATGTCAGCAGCCACCAGATGCCGAACCACAAGACGAGGAAGATTGCTGTCCAAATCAGGGCAAGAGCTGTGGGGATGTGTCTGATGGGAAGCACTTCCTTCAGGTTTGAGGCCCCAGGACGTGGTCTCATCCATTGCCAATAGCCGTAAGTAGTCATAGCCAGGTAGTAGAACTCCATGCCGCAATCGGCATACAAGCCTTTCTGGTAGTAGAGCGCGATGCCAAGAATCTGCATGGCTGCCCCCACTGCCCACATCCATATCGATGCCTTATACTCCAGCAGGATGTAAGCCAGTCCAAGAAGCGTCGTAGTGATGTCGAGCCAATGATTTAAGAGGAAGTCCATTTTAACTTTTCAACTTTTCAACTTTTCAACTTTTTAACTTTAAAATCGTAGCGTCACGCTTCCCATGGCGGTGAAGCCTGCAGCAGGGATGAAGCCTATCTGATAGTAACGATTGTCGTCGGGGTGTCCGTAGCCTTCGCAGATGGTGCTATAGACCCAACCGTTGGCTGCATAGCGACGCCCGAAGAGATTCGTGAGGGTGGAGCCGAAGATGACTTCCCGCAGGCCTGCCCATCGCTTGCAGGGTAGGGTGTAGGAGAGGCTGAGGTTGGAGGTAGAGTAGGAAGGTAGCGAGCGGTCTTTGTTCTCTGTATTGTCGAGATATTGGCGGCTGACGAAGTTTGTGTGCCAGGTTGCTTCGATGCCTTTCAAGTGGAAATTTAGGAAGCCATTCAGGAGCACGGACGGCGAGAAGGCGAGGGTGGAATTGTCGTAGTGAATGGTCTGCCAGTCGTCTTCCCAATATACGCTTGCCTCTTCGTCGAAGTCGAGAATGCGGTTTCTGCTGAGTGCGGCATTACCTTCGAGTGAGAGCCATTTCGTGATGTCCACTCCGGCTGTCAGCTCGATGCCCATGCGGTAGCTCTTTTTGATGTTTGTGGTCAGTTTCTCGCCAATGTCGCTCTCCATGCCTGTCTGCACGAACTGGTTGTTGTAGTACATGTGGTAGAGGTTGATGCCTGCGTGCCAGTTCTTTGCCGTGTAGCTGTAGCCGGCTTCCGTGTCGAACACGCGTTCAGCCTTGGGAGCCGGATAGTGGCCGTTATCGGTGAAGTTGTTGCGCTCCGGCTCACGGTTGGCAATGGCATGCGAGGCGTAGGCCATGTGGCCGCCGTGATGCCAGCTGATGCCTGCCTTGGGATTGACGAAATGGTAGTGCTTGTTGATGTCGAGCCAGTGCTTGTCGTATGTGCCATCGTCCTGCTTGACGAACTTGTCGTTGTAGCCATCGGTGCGGTAGCCTACGTGGCGGTACTGCAGGTCTCCCCAGGCAGACCATCCGGCTCCGATGTTATAGGATGCCTTGACGAAGAGGCTGTGGTCGTCTTTCGTGGCATCGGAGTCGTAGTATGTGTAGCGTCCGTCGTTGAGGACTTCGCCAGCTATGGCTTCGTCCTTTATATAAGTAATGTATCCGAAGTGATTGCCATTGAAGCGTTGCAGTGCCAGCCCGCCTATCACGTCCCAATGCCTGTCCTTATAGTTGGCGTTCCAGAGCAATCCGTAGGTGTGCTGCTTGAGTCCTTTCTGACGAACCACATCGCTCTTCTTCTCTTTGCCGTCGTCCTTGAAATAGTTGAGCCCGAACTTCTTGGGCAGTTTGTTGTCGGGTCGGAATTCCTCATAGTAGCCGTAGCCATAGGTGTAGTGCAGTGTGGCTGTCGTGCTCCAATGCTGGTTGATGTCCCAGGCCATGGAGAGGATGTTGTGGTTCTGCTTGAAGTTGTCGGTAGTGCGCGGCCAGAAGGTGCCGTCGCGCATGGTGTAACGTTCGGTCAGGTAGTTGCCCTCGGCATCACGGGCGAAGTTGCCGTCCTCATCGTAGGCAAGCCTCTCGTAGAGCGAATTGAACTTCCCGAGGCCTCGTTCGTAGAGGTCGCGATAGGTCTTGATGCCCGTTGCTTCGCCGTAGGTGCCGTCCATGAGGGAGAGGTCGTTGTCGCCTGCAGTGACGCCATTCCACGCTTGTCCCGTGTGTTCATAGTTGCCCACGTTCTTGTATCGAAGCGTGAAGCGCTCGTTGGGCATCCACGTGATGCCTCCATAGTATGAGCCGGAGCGTCCGTCCGTTCCGTGGAGGAAGCCGTCGGCTTGTGTCTGATGCCATGCTCCGTCGATGACGAGATGTTTCCAGAGAAGCCCCGTCGAAGCTCGTACGCCATAGTTCATCGTATTGTACGACCCGTATGAGAAGTTGACTTCTCCCTGGGGCTTGAGCGAAGGCTCTGCCATCGAGAGGGCTATGCTTCCGCCGAAGGCTCCGTCGCCATTTGTGCTTGTGCCGACGCCTCGCTGCACCTGCACGCTGCCCAGCAGAGCGGCATAGCTATTCATGTTTGCCCAGAAGACGCATTGGTCCTCGGGAGAGTTGAGGGGAACACCGTCGAGGGTGACGTTGATGCGCGAGTCGCCAGCACCTCGGATGCGCATGTAGGTGGTTCCTGTGCCGAGGCCGTTCTCACCCCATGCTATGATGCCAGGCGTCCTGGCCAGCAGAAGGGGTAGCTCACGACCGGTACGGGAATGCTCCTGCAACTGCTTTTCCTTGATTTCGGTTACGGCAAACGGTGCATTCTTTTTCGCACGGACGGCTGTCACCACTAATTCCTGAATCCGCTCCATTCTCATGGAGTCGCTTGTCTCCTGCTGATTTTGAGCTGCGGCAGAACCAGCTATGAGGCCTGCAAGGCTCATGATAATTATCCTTTTCATCTTTTACTATAATGTTTTATACGACAAAAGGCCATGATGCGATACATCACGACCTTCCTTCTGTTTGTTGTTTCTTTATGCGAATCAATTCCTACGGCAGTACTAACTGCATCAGGTTCGAAGGTATAATCTCAGCCCTCATGGAGGGCACCCTTTTGATGTTCGACGGTGCAAAGGTACGAAAAAAAGTTCAAAGTTCAAAGTTTAAAGTCCATAGTTTTTTTGTAAGAGTGTAATAATTCTTCCTTTTTAACTCTTCATTCTTCATTTTTTTTGCACATTTGCAGGGCGAAACACATGACAGACTCACATCAACATATCACCGAAAGTGCGTCGGGCACATCCTCTGGCGTCAACATCTCTGCATCCCCAAAGCCGTGGTTTGTGGTATGGGTGAAGTCGAGGGCAGAGAAGTCTGTCCGCGACAGTCTTATCAGCAAAGGCTTCGAAGCTTATGTGGCTTCAAGGCATGAGATGCATACGTGGCGCAGAGGAGAACGCAGGAAGGTAGAGAAGGTGCTCATTCCGTCGGTCGTTTTTGTGCGAATGACTAAAAACGACCGCTTGATAATAGAGGACACTCCCAACGTTTGTGCCATCATGCTCGACCCAGCCAAGAGAGGTTTGAGAAGCAAGGGGCTGGACGAATATGCCAACATCTCCGACTACGAGATGCGTCTTTTTTAGCAGATGCTGGGGCAAGATGATGTTGAGGTTTGCTTCACAAGCCATGATTTCGTTATCGGGGATTATGTCCGGATCAAGGATCTCGCTGAGTCGTACAACAGGGCACAGATTGTACGCATCTTTGACGACAGTAAGACTTATGTCGGTGTGCGCGTCAGTTTCCTTGGCTGTGCCTATATGCAAGTGCCTTTGGACAGGATTGAGAAAGAGGAGTAGACCATAGTTCCAAGCGACGGGTTCATTTGCTTAGACATACAAAGACAGGCGGGAACATCTCCCGCCCGTCTCTTTTGTTTCTGTGTGCGCTGGTTTGGCGCCCAGCCACTTTCTGTTATTTCTTCTTTGTCGTTGTCGCTTTCTTCTTTGCGGATGTTGTAGTGGTGGTCTGCGTTGGCGGTGTGTAATATTGGAGTGCTTCGGGCATGCGCTTCTGGAGCTCAGCTATGCGCTTCTCGTCGGAGGGGTGGTCGCTGAAGATTTCGCTCTTGCTGCTTCCTCCGCTTTGCTGAGCCATACGCTGCCAGAATGGTATGGCGAGCTGTGGGTCGTAACCTGCCATGGCGGCAAAGATGAGGCCAAGGCGGTCGGCCTCTGTCTCGTTGTCGCGAGAATACTTGAGGTTGGCAAAGTTGAAGCCAACTTGCGCAGCCATTTCTATAAGAGATACTGCATCGCCCAGTCCTTTTGTCTGAGCAACCGACGAGAGTACCGAGCCTCCTATCTGTGTTGCATACTGTTGGCGGGTCTTCTTGGAGAGCTGTTCGGCAGAATGCTTGGCAACGGCATGAGCTATCTCGTGCCCCAGCACGATGGCCAGGCTTGCCTCGTCTTGTGTCACGGGAAGCAGTCCTTCATAGACTACAATCTTACCTCCAGGCATACAGAAGGCGTTGACTTCGTTGCTGCTGACCAGATTGAACTCCCATTGGAAGTTCTGCAGTTCACCCTCATAGCCGTTGTTCTTGAGGAATGACTCGACTGCTGTGGCAAGACGTTGCCCAACCCTCTTCACCATAGCTGTGCCTGTCTGGTTGGTAGAGAGCTTGGCACTCTTCATGTAGTCCTGATACTGCTGAGTGCTGAGACTGAGAATCTGTGCGTCGTCAACGAGCAGGCGAGTCTTGCGGCCTGTGATGGGCACGGTGTTTGTGGTTCCACAGGCTGCTGCCAGCAGAGCCAGGGCGCTGATGAGTAATGTTCTGAGCGTTTTCATTTCTGTGTGATATTTTAATTGTTAATGTTACTTTTACTGCAAAGTTAGTCATTATTTTCTTAAATAGAACAGACTTTTGCATTTTTTTTTGTTGGGGCTTGTATATAAGAGGAAAAAACACTATCTTTGTATTCAATTGAACATTATTTATGTTATATAGAGACAATATTAAATCGTAACAGAACTCTAAAAGCTTATCATTATGGCAAAGTATGTTTGTGAAGTATGCGGTTGGGAATATGATCCCGAAGTAGGAGTACCCGAGAAGGGCATAGCCCCTGGCACACCTTGGGAGGAAGTTCCCGAAGATTTCGAATGTCCCTTGTGCGGCGTAGGTAAAGACCAGTTCGCTGCTGAGTGACTGGAAGACAGGAAATGAACGGTTTCCCTGTCGTCAGTTCTGCTGCAGAACTGATGGAACTTATAGACGAGATTGGCTTCTTGCCTTTGCTTGATAGCGGTATTCATGGTTTCTCGGCAGAGGAGATTGTCGATGACGATTGCCGCTATGTCGTCTTCCCTGATGGTGGCTGGGACTGGCCTCTATGGAAATGGAAAGGGCAGATTGTGACTGAGATGCCTTGCCTTTATGGCAAGTTCTTCGCTGGGAAGGCTGGTTTCATCAGTAAAGAGTGGTGGGGTGACTTCTGCAACTATCGTCGCAGCAAGTCTCCCTATCCAGTTGACGATTCCATAGAAGGCACCATCCTTGATGTACTCAGGCAGGAGGGTAGTCTCATCACACGCCAGTTGAGGTCGGCATGCGGCTTCAATGGGAAAGGCATGCGCTCGAAGTTCGATGCCTATGTCACAAGATTGGAGATGGCAACCTATGTCGTCACCGAAGACTTTGTCTATCCTACAGACAAGCATGGCAAGGAATATGGCTGGGGATGGTCGTTGCTCAACACTCCGGAGGCTCTCTACGGCAAGGATTCTTGCAGGATGGCATGTAAGCCGGAGAAGTCGTTTACGAAGATTGTCGAACATCTCCATAGAATCCTTCCTGCTGCGACAGACAAGCAGATATTGCGTCTCATAGGATAGGCACAATCCGTCCACTACATCTTGAAAAGCGAGAACCGCATATATATTGCTATCGACTTGAAGTCGTTCTATGCCAGCGTTGAGTGTGTGGAGCGACACCTTGACCCGCTCACTGCAAGACTGGTTGTTGCTGACGAGAGCAGGACAGAAAAGACCATTTGCCTTGCTGTGTCGCCGGCGCTGAAGGCTTATGGCATTCCTGGAAGGGCACGACTCTTCGAGGTCTATCAGAAAGCACGCGACACCAGCTTCATCATCGCTCCTCCACGGATGGCAAAGTATATTGAAGTCAGTTGCCAAATCTATGCCATCTATCTGAAATATATTGCGCCTGAAGACATTCATGTCTATAGCATCGATGAAGTCTTCATGGACGTCACGGACTATCTTGCTACCTATAAGAAGACAGCCCACGAGCTGGCCATAACAATGATTCGGGATGTGTTGAAGCAGACAGGCATCACGGCTACGGCTGGTATCGGCACGAATATGTATCTGGCAAAGGTGGCAATGGATATTGTGGCTAAGAAGATGCCTGCCGACAAGGACGGCGTCCGCATAGCAGAACTGGACGAGATGTCCTATCGCCGGAAGCTATGGAACCACTTCCCCATAACCGACTTTTGGAGGGTAGGTCGTGGCACTGCCGAGAGACTTGCGAACTATGGATTAGACACCATGGGCAAGGTGGCGCGCCAGTCTGTAGTGAATGAAGAATTGCTCTATAAGTTGTTTGGCGTCAATGCCGAACTGCTCATTGACCATGCATGGGGATGGGAACCTTGCACGATTGATTTCGTCAAGGCTTATAGGCCGGAGACAAATTCGATGAGCAGCGGACAGGTCTTGACTGAGCCTTATACGTTCAGGAAGGCAAGAGTCGTAGTGAGAGAGATGGCTGATGCGGCCAGCTTGGAGCTCGTGGAGAAACGGCTTGTCACGAACCAGTTGGTCCTGACTGTAAGCTATGACCGTGAGAGCCTGACAAGACCGGAGATTGCCTCGAAGTATCAGGGCGAGGTCACGCTTGATTATTACGGCAGACCTGTCCCCAAGCATGCACATGGTACGGTCAATCTTAACTCTTACTCATCCTCAAGCAAGGAAATAGTCAATTCCGTTATATCACTGTATGACAGGATAGTAAACAAGGACTTGCTAATCCGTCGGCTGAACATATCCACCAATAATATCATACGCGAGGACATGCCTGTCGATGGCAAATCGGGGGAGGCTGGTATCCGGCGAGTATCGGAGGCTCAGCAGCTCGACCTTTTCACGGATTACGATAAGGTTCGCCAGGAGGAGCTCTTCAAGGAGAAAGAGCACCGAATGCAGGAAGCGCTCATCAGCATAAAGAAACGTTTTGGCAAGAATGCCATCCTAAAGGGGACCAGCTATGAGGAAGGTGCAACCGCCAAGGAGCGCAACCAGCAAATCGGGGGGCACAAGTCGTGACAGTTGACAGTTGATAGTTTATAGTTGAATTGACGCATGGAAGCCTACGACGACATAATAAACATGACGCATCATGTTTCCAAGAAGCATCCGCAAATGACTATGCTTCAAAGGGCTGCACAATTTGCACCATTCGCCGCCTTGACTGGTCATGACAAGGCTATAGAGGAAACGGCAGAACGAAACAGACGGCTTGTCTGAAGGCTGCCAGCTACATCTGAGCCGGTGGCATCATGATGGTACAGCCATCGGAATCCTGCAACAATCAAAATAATATCTGAAGTCGATGCACGGCGTCGTGTCTGTTGAAGCACGATGCTTCTGCATCCATTTTGCTTGTGCCTGAAACTCTATGCGACAGGGAGGGTTGTTTGCATATACATGTAGTTGCAATTGCATTTACATGTAGTTGCAATTGCAACTACATGTATGTGCAAACAACCCATGCTGCAACCTGGGGTATTCCGAGATGGAAAAACTATTAATGTTTACCGGTAATCGTACCACATTTGTATGCTCCTCCCTATGGCTTTACCTGCAAAACAGATGCTCTGGCGGCAAAGTTGGACGTCTTTGAGCCGACAGCTCGTCAGCCTTACATGCTGTATTTAGCGGACACTATAAAATATATTTGTCATTTCCGTCCGTCGCTTTCCTTTTTTTAGTAACTTTGTGCCGTCAATACAAAACAAAAAACGAATTGATGCCAAGTGAATCTTTCTTCAACATGCTGATTTACTGCATGACTTGTCTGGCAGTTGTGGTCTTTGTCAGCCTCTTTTATGTGACTGCAGGCTATGGGCAGTTCCGTACAAAACGGTGGGGGCTGAGCATCAATAACAAGCTGGGCTGGGTGCTGATGGAGCTTCCCGTTCTGCTTGTCATGCTGACGATTTGGTTCGCTTCCCCCTTGAAGTGGCACATGCCGCAGCTTGTCCTGTTCGGTCTTTTCGAATTGCATTACTTCCAGCGCAGCCTCGTCTTCCCGTTCCTGATGAAAGGAACGAGCCGAATGCCGGTCGGCATCATGCTCATGGGCGTAGTGTTCAATGTCATCAACGGCATGATTCAGGGTGGGGGACTATACTGGTTCCCTAATCCCGACTTCGAGCAAGGTACTGCCTACTTGCTCCGTCCAAACGCCATTGCAGGTATCCTGCTTTTCCTTGTAGGCATGGGCATCAATCTTCATTCCGACCATGTCGTCAGACATCTTCGTAAACCTGGCGACACGGGCCACTACCTTCCGCAGAAAGGTATGTATCGCTTCGTGACTTCTGCCAACTATTTTGGGGAAATTGTAGAGTGGACAGGCTTTGCCATAGCTGCTGCCACGCCGGCGGCATGGGTGTTCCCGCTATGGACAGCCGCCAACCTCGTGCCTCGCGCGCACGCTATATATAATAGGTATAGGGATGAGTTCGGTGAAGGAGCCTTAGGAAAGCGAAAACGAATAGTGCCGTTCGTTTACTGATAATTGAAAAAGTAGAATGCTGAAAAACAACTTGTTGTTCTTTTAACTTATTAACTCTTAAACTTTTAAACTTTCCATGAACAAGATATTCGAGCCCGCTCACATCGGGCCATTGACGTTGAGGAACCGCACCATTCGCAGTGCCGCCTTCGAGAGTATGTGTCCCGGGCATGAGCCCAGCGACATGCTCTACGACTACCACACCAGTGTGGCTCGCGGCGGTGTGGGAATGACGACCGTCGCCTATGCCGCTGTGACAGAGAGCGGATTGAGCTTCGACCGTCAACTCGTGATGAAGAAAGAGATTCTTCCCGGTCTTCGTCGCCTCACCGAAGGCATCCATAAGGAAGGGGCAGCGGCAGGCATTCAGCTTGGGCATTGTGGCAACATGAGCCACAAGGACATCTGCGGCTGCATTCCCGTCGGAGCAAGCACAGGGTTCAATCTCTATAGCCCGACTATCGTGCGCGGCCTTCGTCGCGACGAACTGCCCGTGCTGGCCAAGAAGTTCGGCGAGGCGGTCAATTTGGCTCGCGATGCTGGCTTCGACGAAGTGGAGATACATTGCGGACACGGTTATCTTATCGACCAATTCCTCAATCCTTACTTCAACCATCGTAGGGATGAATACGGCGGCTCGCTGGAGAACAGGATGCGTTTCATGACGATGTGCATGGAGGAGGTCATGCGAGCGGCTAAGGACGATATGGCCGTCGTCTGCAAGATGAATATGCGCGACGGACTGAAGAACGGCGTCTCGCTTGAGCAACATAGCATTCCAGTTGCCCGTCGTCTGCAGGAACTCGGCGTGCATGCCATCGTCCTGAGCGGCGGCCTGGTGAGTGCTACGCCGATGTATGTCATGCGAGGCGAACTGCCTCTCCAGACCATGACGCACTACATGGACAAGCCTTGGCTCAAGTACAGCATTCGTTCCTGCAAACCGCTCGTCAGGAATATCCTGACAAAGCCCGTTCCATACAAGGAAGCCTTCTTCCTTGATGATGCCTTAAGGTTCCGCGATGCAATGCCCGACATGAAGTTCATCTACGTGGGCGGCTTGGTTTGTGGCGATAAGATAAACGAAGTTTTAGGCTATGGCTTCGAGGCTGTACAGATGGCACGCAGCCTTCTCAACGAACCGGACTTCGTGAACCGACTCAAGGAGGACATTCATCATCGTTGCGGCTGCAAGCATAGCAACTACTGCATCGGCAGGATGTACACCCTGGAGATGGCTTGCCATCAACATCTCCGCGAACCTCTGCCAAGAGACTTACAGAAGGAAGTGGAACGAATAGAACGGGAACAGAACTTATGAAACTTGCCGTCATAACTGGAGCTGCTACAGGCATGGGCTTCGAGGAAGCAAAGGCAGTTGCCGAGAAAGGTTTTCATGTCATTATGGCTTGCCGTCGTCCTGAGCCGGCAGAAAGGGCAAGGCAAGAGATAGTCGAAGCAACCGGCAACGAGAGTATCGAGGTAATCGGTATCGACTTGGCAGACCTTAGCTCTGTCCGTCGCTTTGCCGACGAAGTGAAAGCTCGCTTCCAGCACCTCGACCTCTTGATGAATAATGCAGGAACGCTTGAGACTGGCTTCCATAAGACCGTGGATAATCTGGAGAGAACCGTGCAGGTTAACTATGTAGGTCCATTCCTCCTTACGCGTCTCTTGCTGCCGTTGATGGGGGAGGGGAGTCGCATCGTGAACATGGTGTCGTTGACATATAGGTATGGAAGGCTGGACTTTCCCGACTTCTTCCTGCGTGGCAGAAAGGGAAGCTTCTGGCGCATCCCCATCTATAGCAATACGAAACTGGCGCTGACGCTGTTCACCTTCGAACTTGCCAGTCGCCTAAAGGACAAAGGCATCACGGTGAATGCTGCCGACCCGGGCATTGTCTCGACCGACATCATACGGCTGCACAACTTCCTCGACCCTCTGACCGACATCTTCTTCCGTCCCTTCATCCGTACGCCCCGACAAGGAGCAGACACAGCCATCCGCCTCTTGCTCGATGATGACAAGGCTGGCCAGACAGGAACCTTCAATCGCTCCGGCCGGGTTGTTGACGTGGGCGACAAGTTCCTTCATCATGCTCAGATGCACGAGTTATGGGAGAAAACAGATGCCATTGTCCGTAGGTACCTGTGATACTTCAAAGATATTACATTAATCATTAACCTTATAATCTGTTTTACTATGAAAATGAGATTCTTTTTACTTGCCTTGCTCCTGTCTGGAGTTGTTGTGTGTCATGCTCGAAAGGGAGATGACGGAACCTTGAACCTGCTTTACTGGAACATACAGAACGGCATGTGGGACGGTCAGACCGATGACTACAAGCGGTTTACGGATTGGGTCTCTGCGCAACATCCTGATATATGTGTGTGGTGTGAAGCGCAGAAGTTGTACGTGACGAACTCAGACAAGAGCGAGAGGGAAACGGAAGAGGAGTGTCTGGCACGTTGGCGCAGATTGGCAGAACGATACGGGCACAGCTACGTCTATCTGAGTGCTCACCCCGATAACTATCCGCAACTCATCACCTCGCGCTATCCGATGGAGGTGGAGAAGCTTATCACTGGAAATGCCGACACCATCGTATGTCACGGTGCCTCGTGGTATAAGGTCAAACTCGGCAAGAAAAAGAAGACGCTCAACCTTGTGACGCTCCACACCTGGCCTATGGCCTATGGTTACAGAGTGCCGAATGATAAGCACGAGGAAAGTAAGGCTAAGGGCGAAGGCGACATCTTCAGGCGCAAGGAGATGGAACTCATCTGCAAGAATACTGTGTTGTCTCGTCATAAATCAAAGCGCGAGTTCTGGGCGATGATGGGTGACTTCAATTCCGTCTCGCGTGTGGATAACGCAACCTATCAGTATCCGGACAGTACAACGAAGTTCCTTGTGCACGACTATATCAGCAGCGAGACGCCCTACATTGACCTTATCAAGAGCCTTTACCCGCAGGAGTTCATCGGTTCGACAGGCAGCAATCGGCGCATCGACTTCATTTATGTCACGCCTGCTTTGCGCAAGAACGTAAAAGAAGCGGAAATCCTGAAAGACAGCTACACCACCCCTGTACGCAATCCTCAGAAGATATCCAACTTCTGGCATCCATCCGACCACTTGCCCATACTGATGAAGTTTAAGATGTAGGCCAGGCCAATTGCCCAATACTATGCGTGCGTGGTT
>JAFUGG010000075.1 GCA_017469525.1 Bacteroidaceae bacterium | reverse complement strand
TCTATGATGACGAGCGGTCCGACGTCGGCCTGCTTGCCTGTCTCCATATTGTGGAAGTGGACATCATAGTCGATGGTCAGTCGTTCTGTCTTGCCATAGTTGACGAGCGTGATGCGGTGGAATTGGTTGCGTACGGTTGGGTGTATGTCTGCCAAACCAAGATGTACGCGTTCCTGCAGGAACTCTTCGTTGCCGCCTTCGCCTGTTATCTGCTGGCTGGGCACCTCGACGCGCTTCTTCTTCGTGCGGCCGTGGTTGTTCTTCGTCTTTATTTCGAGGAAGGTGATGTCGCTGTCCATGTAGGTGCGGACGCGTACCTTCTGCCGAGGTATGTGGCCGTTGTGGTGTGTCAGATAGAAGCGATGGGCGTCCGTGTCCCAGTATGTTGTCATGTAATTGGCAATCATGCTGCCGTTGGTGAACTGTGCATAGTATTTGCCTTCAGCCAGTTCGAGCAGGCGGGCCAGCGTCTCCTTGTTCGTCACGAACTTTGTGTCCGTTCGGTTCATGAGGCGAATGCTCGACATCTCTTCCAGCGTGATTGGCTTCAGATTGGCCAATAAAGCATCTATACGGGCATCAATATCCATGCTTTTTTGCATTCTTCGGGACAAATGTAGGTTTTTTTTCGCAAATATCAGTGTGTTGCTTTGTTTTTTTAACAAAAAAACTCTACTTTTGCTAAACAAAAACATAAATGCAACATCAAACCTTATAAATTTCAGCAATATGATAGACGTAAAGGAGACCTTGGGTCAGGCCCAGGAGAAAATGGAAGAGGCAGTGATGTACCTCGAGGAAGCTTTGGCACATATTCGTGCAGGCAAGGCTAACGTGAAGATTTTGGACGGCATTCGTGTCGATAGTTACGGGAGCTTGGTTCCCTTGAATCAGGTGGCTGCAGTCAACACTCCCGATGCCCGCACCATTGCCATCAAGCCGTGGGATAAGAGTATGTTCCGTCCCATCGAGAAGGCCATCATTGACAGCAACGTGGGCATCACGCCCGAGAACAATGGCGAAATCATCCGCCTGGGCATTCCCCCATTGACGGAAGAGCGCCGTAAGGAGCTTGCCAAGCAGTGCGGCAAGGAGGCTGAGCAGGCAAAGGTGAGCGTCCGCAACACGCGTCGCGAAATCATCGAGAAGTTGAAGAAGGGCATCAAGGACGGCCTTTCCGAGGACCTCGAGAAGGATGCCGAGGGCGACATGCAGAAGATGCACGACAAGTACATCAAGAAAGTTGAGGAACTGCTTGCGGCCAAGGAGAAGGAAATCATGACGGTTTAGCAGGTAGATGGTGATTGGGGGTTAGAGGTTAGGGGTTAGTGGTTAGAGAATACCTCTGGAGGATAGTCAGCGACCATAACAAATCTCTAACCCCTAACCTCTAACCTCTAACCTCCAACCCCCAACTCCACATATATATAATGAGAGGATTAGTCATCAGGAACACGGGCAGCTGGTACATCGTTAAGACGGACGATGGCCAGCTGCTCGATTGCAAAGTGAAGGGGACCTTCCGCCTCAGGGGAATCCGCAGCACGAATCCCGTTGCGGTGGGCGACGTGGTGACGCTCACGCCCAGTCCCGACGGGCTGACGGCGCTCATTGACGGCATCGAGGACCGCCGCAACTACATCATCCGCAAGGCTTCCAACCTGTCGAAGCAGAGCCACATCATCGCTGCCAACGTCGACTTGGCTGCCTTGATTGTCACTATCGCCCATCCGGAGACGAGCACCACCTTCATCGACCGCTTCCTGGCAAGCGCGGAGGCTTACCGAGTGCCCGTGCTGCTCGTGTTCAACAAGACTGACCTCTATGGCGACGAGGAGCGGCGCAAGCTCGAGGACATCATGGCGCTTTACCGCAACATCAACTATTCCTGCCTCAGCTGCTCTGCCGAGACGGGCGACGGCATCGAGGCTCTGAGGCGCGAGCTTCAGGGCAAGACGACGCTCTTGAGCGGTAATAGCGGCGTGGGCAAAAGCACGTTGCTCAACCTGTTGGTGCCCGATGCCGGTGCCAAGACTGCGCAAATCAGCCTGGCTCACGATGCCGGTATGCACACCACGACCTTCTCCGAGATGTACTTCCTGCCGGAGGGAGGCTCGCTTATCGACACTCCGGGCATCAAGGGATTCGGCACCTTCGACATGGAACGCGAGGAGGTGTCGCACTACTTCCGTGAGATATTCCGCACTTCGGCAGGCTGTCGCTTCGGCAACTGCACGCATACCCACGAGCCGGGCTGTGCCGTCCTTGCAGCCGTGGCAGAGGGAAGCATCGCAGAGACACGCTTCAACAGCTACCTTTCGATGCTTGAAGATAAGGAAGAAAGCAAATATCGTTCTGCACCCTGACAGGGTGGATTGATTGCACATACATGTAGATGCAATTGCATCTACATGTACATGCAATTGCATCTACATGTATGTGCAAACTCCTTGACTGTGTTTGTCAGGCAAAAAAACGTTTGAAAGATGGTAGAAAAGCTTAATATAATAAAGGTAGGAGGCGGTGTCGTGGAGGATGCCGCCTCGCTTGCCAGTCTGCTGGAGCAGTTTGCCCGGCTGGACGGGCGCAAGATGTTGGTTCATGGCGGCGGGCGGCTGGCCACGTCGATGGCTGCCAGCCTGGGCATAGAGAGCAAGATGGTAGGCGGTCGACGCATCACGGACGAGCAGATGCTCCGCGTCGTGACGATGGTCTATGGTGGCCTGGTGAACAAGAACATCGTGGCTGGCTTGCAGGCAAAGGGTGTCAGGGCGATTGGTCTGACGGGTGCCGATGGCGACATCATCCGCAGTCATCGGCGTCCCCTGAAGCGCGTCAAGATGGACGACGGCACGGAGCAGATGGTCGATTTCGGTTTCGTGGGCGACGTTGACAAAGTGGATGCGCAGCTGCTCGTCTCGCTTATCGAGGGCGGACAGGTGCCCGTGGTGGCTCCGCTGACGCACGACGGCGAGGGACACATCCTCAATACCAATGCCGACACCATCGCCTCGTCTGTGGCACAGGCACTGGCCGAGCACTACGACGTCACGCTGACCTTCTGCTTCGAGAAGGCCGGAGTGCTCCGCGATGCCGACGACGACAGTAGCGTCATCCCGCTCATCACCGAGGAGCAGGCAGCCGAGTTGATTCGCGAGGGCATCATCTCGGGCGGAATGATACCGAAGATAGAGAACGCCTTCCTGGCCATCCATCGAGGTGTGAGACAGGTTGTTATCACACACTCCGAGAACATCGACGGCACGAAAGGCACAATAATTAAAGAAAAATAATTGCTCAGGGCTGTAACATTTACGGCCCTGAATCGTCTATCATAGTAGAGAGATGGAAAACATCAGCTTCCGAACCACCGTTTTGCCGTTGAGCGACAGGCTCTTCCGCCTGGCTCTCCGCATCACGATGAACAGGGCAGAGGCCGAAGACGTGGTGCAGGACACACTCCTCAGGGTGTGGGAGCAGCGCGGGCAGTGGGAGCAGATAGACAACCTCGAAGCGTTCGCCATCGCCACCTGCCGCAATCGGGCGCTCGACTTGGCAAAGCGTGCAGGTCGCAACACCAAGTCCCTTGACGAAATTGAGAACATTCAACTCTCAACCTTCAACTCTCAACTTTCATTGGAGGCACGCGAACAAGTCTCTCTCGTCCGAAGGCTCATGGACGACCTGCCTGAAATGCAACGCACCATCATGCTGCTGCGCGACATCGAAGGCAAGACCTATCAGGAGATAGCTGAGACACTCGACATCAGCGAGACACAAGTGAAAGTTTACCTCTATCGCGCCAGGACGAAAATCAAAGAAAGGATAAAACACGAAAATGGACTATAAATACATCGAACAACTGCTGGAACGCTACTGGGAATGCCAGACGACCCTCGAGGAAGAGGCCATCCTCCGCAACTTCTTCCGCCAGGAAGATGTGCCCGCAAGCCTGCTTCCTTACCGTCAGCTCTTCATCGAAGAGGACGAAATTGCAGCAGAGCATCTCGGAAAAGACTTTGCCGAGAAGATGCTACAACTCGTGGGAGAAGACGCATCAGTGCATGTGTGCAAGGCCCGCCGCCTCACCTTTATGCGCCGCCTTCGCCCCTTCTATAGGGCAGCTGGACTTGTGGCCATCATGCTCACCATAGGCGATGCTGCACAGCAGAGCTTTAACGACGATGATACATTCGCTTCTCAGCAAGTGGCAGAGCAAATAGCCATCGACAGCCTGCAGAATATCACCATCGGACAACCCGAGCAGCAGTCGGCAGCACTCGTCACTACATCCACAGATACACTCGATGCCATGACAAGATAATCATTTCTTTTTTCAATATAAAAGCTTATTTAACAATCAATTCTCTCTAAAACAACTAATGACGAAAAAGGGGCAACCGTGAGGCTGCCCCTTTTTTCTTCCTTTGTCCTTGTCAATATTCTGTTCATGCCTTCCTGCCCTTGAGCCAGAAGCCAAGCAGGTAGAGGATGCCGACAGCCATGACGAGGATGGCGCCCACCTGTCCCATTGCATCGCTGGCAAAGCCCATCAGCAGCGGGAACACCATGCCGCCGATTAGTCCCATGATGAGAAGGCCGCTCACTTCGTTCTTCTTCTCCGGCACAGCCTGCATGGCACGGGCAAAGATGATGCTGAAGGGGTTGCCGTTGCCGAAGCCCATCAGAGCCACGCTCGCATAGATGACGGCGATGCTTTGGCCGTAGATGAGGCCGAAGACGGCTGCCACCATCATCAAGACACTCAGGAGCAGGAAGGTCCAATCCTTCATGAATCTCATGATGAAACTGCCAGAGAAGCTGCCTGCTGCCTTTCCCACGAAGTAGATGGTGCAGACGAAAGCGGCATCGTTGAGCGACATGCCTGTCCTCTCCATCAGTATCTTTGGGGCGGTGACACTGGTTCCTACGTCAATGCCAACGTGACAGATGATGGCGAGGAAGCAGAATAAGATGAATGGATTGCCCAGCAAGGCGAAGGCTCCGGCAAACTGTTCGCCCACGGATTTCTGCTCTCCGGTGGCTTGCTCCTCTGTAATTCTTGTGCCGAAGAGCAGCAGTGTTGCCACAATTCCTACACATAAATATATAGGATAGAGTGCTTGCCAACCCAGGCCGAAGGCGTTGGTGGTGGCTCCCCAAGAGGCGATGATGGGTGCCAGGAACGATGCGATGCTCTTGATGAACTGCCCGAAGGTGAGGGTGCTTGCTGATGCTCCGCCTTTCATCACTGTGTCAACAAGCGGGTTGAGCGAGGTCTGAAGGATGGCATTGCCTATTCCCAAAAGGGAGAAGGAGAGCAGCAGCATGGCAAAATCGAGAGTGAATACCGGAATCGCCATTGCCACAAGGGTCATAATAAGGCTCAGCAGAACTGTGTTCTTGCGGCCAATCTTGTTCATCAGCAAGCTTGTTGGGATGCTGAAGATGAGGAACCACAGGAACACGAGCGAGGGGAGCGTGTTGGCCATCGAGTCGGAGAGATTCAAGTCGGCCTTTACGTAGTTACTTGCTATGCCTACCATATCCACGAAGCCCATCGTGAAGAAGCATAGCATGACGGGGATTAGTTTCTTATTCATTTGCCTAATTGATTAAGTGCGAAGTTGTAGGCGCCAAGGTTGATGGCTGTGCTGGCACCGAGTTCTGATACTGTGACGGCCACCTTGCGCTGGGCTTGGTAGAGTACCTTCTGGTCTGTATGGGGCACGTCGACATAGACATCCTTGTCCTCGAGGAAGGCCTTGCGTTGCTCCTCGTCTTCGAAGTTATAGACTTCCGATTGCAAGGTGGGCATCAGATTACCCGTGAAGGTTCCGACGGGACGGTTGAACTCCTCCATCATGCCCGGCAGAATCCACTTCGAGTTATGCGACAGACCGCCACCAATCACGACGATGCCGTCCACGATGTTCAGTACATTCACCAGAGCGGCAGCCGTGACTTGTCCCAGTTGGCGGAAACTTTCCTGTGCAGCCTTGGCATTGCCGGGACGGAGACCATTGGCAATGTCGCCGATGTCCTTGGGTGTGAGGTCGCCTATATCTTCGTGCGACATCTCGGCATACACGCGGCGGACGGCACGGATGCTGACGCTTTCCTCGGCAATGACGAAGGGATACATGCCATTTCGCATGCACCAGACGTCGCCGCCACAGCCATTGTCGCCCGTCAGCAAGACCTTGTCAATCACCACGCCACAGCCGAAGCCTGTGCCGAGGGTGATGCCTACGAGGTTCTTATAGCGACGCGGGCACCCGCTCTCCTCGAGAGCTTTGTTCACACGCGGCAGTGCTCCGGCCAATGCCTCGCCGTAAGCGAAGAGATTGCCGTCATTGTTCACATAGACAGGTATCTTGAAGACGCTCTCCAGATACGGGCCGAGTGCCACACCTCCACGGAAGGATGGGAAGTTGGGCAGGTCGCCGATGACGCCTCGCTCGTAGTCGGCAGGGCCAGGGAAGGCGAAGCTGATGGCGACAGGCTCAGCGCCAAGCTTCTCCTTGACGGTAGTGAAGCCTTGCACAAGGGTAGCCAAGCAGCCCTCCGTGTCTGTTGTTACAGCCTTCAGACGCACGGGTTCCACGATTTCCTTGTTGTCACAAATGGCTGAGAACACAAAGTTTGTGCCGCCCGCATCCAGCGTCAGCACGATTTTCTTGTCTTTACTCATAATAGTTAGGTTTTATAGTTGTCGTTATTTTGTTATTTCGTTATGACGTTGTAGCTTTATTGAGATGCTTTAGGTCCTCACCAAAGCCTTTATCGTCATGCACTCTCCTTGCAGTGGCTTGATGGTGTATCGGCCGATGCAGGCGGGGATGATGAACGTCTCGGCATAGTGAACCTCGAAGGGCTCGAACTTGCCTTCTGGACTCTCGATGAGAGCTGCCTCACCGTCCACGAGGTTGAGGACGTTGACGCCGCCTTGTGTGTCGTGTTCCACGGGACGGCTGAAGGTGTGGCGGCGCGTCTCGATGAACTCGTTGGGATGCAGGCCGGTGCGTTCCTCCTTGATGCCTTCTTCCTCATGAAGCACCTCGAAGTGGTTGGCAATCTCGTGCTTGACAAACGGCGTGGTGCGTTCCCACTGGATGACGAACTTGCCTCGCTCCACATTGATAGGCCTTGGCTTGCCGTCCAAGCCGAGGCGTGCCCAGTCCCACAGCTTGAAGGTGAAGATACTGGGCGTAGAGCTTATCTCGAGCACCATACTGTCGTGACCGGAGCAATGGATGGTGCCGGCAGGGATGAGGTAGTGGTCGTGCTTCTTGGCGGGCAGCTTGTTGACGTACTTCTCTGCGTCGAAGAGTATCTCGCCCCGTTGAGCAGCACGCAGGTCTTCTATCATCTGCACCTTGTCGACGCCTTCCTTCAGTCCGAGATAGACCACCGCATCGTCGCCTGCATCGAGCAGATAGTAGCTCTCGTCCTGTGTGTAAGGCAGGCCGAACTCCTTCTGGGCGAACTCATTGGTAGGGTGTACCTGCAGGCTGAGGTTGCCTCCCTGCATGGTGTCGAGGAAGTCGAAGCGGATGGGGAAGCTCTTTCCGAAGCGATGCCACACCTGCCCTCCGAGCAACTCGCGTGTGTGAGCCAGCACGACATCCTGCGATGGCAGTTCGAAGAGCGTGCCTTCTGCTTCCAGATAGAGACTGTTCTCTTCTGGTACACAGTCGAAGCACCAGCCGTAGTTCACCTCTTCGCGAGGCAAGTCACATACTTCCTTCATCCATTGTCCGCCCCAAGGTGCCGGGTCGAAGAAGGGGACGACGCGGAAAGGCTTACGAGCCGTGCGCTCCAGACCTTGACGCATCTGTGCGTCGCTTATCATTTTAGGCTCTTCACGACGGTTCGAGTCAATCCAGAACTGAATGCTGCCGCTTTGCATGAGCTCGTCCTTGTAGCGGTCTACGATGTTCCAGTCGTTGAAATAGCCACGCTTGTATTGCACCGATGGACTGTCTTCGTGATTGTCGATGCCGAGCGCCTTTACCTCATGCCTGCGGAAGCGTTGCTGAATCTCCCAGCGAGCCATGTCGGCGTAAGCGATTGACCATTGACCATTGACCATTGACCATTTTTGTGCAACGAAGGCTGCCCCTGTGCCGATGATGATGCTGGGGGTGTCATTATGAATTATGAATTGTGAATTATGAACTGGGTTGAAGTACTCTTCCAACCTCACGTTCGACATATATCCAAAGAGAACGTCGTCGGTCATGAAGCGTTCCGTGAGCTGACGTATCTCGCCCTCCGGCCGCATCAGCGAGCGTGTGTCGATGATTTTCCTGCCTGTCTTGGCGAATGCCTCGATGAAGTCCTCCTCGTAAGTGCCCGGGTAGAGGTCGATGACCCACACCGGCTCGTCGGCCCAGGCCTTGCTGAGCGTCTCCACGATGCTGTCCCAACCGATTATCACTTTGCCCTCGATGTGCGTAGAGGGCTGCTTGTCGTAATTGCTTTTCCTCATACATTATATATTTTCACTGCAAAAATAAACAAAATTATCGGGATGGCAAAGGAAAAGTGCTACAAAAAGAACGAAAAAGCGGAAAGTTTCGTGACTTCCAGAGTTATTCTGCCCGAGCTGAGGCGGCAGCGAGAAGAGTTTGACCCATGCGCATCGTTCCATCGACCCATGCGCATCGTTCCATCGACCGGTGCGCACCGTTCGAACAACTCAACTGCATTTTTCTGGCAAAACATTTGGCCATGTGGAACATTTTGCCTAACTTTGCAGGGCAATCAGACAGGAAAGAGAAACAAGAGGAGACTATGGCAATCAGATTTACAGTAGCGAAGCGCAGGATACTTCCCGAGGAGCGTCCTGCGGAGGAGGGTGTTGTGGCAGGCCTCCAGCCGCGTGCCGAGCACCAGCCGACCGTTGATGTCGTGGCGTTTCAGAACGAGGGTCACTGGGGGTCGCTACTCCGCGGGAGCGACATTGCCCATGCCCTGAGCGAGGTGAGACGCATCATGATGCACGAGATGGAGGACGGCAAGCCCGTCCGTCTGCCAGGAATCGGCACCTTCCGCCTTAGTCTGAAGGGAAAGATAGAAATGAATGCAGGCAACTATCATGGACGTGATGTGCGCGTGGACAACATCATCTTCCAGCCAGACCGCGAATGGCGCAGGGAGGTGCAACGCTTTCAGGTGGAGCAGGTTCCCAGCTGCGGGCCAGCCTTTACCGATTCGGATGAGGTGGGGCAGCGGCTTGCGGAGCTCTTTGCCAAGCAGGACACCATCACGCACAAAGATGTGGTCTTTGCCTTCGGGCAGGTTCTCTCCAAGCACAGAGTGACCTCCTTGCTGCAACGCCTTACGGCCGACGGCTCCCTCGTCCGCGAAGGGACAGGCTCGCAGACACGCTACCGCCCCGCACCCGGATGCTTCGGACGGTAGCCTCGGAGAGCGGTCCGTGCCGCTTTCTTACTTTATACGATAAAAAGCAGACGGAAACCCTTGCCGTCTCGATTATTTTCGCTACCTTTGCAAAGCAATAACAACTAATCACATCATGTCATGAAGAAACCGATACTATTAACCTTTTCACTGCTCGTCTGCACCCTCGTCAGTGCGCAGACCGGCATCACGCCCGACGTGCTCAAGCAGTTGGAGGGCAGCTACACAGGCACTCCGGCAGAGAAAGCCATCCGCAATGCCATCAGCAACGTCGGCATTCAGAAGATGGCCATCAACCAAGAGAACGCCGGAACAAAGGACAAGAACTTCTCCATCGAGGTGAAGAACACGGGCATCACAGACCAGGAGAGCAGTGGCCGTTGCTGGCTCTTCACCGGACTCAACGTCCTGCGCGGCCGCGCCATGAAGAAGCTTGGCACGGAGAACTTCGTCTTGAGCCAGTGTTACCTCTTCTTCTACGACCAACTCGAGAAGAGCAACCTCTTCCTGCAAGGCATCATCGACACCCGCAAAAAGCCCATCGACGACGAGATGGTGCGCTGGCTCTTCCAGCATCCGCTCTCCGATGGCGGCACCTACACAGGCGTTGCCGACCTCGCCACGAAGTATGGCGTAGTGCCTGCCGACGTGATGCCCGAGACGTACGTCAGCAACAGCACCAGCGAGTTCTGCGGACATCTCAAAAGGAAGCTCCGTGAGTTCGGCATCACCCTGCGCGAGAAGAGCGAAGCAGGCATGAGTGAGAAGCAACTCCAACAGCTCAAGGTGGAGCAACTGGGCACCGTCTATCGTATGCTCGTCATGGCTTACGGCGTGCCGCCTGCAGAGTTCACGTGGAAAGGAAAGACTTACAAGCCCCTCGACTTCTTCAAGACTTACTGCATAGACGAAGGCGAGGACCTCAACAAGGACTATGTCATGCTCATGAACGACCCGAGCCGTCCCTTTGGCAAAGTCTATGAGATTGACTACGACCGCCATGTCTACGACGGACACAACTGGCTGTACGTCAACCTGCCTATCGACGAGCTGGAGAGCATCGCCATTGCCTCGCTCAAGGACAGTTGCCAGATGTACTTCAGCTGCGACGTGGGTAAGTTCCTCGACCGCAGTACCGGCTTTGCAGACCTAAAGAACTACGACTACGGAAGTCTGCTTGGTACGACCTTCGGAATGAACAAGAAGCAGCGCATCGAGACGTTCGACAGCGGCAGCACACACGCCATGACGCTCATGGCAGTTGACCTCGATGGCGAAGGCAAGGCAAAGAAGTGGAAGGTGGAGAACAGTTGGGGCTCCTCCAGCGGCGCCAACGGCTACATCCTCATGACGGATGAATGGTTCAGGGAGTACATGTTCCGTGTCGTCGTAAACCGTCGCTACTGCCCCCAGAGCGTCCTCGAACTGATGAAGCAAAAGCCCGTCCGCCTTCCCGCATGGGACCCCATGTTCCAGGAAGAAGACTAAGAAAGCGTCTTCCCCTGAGCACTCTGATTATTCCGAATACTCCGATTACTCCGAAACAACTATGGAAACAACCAGACAGAACAAGATAGCCCGCCTCATTCAGAAGGAGTTGAGCGACATCTTCCAAAGGCAGACAAGCCAGATGCGAGGCGTGTTGGTGAGCGTCAGTGCCTGCCGCATCAGCCCCGACCTGAGCGTGTGCCGTGCCTACCTCAGTGTCTTTCCAAGCGAGAAGGCACAGGAAATCGTGCAGAACATCAACACGAACCAGCGACAGGTACGCTATGAGCTTGGCACCAGAGTAGGCAAGCAGCTCCGCATCATCCCTGAGCTCAAGTTCTTTGTGGACGATTCTCTGGATTACGTCGAACATATTGACGAACTCCTTCATAAATAAAGAGGTTAGTGGTTAGAGGTTAGTGGTTAGAGAACACCTGTGGCTCTTGTCTGGAGCCCAAACATTTCTCTAACCCCTAACCCCTAACCTCCAGCCACCAGAATATATGAACTATGAGCTGTTCATAGCGAGAAGATACCTCTTCGCCAAGAAGAGTCACCATGCCATCAACATTATCAGCGGCATCTCGGTGCTTGGCGTGGCTGTGGCAACAATGGCGATGGTGGTCACGCTGAGCGTCTTCAATGGCTTTCAAGACCTCGTGGCGGACCTCTTCACTGCGTTCGATCCCGAATTGCGCATCACTCCCAGGGACGGACAAGCCGTCAGCCTGAACGACAAGACACTGCTTCGGCTCAAGACGAACGACGCTGTGGAAGTCTTTACGCCAGTCCTCGAAGGCCAAGCCCTCGTGGTGCAGAACAGCAAGCAACAGGTCGTGACCATTAAAGGCGTTGCCGACAACATCACGAAGCAGGGGCATATCGAGGACATCCTCTACGGCGAAGGAACGTTCTTCCTGCACGCCGACGTCTTGGAGTATGGCATTCTCGGCATCCAGCTGGCGCAAGAGCTGGGTCTCTCGGCCAGCTTCGAGAACCCGCTCCAAGTGTATGCTCCGAAGAAAGGCGAGCGTGTGAACATCGGCAACCCACTCTCCTCTTTCAATCACGACGAGCTGCAAAGCCCCGGGGTGGTCTTCATGGTGCGTCAGGCAAAGTATGACAGAGGTTACATCCTCACCAGCTTGCAGTTCGCTCAGAAGCTCTTCGACAGGCAAGGCAAAGTGTCGGCAGTGGAGCTGAAGCTGCGTGAAGGCATCAAGATGGAACGTATCAAGAAGTCCCTACAAGCGGAGCTTGGCGAACGCTTCAAGGTCGAGGACCGCTACGAGCAGCAGAGCGACGTCTTCCGCGTCATGCGTGTGGAGAAGCTCATCTCCTATGTCTTTCTTTCCTTTATATTATTAGTGGCTTGTTTCAACATCATAGGTTCGCTCTCGATGCTGATGATAGACAAGCGACAGGACATCCAGACGCTCCGCAGCCTCGGCGCTAACGACTCGCAGATACGCACCGTGTTCCGTCTGGAAGGCTTCCTCATCAGCCTGGCAGGAGCATTGCTCGGCCTCGTGCTGGGTGGCGTGCTGTGCTGGATTCAGCAGGAGTTTGGCCTTGTCACGATGGGTGACAGCGACGGCAGCTTCATTATCGAGGCCTATCCCGTGAGCGTCTATTGGACGGACATCCTGCTTGTCCTCGTCACAGTCCTCGTTGTCGGCTGGCTTGCGATATGGTATCCCGTCCGTTACCTCACGAAGAAGATACTATGAGCACAGCCTATCCCTTCGCCCGTCCGCTTTATGTGATGGCAAAGCCCGCCGGTCCGCAGTGCAACCTGCGCTGCGAGTATTGCTATTACCTCGAGAAGCAACATCTTTCGGAGCAGCACAGAGGGACAATGACGGACAAGCTCTTGGAGCAATACATCCGCGATTATATCCAGTTGCAGCAGACGCCTGACGTGCTTTTCACGTGGCACGGAGGAGAGCCCATGCTGCGGCCGCTGAGCTTCTATAAGCAAGCGGTGCGTCTGCAGCAATACTATGGCCGCGGCAAACGCATCAGTAACAGCATCCAGACCAACGGCACGCTGCTCACGCCGGAGTGGTGCCAGTTCCTTCACGACGAGGGTTGGCTGGTCGGCATCAGCATTGACGGCACCGAAGAACAGCACGATGCCTACCGACACGACGTTCAGGGACGTGGCACGTGGCAGCGTGTGGTGGACGGCATAAAGCTGCTGAACGACTATCATGTCGAGTGGAATGCGATGGCAACAGCCAACCATTACAACGCCCAAGACCCATTGGCTTTCTACAAGTTCTTCCGTGATGAACTTCATTGCAAATACCTCCAGGTCAGTCCCGTCATTGAGCGTATCAAGCAGCACAGCGACGGCCGGCATCTGGCACAGGTATTCGACGAGGATTGCCCCATTGCACCTTTCAGCATCCGGCCGGAGGAGTGGGGCAGGTTCATGTGCTCCATCTTCGACGAATGGGTGAAGCATGACGTCGGGGACGTCTTCGTCCAGCTCTTTGATGCCACCCTCGCCGGCTGGATGGGCGTGGAGCCTGGCGTCTGCGTCTATGCCGAAGAGTGCGGCCATGCTGCGGTCATGGAGCACAACGGCGATGTTTACAGCTGCGACCACTTTGTCTTTCCGCAATATAAATTAGGCAACATACGCACGCACGGGCTGCCGCAGATGCTCTACGGCACTAAGCAAAGCCACTTCTCGCGCTTGAAGAAGGAGGCACTCCCCCGTCAGTGTCGTGAGTGCCAATGGCTTAAGGCTTGCCACGGAGAGTGCCCCCGACTGCGTTTCCTCAAGACGGCCGACGGCGAGCCGGGCTTGAATTACCTCTGCGCAGGCTATCAGATTTTCTTCCAACACGTTGCTCCCTACATGGATTACATGCGAAATGAACTTCTCGCAGGCCGTCCCGCCAGCGGCGTAATGCGGGCAGTTTTGTAAAGATTTTTCCCGAAGACGTCGATTCTGACGGACTTTTTTCTCCGTTCCGGTACTTTTCTACTCCAAAGCCGAAAAAATGGCTTAAATCGAATTTGCACTGGAAATTAACAAGTTACAAAAGTGGATTTTACGATGCAATGTTAAGAAAGTATTATCTTATGGAGTTATGCTGATAAATTAGACGTAAAATCTCGCCAAAATTGGCGTAAAGAAACGGCCAACGAACTATGCCGAAATAGTCAACGTGGCATAGTACTTTTGCCAACAAAGGCTATTACCTTGACCGACGCGGCATGCTTGGTTGGCAGATTTGCCATAATGAACCGTCAAATTTTGTCAAGGATTTTTCACGAAAAATACCTCCGAAAAAGTGCTTACGGAGGTATTGTTGACGCAGCCGGAAATGTTGGGCTGCCAAATTCTACAGGCGGGTTTCAAGGCTTCCTGAAGTCTTCCCAGCCCTCGATGTCTTCCAGGTAGGTTGCATTTTGCTGGGGCGCAACCTTCTGGAAATCGTCTGCCGTGACTTCCACCATCGCCGAGTCGTTGCGGAGCTGGTATTTCTTGCCCGTTGAGACCATAGCGCCGTTCCTGATGGCAAACGTCTCGCGGACTGCTCCGGAAGCAGACACCTTGCTGTCTTTCAGCCTGATGAATTCGGAAATGGACGCGCCATCGGAGCTGACGCCGTTTCTGAGGATGGCGCCGTCCGGCGTGATGGCAAGTCCAAGCTCATGATGGTCGACAAAAGTGATGAGGTGCAGCGAGTCCTTGATAAAGGAATAGATGGCTGCATAGGGCGGTTCGCCCCGCAGGATAATCTCGGGAGTGTCGTCGTGGTCTAAGTCGGTCGAAATAAACAGGACGGGTGTATGTTCCTTGTAGTCAAGTGTTTTCTTCTTCGTTGTCTCGGCAACACCAATCTGCCTCCATGCGGTGTAGAGCTTTTCCTTCTCGCATGGCAGCGGCACCTTCTTGAGTTCTGTGCTCATCGCTACCTCTTCGTCCACGATGGTTTGCTCGGCTTCTTTGCCCTCGCCTTTGCCGTCTTTAGTGTCGGAAGAATTGCAGCCGGCCAGAAGTAATGTGGCAGATGCCAAAATCAATCCTGAAAAGAAACTTTTCATATCTGTTGTCTTGCGTTTTTATCATTATGGTTTGACAAAATTACGACATCTTTCGTTTCCTACCAAAAAAAGCGGCGTTTTTTTTGCATCTGCGCCTTATTATACAAGAAAAAGTGCGTAATCTGCACCAAGTTTCGGCAAGATTAGCTATCTTTGCAGGCAAAAATATTCGTATAATAAAATAAGGTATAAGAAAATGGCACAGCAAGAGGATGTTTTCAAGAAGATAGTGTCGCACTGCAAAGAGTACGGCTTCGTTTTTCCCTCAAGTGATATATACGACGGCCTTGGCGCTGTCTATGACTACGGACAGAACGGCGTGGAGCTGAAGAATAACATAAAGCAGTACTGGTGGCAGTCGATGGTGCTCCTGCACGAGAACATCGTGGGCATCGACGCCGCTATCTTCATGCACCCCACTACATGGAAGGCCAGCGGACACGTGGACGCCTTCAACGACCCCCTCATAGATAATCGCGACTCAAAGAAGAGGTACAGAGCCGACGTACTCATCGAAGACCAGATGGCAAAGTACGAGGACAAGATACAGAAGGAGATTGATAAAGCAGCAAAACGCTTCGGCGACAAGTTCGACGAAGCACAGTTCCGCGCCACAAACGAGCGCGTGCTGGAGAACCAACAGAAGTACGACAACCTCCACCATCGCTATCAGGAGGCCATGAACGCCGAGGGTGGCATCGACCTCGATGCACTCAAGCAGATCATCCTCGACGAGGAAATAGTCTGTCCAATCAGCGGGACACGCAACTGGACAGACGTCCGCCAGTTCAACCTCATGTTCAAGACCGAGATGGGAAGCACAGCCGATGGCGCCAGCACCATCTACCTCCGCCCCGAAACGGCACAAGGCATCTTCGTCAACTACCTCAACGTCCAGAAGACCGGCCGCATGAAGCTCCCCTTCGGCATTGCTCAAATAGGCAAGGCCTTCCGCAACGAGATTGTAGCCCGCCAGTTCATCTTCCGCATGAGAGAGTTTGAACAGATGGAGATGCAGTTCTTCATCCAGCCCGGCACAGAGCTCGACTGGTTCCAGAAATGGAAAGAGACACGCATGAAGTGGCATCAGAACCTCGGATTCGGTGCAGAGAACTACCGCTTCCACGACCATGACAAGCTCGCACACTATGCCAATGCTGCCACAGACATTGAGTTCCGTATGCCCTTCGGCTTCAAGGAAGTGGAAGGCATACACAGCCGCACGAACTTCGACCTCTCGCAGCATGCCAAGTACAGCGGTAAGAAGATCGAGTACTTCGACCCCGACCGCAACGAAAGCTATACGCCGTATGTCATCGAGACCTCCATTGGCGTGGACCGAATGTTCCTTTCCATCATGTGCCACAGCTATGAGGAGCAACAGCTTCCCGACGGACAGACGCGCACCGTACTGCACCTCCCTGCTGCCCTCGCACCGGTGAAGCTCGCCGTGTTCCCCTTGACGAAGAAGGACGGAATGCCCGAGAAGGCTCAGGAAATCATCAATGACCTCCGCTTCCACTTCAATTGCAAGTACGAAGAGAAGGACCAGATAGGCAAACGCTACCGTCGCATGGACGCCATAGGCTGCCCCTATTGCGTCACCGTGGACCAGCAGACGCTCCAGGACAATACTGTAACGCTCCGCGACCGCGACACAATGGAACAGCATCGCGTTGCCATAAGCGACCTGAGAAGCATCATCGAGGACAAGGTAAGCATCACATCCCTCCTCAAAAAACTGCTATAATAAATGATTAACAGACATAAAGTATTCCTCCTCCTGCCAGTGCTGGCACTGTTGCTCCTTGCTTCCTGCAAGGACAGCGACAATACTTATGACCCGCATCACGACTGGCAGTCACGCAATGCCCAATGGTTCGCCGAGGTTTACGACACGGCACAGGAAGCCATAGAGGCAGCCAAGTCCCAATACCCCAATGGCAATGACTGGGAACAGCACTGCGATTGGCGCATCTACAAGACCCTTCTCAAGAGTCAGGACGTCCAGGGACCTGCCACGGATTACATCGTCTGCAAGATAAATGAACGCGGCGACGGTGATTGGAGCCCCGCCTATACCGACAGCGTGCGCCTCTACTACCGAGCTTGGATTATGGATGAGAACTATCCGGAGAGCAAGACTAACTTGACTGTCTTCAGCCAGACCTATTACGGCGACTTCGACAATGCAACAGCAGCACCGCTTGCCATGCCTGTCATCAGCACGGTGGAAGGCTTCCAGACAGCCATCCAATATATGGTGAGAGGCGACGACTGGGATGTCTACATCCCGCAGCAGTTGGCATACAAGGAGACAGCCTCCGATGCAGTCCCTGCCTATAGCACTTTGCTCTATCGGCTTCGCATTGAGCTTGTCCACAAGAGTGGCACAGGCATGCCCGGCTGGAGGTAACGCATGCCCGGCTGGAGGTAACAAGACAACGCCCCAATGAAGTGATGCTTCTTTGGGGCGTTGCTTTTCATCGGATATTGCTACGTATCTTTGTTAAGTAAGCGTTGAGTGCATCCTCATCCCTGTTGTCGATAATCTGTATCAACTCTTTCAGTTCGGAACGTATGCCTTCGACATGTGCCTTGGTGCGTGGGTTGAAGAGTATCTCGCGCAGCAGCGTGTCGTCTTCACTCAAGACGCCTTTTGCTATCTTCAAGTGTCTTTTGAACGTCGTGCCAGGCGCATCCTGATGCTTCATTACGGCAGAGAAGACGAAGGTGCTTACGAAAGGTACCGACAAGCTGTAGGCCATTGCCTCGTCATGTTCGTCGAAGCTGTACTCGTGGACGTTCAGTCCGAGTCTCCTGTAAAGGTCGAGGAAGAATATCCGCCCCATGTAGTCGCCCTCGTTGATGACGATGGCGTTCTCCGAGGAGAGTGCCCCGAGGTTGGCAAACGTAGGGCCAAACATCGGATGGGTGGAGACATAGCGCATGCCGGTCTGTTCATAGAAGTCCTTCAGCCCTGTCTTCACGGACGAGATGTCAGAGATGATGCACTCCCCTGGCAGGCACGGGATGACTTGCTCGAAGACATCTGTGGTGTACTTGAGTGTTACGGCGTTTATCACGAGTTCGGGCTTGAAGTCGCGTATCTCGTCGAGCGTCGTAAAGCGCTGTGTATTGTAGAGGAAGCGCATACGCTTCGGGTCAATCTCATATACGGCGCATTCGTGGTCGAAGGACAGGACGTCGGCAAAGAAGCTGCCCATCTTGCCGGCTCCAAGGATAAGTATTCTCATTTACTATTTGACGATTTACGATTAACTGTTTACTATTTGCTCCCTCCCTTAAGGGAGGGTTGGGGTGGGTCCCTTACTTATTTATTATCTCCATCTGCTGGCGGACACTTTCTTCATGTATGTTTTCGAAGATGCTTTTGATGCATTCGCGACCGATGCCGAGCAGTGAACCTTGTGCACCACGCTTGTCGAGAATCTCGCTGTAGCGACGTGTCTGCACGATGGTGATGCCGTTCTCCTTCTTGTACTCGCCGATGTTGCGGCAGACCTTCATGCGCTTGGCGAGCAGTTCGATGAGTTCATCGTCGAGCACATCTATTTCGTGTCGGTAGTCTTTGAGTTTGTCGGTGTGCTCCATGATGTCGCGGAAGACGAGGCGCGACACGATGAAGTCGAGCACTTCGGGCGTCACCTGCTGCGAGGCATCGCTCCAGGCCTTGTCGGGGTCGCAGTGGCTTTCGACGATGAGGCCGTCGAAGCCGAGGTCCATCGCCTCTTGGCAGAGCGAGGCAATCAGGTCGCGTCGGCCGCTGATGTGGCTTGGGTCGCAAACGATGGGCAGTTGTGGCAGCCTGCGCTTCAGCTCGATGGGTATCTGCCACATCGGCTCGTTGCGATACAACTTCTTTTCATAGCTGCTGAAACCTCTGTGGATGGCACCAAGCTTTTGTATTCCGGCACCATTGATGCGCAGCAGCGCGCCTATCCACAACTCGAGGTCTGGGTTGACGGGGTTCTTGACGAGGACCGTCGCATCAGTACCTTTCAGCGCATCTGCCAGTGCTTGTACGGCAAAGGGATTGGCTGTAGTGCGTGCTCCGACCCAGAGGATGTCGATGCCATGCTTGAGGGCCAGCTCGACGTGTTCAGGCGTGGCGACTTCCGTGGCAGTGAGCATGCCCGTTTCCTCCTTGACGCGTTCCATCCAGGGGAGTGCCGGTTCGCCGTGGCCTTCGAAGCCTCCGGGCTTTGTTCGCGGCTTCCAGATGCCGGCACGGAATATGTGGCAGCCTTTGCCAGCCAGTTGCTTGGCCGTTGTCATCACTTGTTCTTCTGTCTCAGCACTGCAAGGACCGGCGATGATGAAAGCGCGTTCCTGGTCACTTGGCAGGTTCAGGGGTTGTAGTTGGAGTTCCATATTGTAATTTCTTTTGGGTCTAATGGGGTTAATAGGCTTGGTGGGCTTAATGGGGATTAAAGTCTTTTGATGCGTTCCAGCGCTTCGACGAACTTATCTTCCTTGGCACAAAGGCTGATGCGAATGTAGCGTTTGCCGTTACTTCCAAAGATGAAGCCGGGCGTGATGAACACTCTTGCTTCGTGGAGGACACGTTCCGTGAGTTCCTCCACATCGTTGTATTTGTCGGGGATGCGTCCCCAGAGGAACATGCCGGTCTGCTTCGGGTCGAACTGACACTCGAGGAGTCGCATGATTTCCTCTGCCAAACGACGTCTTCCGGCATAGATATCGACGTTGGCAAGCCTGTGCCAGAGGTCGGTATTGTCGTATGCTTTGGCTGCCGCAAGCTGCAGGGCGCGGAAAGTTCCGCTGTCAACATTGCTTTTCACCTTGAGAATCCACCCCACGAACTGCGCGTTAGTTGCCAACATGCCGACGCGCCAGCCTGGCATATTATGGCTTTTCGACATCGAATTGAACTCAATGCAGCATTCCTTGGCACGCGGCACTTGCAGGATTGACAGCCTTTCGCCTTCGTTGAGGATGAAGCTGTAGGGATTATCATTGACCACGATGATGCCATGACGCAGGGCGAACTGGACGAGCCGTTCGTATGTCTCGCGCCGGGCCCTTGCCCCCGTCGGCATATTCGGGTAGTTTGTCCACATCAGCTTGACGCGGCTGAGGTCCATCTTCTCAAGTTGCTCGAAGTCGGGCTGCCAGTCGTTTTCGGGCAGGAGGTCGTAGTTGACGATTTTTGCGCCGAGCAGTTTCGACAGACTCGTATAGGTGGGATAGCCCGGGTTGGGCACGAGGACTTCATCTCCGACGTTGACGAACGCCAGCGTCACATGCAGGATGCCCTCCTTGCTGCCTATGAGAGGCTGAATCTCGCTGCTGGGGTCGAGGTCGACACCATACCAGCGTTTGTAGAAGCCGCTCATTGCCCGACGCAACTCGGGGATGCCTATAGTGGGCTGATAGCCGTGGGCCGTGGGCTTTCGGGCTTCCTCACAAAGTGTTTCGACAGTCTCCGGCGAGGGCGGCATATCGGGACTGCCGATGGCGAGGCTGATGACGTCTTTTCCTTCGGCGTTCATTGCGGCCACTTCCTTCAGCTTGCGGCTGAAGTAATACTCTGTCACGTCGGCCAATCTGTCAGCCGGACGGATGTTAAATGCTTTGCTTTCCATCTTCGTAAATGCCAAGTTGTTTGAGTTCGCGGGTAAGCGGAGTGATGGCGTTGAGAGCCTGGCGGTAGCGTTTCTCATCGTTGAACGAGAGGTCGATGTAGAACATGTATTGCCACTCCTGCCCGATGATGGGCAGACTCTGTATTTTGGTCAGGTTGAGTTTGTAGAATGAGAGGACCGAGAGGATTGCGCTCAGCGAGCCTTCCTCGTGGGGAAGTGTAAAGACGAGGCTGGCCTTGTTGATGCTGCCTCTGTTTCGGATGGCCGTAGCCTTCTCGGGATGGGCGAGGACGAGGAAGCGCGTGAAGTTGTGCTTGTTAGTCTCGATGCCCTCTTGCAGCACTTTCATGCCGTAAATGTCGGCAGCGTCGCGATGGCAGATGGCAGCGTGGCCGTGCCGCCCTTCACGGCTGATGTCGGCTGCGGCCCCTGCTGTGTCGGCCGTCTCTACCTTCTTGAACTCCGGATGGCGCGAGAGGAACTGTCGGCACTGCATGAGTGCTACGGGGTGGGAGTTCACCTCGGTGATGTCTTCCCAACTCTCGTCTGGTAGACACATGATGCTGTGCCTGATGCGGAGCTTGTGTTCGCCCACTATCGTCATGCCGCTCTCGCGCAGCAGTTCATAGTTGTGGAGCAGGCTGCCCGCTATTGTGTTCTCTATCGCCATGAGGCCCAGCATGTCTTGCTCCCCTTTGAGGCGGGCGAACATCTCCTCGAAAGTGTCGCAGCAGACCAGCTCCACCTGCTCGCCCTCGAAGAAGCGATGGGCGGCGATGTCGTGGAAACTGCCTTCGATGCCTTGTATTGCTATCTGTTTCATCCTTTTCTAATAGGTTTTTAATGGGAAGTAAAAAGGGGAGTTAACTCGCTTTCGTTGACTTCGTCGAACTAAAGCTTCGTGGGAGTTAATTCGCTGCGCTCATGGACGACAGCTTGGGCTGCTGCCATTTTTGTGTTGTCCAGCGCGAAGCGCTTAACTTCCTGCCAGCTTTGCTGGCTTTACTTCCTTTCATTACTTCCATTTTTACTTCCTTAAATCAAAACATCCCGCTCGTTGTCTGAGCGGGATGCTTTGATTTATCTCCTATACCTTATTTATATATATACGACGGCCCGCTCTACTTCATCTGCTAAAGTAAAAGTAATAATAAAAGCCGAAGTAAAAGTTACTGCTATGAGCCATTTTCTTACGTTTTGCGCTGCAAAGGTAAACTATTTCTGTCTTTCTGCCAAGAAAAACGCAATATTTTTTTCATTTATTTATGTTTCGGGAATCATGGAGAGGAGTAGAGTAGGTAATTATGCGAGGATAGCAAGGGAGCTTTCCCCCACTTGTCCGGCATTCAGAACGGTTCGAATCGCCCGAATCGACACCCCTTTTTGCCCGAAATCCTAAGTTTCTCAGGCAGAAATACTACGCCAAGTTGTTTGCACATACATGTAGATGCAATTGCATCTACATGTACATGCAATTGCATCTACATGTATGTGCAAACTATTCGGCACGCTTCGTTGGCAGGTGAGGCTGGTTTCGCCTGTAGAGTTGCCATGCATTGAAGACGTTGTGCCATATGGTGTAGAAGCCGCCCGACACGGAGGTGAGGGGGTCGAGAAACGTGTAGCCGACCCAGATAGCCAGCACCGTGTTCTTCTGCCCGCAGGCTTGTCCGGCCGTGATGGCTTCGTCGTAGTGTCTGCCGACAAGCCGGCCCACGGCAAACTGCATGATGCACGCCGCGAGGGAGCCCACGAGAATCAGCAGCAGGAGCAGCCACGTCACCTCGGCATGCACGAGGATCCGCGTCGTGACCGCTATTGCAAGCGAGAGCGAGACCAGCCAGAGGTAGAAAGGCAGGTCGGGAATCGAGGTGAGCCAGCGCAGCAGGGTGGGGGAGAAACGACGGATGGCGAATGCGAGCAGCAGCGGAAAAATGAGCAGGGGAAACACTCGGCGGACTATCATCCAGAAGGAAAGCCAGAACCCCAGCCCGCCAGTCGGGTTCACGAGAGGCACGAAGGCCGAGATGAGGACTGCGGAAGTGAGGTTGATGAGCAGCGTGTAGGTGGTCAGCGAACCCATGTTGCCGCCCAGTTTGGCAGTAACTACGGCCGCAGCCGTCGCCGTAGGGCAGAGGAAACAAAGCATCACGCTCTGCAGAAAGACGCGCCCGGACGGGTCGTCCACCGTCTGGTGAAGCAGGCAGCAGGCAGCCGCGACGCCTGCCTGGAAAGCCAGCAGCCACCATTGCCACCCCTTGAGTCGCATGTCTTGAAGTCGGATGCGGCAAAACGTCAGCGTCAGCATCAGGAAAATCAACGTGGGCTGGACGTAGCCGATACCCTCCACGACGGCTTCCTTGACTGCCGGCGGAAGCCCGAGACTCCAGCCGAGAAAGTAGGCGCAAGCGCCCGCAAGCATGCTCAAGGGCAGTGACCAATCCTTAAGAAACCTTTTGATATTCATCTTCCTTCTATCTCTTTCGCGGCACAAAATTAGTCAAAATCTCCCACTTAACATGTTTTTGTGGTACGAAAATTTCGTTATGTGAGGTCTTTTTACTACTTTTGCAGCGCTTTAATATATTGTAGATTGTAAATTGTCAAATTGTAAATTACCTGATGAATCTTTATATCAGATACTTCGACGCGGAAACCCTCGTCTATAGCGTCGAGGAAGCTCTCAGTTTCCTTGCTTCCCTGGGCGACGTTGAAATCAATGAAAGCATCCGGCTCGAACTGGAGAAGTTCATGTCGAGCAGTGCCATGTACCCCAAGCACGTCAGAGTGAGCCAGCGCTCCTTCTTCATAGCCATCAAGACGACTGCAGCCACGATGGAGGAGTTCAAGGCTAAAGGCGCCAGCCAAAACAAGGCAGAGAAGGCTGCCCAAATAGAGGCTCTCGCCACTTACAGCCAGCCCCAGCCCGGATGGTACGCAGCAAAGCTGACCTTCAAACGCGTCATCAAGATGCCCGTGACGCAGAAGTCGAAGTACGTCGATACGCCCTTCGTCTGCAAGGTAAAGGCCGGAAGCGTGCAGGAATGCTATGACAAGGTGGTAGCCCACCTGCGCAGCCGTCAGGATATCGACCCCAGAAGCCAGTATCCAAGCATTAAGAGTGCCAACTTCGAGTTCAATTTCTTAGGAGAATAACACGTCCATGTCGCTCCGCTATCTGCTCTTCCTGGCCGTTTTCATTGCGGCGGCGACCTCTTTTGCCGACAAGAAAGGCAGGAAGAAAGGCGACACGATAGACCCCATCTACGCTCTGCCGATGCCGGACCAGTTGCCTGCGGCTCCGTTGCCGGACAGGCCTTTGCCCCGCGTGACTGAGATGCGTGCACAGGTTCACCATACCGTCAGCCAGCAGCAAGGCATCGACGTCAGCCACTATCAAGGCAAGATCGATTGGGACTGCGTGGCTCGCGAGGACAATGTAAAGTTCGTTTACGTCAAGGCGACAGAAGGTGCCGGCTACGTCGACGAGTTCTATCTTCGCAACCTATACGGAGCCCGACGAGCAGGCATACCTGCTGGCGTCTATCATTTCTTCAGTCCTTCGGCAAGTGCACTCGTCCAGCTGGAGAACTTCCGCTCGAATGTCGACCCACGACAGCAGGACCTTATCCCCGTCGTCGACGTCGAGAAGCGCGGCAAAGGCAGTCTCGCGATGTTCCAAGGCAGGCTGAAAGCCTTCCTCGAGGGCGTAGAACGCATGTTCGGCGTCAAGCCAATCATCTATACCGGAGTGAACTTCTATGCCAAATACCTCGAAGGAAAGTTCACCGAATACAAGTTCTTCGTGGCTCGCTATGCGGACGAGTTCCCGGGCCTGAGCGAGGATGTGCCCATCGTCCTGTGGCAGTTCAGCTGCACCAGCTACGTGGACGGCATCCGCGGGCACGTTGACCGGAGCGTCTTCCTCGACCGCTACGGCGTCAGTGATATCATGTTAAGAAAGAGATAATGCACATCGTCATTGCAGGAAATATAGGCAGCGGCAAGACCACGCTGACAGAAATGCTCGCCAAGCACTACCATTGGGTGCCGAAGTACGAGCAGGTGACGTTCAATCCCTACCTCGAAGACTACTACAAGGACATCGAGCGATGGTCGTTTCCCATGGAGGTGTACTTCCTCAAGGAGCGTTTCCGCGACCTCATGGACATGCAGCAGAACGGCATGGATACCATCCAGGACCGCTCCATCTACGAGGGCGTCTACGTCTTCGCCACGAACAACCACCGCATGGGCAACCTCAGCGACCGCGACTTCGAGACCTTCATGGAGCTCTTCGACCACATGCAGGACATCGTGCGCTACCCCGACCTGATGATATACCTGCGTGCCTCCATACCGCACCTCGTCCAGAATATACAGAAGCGAGGCCGTGACTACGAGCAGACCATACAGCTCGAGTACCTCAGCGGGCTGAATGAACTCTACGAAGATTTCATCTACCGCAAGTACAAGGGCAAGGTCCTGACCGTGGAGGTCGACAATATCGACTACAAGCATAACCCCAAGGACTTCAAGGACATCACCGACAAGATAGACAGCCTGCTCTTTGGCATGTTCCCGCTATAGAGGGAAAAAGCCTCTCCCCAGCCCTCCCCTAAAGGGAAGGGGGTTAAATAGTAAATCGTAAATCGTTAAATAGTAAATGTTGTTATGCATATCGCAGTAGCCGGAAACATTGGGTGCGGCAAGACCACCCTCACCAAGTTGCTCGTCAAGCGCTATGGCTGGACACCTCGCTTCGAGCCAGTTGACACCAATCCTTACCTCGACGACTTCTATCAGGACATGAACCGCTGGAGCTTCAACCTGCAGGTCTATTTCCTGAACAAGCGTTTCCGCGACGTCGTGGAGATATCAAAGAGCAAGGACACCATCATCCAGGACCGCACCATCTTCGAGGACGCGCGCATCTTCGCACCGAACCTCCATGCGCAAGGCTACATGAGCGACCGCGACTTCAAGAACTACAGCGACCTCTTCGACCTGATGATGTCGCTCGTGGGACTGCCCGACCTGCTCATCTACATTCGCAGCTCCATCCCCAACCTCATCGCACAGATTGCCAAGCGAGGCCGCGACTACGAGCAAAGCATACGCATCGACTACCTCAGCGGCCTGAATGATCGCTACGAGGCTTGGATAAAGGACTATCCCGGCAAGCTTCTCATCGTCGACGGCGACACGCTGAAGTTCGAATCAAATACCGCCGACCTGCAGCGCATCACCGAACAAATCGACGCCAAGCTCTACGGCCTCTTCCCCGAGGAGTAGTGTCCGCAGGGGCGATTACCACTTGCGCTGGAACAGACGGTTGCGGAGGCGGCGCCACATCTGCTTGAGGTAGCGGGCCAGGAACTCTGCCTTGTGGTCTGTCCGTAAAGTGATGAAGTATAGGGTGAAGTGAGTCTGATGTAACTTTATCTTGTGAAATAACAAAATTTAACGTTTGTTACCGATTTGTTTCTCGTGTGGAAACGGTTTGTTTCTCATGTGGAAACGGTTTGTTTCTCGTGTGGAAACGTTTTGTTTCTCACGAGGGAACGGACGGTGACACGTGTGAGTATTTCTCAAGGTACCTGATATATTGTCTAAGTTGTAATGTTTCAATGCTTTACGGCATTGGGCGTCCAGCCCTTGAAGAAACGCAGCACTTTCTCCTGATTGTAGCCCTGTCCCTCCTCCAGAAAACTCGAGTCCTGAATGTGGAGCACCTTCCCTTCTGCGTCCAAAACGACGAAGACGGGGAATCCAAAGCGTCCGCAGCCGTCGAGCCGCTTAATCAGGGCCTCGGCCTGCTTGGCTTTCGCCTCACCTTCCTGCTTCCGGGGATTGTAGTTCACGTGGATGTACTCGAAATTCTCCTCAATGACCTTGCTGATGAGACTGTCGCTTGTGATGAAATCGGCAAATCTCAGGCACCAGGGACACCAGTTTCCGCCCACTTGGCAGACAACGAATTTGCCTTCCGCTCTTGCCTTCTCGACGGCCTTGTCTATTTGTTCCAAGGGGTTGATGTTTTCGTCATAGACCTTCTTTGGCGTCGTCTGAGCCTCCATCGTAAGGGCGAAGCAGGCAGACAGGAATGTCAGGATGAGTTTCTTCATGTTTTTGTCGATTTGAATATCCTTTGATGCAAAGATAAACAAATTATTCCAATTGCACTGCAATTATAATATAAAAAAAAGAAGAAAGCAGGCAGATGTGCGTTTTTATTTGTATCTTTGCGGCACTATGAAACGTTTCCTGCTTTTTCCAATCCTGTTTGTCTGCCTTACAGCAATGGCGGCCGACAACGTCCTGCCACATTGGGCAATAGGCGGCTTCACAAGGCCTGAGGGCAAGAACCCGATGGTCAGCCCCATCGAAGGCAGTCTCTTCTACTGTCCCATGAAGAGGGCGCAGGTCCGATGGGAGTGTGCCGACACGTTCAACCCCGCAGCTGTGGAGAAGGACGGTAAGGTCTGTGTGCTCTATCGGGCTGAGGACGACCCCAGTGCCGGCATAGGACATCGCACCTCGCGCATCGGGTTTGTGGAGAGCGAAGACGGCATCAACGTCGACTACCGTTCGCCTTCGCCCGTCATGTACCCCGACCAGTCGGCCGTCTCAAAAGAGTTCGAGCACCCAGGCGGCACAGAGGATCCGCGTGTGGTGGAAGCCGAAGTGGACGGCAAACCACTTTATGTGATGACCTACACCTCGTGGAATCGCTCCGTTGCCCGCTTGAGCGTTGCCACCAGCCCTGACCTCAGGACGTGGACGCACCATGGTCCTTGCTTCCGAACGACATTCGACGGCAAGTTCTCCAACCTTGCCTGCAAGTCCGGGTCCATTGTCACGGAGGTCAGGGACGGACGCCTGCAGGCCGCAAAGGTAATGGTGAATGGCGAGGAGAAGTATTTCATGTACTGGGGCGAGTACTGGGTCTGCGGCGCCACAAGCGACGACCTCATCACGTGGACGCCCATCGTGGACGCCAACACGGAACTTCTCTATCTGGCAAAGCCAAGGAAGGGTTTCTTCGACAGTATGCTCACGGAATGCGGTCCGCCTGCTGTCATCACGGACAACGGCATTGTGCTCATCTACAATGGCAAGAACGCGAGTGGCAACAATGGCGATGGTTGCTATGCTGCTAACACTTATGCCGCCGGACAGATGCTCTTCAGCCGAGACAACCCCCTGCAACTCATCGACCGCCTCGACAAGCCTTTCTTCCGTCCGATTGCAGACTTTGAGAGGAGCGGGCAGTATGCTGCGGGCACAGTCTTCACAGAAGGTCTCGTCTGGCACCAAGGCAAATGGTTCCTCTATTATGGCTGCGCCGACTCGTTCGTCGGTGTGGCTGTCTGCGACCCCAACACGTCTCTTCACGAAGGCGACCCCATCGTGACGTCAAGCATACCGGAGGGTGTCGTCAACCAACGCACTTCTCTCGCCACAGGGAAGATGACTTGCTTCGTCAACTCCTTTAGCGGCTTCGCAGCAAGCGGTGAGGAACCTTCCAACATGAACATGAGCTACATCTATCCTGGCCGCAAGTGGTGCGACACGAGCACAGAGCAGCCGTGGATTGTCTTGGAGTTCACCGGCATATATGAAGTGAACCGCCTCGTCTTCCGCGATGTTGAGGGGCGCGAGGCGAACTGCGGCAACGTGCCCGAATACTGGGTTTATGGCAGAACCAAAACAAGTGAGGAGTGGACGCTCCTGGCTCATGAAGAGAACGTGGGCGACAAGGGCGAGAAGGACATCTGCTTTCCTCCGGCCGAGGTGCGCTACTTGAAGCTCGTCTTCCGTCGGGGCATTCGTCCCAGCGGCGTGGCAGACAATGCCATTCGTCTCTATGGATGCGACGTATATGGACGCTTCGTCAGCGACATCTCCCGTTCGGACGGCAACGTCAGCATCGGCAAGACCATTCTTGCGGCGCACGACACGCCCGATGCAACCTTTAGTGCCCTCAACCTGCTCACAGGTCTGCCTGCTGCCGAACGCCCGTGGAAGTTTACCACACCTCAGCAGGGCACGGACGCCTACCGCTATGTCATCGTCGACCTCGAGCATACCTACGACATCAAACGTCTTCTGCTGTGGGACGCCAAGAGTATCGACACGGATGCCACAAACATGAACGCCTACCAGATGTTCATTAGTCAGGAGGAGCCGGACCTGAGCCTTATCACAAAAGCAGGCGACGACAATGACTGCTGGACACAAGTGGCGGACAAGAAGGCAACTGGTGGTATCAACAAGAAGACCGTCAATCTTTCCTCTCCCATCCGTGGACGCTATGTCAAGGTCGTCTTTCCTCGCACGTCTGCCAGCATGAACAATGTCGCTTCCCCAGCACTCTATGCCTTCCATGTCTATGGCACTTTGGTCGAAGATGACGATGCCATCACTACACCTTATATATATAATAAGACCGACGCCTCTGTCTATGACCTCATGGGCATAAGGCAGGAGCGTCGGTCGTTGAAGCCAGGACTTTATATCATGTCTGGCAGGAAGGTGTCAGTGCATTAGAACTTGAAGCCCAGCGTGCAGGTGATGGCGTGCCTTGTCAGGTTGACATCGACCGGGTCAATGGTGGCATTGATAAGTTCTGGCGCGCTGGTTTCCACATTATTAAGGAATACAGGGTCGCCGTAGACTTCATCAGTGAATCTTGTGTCAAAGGCAAAGAAGTCTGCCTTTTGGTTGCGAACCTTGTAGGCGAGGTCAATGTAGAACTTCTTAGCATGATAGCCAGCACCAAGCGTCAGGATATTTGTGTTGCCGAGGCGCATGTAGTTGGTGCCTGTGGCATATTTCATGGCGCGGCTGTCAATGTTATATTGGTCGAAGCCAATGTTCTTCTCGTAAGCCGATGTGCTCAGGTTGTATCCAAGGCGGAAGGCAAGGTTCTTCGTGGCGTTCACTTCTGTGCCAATGCGCAAGGTATGTGTGCCGCGCAGGATGTCGCGAGTAAACTCGTCCATAGCCACGTCCTTTACATTGCCGGAAGAAGAACCGTCTGCATATTCGAGTTCGGGATATCCCATCTTCGTGCCTGCATAAGCTGCGTATTCATAATCCACGTCCCATGCAAGGAGGCTGCCCACAGTGCTGCCGATGCTGGCGCGTACCTTCCAGGGAGTGCGCACGTTGAACTTCATGTAGCTTCTCAAGGCTGAATTCTCGTTGATGTCGTAGCCAAAGTCAAACCATGTGGTGTTGCGCAGACGATACCAGGTCGGAGTCTCCACTGCGAAGCCAAAGCGGAAGGGATTATTCTCGAAGGGACGTATGATGGTGCCAAGCTTGACGTTGACGCCCGTTCCTGTGATTCTGCAATTACGGCTCAGGGCATAGTCGGCATCGCCGAACTCTTCGTAGCACGTCAGTTCGCGGAAGCGCATGTTGTCAACGCCTACGGTAAGTCCAAGGAAGGCACGGTCGTTGATGTTCGTGCTGATGTTGAAGTCGAACGCATGTGCAGAGCCTTCGCTATGGTGGGTGTAGTTGTTGCTATAGGAAGCATAGTAGTTGTAGAAGTACTTGTTGCCTTCGCTGTCGGTGGCGCTGTTGAGGTAGTCGTTGTCTATAGCCAGGCCAGCCAGGTTCTCTGTTCCGCTGTCCCAATAGGTAAGCTCAGCGACCTGATCCATTTGGCTGAGGCCGCCAAGGTTGTCGTTGGCGGCATAGAAATTATGGTTGAAGTTGATTTTCTTCTGATAGTTGAAGGATAGGTTCACGTAGGGACATGTCTCGCTGCCTGTCTTTATGTTGAAGACGAAGCCAGCTTGGTCGAAGGTTGCCTTGCCTCGGTTCTCTTGTTTGATGCTCGACTTGCCCCACAGTCCTCCAAAGGTAAGGGCGATGTCGTGCTTGCGGTAGAGTCCGATGCCTGCGGGGTTCCAGCTGATGACACTCATGTCTGCTCCGAGTGCTCCGAGTGCTCCGCCCATGCCGACGTAGCGTGATGTGCCGATGACGTCGCTGGAGTTGTTGGTGAGACGTTCGTTTATGTATGTATCCTGTGCATGTGCAGCGAAGGCGACAGCAAGCAGGGGGAGAATGATATAGCGTTTCATAGTGTGTCAGAAGATTATTAGAATGTTGAATACGGTTATGTTGAGTTGTTCATTATCTGCGTCCGCCTCCGCCGCCTCCGCCGCTTCGACCGCCGCCTCCGCTGAAGCCTCCGCTGCTTCTGCCTCCGCCTCCGTAGCTGCTGCCTCCGCCGTAGCTGCGTGAGCCTCCGCTGCTGTATGTGCTGCTGCTTCTGCTTGAGCCACTGCTGTATGTACTGCTGCTTCTGCTTGAGCCGCTGCTGTAGGTGCTGCTGCTACGGCTAGATGTGCTGCTGCTTCGTGTAGAGACGTTGCTGCTACGGGTAGAGGAGTTGCTGCTTCGTGTCGGCATTTGGTATCCGCTGCGTGAGCTTTCTGTCGGTACCCTTACGCCATTGCTTCTGGTGCCGTTGCGCGAAGAGGTTGCTGTCCCAGCCTGTGTGGAGCCCATACGGCTGCCGGGTTGTCTGCCGCCGCCTGTGTATGCTCCGTTGGATGTGGAGCGTCGTCCGGAGTTGATGCTGGTGATGTTGCGATTGCGTGTTCCGTATCCGCCGTAGTAATGTCCGCCTCCGTAGGGGTGAGGATGATGCCATCCGCCGTACCATCCTCCGTAGTTGTGCCAGCCCCATCCCCAGCTGTACCAGCTGGCGTAGCCGTAGCGATAGTAGGGTGAATACCAGCCGTACCAGGGATCGTACCATGGGTCGTACCATCCGTAGGTGATGTCCCAGACGAAGGGATCATAGAAGCGGAAGCCGCGATAGCGTGCCAGTCGGGAGGTGTAGTAGAAGTCTCCGTCGTAGAGGCCGTCGTGGTAGCCGGCGTCATATCCTGCGTCGTAGCTCATGTAGTCGTCCTGTGTGGGCTGTGTCGTCACGAGGAGTGTGTCGCCTCGGAACTCGTAGGAAGGTGTTTCCGCCTGCTGCGTAGAGTAGCGACGGTTGTATTCGTCGACGTCGCGAAGCTGTCCGGTGTGGTAGTCGACGTTGGCGTCGCCATAGTCTTCATAGGCAGACGAGTTGTTTCTCTGCACTGGAGCGGTTGTGGTTTGCTGCCCTTTCTTCCTGGAAGAGAAGGAGTACATGTCGTCGTCCTGTGCGTATGCGCTGAGGCAAACTGCCGAGAGCATCATAAGGAAAATAACGTTAGCTTTCATGGTGCATTTCAAATTAATTACGATGCAAAGTTAAGGAGTTTTGCGCAATAAGCAAAGGGGAAACGCCTATTTTGTTGGGGAAATTTCCCCAACTGGGAAAATTTGACTAACTTTGCGGCAGAAATGAGCGGCTCATTGTGCTTCTTTGCCTGTTTCTCTGCCCTGCATTGCCTGTCGAGGCTTGTTGCGAAGGCGGATGTCCTACGGAGAGAAGCTTGATGGAACGTGATGTTTTGATTGCACATACATGTACGTGCAATTGCACATACATGTAGATGCAATTGCATATACATGTAGATGCAAACAACCCATGCGTGAGTGTCGGGCAAGATGACGGGGTGCGATGGGCGGGGAGAAGTGGTTCGAGGAGTGACTATACATTATTATATATATTATGAAGTATTTTGAAGTGAGTTGCGAGATACGGCCTTTCAGCGAGGATGCTGCGGATGTGCTGTCGGCCCAGCTGGCTGAGATTGGGTTCGAGTCGTTCTCCCAGACCGAGAGTGGCTTGCTGGCTTACATCCAGCAGAGCGCCTGGAACGAGGACGAGATGCAGCAGGTGGTCCGGAACTTCTGCCTGCCCGAGGTCGAAATCCGTTATACGAAGGCTGAAGCTCCTGACGAAGATTGGAACCAAGTCTGGGAGGAAGAGGGATTTCAACCAATCATCATCCCCTCAGAGGAGGGTCAGGAGGAGGCTCTGATTGTTGTTCACGACGTGAAACACACAAATGTGCCGCCTGCCAAATACGACATCGTCATCACGCCTCGCCTGGCTTTCGGCACCGGCAGCCACGAGACGACGCGGCTCATCCTGCGGACTCTTGCCCGACTTGACCTTAAGGGGAAGGACGTCATCGACGCCGGAACGGGTACAGGCATACTGGCTATCATGGCCATCAAGCGTGGTGCGAGTTATGTCTTCGCCTACGACATCGACGAATGGAGCGTGGAGAATGCGAAGGACAACCTCTTGCTGAACAGGATTTACAAGAATGTCAATGTTGAAGTTGGCGACAGTTCTGTTCTCGAAGGGCAGCCAAAAGCCGACCTGCTGATTGCCAACATCAACCGGAACATCCTACTTCAGGACCTTCCGCGGTTCGCCAAAGTGGTCAAAGACAAAGGGAAAATGATTCTGAGCGGCTTTTATCGTCAGGACATTCCTGCTCTGACGGAAGCCGCTGCGCAGCAAGGTTTTGCCTTGCAGAGAACGGAGAACGAGGGGGATTGGGCGATGCTTCTATTCGAAGCGGATGCTCTTGGCGGGCGTAATGTTTGACACCACGAAGCTCGGCACAATCATGGCCAGGGCACTCACGACAAGTGTGCCGAGGTCGATGGCAAGCACCCACCACCAGTTCACCAGCACGGGCACGGCCTCGACGTAGTAGACATCGGGGTCCAAGGTGATGAGCCCGAACTGTTTCTGCACGAAGATGAGGGCGAAGGCCAGCAGGTTGCCGAGCACGATGCCACGCAGGATGATGAGCATCGCAAGTCCAAGAAAGAGATGCCGCACCTGCTTGTTGCGTGCTCCGATTGCCTTCATGATGCCGATAAAATTGGTGCGTTCCAGGATGATGATCAGCAGTCCGCTCACCGCAGTAAAGATGGAGACGCAAATCATCAGGATGAGGATGACGGCGATGTCCATGTCGAGCAGCCCCAGCCAAGCGAATATCTGCGGATGCTCCTGCCTGATGGTGATGCTGGAATAGTATTCTCCGTACGAATCTTGCTTGTGGTTGACTTCGTTCACCACGTCCATCAAGGTCTCGTCGAGGCGTTCGAAGTTCTGCAACCTTATCTCCGCTCCGCCGAATTGCTGGCTGTCCCAGCCCAGGAGACGGTGAATGGTGAAGAGGTCGGTGTAGGCAAAGTTCTTGTCAAAGTCGGTGAGGTTGGTGCGGTAAATGCCTGCCACGGTGAACTTCCTTGCCCGAACCGTCTGCTCAAAGAAGTAGGCATAGATGGTTTGGCCCACGTCCACCTGCATCTCTCGCGCCATCGCCTGCGAAATCACCAGCTTGCCCGAGCCGACGGAGTCTGTGAACTCTGGCAACTCGCCCTTTATCATGTGGCTGCTAATAAAGCTTTGGTCGTAGTCCTGCCCAATGCCTTGGATGGCTATGCCACGGAAGTTGGTGTCGGTCTTCAGCATGCCCGGCTTCGTGCAGAAGCGTGCGACGGACGCTACATTGGGGATGGCCGAGAGCCGCGACGTGAGGCTGTCGTCGATGACGATGGGCGAAAGCTCCTGCTGGCCGAGACTCCTGTAGCTCATCACCTTGATGTGTGCGCCAAAGCCCAGCACCTTGTCCTGCACCTCTTTCTGGAAGCCCAGCACGATAGCCACGCTGACCAGCATCACACAGAGGCCGATGGCAACGCCAAAGGTGGCGATGCCGGTGGCCAGACGCGAGGCGCGTCCGCTGCTCCCGCCTTGGGCAAAGAGTCGTTTAGCGATGAACCAAGTGAACATAGGTCAGCCTCCTCCAACCTCCCCCTAAAGGGAGAGGCTTTCTCTCCCCTTCCCTTCAGGGGAGGGGGTGGGGGAGAGGCTATAAGCTTCTAATGCTTTCCTGAGTACGAATAATGCCCTTTGCAGGTCTTCCTTCTTGAGGACGTAGGCCAGACGGACCTCGTTCTTGCCTGCTCCGGGCGTGGTGTAGAAGCCAGCGGCAGGCGCCAGCATGACCGTTTCGCCCTCGTAGTTGAAGTCGCTCAGGCACCAGGCACAGAACTTCTCCGCATCATCTACGGGCAACTTGGCGACGGTGTAGAACGCTCCCATCGGGATGGGACTGTAAACGCCGGGTATCCTGTTGAGTCCGTCGATGAGGCACTTGCGTCGTTCCACGTATTCGTCATAGACCTCGCGGCCGTACTCTTCGGGTTCGTCGAGACTGGCCTCGGCTGCTATCTGCCCGATGAGTGGGGGGCTGAGGCGTGCCTGACAGAACTTCATGACAGCCTTGCGGACCTCTTGGTTCTTGGTGATGAGAGCGCCGATGCGTATGCCGCACTCGCTGTAACGCTTGCTCACGCTGTCGATGAGCACGACGTTGTTCTCGATGCCCTCCAGGTGGCAGGCACTGATATAAGGACTGCCAGTATAGATAAACTCGCGATAGACCTCGTCGCTGAACAGGTAAAGGTCGTACTTCTTGACCAGGTCGCGTATCTGATTCATTTCGCGACGGGTGTAGAGGTAGCCCGTGGGGTTGTTCGGATTACAGATGAGGATGGCACGCGTCTTTTCGTTGATGAGCTCCTCGAACTTTTCCACCTTCGGCAAGGAGAAGCCCTCCTCGATGGTAGTCGTGATGGTGCGGATGACGGCACCAGCCGAGATGGCAAACGCCATATAGTTCGCGTACGCAGGTTCCGGCACGATGATCTCGTCGCCCGGGTTCAGACAAGCCAGGAAGGAGAACAGCACAGCCTCGCTTCCACCGCTGGTGATGATGATGTCGTCGGGCGTGAGGTTGATGTTGTACTTCTTGTAGTAGCCCACCAGCTTTTTGCGATAGCTCAAGTAGCCTTGGCTGGGACTGTACTCGAGGATGGTCCTGTCGATATTCTTTATGGCGTCGATGGCCGCCTGGGGTGTCGGAAGGTCTGGCTGACCGATGTTCAGATGGTAGACATGTATTCCTCTCTCCTTTGCGGCGTATGCCAAAGGAGCCAACTTGCGGATAGGCGACTCCGGCATCTCAACGCCTCGTACGGAAATCTGTGGCATAGGTTTTGTCTGTTATATAGTCCTTTTGGGGTGCAAAGGTACGAATAAAATAAGAATTAAGAAAGAAGAATTAAGAATTAAAGTATGTTTTGCTTGTGTATGTGCTTGTTTTTCCGTATTTTTGCGACGCTGTAAAGATTAAAAGCCATCATGCAACAACAGATTCTCCACCTCTTGTGTACAGTCGGAACATGCCGGCTCCACTTCTCGGGCCGCGAGCATCAACTCACGGCAGGCTGTTGCATGATAGCGATGGCAAGCCATGTGGGAAGCATCTCTCCCTCGCCGGATTGCCAGCTCCTCCAGCTTCTTCTGCCTGCCGACTGGCAGGCCAGTTGCATGCCCGGCAGCAGTTATGGCGTCTGCGGATGGCTTCATCTGTTCATGCACCCTATCTTCCAGTTGGAGGGCGACACGCTTGCCGTCGTCAAGCATGACTTCGAGGATGTTGCTTTTCGCAGTGAACATACGCCGGATGCCTACCGAGAGGAGGCTGTGAAGCAAGGGATGCGAGCCCTTTATCTTGACGTGATGAACGCCCATGCCGCTCTTTTCGAACACGAGGAGGCATCTTTGAGGTCGGCCGACATCATGTCGCGCTTCATCCGCATGCTGGAGGCAGGAACCTACAGGACGCACCGCGACGTTGCTTATTACGCAGGTGAGCTCTGCGTGACGCCTAAGCATCTGCACAAAGTGTCTACCCAGGTGAGCGGACGCACCCCAAGCTATTGGATCAGGCAGTTCACCATGATGGAAATCAAACACCTGATGATGCACAGAAAGCTTACGGCGAAAGAGGTGGCCGACAGGCTCAACTTCGACAACACATCGCATTTCAGCCGCTATCTCAGCCGTTAGGGGAAAAATAGGTAACACACTGCGAAATCTGGGTTTGTGTGCGTGTGTACATAGTTCGTAACTTTGCAGCGCAATTATTAACACTTAAAGTTAGTTGTAAAGTTATGCGAATCCATACTTTGTTGTTTGTGGGAGTTGGCGCTGCTGCTCTCACCATTCATGCTGAAGAAACCCTTCGTGACACTACCAGGATAAATGAAGTGGTCGTCACAGGCAGTCGCTCTGCCACAGACATCCGCCATCTGCCCATGACGGTCAACACCATCAGCCGCGACAGACTCTTGGCCAACGAACGGACCAGCGTGCTGCCCACCATCATGGAGGAGGTGCCTGGAGTGGTTCTGACGAGCCGAGGCATGATGGGCTACGGCGTGAGCACGGGCAGTTCGGGTAGCATCAACGTGCGTGGCCTCAGCTCCGGAGCCGGACAAATGCTGGTGCTCATCGACGGGCATCCGCAGTTTCAGGGCATCTTCGGGCACGGCATCGCCGACAGCTATCAGACGATGATTGCCGATAGGGTAGAGGTGCTGCGCGGTCCGGCCAGCCTGCTCTATGGCAGCAATGCGATGGGTGGCGTCGTGAATATCGTCACGCGGCAGCTCGAACCCAGGGAAGACGACAAACTCTCGCAGCATACTACCATCAATGCAGGTGCCGGCAGTTACGGTACGGTACAGGTGGAGGGCAGTAATCAACTGCGTGCAGGCCGCTTCACAAGCACCGTTGCAGCTCAATACCAGCGCTCGGACAACCATCGCCCCCGTATGGGCTTCGAACAGTATGCCGGCTTCCTGAGCCTCGGCTACAAGCTGTCCGACCATTGGAATGCGAGCGCAATGGCTGACATCACGCACTTCAACGCCAGCAACCCAGGTACGCTTTTGGCGCCGAAGTACGACAATGACCAGAGCATCACACGCGGCTCGGCCAATCTCGTCGTGGAGAACAACTACGAGAGGACAAGCGGTGCCGTCAGCGTCTACAACAACTACGGCAATCATCACATAGATGATGGCTATGAGACAGGCGGTGCTCCACAGACGGACTACTTCCGCTCGCGCGATGCCGTGGCAGGTGTTTCGCTCTATCAAAGCGTGATGGCCACCAAATCGACTCGCGTCACTGCCGGCATCGACTACCAGCACATCTACGGACACGCTTGGTATGAAGATAAGGAGACAGGTGCAACCGTGACGACTGACAGGCGAAAGATGCAGAGCACGCATGGTCATGCAAATGAGGTGGCTGGCTATGCCGACGTACGGCAAGAGATAACCAAGTACGTCACCCTCAATGCGGGACTTCGCTACGACTACCATTCGAAGGCAGGCGGCGAGTGGATTCCGCAGGCGGGACTCGTCGTCCGACCCATCGAGACAGGCGAATTCAAGTTCATGTTCAGTAAGGGCTTCCGCAATCCGACGTACAAAGACCTGTATCTCTACGGCACAGCCAATGCCGATCTTCGTGCCGAGAGCATGCTCAACTACGAGCTAAGTTGGCGTCATCGCCTGCTGGAAGGCCGTCTGACCTATGGCGTGAACCTCTTCCTCATCGACGGGGAGAACATGATTCAGGTTGTTGTGCCCAGGACTCCGGCACAGAATGTCGGCGAGTTCCGCAATATGGGCGTGGAGGTTGAGGCTGCCTGGAAGGTCAACGACCACTGGCGTCTCAGCACGAACCACAGCTATCTGCACATGGACAACGCCATCGTGGGAGCTCCCGACTACAAGGGCTACATCGGTGCCGACTGCGCTTATGGCAAGTTCTCCGCTACGGCAGGCTTCCAGCAACTGGTCGGACTCTACACGCAAAACGGCGCAGACCCTGTGCAGGAGAATGCCTCTCTGCTCCACATGACGCTCGGCTATCGCATCTGCAAGCAGCTGAAACTGTGGGCAAAGGGCGAGAACCTGCTTGCCCAGCAGTATGAAATCAACCTCGGTTACCCGATGCCCAAGGCAACCTTCATGGGCGGCGTGACAATCGACCTTTAAGTCTTCTTTCCAACACCTATAGGTCTTTGGCCAAAGAGGTATACCTTTTCACGCAAAGAGGTATACCTTTTCATATAAAGAGGTAGTGCTTATGATGCAAAGAGGTTGTGCTCTTTGAGGACACTCCTGTAGCATATGGGAACAAGACATTCAAAATAAGCCCCTTCTCTCAGTTGCGAGGGAAGGGGCTTATTGTATCCTCAAGGATGGTCTGCTGTTACTTCATCTTGTCAGCCAAGACTCTCATCCAGTAGCCACCTATGACGCTGCGGGCCTTGAAGCCCACCATGCGGCCGGTCTTCGTGTCGTGCCAGTCGGAGATGGGCACGCGGCTCGGCGTCTCGTTGATGTATTTGTAGAGGGGGGCAACGAAGGCCTGGAAGTCCTTGTCTGTGTCGGCCATCGCAGCGCTCCACATGATCCAGTCGCTCTTCGTGTAGTCCTTGCGGACATCAAGCGGCAGGCCGTACTTGTTCTGCTTCTTCAGGTAGTACTTGATCTCGGTCTGCATGGCACCGTTAGGAATGATGTTCGTCTTCCAGAGCTTGTCCCATACCATGTTATACTTCTGGCTCCAGGTCTTCTCGCCAGCGCCGTAAGCCAGTTCGTAGTGGTCCTTCACCTTGGTTTCCTTCTCCCAGGCGGCAGCCATCTCCTTGGCTTTGGCGTTATATTTGCTGTAAACGTCGTCTTTGCCCATCAGTTTGGCAATCTCGGCATAGCCGGCGACGCCCATGATGGCCTTGATGGCGAGGTTGCAGTTGCCTGCCCAGTGGCCTGCGAAGTCGTCGGTGCAGAGCTGATTGGCGGGGTGCAAACCGTTCTCCACAAGGTAGTCTGCCCAAGTGGTCATGATGTCGAAGTACTTGTCGACATACGATGTATTGCCGTCCAGCATGCAGATGGTGGCGGCGAGGGTAATCATGTTGCCGGCCTCCTCGAGTGGCATGTCGCCACCATAAACCTGACCGTTGGCACGGGGGTACTGTCCGAGGTCGTGAGCAGCGAAAGGCTTGGTCCAACGGCCGGAGAGGCTGTAGTCGAAGATCGACGTCATCATGGCCTTCTGGAGCTCAGGGTTATAAGCCAGGAAGATGGGGGCTTCGGGATAGGTAAGGTCAACGGTGTTGACGCAGCCGTTGGAGTTGTTTTCCTTCGAGAACCAGAGCAGGTTGCCGTCCTTGTCTTCGAAGAGCTTGTGGGCAGCCATCATGTGACGGTAGGAACCGGAGAGAATCTCGGCATACTCCTTGCCGCCGGACTTCATGCCGTCGTCGTAAATCATCTTGTCGAAGGCACGGCAGCGGTTCATGATGCCTGCGTAGCGGCTCTGCATGCTCTTGAATGCCTGGAAGATGCTGACGCTTCCGCCGTGTGCCCAGTAGCCTTTATAGCGGTTGTAGAAGTACTCGATGTCCTCTATCTCATCGTAGCCCATCATCATGTAGCTGGTGGCAGTCTCGACAGAACCGAAGTCATGCGTGTAGGCCAGCACGGGCATGTCGGCAGCCTTGCGGGCCGTGATGCCTCGGAACCAGTTCATGCCTCCGCGACCACCTTGTCCGCGTCCGCCCTGTCCGCGCTGGGGAAGTATCTTTCCGCTCTGAGCG
>JAFUGG010000039.1 GCA_017469525.1 Bacteroidaceae bacterium | reverse complement strand
GGACTTGAGTGCCAGGTGAAACGCTACTATAGCAGCAATGCTTTCTATGCAAGCTTCTACAAGATCTATCGCGACATCCGACTCGTCTTCACCGCAACAGAAACGCTCGGCAAGTTCGGCGGCGACACCGACAACTGGATGTGGCCCCGCCAGACCTGCGACTTTAGCGTGTTCCGCATCTATGCCGACAAGAAGGGAGAGCCTGCCGACTATAGTCCGAAGAACGTGCCTCTGCGCTGCAAGAACTACGCCCGCATCGCCCGAGACGGCTTCCAGAATGGCGACTTCTGCATGACTGTAGGCTACCCGGGAAGCACCAGCCGATACCTCAGTTCATGGGGAATCGACGAACGCGTCAACGCTATCAATGTCAGCACAATACAGGTCAGAGGCAAGAAGCAAGAGGTGTGGAAGCGCTTCATGGACGCCGACCGAGCCGTCGGCATCAAGTACGCCAGCAAATGGGCCAGTAGCAGTAACTACTGGAAGAACAGTATCGGCATGAACAAAGCCATTGCCGACCTCGAAGTCATCAAGCAGAAACAGCAACTCGAGGACAAAGTCAAACAATGGTACGGCAGCCGAGCCGACCTCTCCGAACGCTTCGGCGAGATGTTCCTAAAGCTTGAAGAGGCCTACGGAAAGCGTCGCGACGATGTCTTCGCTGCTGGTTTCTTCCGTGAGACCTTCATGCGAGGCATCGAACTCTATCGCGTAGCCAACATGATTAACTCGATGCCCCAAGATGCAGACAGCACCGAGGCAGCTCAAGTGCGCAGTCGCATGGAGTCCTTCTTCAAGGATTATGACGCCAAACTCGACGAGGCCACGATGATTGCTCTGCTGCGAAACTACCGCAAGCAAGTGCCCGACAAAAACTACCTGCCCGAGTGCTACAACACCATCGACAGCCTGTATGGAGGCGACGAGGCTGCCTACGCACACGACGTCTTTGCCCGAACCATCTGCTTAGACCCGTCGGCTGTGGATAAGGTGCTGGCCGACAGCACCCTGCGCGACACTGACCTCGGATTGCTTTATGCAGACGGCATCCCCACGAAGTTTCAGGAGATAAGTGGCAGCTGTCGCGATGCTTCCACCATCATCGACTATAACGAACACCTCCTGACGCAGGCTCTCCTCGAGATGGACCAGGAGAATCCACACTACAGCGACGCCAACTTCACCATGCGACTCTCCTACGGCTACATCCAAGACTACACGGCTGGAGGCACGCACCACCAGTATTATACCAATGCCCAAAGCCTGCTCGACAAAGCCGCCAAGCAGGAAGAGATAGAAGACTACAAACTGGAGGACGACATCGTCAGCCTGCTGCAGAAAGGCGATTGGGGGACATACGCCGACCCGACTACTGGCGACATGCACCTCTGCTTCCTCTCCAACAATGACATCACTGGCGGCAACTCTGGCTCGCCCATGTTCAACGGCAAAGGAGAACTATTGGGTCTGGCCTTCGACGGCAACTGGGAGGCCATGTCGGGCGACATCTCGTTCGACAGCAACCTGCAGCGCTGCATCGGAGTCGATGTCCGCTTTGTCCTCTTCGTTATAGACAAATGGGGAAAAGCCAAGAAGCTTATTAAAGAGCTAAAGCCTTAAGTCATTCACGACTCACAGCTTATCGCCGTATGCTAAGTCGCCCGCGTCGCCAAGACCCGGCACGATGTAGCTGCGCTCATTGAGGACGGGATCGATGGCAGCGCACCAAAGCTCCACTTCTTCGTACTCGCCAAAGCTCTTCTGTATGTGTGCAACGCCTTCCTCGCTGGCAATGACGCTTACCAGGATGGCACGACGCGGCCTTCCGTTCTTGAGAAAAGCAACCAGCCCCAGCTCCAGACTATAACCCTTTGCCAGCATAGGATCGACGATGATGAGCGTCTTGTCAGTCAAATCGGGCGAAGCCATATACTCCACATTCACGCCCACCTTGCTGCATTCCTTGTCCTTATAGTATCGGAAGGCACTCACAAAACCGTTCTCCGCCCTGTCGAAAACATTGAGAAAACCCTGATGAAAGGGCAGTCCGGCACGGAAGATGGTGGCCAGCACTATCTCCTCAGAGAGGCGTTGACACTTGCACTCGGCCAACGGCGTCTGCACCGTCGTCTCCTTATAACTGAGGTCTTTGCTTATCTCGAACGCCATCATCTCCCCGATGCGCTCCAGATTCCGGCGGAAGCGCATGCGGTCCTGCTGAATTTGAACATCCCTGAGTTCACTCACATACTGGTTCAAAACGCTCGGCGTTTCGCTCATGTTAACTACTTTCATGTCTATTGACTTTTTACATTCTTGCCCACAAAGATATGAAATTGATGCATAAATGCAAAGTTTGCTTTGCAAAAAAGCACGCAAAACGAAAACTTTAAACTCTAAACTCTAAACTTTCAACTTTATTTCGTATCTTTGCAGCCGTTTAAGAGACAATGAAGCATAAGTACAAATACAAATAAGTATAAACATAAAATCATCAACACAATGGCAACATTAGACTTGACAAAGTATGGCATCACCGGCAGCACCGTGATTGCCCACAACCCTTCCTACGAGTTTCTCTTCGAGGAGGAGACAAAGGCTGGCCTGACTGGTTTCGACAAGGGTCAGAACACAGAACTGGGCGCAGTAAACGTAATGACAGGTATCTACACCGGTCGTAGCCCCAAGGACAAGTACATCGTAATGGACGAAAAGTCAAAGAACACCGTATGGTGGACTTCCGAGGAGTACAAGAACGACAACCACCCCATGAGCGAAGAAGTATGGGCAAAGGTAAAGGCTCTTGCAATCAAGGAACTCTGCAACAAGAACCTGTACGTCGTCGACGCTTTCTGCGGCGCAAACGAAGGCACACGTCTGGCCGTACGCTTCATCGTTGAGGTGGCTTGGCAGGCACACTTCGTGAAGAACATGTTCATTCAGCCCACAGCTGAGGAGCTGGAGAAATTCGAGCCTAACTTCGTCATCTACAACGCCAGCAAGGCAAAGGTAGAGAACTACAAGGAGCTCGGCCTCAACAGCGAAACTTGCGTGGCATTCAATGTCACAAGTCGCGAACAGTGCATCATCAACACATGGTACGGCGGCGAAATGAAGAAGGGCATGTTCTCCATGCAGAACTACTACCTGCCCCTCGATGGCATCGCCAGCATGCACTGCTCAGCCAACACCGACATGCAGGGCAAGAACACTGCCATCTTCTTTGGTCTCAGCGGTACAGGCAAGACAACTCTCTCCACCGACCCGAAACGTCTCCTCATCGGCGACGACGAGCACGGATGGGACGATGAGGGCGTCTTCAACCTCGAAGGTGGTTGCTACGCCAAGGTCATCAACCTCTCTAAGGAGAACGAGCCCGACATCTACGGCGCCATCAAGCGTAACGCTCTCCTCGAGAACGTAACAGTTGATGCCAACGGCAAGATTGACTTCGCCGACAAGAGCGTGACAGAGAATACACGTGTAAGCTATCCCATCGAGCACATCGAGAAGATTGCCAAGAAGGTCAACGGCAAGAGCGCAGGCCCAGACGCAAAGAACGTCATCTTCCTCAGCGCAGATGCATTCGGCGTACTGCCCCCCGTCAGCATCCTCACTCCTGAGCAGACCAAGTACTACTTCCTCTCTGGCTTCACAGCAAAGCTGGCAGGCACAGAGCGCGGCATCACAGAGCCCACTCCTACATTCTCGGCTTGCTTCGGCCAGGCATTCCTCGAACTGCATCCCACAAAGTATGCTGAGGAACTCGTTAAGAAGATGGAGAAGAGCGGCGCTAAGGCTTACCTCGTCAACACAGGCTGGAACGGTACAGGCAAGCGCATCTCTATCCCCGACACACGTGGCATCATCGACGCTATCCTCGACGGCAGCATCCTGAAGGCTCCTACAAAGAAGATTCCTTTCTTCGACTTCGAAGTGCCCACAGCTCTGCCCAACGTAAATCCCGCCATTCTTGATCCTCGCGACACCTACGCAGAGGCAAGCCAGTGGGAAGAGAAGGCAAAGGATCTCGCTGCACGCTTCATCAAGAACTTCAAGAAGTACGAAGGCAACGAAGCCGGCAAGGCTCTCGTCGCTGCAGGTCCAAAGCTGTAAGGAATTAAAGCGAAGGGCCTGCAGCAACGAACACCTTTGTTCGTCGCTGCAGGTCCAAAGCTGTAAGGAAAGTCCTCCAGAGAAGTCTGAGAAGTTCTCCAGAGAAGTTTGAGAAGTTCTCCTGAGAAGTTTGAGAAGTTCTCCAAAGAAGTCTGAGAAGTTCTCTGAAGAAGTCTGAGAAGTTCTCTGAAGATATAAAAAAAAGAAGGGTGCATCTTTTCGTCAAGCACGGCGAGAGGATGCACCCTTTACATTATTATATATAATACGCGTGGGCGTATGATATGAATTGACTACTGGAAGAAAGAGAAGTTGACGCTGCCGTAGCTGCGGTGCTCGACGAAGCGGGGATGCTGGGAGAAGTCGTTTGTCTTACCATGTTCCAGCACGAAGAGACCATCCTCCTTGAGCAGGTTGCGGCTCAGGACGATGTCGGGAAGTTCGGGAATCTGCGGCAAGGCGTAAGGCGGATCGGCAAAGATGAAGTCGAACTGCTCACGGCACTTTGCCAGATATTGGAAGACATCACCACGGACGGGCAACGCTGCTGTGTCCTGCAACTTGTCGAGGAACTGCTTGATAAGGCGGTGATGACGGCCGTCGAGTTCTATGCTGATGACACGTCCGCAACCTCGGCTGACGAGTTCCAACGTAATGCTTCCCGTCCCGGAAAAGAGGTCGAGGGCCGTCGGCTCTTCGTCGAAGTCGATATAAGCCTGCAGAACATTGAAGAGATTCTCCTTCGCGAAGTCTGTCGTCGGACGTGCCGAGAACGAGCGCGGCACTTCGAAGTGCCTGCCTTTATACTTGCCTGTGATGATTCTCATAGCCTCTCCTATACCCTCCCATAAAGGGAAGGGCCTCATTCTTAGTCAATGTTAAGTATATACTCCGCTAATGTTTTCTTCAAGTCCTTCGTTGCGCCTTCCATATGGAGGGCGTCCTTCTGCTGATGCAACTCGAGGGCTTTCCAGATGCCAAGCAGCAGGAAGGTCCGGTCGTTGTCGTTCGATGCATCTTGCGACGCTGCATATTGCAGCTTGTCTTTGCGGAAGACGGCGATGAAGAAGCGCTGCTCGTCGAAGTGAACATAGATGTCTCGCTGCTCCACATCTTCCGGTGCAGGACGTTTCTCTTGCTGAGCGGCAAATATCTCCAGCTGTCTGGCATCGCCACAGCAGACCTTGACGTCGGGATAACACTCCTGCACGATGCGAAGGATGTCGCCATCGAGACAGAATATCATCACGGCCTCGAGCGACGAGAGTATCTGATACTGCATGTCGGCCACGCTTGCCTGCTGACTTGGGAAGCAGAGGCGATAGAACGCAAGCATGTCGCTCTTGTTGAAGTGCTCAAGGGGAACGATGGTGGTGGGGCCTTCGACGACAAGTTCCGTGCTCTGGAAGCGGTAGTCCATCAGGTAAGGTTTTTGCAAGGCCTGCCTCAGGACGTCGGACGCTGCAGCCTGCTGGGAGACAGGGAAGCGGTCGGTCTGTACTACGGAGCCGTCAAGGCCGTTCAGTACAGAAAAAGAAAATCCATCCGCCCCTAAGCGGATGGATAGTCTATAGCTTATGAAAGAATTACTCCCAGTTGCCAGCATTGTTGTTCCAATTGTTGCCGGCATCGCCAATCTTCAGGCCGGGATATGCGCCCTTGGCGTTAGCTTCTTCGTTACGATTGTAGATGAGGCGGTTGCCAGCCTTGCCCATTCCCTTGAGGAAACTGCTGTCGGGGGCGTTGCACTCCATGACCTGGATGATGGTGCCCGAGCGTGTGGTGTTGGGACAAGCGATGATTTCGAATGTGTCGCCCTGCGAGAAGGGAATGTAGCGCAAGGAGTCGGCTACGAAGCCTTCGTAGTTGTAGAGAGAGTCCTGCAGCGAAACCCAGATGGTGTCACGCTTGAAGTTCTGCAAGCCATTGGCAGCGATGGCAGCGGCATCACCGCTGTTGACGATGGCGGCAGCCTTGCTTTCGGTCAGGCCCTTGTTCATCTGGTCCTCGGTCAGCACGCCTTGCTTCATGACAACAGGCAGTTTGCCTTCCTTGACGAACTTGATGAGCTCAGACCAGTCAGAGCAATAGACGCCGTCATGCTGAGCTTTCCATGCTTCCTCAGCACTGCGGATTTCCATAAGGCGAGCCTTTACAACATTCTCTCTGGCTACGACTGTTGCGTCGAAGTCCTCGGTATCCTTGATGCTGCGCCAGCAGATGAAGAGCAAGCCGGCCACACAGATACCTAAAATAAGATTTATTACCTTTTTCATACGATATATGTAATTTATTTTGTAAATTCGCATCGCAAAAGTAAAAATAATTATTCACATAACCACCAAAAAGGCGTTTTTTTTGTAAAAGAATGGCAATAAGTGAAGATTTAGGTGCTCTAATCAGGGAGAACTTCGACCATAAACCGACGAAAGAGCAGGAAAAAGCAATCTTTTTGCTTGCCGACTTCTTGCTTTCAAGAGTGCGGGATTCGGTTTTCCTGCTGAAAGGTTATGCCGGCACAGGCAAGACGTCCCTGCTGGCAGCGCTGGTGCGTACGCTCGGGCAGCTGCAGCAAAGGGTCATGTTGTTGGCTCCGACCGGCCGCGCGGCCAAGGTCTTGTCGTCCTACGCAGGCGTGCCCGCGTTTACGATACATAGGAAAATCTACCGGCAGAAGTCTATCACGGACATGGATGTCTTCCAGAACGACGTGAACCTCAGGCAGGACACGCTGTTCATCGTCGATGAAGCGTCGATGATAGCAAACGGCAGCCACGAGAGCACCATCTTCGGTAGCGGGCGCTTGCTGGACGACTTGATGCACTACGTCTATTCCTGCGAGGGATGCCGCCTCATTCTGGTGGGCGACACGGCACAGCTTCCGCCGGTGGGCGAGGAAGATAGTCCTGCCCTAAGCCGCACGATGCTGGAGGGCTACGGAATGGAGGTGACGGAGCTACAGATGACTCAGGTCGTGCGTCAGCTCGAGGAGTCCGGCATCCTCTGGAACGCCACGATGCTGCGCCAACTCATCCAGGACGACGAGATGTTCGAGTTTCCCAAACTCAGAGGCAAGAGTTTCCCCGACGTCAAAGCACTCCCGGGCGACGAACTCATCGAGGCGCTCGAGCAGAGTTACCGTAAGTATGGCACCGACGGAACCATCGTCGTGACCCGCAGCAACAAGCGTGCCAATATATATAATAATGGTATCAGGAGCCGCATCCTCGACCATGAAGAGGAACTTTCGAGCGGCGAACTCATCATGGTGGCGAAGAACAATTACCATTGGACAGAGGCCACCGGCCCCGACACACCCTTCAGACCCTCTCCCGACCTCTCCCTTGTAGGGAGAGGAGTAAATAGTTCTCCAGTTGTATCAGCCCCTCTCCCTACAAGGGAGAGGTCGGGAGAGGGTCCGGAGGAGCGCTTTGAGGGGGCTGGCTTGCCCTTCATCGCCAACGGCGACGTAGCAGTGGTTCGACGGCTTCGCAACGAGAGGTCGTTCTATGGCTTCCGATTTGCCGACGCCACCGTGCAGTTTCCCGACTTCAACAATCAGGAGATGGACGTCACCGTACTGCTCGACACGCTGCAGAGCGAAGCACCGGCCCTCACGCGTCAGCAGCAGGAAGCACTCTTCCAGGGCGTCTGGGACGACTATCCCGAGCTGACGAACCGGCGCGACCGCATGAAGAAATTGCGCCAGGACCCCTACTACAACGCCCTGCAAATCAAGTATGCCTATGCCGTCACCTGTCACAAGGCGCAGGGCGGACAGTGGGAGCACGTCTACATCGACCAGGGATACGTCACCGAGGAGATGCTCTCGCCCGACTACTTCCGCTGGCTCTACACTGCCATCACACGTGCCACCGAGCAGGTCTATCTCGTCAACTGGCCCGACTCGGCACTCTCCGATGCCTAACCAAACAGGGCTCGCCGCAAAATTTGACACGTCATGTTGTTTGCATCAACATGTAAATGCAATTGCATCTACATGTATGTGCAATTGCATCTACATGTTGATGCAATAAAATCCCCCTGCTGCCTCGTGTAACCTCACGTATTGGCGAGGAGCACTTTATGTACCAAAATAACCAATTAAGACAAAAAAAACAGCACTTTCATTAGGAGATTAAAGATTTTTAACTATCTTTGTACGCAGAACATATCGTAAATCAGATAATGACTATACTCGTTACAGGAGCAAACGGCCAACTGGGCAACGAGATGCGTATCGTTGCAAAGGACTCGGCCGACCACTATATCTTCACCGACGTCACAGAGCAGGAGGGCGTGGAGACCACGTTTCTGGACATCACCAACCTCGAGGCCATCCGCAAGATGGTGAGGGAGAACGACGTCCGCGCCATCGTGAACTGTGCCGCATGGACGAATGTCGATGCAGCCGAAGCGCCCGAAAACCGCGCAATCGTCGAGAAGCTCAATGCCGAAGCCCCCGAGAACCTGGCCCGCGCCATGAAGGAGGTGGGCGGATGGCTCGTGCAGATTTCGACCGACTATGTGTTCGGCAAAGAGCCCTACAACACGCCTTGCCAGCCCGACCAGCAGGGTACGCCGACCGGCGTCTACGGCCTGACGAAGAAACAGGGTGAGGAGAGGATAATGAGGACCCTCTCTAACTCCCCCTTAAAGGGGGAGAATACAGGCGAAAGGGACTCTGGGCAGGAAGCCTCCCCTTTAAGGGGAGGTTTGGAAGGGTCTGGGGGCTTCATCATCATCCGCACGGCGTGGCTCTACAGCGAATACGGCAAGAACTTCTGCAAAACGATGCTCAACCTCACGGCCACTAAGCCGCAGCTGAAGGTTGTCTTCGATCAGTGCGGCACTCCGACGTATGCCCTCGACCTGGCCAAAGCCATTCAGGTCATCCTCCGGAAGCCCGTGCAGGGCATCTACCACTACTCCAACGAAGGCGTCTGCTCGTGGTACGACTTCACGCAGATGATAGCCCGCATCGCCGGACACAAGGACTGCGACATCCGTCCCTGCCTGTCTTCGGAATACCCCAGTCCTGTCGTGCGTCCCGCATACTCAGTCCTCGACAAACGCAGCATTCGGGAGACCTTTGGCATCAACGTGCCGTACTGGGTGGACTCACTGGAAAAATGCATCGCAAACATTAAGAAAAAGGAGGTTAGTAGTTAGGGGTTAGGGGTTAGAGAATACCCTTGGATGCCAAACAGACTGCTAAAAACATTTCTCTAACCCCTAACCTCTAACCCCTAACCACTCATCAAAGAGAGAAACATGGAAGTAATCAAGACCACAATACAAGGCCCGCTCATCATAGAGCCGCGCATCTTCAGGGATGCACGCGGGTATTTCTTCGAATCCTTCTCGCAAAGAGAGTTCGAGGAGAAAGTCGGCCCCATCAACTTCGTGCAGGACAACGAGAGCATGTCCTCCTATGGTGTGATGCGCGGACTGCATTTCCAGCGCCCGCCCTTCACGCAGAGCAAGCTCGTTCGCTGCGTCAGGGGAGCCGTCCTCGACGTAGCCGTCGATATCCGCAAAGGCTCTCCCACCTACGGACAGCACGTCGCCGTAGAACTCACGGAGGACAATCACCGCCAGTTCTTCATTCCGAAAGGCTTCGCCCACGGTTTCGCCGTGCTGAGCGAGACAGCTGTCTTCCAGTACAAATGCGATGAGTTCTACCATCCGGAGGCCGACGACGGCATCGCCATAACAGACCAAAGCCTCGGCATCGACTGGCGAATCCCTACGGAGAAGGCCATCCTGAGCGAAAAAGACACCAAGCATCTTAACCTAAAAGACTTTGAGAGTCCGTTCGGACCCCCTCTAACTCCCCCTTAAAGGGGGAGGAAAAGACAGGCAATACACATGAAATGGAAAACTGCAAACATCCTTGATTACAACCTACTAAAAGGCAATGCCCAAGCCAATCGAAGCAACATGACAGAAGCAGAGTCTGCCCTCTGGCAAATGGCGAAAGGCAATGGATTGGGACAAAAGTGTAGAAGACAATACGTAATAGGAGATTACATCGTTGATTTCTTCTTTCGGCAATCAATGCTAATAGTGGAAATAGACGGAGGATACCACTTCACAGAAGAGCAACAAGAGGAAGATAAAGCAAGACAAGACTGGCTGGAACAACAGGGATATCAAGTCCTGCGCTTCACAAACGAACAGGTGCTGGTCGACACAGATAATACAATAAACGAAATAAGGAAACATCTAAACAACAAAATATGAGTGCTATCAAATCCTCCCCCTTTAAGGGGGAGACAGAGAGGGTCTTAGTCATCACAGGCGGAGCTGGCTTTATCGGCAGTCACGTAGTACGCCTCTTCGTCAACAAGTACCCTGAGTACAAGATCATCAACCTCGACAAGTTGACCTACGCAGGCAACCTCGCCAACCTGAAGGACGTAGAGGACAAGCCCAACTACAAGTTCGTCAAGATGGACATCTGCGACTTCGACGCCTTCTACAAACTCATGCAAGACGAGAAGATAGACGGCATCATCCACCTCGCAGCAGAGAGCCACGTGGACCGCTCCATCAAGGACCCCTTCACCTTCGCCCGCACCAACGTCATGGGCACGCTCTCCCTCCTCCAAGCCGCCAAGCTCTACTGGGAAAGCCTGCCAGAGAGATACGAAGGCAAACGCTTCTACCACATCTCGACCGACGAGGTGTACGGGGCTCTGGAAATGACCAACCCTGAAGGCATCAAACCACCTTTCACTACGACAGCCAGCAGTTCGGAGCACCACCTGGCATACGGCAAGGACTTCTTCTACGAGACGACGAAGTACCAGCCCCACAGTCCGTACTCCGCTTCGAAAGCCTCCAGCGACCACTTCGTCCGCGCTTTCCACGACACGTACGGAATGCCCACCATCGTGACGAACTGCTCCAACAACTACGGACCCTACCAGTTCCCCGAGAAGCTCATCCCTCTTTTCATCAACAACATACGCCACCGCAAGCCCCTCCCCGTCTACGGTAAGGGTGAGAACGTGCGCGACTGGCTCTACGTGGAAGACCATGCTCGCGCCATCGACACGATATTCCACAAAGGAACCATCGCCGAGACGTACAACATAGGCGGCTTCAACGAGTGGAAGAATATTGACATCATCAAGACGGTCATTAAGACGGTGGACCGACTCCTTGGCCGTCCCGAAGGTGCCGACATGGACCTCATCACCTATGTCACAGACAGACTTGGTCACGACGCACGCTACGCCATCGACTCCACCAAGCTGCAGAAGGAGCTGGGCTGGGAGCCTTCGCTCCAATTCGAAGAGGGCATCGAGAAGACCGTCAAGTGGTATCTCGAGAACGAGGCTTGGATGGACAACATCACAAGCGGCGACTATGAGAAATACTACGAGGATATGTATAAGAACCGCTGAACATCATCCTGCCGAAAGCACAGAAAGAAACAAAAGGACAAATAATATAACAATAAAACATTAAAACTATGATGAAACGTTTTCAGACAAGAGTGAAAGCATTGCTCGCAGCAGCATTGTTCACAACCGCATTCTCGGCTTCTGCCCAGGAAACTCCGGAGAACTATGTTCCCTACCCCTATGCCTTCATCGGGCTGCAAGGCGGCGGACAGGTAACGTTTGGCAATTGTAACAACTGGGAGCTTGTGTCTCCCACGGCAAGCGTAAGCGTAGGCGTACACTTCACACCCGTCATCGGTGCCCGCGTACATGTCAATGGCATCTGGAACAAGAGTGGCGTACGCATTGACGGCTTTGACCACAAGTTCAAGTACAAATATGCGACGACCGACCTGGATGTCATGCTGAACCTGGTCAACCTCATTGCCAAGGGGAACTATCATCCCGTGAACGTCTACCTCATCGGTGGCGTGGGCCTCAACTATGCATGGGGCACCAAAGAGAACCCCAACCTGTATCAGTACATCTCGTCTGGAGACAGAAGGAGCCGCCTAAGCCATAACTTCCGCGTGGGCACAATGCTCGACGTCAACGTAGCACGCAACTGGAGCGTCAACCTCGAAGTGGATGCCAACAGCCTGAGCGACCGTTACAACTGCCTCACCAATGGCCACGACGACTGGCAGCTCACTGCTCAGCTGGGCGTGACATACAAGTTCGGCGTACGCCGCAAGATTAAGGACACACGCGCCTCAGAGATTATCGAGACGCCTGTCATCACTACCGGACAGACCGAGACGACTGCTGCCCAGACGGTGGTCAAGGAAGAGAAGCCCGTAGTGCCCGAGGCTCCCAAGCCACAGCCTAAGGCAAAGGAAAAGACTGACACCTCCATCTTCTTCAAGATAGCCAGCTCTTCCATCCAGCCCACAGAACAGGCCAAGCTCGCCACCATCGCCCAGTGGATCAAGTCGCACCCCGAGGCTAAGGTCACCATCACGGGCTATGCTGACAAGGGAACCGGCTCAGCATCCGTCAACGCACGCTATGCCAAGCAGCGTGCCGAAGCTGTGCAGAAAGCCCTCACCGACAAGTATGGCATCGCAGCAAGCCGCATCAGCGTCGACTCCAAGGGCGACACCATACAGCCCTTCACCGACAACGACAGCAACCGCGTCACCATCGTGATTGCCGAAGAATAGACGCCAGCCCACATGGCACGACAAGGGATGGCCCATCCCAACACAAGGAGCGGGCCACCCCTCACATAAGCCTTCGCACTGGCTCCATATTCCTCTGGCAAAGTATTACTAATACATCGGCCAAAGTATTACTAATGCATCGGCCAAAGTATTACTAATGCATCGGCCAAAGTATTACTAATGCATCGGCCAAAGTATTACTAATGCATCAGGCCAGGCATACAGACACATCACTTCAACACCGCGCTTCATCGCAAGGAAAACCTCACTTCCGACGCACCATGCAACGAGTCAAGACCTTCCTCAGCAGAGTTCTGAGAGCCCTCATCCGGCCCAGGAACATAGCCACCACGGCTGTCTCCTTCCTGTTCATCCACCTCATTCAGGTCGTCGCCTTCAACACCGATGCCCTCAACCCGGTGGCCCGGGCTTTCCAAGGATTCTCCACGACCGACATCTTCTACGACATGATGCTGACTGCTCCGGCAGACACCAGCAACGCCATCGTCATCGTAGACATCACGAAGCTGCATAATCGCGACTCCATAGCACTCGCCCTCGAAGAGGTGGATGCGCTGGAGCCAGCCGCCATCGACATCGATGTGGTCTTCGAATACCCGAAAGAGCAAGCCGGAGACCTACATCTCGTGGGCGTGGCTGCCACACTCTCCAACGCCGTCTTCTCCTTCAAGATGATGGACCCGGACCGCGAGCGCAAGGAGTTCACGCGCCAAGTGCACTCCTTCTTCGCCCAGGAGCTCGGACTGAACGAGGGTTTCGTCAACGTGGACCGCAGCATGACGCGCAACATACCGCTCTGTCTCGAGATGCAAGGCAAAGCATACCCCTCCGTCATCGCACGGATGATGGAAGTGCTGCAAGACGAACCGTTCGACTACCAGAACCATAAGAGCGAACCCATCGACTACGAGCCCACCGTCTTCCGTGTCATTCCCTTCGACTCCATACAGCAAAACGCACGGTACATCACAGGAAAGATTGTCATGTTCGGAGGTGCCTACGAGAGCATCGACATGCTCTACACACCCATCGGGCAGAAGCACGGAATAGAGGTGCTATGCTATGCCCTGAAGACCATGCTCGAGAAGAAGCAGCAGACCAACTGCACCGGATGGTTGTATTGGCTGATTACCCTGCTCATCGCACACTTCGCCGTCTGCTGCATCATGGCATACCGAAGCTTCATGGGAAGGAAAAAGGAGGAACTGGCAAATGTGCAGCCGACCAAAGCCATTGGCTCTCCCAAAGGCATAGCAATCGACGTCTTCAGCACCACCTTCTTCGTCTCCATGGTCGTATTCCTCATTATGGTTGCATACATGATTGTAGGTTACGTCCTGTTCGACAAGTGGCGCATCAACTTCGACCTCACCCCCACCCTCTCGGTGATGGCCTTGTCCATCATCGCCAATGAATTTGTCCACATAGCAATCAAACACTCGCATAATATAATAAGGTATAAAGGCAAAACAAACTCAAACACATGAAACTCCACACCGTTCTACTTTCCCTGATGCTCAGCATCGCGGCAGGCACATTCGCACAGACAGCAACGCAAACCTACCTCGTAGGCGAAGTAAGCAAGTCCGTCATCCTGTATCAGGGCAACAAGAAGCTGGCCGTCACCCCAGGCGACGTCCTGCCACTTGGCGCAATGCTCACCATTCCCGAGAAGGGACGACTCGTCGTCTACGACGAAGGCAAGCTCCGCCAGTACACCATCCTGCAGGCAGGCACACGCACCCTCGCCGAGTTCCTCAACGGCAGCCGCAAGAAGTCAGTGCCCAAGGTAGCCTTCGAAGGCATCATCAAACTCATCACCGCAGGCGATGAACTGCCCGGCGCATACGCCACAATAGACCGCGAGATACACTCCGACTCTACCTCTTGTACCGCACCAGCCGATTCTCTCTCGGCAACAAAAGAACAGAAATGAAGCGCCTCGCCTCATGCCTGCTCCTGCTCCTCATCTCTTGCTCCGTCCTCACAGCACAAGAACTGACAGGGGAGATGAAGAAGCTGGCAGACAACCTCTATGATGCTGTCAACAAGGGACAGCACGACAAGGCCGATGCCTTGGCAGACAGCTATCTGGCTCTTTGCACAAGCGACGACCTGCGCATCGGGGCGTATTATGCCGAGGCTAAGCATGTCAAGGCCCACACAGCCGCAGCCAAAGGTGACTATCCGCTGGCACAGCAAATCATGGACGAGGTCATTGCCACTCGACTCGATGCACGCACCGCACGAAACGACGACAGGACTGGCGACGCATACTTCGACAGAGGCTCCTACCACTTCCGGCAGCAGAACACCGACCAGGCCATTGCCGACCTCAAGGCCGCCGCAGACGCCTACAAGAAAGCACGCAAGGACAATAAATATGCCACTGCCCTCTGCCAGGCAGCACAATACTACAAGTTCCGCGGAGCACCCGGTGATGCGGAACAGGAGGCGATGTGCTACGAGCAAGCTTTCCCAAACGTCGAGAAAGGCACGGCTGAATACCTCTCCGTGGCAGCATGGATGATAACCTCATACAATGAGCAGGGGAAATACGACAAGGCAAGCAAACTGGGCAACCAACTGAAGAAGACGGCAAAAAAAGTCTTCGAGAAGCAACCCATCCGCTATGCCGACTTCCTGCTCTCTGCATCCGTAGCTGAGGCTAACACGAAGCAATATGCACAGGCTCTTGCCTATGCCGACGAAGCATTCACCATCTATGAGGAGACGGGGAACACCGCCGGGCACAACTATGCCATACTCCTCAAGAACACTGCCGACTGCCATTTCCATCTCCAACACTACCAAGATGCGCTTTCTCTCTACGAGAAGGCCAGGCCATTGCTCCTGAATGTTGAAGGCGAAGGAGGCAAGGTCTATCAGAGCTGCTTCCAACAACTCATCGCGACAAATGCTAGGCTGGGACGCACGGACTTGGCACAGGAATACTCGCAGCAGCAGCAAGAGCAACTCTTCTCTGGCGTGAACGACACCACGACCCTTGGCTTTGCCAATACCCTTGCTACACAGGCTCAGATGCAGGCCGACATGGGTAACTTCCACGAGGCAGCCAGCTGGGGCGAGAGGGCCTTGCGCAGATATGAGGCTCGCGGCGACTCTCTTCAGCAGGCTCTTATGCTCTACACACTGAGCAACTACTACACTCATCTCAACCAACAGGAGCGGGCTGACAGCCTCATCAAGCTCACCCTGCAGCTCAGCCATAGGCGAGGCTTCGTGCAGACAGAGGCCGATGCGCTCCATCAACAAGCCGTCTCGTTCTACAAGAAGAAGCAATACAGCCAGGCCGACGAGGTATGCCGGCAGGCTCTTTCGCTCCTCAGCAAGGCCAACATGGCTTCCTCTACAGCCTACGCCAGCATCTTGTGCGACCGAGCTCTCTTCCAAAGTACGCTCGACAGCCTCGATGCTGCCATCAGACTCACGCACGAGGCACTCGACCTCCAGACGAGCATCCTCGGCCCTGAACATGGCGACAACGTGATGCTCTTGTTCAACCTGGCCATCTATCATCACCGTCTCGGACTGATGGACAGCGTGGCTCACTACTATCACCAGGCCATCACGTTGCAGACACAACTGGTGCGCAACAACTTCTCTTTCCAGTCATCCAGGCAGCGCGAACACTTCTGGCAACGCAAGAACTACCTCTACCAGACGGCACCCCTGCTGGCCACCTCGCCCGACAAGGCTTCGCCGCTGCTCCTGACAGACATCTACAATGCACAGCTCTTCACGAAAGGCATCCTGCTCAACAGCGAGATTGACTTCCGAAGAATTCTGCAGAAGTCGGCCGACAAGAATGTCTTGAAGCAATACGACGAACTGAAGGACAAGCACGCCGAACTGCAACAATGCCTCGAGGCAAAGGCAGGCGACGGCAAGGAGCGTATCCCTGGACTGCAACATCGAATCAGCCAACTCGAGTATGCCATCGTGCGACTATGCAAGGCGTATGGCGATTTCACACAGAACCTCTCGCTGACGGTCGACTCCGTTTGCCGTTCTCTTCGCCCAGGCGAGGCAGCCATTGAGTTCCTCGAAGCGGACATTATCTATGGCGGGAAACCCGACCGGCTCTATCTGGCACTCATCCTCCGCCCGGGCTGGGATGCGCCTCATGCCTGCCGACTCTTCTTCCGAAGCGACATGGAAGAACTGGGGTATCCTGCCGGTTTCTCTGTAAGCGAGCTGCTGAGCAAAGCCGATTGGCAAAACAAAATCTACACTGACCATGCCCTCGGACAACTCGTCTGGGGCAGACTCTTGACGGAACTCGACGGCGTCACGAGCATCTACTTCGCCCCCACAAGCATCTTCTACCAGTGGGGCATCGAGTACATGCCTATTGAGGCCAACGGCACGCGCATCTCCGAGAAACTCAACGTTCACCGACTCTCCTCAACAAAACTGCTGGCACAGCGCACCGACTCGGCTCCTCCATTCGACGAGGGAACGGCTGTGATATACGGCGGACTGGAATACGAGAACATGACCGTGGCACAGATGCGAGCCTATCATGAGATGGGCGACGATGAAGTGCAAGACCATGAGGACTTCACTGCCATCTATGCTGCCGAACAGCAGATGGCCGACTCCATTGCCATCCTCGCCATGGCAGAGCGAGGTGCCACCGTCAGCAACCTGAAGGGTGCAGAAAAAGAGGCCGAGGCCATCGAATACCTTTTCTACAATGCTGGCAAGAACTACAAAGTCTTTGAGGACCAAAACGGCACTGAAGAGTCTTTCAAGGCTCTCAGCGGCAGGAATGTCTCGCTCCTCCACATCGCTACGCACGGCTTCTCATACCCCGTCACCGACAAGCCCAATGCCCAGCTCGACTGGCTCAACCCCGCTGCTGCTGAAGGTGCAATGCCCACCGACCCGCTCTGCTATTCGGGACTCCTCTTTGCCGGTTGCAACAACAAACTGCAACACCCTGCCGACTTCCCTGCCGACATAGAGGACGGCATCCTCACGGCACAAGAGATTGCCCAACTCAATCTGCAAAGCCTACGGCTCACAGTACTCTCCGCCTGCCAGACGGGAACGGGCATGCTGCACGAGGATGGTGTCTTCGGGGTGCAACGTGGCTTCAAGAAGGCTGGTGCCCATACACTTGTCATGAGTCTTTGGAACGTCAACGATGCTGCCACACAGCTCATGATGACCTCTTTCTATGAGGCTCTGCTCAGCGGACAGTCGCGCCACGAGGCTTTCCTAAAGGCGCAGCAAACCGTCCGCTCCGCCTATCCCGAACCGCACTACTGGGCTCCCTTCATCATGCTCGACGACATCTGAGCCCGCAGAGGGCACGATACTCCACAAGCCGTCTGCACCTGCACGACGGCTTTTTTCGACTACTTTTCCTCCACGAAAACACGCTTCACGGCATCAAGATAACCGTAGCCATAGACATTGTCCGGCTGGAGATAGCTGGTCTCAGTCCATTCGTTCCAGGAGTTGATGGTGATAAGCGGATGTAGCTTCGGACGGGCATCGACGTAAGCCTTTGCCTTTCGCAGAGCCTGCTCCACGTTCTCGGGCGTGTTGTTCCGTACAACGGCACTCTGGCGAGTACGGGGACTATTGTCCCAACCAAGACTGACATGCGGATAGTAGGGAATGGAAAAGTCGTGCTCCAAGCGTTCCCACTCCGCAGCAGCCTGCTCCACGATGTGCGGATACTCATCGTTGACGTTCAGGAAATGGCAGAACTGGTAGTGGCTCGCGCTGTTGAAACCTATCTTCCGTACAAAGGCATCCTCGGGCTTGTCGCTCTTCCCTGCATCGAAACCGCTGTAGTTCAGATTGGGCGACCACATGGTCAGCTGAAGCTCAAGGTCAGGAAAACCGGCCTTCCTGACCTCCTTGCGGAACCACTTTACAGCATCTGCCGCTTCATCTATGCCTCCCAACCCGTCGATGAAGTTCTTCACATCGTAGATCATAAAGACGGGCTTGCCTTCTATCTTGTAGTAGTTGGGCTGTCGGAAGAACAGCTCTATGTTGCGCAGACATATCTTCTCGAACTCCTTCCGGTCGATGCCGCCACGCCAGATGACGTTCTCCTCGCCAAGATGGGCAATGCGGGTGTCCCAGTAGTTGAGCACATCGTGGTTCGCCCACATCAGGTAGAACTGCATGCGGTCACGGTTACGGGCCTGCAGGAAGCCGTTTGTGAGCGTCGTCTCCATGAACGGACGGCCATCGAACCAATACCAGTCGAAGATGAAGACGTTCACCCCGTGGTCGGCTGCCTGATTGATTTCCATCTCCATCACAGCTGGATCTGCCTCGTTCACGTAGCCCCACAAGGGGTAACGCTTCCAGTAGTGGCCGGGATTGCGTTGCTGCATCGTCATCACAGTCTCCCATTCTCCCATGCCCATCGGCCAGAAAGGTCGTAGCCGAGCATCGTCACTAACATACGCAGGGTACACGTACGCCGCCACATCATAGTGTCTGCCCGCCTGCACCTTCGTCATGATGAGCGTCAAGACGAGTAGCCACAGGCATCCTCTCGGAAAGATGTGCTTCTTATACATTATATATTATATAAGACGGATATATGTTATGCCGTGAGCAGTTCGATGAGCTTCTGGACGGCGGCATGGAGGCCGTCGGGGTTCTTACCGCCGGCTGTGGCGAAGTGAGGCTGACCGCCTCCGCCGCCTTGCATCAGTTGGGCGGCCTCGCGGATGTTCTTGCCGACGTTGACACCTGCTGCGACTACGCTGTCGGATGCTGCTGCGGTGAGCAAAGGCTTGTCGCCCGTCACTGAGCCTATCACGACGAGGCTGTTCTCCACCTCTGCACGGAGCTGGAAGGCGATGTCCTTGACGAACTCAGCCCCAAGCGGCGTGATGGCGCTCAGCACCTTGATGCCGTTTATCTTCTTCTGCTTGGCAATCATTTCCTTCTTCAAGTCGGCCGCCTTCTCGCGCATGGTGTCTTCCACTTGCTTGCGCAGTTCGGCGTTGTCGCTGATGGCCTTCTGGATGGTACCCATCAGGTCGGGGGCATTATTGAAGAGGCTGCGGAGGCTGTTGATTAGGTCTTGTTGCTTGTCGATAGCTTCCTCGACGGCCTTTCCCGTGATGGCCTCGATGCGACGCACGCCTGCTGCCACACTGCTCTCTGATAGGATGCGAACCATACCTATGCAACCTGTGCTGCTGGCATGGCAACCGCCGCAGAACTCGACACTCGTGCCGAACTGGATGACGCGCACCTTGTCGCCGTACTTCTCACCAAAGAGGGCGATGGCACCGAGCTTCTTTGCTTCCTCGATGGGTGTGTCGCGATACTCCTGCAGAGGCAAGTTCTGACGGATTCTTTCATTTACCAAATGCTCCACCTCACGTATCTGTTCGGGCGTCACCTTCTCGAAGTGAGAGAAGTCGAAGCGCAGGTAGTCGGGCGTGACGAGCGAGCCCTTCTGCTCTACATGGTCGCCAAGAACCTCCTTGAGGGCTTGGTCGAGCAGATGCGTACAGGTGTGGTTGGCCTCGATGGCACGACGACGTTCCACATCGACGCAAGCCATGAACTCGGCCGCAGGGTTCTGCGGGATGCGCTCCAGCAGATGGACGGTCACGCCATTCTCCTTCTTTGTGTCGAGCACCTTGATGGTCTCCTGCTCATTACAGATGACGCCTGTGTCGCCGACCTCGCCGCCCATCTCTCCGTAGAAGGGTGTCTGGTCGAAGATAGCTTCATAGACGACGCCCTTCTTCTGCTTCACCTCGCGATACTTCACGATGTGGCAAGTGTATTCCGTGTAGTCGTAACCGACGAAGGAGCAGACCCCCTCTGTCTCCCCCTTAAAGGGGGAGGAATCATTACCGCAAGTCTCCCCTTTAAGGGGAGATTTAGAGGGGTCTGGAGTTTGCCAATCGCCAGCCTCAACCTGGGCGGCATTGCGAGCACGCTCTTTCTGCTTCTGCATCTCAACGTTGAAGCCAACCTCATCGACCGTTAGACCATTCTCGCGACAGATAAGTTCGGTGAGGTCCAAGGGGAATCCGTAGGTGTCGAAGAGCGTGAAGGCCTTCTCGCCGGCAATCTCTGTCTTGCCCGCAGCCTTTGCCTCCTTCATCACACCATCCAGCAGTTTGATGCCTGTTTCAAGTGTGCGGAGGAAGCTTTCCTCCTCTTCCTTCATCACTTTCGTAATGAGTTCCTTCTGACCTTCAAGTTCCGGATAGGTTGCTCCCATCTCCTGAATCAGGACGGGCAACAGGCGATAGAGGAAGGCTTGCTTCTGGCCGAGGAAGGTATAGGCGTAACGTACGGCACGACGCAGGATGCGGCGGATGACGTAGCCTGCTTTTGCGTTGCCCGGAAGCTGACCGTCTGCAATGCTGAAGGCAATGGTGCGGAGGTGGTCGGCCACTACTCTCATGGCCACATCGATGTCCTCCTTCTCGCCATAACGGTAGCCGCTGAGGTCGCCGATGGCTTTGATGATGGGCTGGAAGACGTCGGTGTCGTAGTTCGACTGCTTGCCTTGTATGGCGCGAACGAGTCGTTCGAAGCCCATGCCGGTGTCGATGACGTTCATGCCGAGCGGTTCGAGGTGGCCGTCGGCCTTGCGCTCGTACTGCATGAAGACGATGTTCCAAATCTCGATGACCTGTGGGTCGTCCTTGTTGACGAGTTCGCGGCCAGGCACTTTAGCCTTCTCCTCGGCCGAACGACTGTCGAGGTGTATCTCGGAGCAAGGTCCGCATGGACCCGTGTCGCCCATTTCCCAGAAGTTGTCATGCTTGTTGCCGTTGATGATATGGTCGGCGGGAACGTGCTTGAGCCAGTATCCTGCGGCCTCGTCGTCGCGGCTGAGGTTTTCTTCGGGTGAGCCTTCGAACACAGTGACATAGAGGTCCTTGGGGTCGAGTTTCAGGACATCGACGAGGTATTCCCACGCCATGTCGATGGCGCCTTCCTTGAAGTAGTCGCCAAACGACCAGTTGCCGAGCATCTCGAACATGGTGTGGTGGTAGGTGTCATGCCCCACTTCCTCCAGGTCGTTGTGCTTTCCGCTGACACGGAGGCACTTCTGCGAGTCGGCACGCCGGCGGGGTTCGGGGTCGCGCGTGCCGAGGATGATGTCCTTCCACTGGTTCATTCCGGCATTGGTGAACATCAGTGTCGGGTCGTCTTTCACTACCATAGGTGCTGACGGAACAATCTTGTGTCCCTTCGACTCGAAGTAGCGGAGGAACGAGTCGCGTATCTCATTTGCTGTCAACATACGATTTACTATTTAATGATTTACTATTTACTATTTATTGAATAATGTGATAAAATGCGTGCAAATGTACGAAATTATTATGAATTATGTGCCATGAACTTTGTTTTTTGCCATTAATTTTATACTTTTGCAACGGAATAATGAATTATGGATTATAAAACAAATTGTAAATCGTAAATTGTTAAATTGTAAATTGGCATGGCATACAATCCGAACAAAGACCTCAAGAAATACTACGGCATAGCCGAGGTGGCCGAGCAATTCAGTGTGGCTGAGTCGCTGTTGCGCTTTTGGGAGAAGGAGTTCCCCATCATCAAGCCCCGCAAGAGCGCACGAGGCGTGCGTATGTACACGAAGGAGGACATCGAGGAAGTGCGCCTCGTCTACAACCTGCTCAAGGTGCGTGGCATGAAGATTGCAGCCGCCAAGCAAGTCCTGAGCAAGAACAAGAAGGCAGCCAACGACACTTCCGAAATCATCAACCGCTTGCAATCCATCAAGACAGAGCTGCTGGAAATCAGCCGCGAACTGAAGGAACTCTGAACGCCCCCAGCCTGGTCAGCAAAAGAGGTACACCGATTTATCGAAAGAGGTACACCGATTTGGCGAAAGAGGTACACCGATTTGGCGAAGATGGCGTGCCGCATCTGTCACTCCCCTATAGGGGCTTTTTTCAACGCATGCTAATACCTTGCCCAAAGAATACTAATACCTTGGCAGACGAATCATCCGATGTCGACAAACCCCCGAGTCAATATACGAACAAGGAGCAAGACTATCTCTGTCCTGCTCCCTTCTCTTTGTGGGCGCTGAGGGATTCGCTCCGGCTCCGCCGCCTGACCGTAGGGAAGAACCCCCGACTCAATATACGAACAAGGAGCAAGACTATCTCTGTCCTGCTCCCTTCTTTTTGTGGGCGCTGAGGGATTCGAACCCCCGACCCTCTGCTTGTAAGGCAGACGCTCTGAACCAGCTGAGCTAAGCGCCCCTACATGCCCCTCATTCCTGAAAAGCGCTGCAAAGGTACGACATTTCCCCAATATGTGCAAGCTTTTCACTAAAAAAATTTAACGTCATAGCATTTCTCGTTAATAAAAACAGAAAATCTAAACTCTAAACTTTAAACTTTAAACTTTATTTCGTACCTTTGCACGGATTTTACACATCTTATATATATAAGTACACGAAATGAAGCATTTCAGATTAGTCGACAACCTGATGGGGTGGCTCACGTTTGCCATCGCTGCCTACGTCTACTGCAGCACGGTGGAACCTACCGCAAGCTTCTGGGACTGCCCCGAGTTCATCACCACTGCCTACAAGCTTGAAGTCGGTCACCCGCCTGGGGCACCTTTCTTCATGCTCACGGCCAACCTCTTCACCCAATTTGTGAACGACCCCACGAAAGTCGCCCTCATGGTCAACATGATGAGTGCCCTCTTCAGCGCCGCCTGCATCATGTTCCTCTTCTGGAGCATCAGCCATCTGGCACGCAAACTGGTTGGAGAGAACGGAAGGATACAGACCGTGGCTCAACTCATTACGGTCGAGGCCAGTGCACTGACCGGAGCCTTGGTCTATACCTTCAGCGACACCTTCTGGTTCAGCGCTGTCGAGGGCGAGGTATATGCTTACAGTAGCCTCTTCACGGCCGTCGTCTTCTGGCTGATGCTTAAGTGGGAAGACCACGCCGACGAGCCTGGCTCCGACCGCTGGCTCATCCTCATCGCCTATCTCACAGGCCTCAGCATCGGCGTGCATCTGCTCAATCTGCTCTGCCTGCCAGCCCTCGTGCTCATCTTCTACTATCGGAAAGTGAAGGATGCCACGATGAAGGGGGCCATGCTCTCAGTAGCGGGCAGCGGACTACTCATCGCCGCTGTGCTCTATGGCATCGTACCGGGCATCGTAAAGGTGGGAGGATGGTTCGAACTCCTGTTCGTCAACACCCTGAGCATGCCTTTCAATACGGGCGTCATCGTGTATATCGCTTTGCTCGTAGGCATCGTGCTGTGGGCAATCTGGGAGACCACCAAGCAGAAGAGCCGCATCCGCATGATTGTCTCTTACCTGCTGAGTGTGGGCATGCTGGGCATTCCCTTCTATGGCTACGGCTGGAAGAGCATCGTATGCGGCATCGTCGTGCTGGCCCTGCTCTATGCCGTTCTCGGTTGGAAACGAGAGGGCAAGCCCCTCATCTCAGCACGGCTCATGAACACGTCGCTGCTCTGCATGCTCATGATAATGATTGGCTACAGCTCGTATGCCGTCATTGTCATCCGCAGCTCCGCTAATACGCCGATGGACCAAAACTCGCCCGAGGACATCTTCACGCTGGGTACCTACCTCAGTCGAGAGCAATACGGCGACCGTCCCCTACTCTACGGCCCCGCCTACACCAGCCAAGTGCTGCTCAAGCCCGACGGCAACTACTGCGTGCCTGTCAGCGAGCAAGGTGCTCCCGTCTATCAAAGGAAGGAGAAGCAGACACCCGACGAGCCTGACCGCTACGAGGTGCAACGCTACAAGACGGACTATGTCTATCAGCAGAACATGCTCTTCCCGCGTATGTACAGCGACCAGCATGCCGGTGCCTACGAGAGTTGGATGGGTGGCGTAAAGGGCAACGTCAAGACCTACGAACGCTGTGGCGAGATGGTTCAAATCAAAACACCGACTCAACTCGAGAACCTCCGCTTCTTCCTCAGCTACCAAGTCAACTTCATGTACTGGCGCTACTTCATGTGGAACTTCGCCGGACGTCAGAACGACCTGCAGGGAAATGGCGAATGGGAACACGGCAACTGGATTAGCGGCATTCCCTTCATCGACAATATGCGACTGGGAGATCAGAGCAAGCTGCCAAGCGAGCTCCGCGAGAACAAAGGCCACAACGTCTTCTACTGCCTGCCTCTGCTGCTCGGCCTCATCGGTCTGTTGTGGCAGCTCTTCAAGAACGACGAGAAGAATCAAGGCGAAGGCGAGAAGCAATTCGGTATCGTCTTCTTCCTCTTCTTCATGACCGGCCTCGCAATCGTGCTGTACCTCAACCAAACGCCCATGCAGCCTCGTGAGCGCGACTATGCCTACGCCGGCTCGTTCTACGCATATTCCATTTGGGTAGGACTCGGTGTGGCAGGCATCGCATACTACCTGCAGAAGCTTCTCAGGAACGAGATGGCCTGCGCAATACTCAGCCTGCTTTGCATCCTTGTGCCCATCCAGATGGCAGGACAAACGTGGGACGACCACGATCGCAGTGGACGCTACACCTGCAGAGACTTCGGTCGCAACTATCTCGAATCGTTGTCTAAGGGCGACTTCCCCATCATCTATACGAACGGCGACAACGATACCTTCCCTCTTTGGTACGCACAGGAGACAGAAGGCTTCCGCACAGATGCCCGTGTCTGCAACCTCTCGTACCTGCAGACCGACTGGTACATCGACCAGATGAAGCGTCCGGCCTACGACTCGCCTGCTGTTCCCATCAACTGGAGCCGCTTGCAATATGTGGCAGGCACAAGAGAAGGTGTCAGCGTCCGGCCAGGCACATTGGAACGCCTCATCGAGTCCTACAAGGACGACCCAGAGACGCTTCATAACATCCTGGGCGACGACCCGCACGAACTCTCCAGCATCATGGACAACTGGATACTTAGCGACAACCCCGACCTGCGCTTCATACCCACCGACAGCATCGTCATCACCATCGACAAGGAGGCTGTGCGTCGCAGCGGAATGATGATGGCTGGCGACAGCATACCAGACAAGATGCACATCAACCTGAAGGGAAAACGTGCCGTCTATAAGAGCGAACTCATGATGTACGAGATGCTTCTGCGATGCAACTGGGAACGACCTATCTACATGGCCATGACTGTCGGCTCGGAGAACAAGGCAACCGTTCAGGACTACTTCGTACAGGAGGGCCTCGCTTATCGCATCACACCCTTCAACACAAAGAAAAGCGGCAAGGACATCGATACGGAGAAGATGTACGAGAACCTCATGACGCGCTTCGCCTTTGGCGGTATCGACCAGCCGGGGCTCTACCTCGACGAGACCGTAATGCGTATGTGCAACACACATCGCCGCATCTTCTCGCAACTGGCTTCCCGATTGGTTCAGGAAGGCAAACTCGACAAGGCCGAGAGGGTTGTGGAGAAGGCCGAGAAGGTCATTCCTCCGACATCTGTGCCTCACAGCTACAGCGGCGGCTCCCTCGAGCTGGCTCGCGTATGGAACACTGTCGGCAAGAAGAAAGAGGCTTGCGACATCGCCTATCCCGTTGCCATTCAAGCCTCCGAGTATCTGGAGTGGTACATGAGTCTGCCTGGCAAGATGCTTCTGCTCAGCGAGAAGGATTGCATGTACTACCTATATCAGATGCATGCAGCCCTGAGCATCATGGAGAGTGCCGGCAGCACCCATACATTGGAACTCGCCAAGAAGCTCGACCTCTACAACCAGATGCTTCAAGGCCGCCTCTATGGCAGCGTCGGCATGAATGCAGCTGAGGAGGATGCTGAAGAGGAAGAAGTTTACGAGGACGACACACTATAAATCATAAATAGTAAATCGTCAAATAGTAAATAGGTATCGTGTTCATCGAGCAGCCTCCCCGCATCTTCCGATGGTTCTATCCCCACGCTTTGTGGCGGATAGAACCGCACAGGAAGGCCGTCTATCTCACCTTCGACGACGGCCCCATACCGGAGGCTACCCCTTTCATCCTCGACACTCTGGACCGCTTCGATGCAAAGGCTACCTTCTTCATGGTGGGCGACAATGCTGTCAAGTACCCGCATCTGTTCGAAGAGGTACGCCTTCGTGGACACGCAATAGGCAACCATACCTACAACCACATCTCTGGCTTCCGCCACCGTCCCTGGACTTACCTTGCCAACATCAAGAAGGCCAACGACATCTTCCACACCAATCTCTTCCGTCCTCCACACGGCTGGATTGGGATGGTGCAGTATCGAGTGTTGCGATACATCGGCATAAAAGTCGTGATGTGGGACGTCGTGACACGCGACTACAGCCGCCTTCTAACTGCCGACGATGTTGTGAACAACGTGAAACGCTACACCCGCAACGGCAGCATCATCACGCTTCACGACTCGCTCAAGAGCATCGACAAACTCAAACATGCCTTGCCAGAGATACTCGCTTGGCTGAAACAAGAAGGATATGAGTTCGGCATCATTGAATAGCTCCGACATCAAAGCCCAGGCCAAGCGCTTGGGCTTTGTTGCCTGCGGGCTGGCCAAGGCGGAACCCGTGGCGGACAGTTTTGCTGCCCGCTACCGCCGTTGGCTGGAGCTGGACTATTGTGCCGACATGGACTACATGCGACGCAACGTGGAGATGCGGCTGCAGCCCGACCTCCTCGTGCCGGGCGTGAAGACCATCGTCAGCCTCGCCATGAACTTCATGCCACAGCATCAACAGCCCGCCATCAGCCTCTACGCACAAGGCAAGGACTACCACGACGTGATGCGGAGCCGTATGCAGGAACTCATGACAGCCCTGCACCTCCAGGGCCGATGCTTCGTCGATACGGCACCCGTCCTGGAACGCTACTGGGCGTGGCGGAGCGGCATCGGCATCATCACGCCAAGAGGCGGCTTCATCAGCGTACCAGGCTACGGCCCCACAGTCTTCCTCGGAGAACTCTTCCTCACAGCAGAGGCCGACCAATACAGCCCCCTCCCCGCTCCCCCTTTGGGGGAGTGCCTCAGTCCTGCTGAACAGGGAAGCTTTGGCGGCAACGGAGCACTCCCCCAAAGGGGGAGCGGGGAGGGGGCTTCGGGGGCTTTTTGTCCTGCCCTCACCCCCGACGGCCTCGATGCACGCCGCTGCCTCAGCTACCTCACCATCGAGCATCGCGGTCCCCTACCCGACGACCTACGCCTCGGAGCAACCTTCTACGGCTGCGACCGCTGCCTGCGGGCCACACCACAGTTCAAAGAGTCACACCCCACACCAGAGCCCGCCTTCCAACCCACCGAAGCCCTCCTCCAGATGTCCCCCGACGACTGGAAGCAACTCACCGAAGAGCAGTACCGCACCCTCTTCAAAGGCTCAGCCGTCAAGCGAGCCAAATACCCCGGCCTCAAACGCAACATCGCCCACTGGCACACAGATGACACGGATTCCCTTCGAACTCGAACGGATGACGCTCTGTTCGGACGGATTTAAAATCCAGCCGTAACTGATATAGGGATTTGCAATCCCGCCAGAATAGAAGCCACACAGATTCCTCTTTCAGATGATAAGTTGAATCTGCTTTGACGTTAAACCTCCCCTAAATTCTCCTGCCCCTTGCCTCATATTTCTTGCCTCGCCAGCCCAACCTAGCGTGTCGGGTTGTTTGCACATACATGTAGATGCAATTGCATGTACATGTATATGCAATTGCATCTACATGTATGTGCAAACACCTCGGCGTAGTATCTCAGCCTGACATCCCAGAATGTCCTATCGCCACGATTTGTGCATAATCATATATTTTATCAATGGTGTCCGGGGAAATTGAATGAAGAATGCTCTCAACCCTCACTCCAGGTAGTGGCTGAAGAAAGTCCAGATCTCTTCGCCGGTATTGATATCGTCCTCGAACCAGCTGTGGGTGCCGTTTGTCACTTCATAGAGCCATACCTCGCAGCCTGTGGGACCGCCTGTGTACTTATGCTTGATGATGGCACGGCCGCTTGCCTTGTTAAGACTCTCAATGTGCTCAGTCTGCTCCTGCTCACATTTATTCTTGGCTACCCAATAGCCGATGGCAATGGGTACGGGCATGTAAGCCCCCCACCCTCCTTGGTTCTGCAGGTCGCCGTTCCACTCTGAGACGTGGTCGGCCGTGCCGTGTATCTCGAACAGAGGCATGGGCTGCGGTGCTTCCATCGTACGATAAATCCACTCCATCGTCAGCCCTGCAACAGGAGCAACGGCCTTGAACGTCTTCTGCTTGCTATAAGCGGTGAGGTAACACATCTCCCCACCATTCGACATACCCGTCATGAAGGTGTTTTTGCGGCTCAGCCGGTACTTCTTCTGGACATGTCTGGCCAGTTTCTCCATACTTGCCACCTCGTCCACCTGCCAGCCTTTCTGGAAGGGATAGCCCACGTTCCACGAAGGTTCACCCTTTGGGTCTTTCCACCCATGAGGTATGCACAGGGCAAACTTATGCTGCTCCGCCGCTTTGTTCATCCAAGTCTGCTTCTTGCCGGGATTGCCGTAGCCATGCAAGACGAACACCAGCGGTGCATCCGGCTGAGTGCCATCAGGTTTGTATATCCAGTAGTAACGCATCTGTCCCCCTATCTTCAGGGAGTCCAAGACCGGTTCGGACGATGCCACACGGCCTGCCGTCATCATCAGGACGGCCAAAGCTAACAATCCTCTATTCATGTCTTTTCTGCGAGATGTACGTCAGGAAGCGCTCAGAGTCATAGTTCATGATGAGCTGGTCGGGGAAGTCCGTCTGCTGGAGCAGTGGCCAGGTGAAGCTGTAGTCGGCTATGGCAAAGCTGATGTGGGCATCGCTGCTGAGGATGACTGGCACTTCGTAGCGCTTGCAGAGGCGCAGTATCTCGAGGTTGTTCCTGATGGCTGCGTCCTTGTTGCGAACGGGGTTTAGGCTGCTGTTGTTAATCTCGAGGAGGGTGCCTGTTTCCTTCGCAGCCAGGACAATCGGTTCGAAGAGAAGCTCGGCAGCACCATCGCCTGGATGCGAGATGATTTGCGTCCAGGGATTCCGTATGGCATTGATCATGCCTTGGGTGTTCTCCTCAACGGTGCCGCCTTCCCAGCAGAGCAAATGAATGCCTGCGATACGGATATCGAGCATCTTGTAGTAATATTCATCGAGGTCTATAGTACCTTTTGTATCAAGGATATTTAGCTCTGCTCCGAGCAGCAGGCGAAGGTTGCCAAACTGCCGAGGCACGACATGCAGGTTGCGGAAATAGATGGGGTTGCACGTGCCTGGGATGCCAGGGGCATGCTCTGTAATGCCAAGTATCTCGAGATGTTTCTCCTGAGCGGCAGCCACCATCTCCTGTAGTGTGCTGTAGGCATGGCCGCTCATAATGGTGTGGGTGTGGACGTCAAGTTTCAATTCATGATTCATAATTCATAGTACATAATTCATAGTATCAGTGAAGGTTTGGCCTTCAATTGTTATAGCATAAGCGTGGAGCATCAGTCTTTTGTCGGGCATCCCGTAAAGGCGGTCGCCTATGATGGGATTGTTGAGACCGAGGGGATGAGCACAATGGACACGAAGCTGGTGGGTGCGTCCTGTTATCGGTGAAAGTTCGACGAAAGCATGGCCATCCCTGTTCTCAATGACTCGGTAACGCGTCAGTGCAGGCTTTCCATGTACTTTGTCCACCATCTGACGTGGGCGGTCGTCGATATCGGGACGCAGGGGCAAGTCGACTTCGCCTTCTTGTCCCACGGGCATCTCCCTTTCGAGCAAGGCATGATAGACTTTGTGGATGCGGCGATGCAGGAAGAGGTCTTGCAGCTCGTGGTACTTCTCATCGGTCAACGCGACGAGCATCAAACCACTTGTATCCATGTCGAGGCGATGCACGATGAGGGGCCCTTCAGCCGATGGAATGGCGCTTTTTATTGCATCTTGAACGTTGGGAAGGCCGTCCTTCCCTGGCACGGAAAGCATCCCGGACGGCTTGCTCACCACAGCCAGTTCCTTATTATTATATATAATGTGTAGTTGGGAAAGCAACTCTTCTTGGTTCGCAAGCAAAGGATTGGGTTCGACATCGAGGCCTTCGAGCATGTGTCGAAGGATGGGAAGGCACTTGCTTCGGCAAGCAGGATAGTAATGTCCGTCGAGTCTGACCTCGTTTGTTGGCGAAGCTCCCACCCAGAACTCGGCCATACAAAGTGGTTGCAGACCTTCTTTATAAGCCGCTTGGAGCAATCGTGGTGCGCAACACTCCCCTGCCCCAGATGGCGGAATGGCTGGAGAGAAGAGGTCCAGTAACGACTTCTCCTCGCCTCGTGCATTGAGGAAGGTGAACTGGCGGAACAACCATTGCTGCAGTTGCTGGCTGCGCTCCTGCCGTTCCTTTTTCAGACGGGCAATTTCTTCTTGCTTTGCCCGCAACGACGTTTCATCTTCATAAACGCGTCGTTCCCAATCTTGCTTTATTCTCTTGTATTCCGCTTTCTGGTGCTGGCTCTCACGAACAAGGATTTGTTCATTTTCGCCCATTTCATCGGAAGAAATCGACCTACGGAGGGCGTCACGCTTAGCCTTGCTTTGTTGCATGAACTCCCTGTAGGCGGCAAGTTCCTCGTCCATCTTCTTGCGCAGAGGACTAACTTGCAAAGTGCTTTCAAGTAATGCTATCCGACGGTTGATGTCGCTGATAGCAGTCTCTTCCTCCTGGAAGTAACAGCCGGGAGCCATGAGGTCGAAGACTGGCGGAACGAAGTATTCGTGCTGCGTCTTGCCGTCGAGCGTGCCGGAGAAGGCTGCAAAAAATCCCATTCCATCGCGTTTTTTTACTATGAGCACCCCGAACATCTTGCCTCGTTGCAACTCCTCTTTCCACTCTTCATGCTGGCCGACGTAGCGTCGCACCTCGTCGGCCGCAGCAACGCAATGCGGATGAGGCTCGTAGCAGAAAGGATAGGTGAACTGCTTTGGAACAGAGACATCCTCAACACATGCTGGCAAAGGATGCAACATCACAGCCATAGCACGCCCTCCGGTCCTTGGTTAAAGAGTAAATCGACGATGCTGAGGTCGGGCAGAAACCCGTGTCGGGAAGCAAAAACCTGATAGTAGGAAGCCCCCTCCCCGCTCCCCCTTTGGGGGAGTGCTTTAATAATCTCAGTGGACAAGGCTGCTTTGGCGTCAACGGAGCACTCCCCCCAAGGGGGAGCGGGGAGAGGGCTGAAGGCTGTTGTCCGCGTAATAGGCTTCTTTATATCGAGTAACGAGGCGACCAGCGTCATGAGTTCTTCGTTGAAATCAGCAAGGAAGTCCCACTTCTTCTCGTAGAACGGAGCGAAATCATCTGTATAGTATTCGAAGAAAGGCGACTGTCTGTAGCTGCTCTCCAAAGCCATCCAATGCTGATGCCGCCAGTTGCCGTGGTCGCTGATGCGCACGTCTCGCACCAATGTCTTGCCTTCCGTCTTAACAACAGGAACGGTAAGGGCGAGTGCTCCTTGCGGGCAGTCTATCCAGCAGCGGTTACGGAGGGTCTGCTTAACGAAGTTGTCGCAGACCTCGAGCTGCACTTCATCGGCACGATAGTATGCGCTATAGTGCGAAACAGGTGCGAGATAGCAACAAGGCAAAAGCACGGCAGATGGGCACTATTTTATGTTATCGACAAGCGAAAACAGGCGATTCCATCGAATATGATGGCCTGAGAACCACGGACGGTCGACATCTGTGCTGAGCCAAATGAAGATAGGTTTGCCGACGATGTGGTCTTCGGGGACGAAGCCCCAGTAGCGTGAGTCGGCAGAACAATGACGATTGTCGCCCTGCATCCAGTAGTAGTCCATCTTGAAGGTGTACTCCGTGGCCTTCTCTCCATTGATGAAGATGTCGCCCTCGGGTGTTACCTTAAGGTCGTTGCCCTCGTAGACACGGATAGGACGTTCGTAGATGGCGATGTTGTCCATCGAGAGTTTGATGCTCTCGCCCTTCTTGGGAATCCAGATGGGACCGTAGTTGTCGCACGTCCAACCCGTGTAGGCATTCTGCGGATAGAGGCTTTCGGTGTCGTTATTGATGACGGGCGTGATGCTGAGCACATGAGGTTCGAGACCTTTCCTGGCCTCTTCGGTGAGAGGAATGACGTGCGTCTGGTACATGTCCTGCACGTCTTTCATGCTCAGGCCGAGTTCGTGGATGAGGTCTTCGGGCAGGTAGCTTGAGTTGAGCTGCACCTGATAATTGAACTGCACGTTCTTGGGGGCAGGGTTTTCTTTGCCGTCGAGGTAGACGACCTTGTCTCGTATTTCGAGTGTCTGCCCAGGCAGGCCGATGCAACGCTTCACGTAGTTTTCCCTCCTGTCCACAGGTCTCCACCCTATCTCGCCGAAGTCCTGGGGTGCGAGACGTATGTACTGACGTCCAAGTTCATAGATGATGCTGTAGTATTGACGTTGTTCGGCTGGCGTCATCTCCTTTGGCTGCGGCAAAGAGCCTACCTGTTGCTGATAGAGTTGCATGCCTATGCCGTAGCAAAGGGCGTAGTATTCAGTCTGATACTTAGTGTTCGAGACGATACTATCGCCAGCAGGATAGTTGAAGACAACGATGTCGTTGAGCTGGACAGGCTTGGGGGTGACGCGCTTATACTCCCATTGCGGCCACTCGATATAGCTTTTGCCTCCAGTGGGAAGGGTGTGCTGGCAGAGCGGCATGTGCAGGGGGGTCTGCGGAACACGCGGGCCGTAGCTCATCTTGCTCACAAGGAGGTAGTCGCCCACGAGCAGGCTCTTCTCGAGAGAACTCGAGGGGATGGTGTAGTTCTGGAAGAAATAAATGTTGACGAAATAGACGGCTACGAGGGCGAAGACAATGGCGTCCACCCAGCTCATCAAGGTTCTGACGATGGGATTCTCAGCCTCCTTCCACCAAGTCCACGGGATGAAGCGGGTGACGTAGGCGTCGAAGATGAACGGAACGGCGATGATTCCCCACCAGGCATCCACCCAGTAGAGGAAGGCAATGTAGGCGACAATGGCAAGGATGCCCTTTGTCCAGTCTTTCTTTGTCGGTTTGTATTGTTTCTTGGTCATAGTTCTTGGAATGGGATTAATGGGTTAAATGGGGTTAATGGGTGGGGTGAAATCAGAAATCAAACAAGTCTTTCATGGTGAGGAGGCCAGTGTGTTCCTTTGTATATTCAGCGGCCAGGACTGCTCCCATCGCGAAGCCGCGGCGACTGTGGGCGTCATGTGTGATGCGAATCATGTCCTCGGGTGAGTCATACGTAACGGTGTGGATGCCAGGGACCTCAGCCTGCCGGATGTCGTCGATGCGGAGCACCTCGGGCTTCGTCTCGTGGAGTCCCCATCGCTCCTTGCGGTCGATGTTCTCCACAATCTGCTCTGCCAGGGTGATGGCCGTGCCGGAGGGAGCATCGAGCTTGTGGACGTGGTGCGTCTCGACGAGGTTGACGTCGTACTGCTCAAAGCGGTTCATGATTTTGGCCAAGTAGGTGTTGACGGCCGAGAAGATGGCCACGCCCACACTGAAATTGCTGGCCCAGAAGAGCGTCTTGCCTTCTTCGGCACAAGCCTTGCGCACTTCGGCCTCGTGGTCCTTCATCCAACCGGTACTGCCGCTGACCACCTTGACGCCTGCCGCCCATGCCTTGAGGTAATTGTCATAGGCTGTCCAGGGCGTGGTGAACTCGATGGCGACGTCGGCACTGGCAAAGGCAGGCGAGAGGAACTCGTCCTGATTGTCAATGTCGATGATGCTTACAATCTCATGACCGCGCGAAACGGCGATTTCCTCTATCATACGGCCCATCTTGCCGTACCCAATGAGTGCTATTTTCATACATTATTCAATAATTTCCGTGCAAAAGTACTGCTTTTCGAGCAATTTTGTGTACTTTTGTTTCACAAAATAAGTTAATTGAGCCAAAATAAGTATGGAACGCCTGCTCCACTATGTCTGGAAACACAAAATGTTTCCCCTCAAGCCACTCGTTACGGAGGACGGGCAGGAGGTGGAGGTCATCGACCCGGGTTTGCACAACCACAACCAGGGTCCCGACTTCTTCAATGCGAAGATTCGGCTGGGCGGGACGGTCTGGGCAGGCAATGTGGAGGTCCATCTGCGTTCGTCGGACTGGTACCGCCACCATCATGAGACGGACGAGGCCTACAACAGCGTCATCCTGCACGTCGTGGGAGAAGTGGACGGGGAGGTCAGGACGCAGGACGGAAAAACGCTCCAGCAGGTCAGGCTCGACGTGCCGGAGAGCATCCAGCGATGCTATGAAGAGCTCCAGCGAACAGAGGACTATCCACGCTGTCATCGCATAATTTCCGCGATTTCATCGGTTAAAACGCACCAATGGATGGATGCCTTGTTGGTGGAAAGGCTGAAGGAACGGTCGGAACTGGTGGCCGCACGAGCTGAGCGGACTGGCGGCGACTGGGAACGCGCCACGTTTGTGACGCTGAGCCGCAGTTTCGGGTTCGGTCTCAACGGCGACAGCTTCGAGCGTTGGGCCATGCGTATTCCGCTCCAGGCTGCTGGCAAACACCGCGACAACCTGTTCCAAATCGAGGCACTCTTCCTCGGGATGGCGGGTCTCATCGAGGATGTCAAGACCATAAGGAGCGCTCAGGAAGCCCTCTCCCTCCGGCAGGAATTCGACTTCCTCCGCCACAAATTCAGTCTGAACGACACGATGGAGCGGTCCGACTGGCGCTACCTGCGCACCCGCCCGGGCAACTTCCCCTCCGTCCGCATCATGCAGATTGCAGAACTCTATCACAGCGGACGGGCCGAGATGAGCAAACTGCTGGAGGCGAGCGACATAGAGGCTCTGCAAAAGTGCCTCACCGTCAGAGGCATGACGGCAGCAAGCCGCCGCCTATTAATAATAAATACTGTAGTGCCGCTACTCTTCGCCTATGGCCGACACAGCTCGGACGAGGACATCTGCCAACGGTCAATCCAGCTCCTGGAGACGCTTCCGGCGGAGAACAACTACATCCTGCGCCAGTGGCAAGACTGCGGGCTCTCGGTCTCGACCGCTGCTGACAGTCAGGCTCTCATACAGCTGAAACGCCAATACTGCGACAGGGCGGACTGCCTCAGATGCCGCTTCGGATACGAATACCTCAAGGGGCATTAGATTTTCTCATGTGTGAGAAAATATTTTCCCATGCGTGAGAAAAGTTTTCTCACGCATGGGAAAACGCAACGCCACACGCGGCATCGGCAAACATGACATTAGGAAACGACAAACGAACACTGATATGAACTACGCTTACCAACTCCGCATGAAGGTGCGCGACTATGAGTGCGACATGGAGGGCATCGTCAACAATGCTAACTATCAGCACTATATGGAGCACACCCGCCATGAGTTCCTACTCGAGGCAGGCATCAGCTTTGCCGAGATGCTGGAGCAGGACATCGTCTCCGTCGTGGCGCGCATCACGATTGACTACAAGACGCCGCTCCGCAGCCGCGACGAGTTCCTCTCCTGCCTCAGGATAAGTCAGGAGGGCGTCCGCTATGTCTTCCATCAGGACATCTACCGCGCCAGCGACATGAAGCTGGCAGCCCGAGGCAAGGTGGACGTCGTCTGCCTCGTCGCAGGCAAGCTCAGCCGATGCCCCGAACTGGAGGAGAAACTTGGCCTCCTCTAAATCTCCCCCTAAGGGGAGAGACTTAGCCCTTCCCTTTAGGGGAGGGTTGGGAGAGGCTCTTATTGATTAAGATTATGACCGACCAAGAGACTTTATACATGATGGCACTCTCGCAGATGCCATCGCTGAGCCTGACGAACCTGCGCCTGCTTATTCAGGAGCTTGGATCAGCTTCTGCCATCTACGAAAACCGCAAGGACCTGAAGCAAGTCTTGCCATCATCAAACATAAAAATACTCGATGGAATGGGGCATTTTGACACTTTCCTTCCTCGGGCAGAACAGGAGCTTGAGTTCTGCCGGAAGGGGAGAATCAGGTGCCTGGGCTTGAACGACGAAGACTATCCGCAGCGGCTACGCGACTGCAATGATGCCCCTCTCCTACTCTACTATCGCGGCACGGCCAACCTCAACGCGAAGCACGTGGTCAGCATGGTGGGTACACGACAGATTACGGCCTACGGAAAAGACCTCTGCCGACGCTTCGTCCGCGACCTCAGGCAGCTTTGCCCCGATGCTCTGGTAGTGAGCGGACTGGCTTACGGCGTGGATGTCAACTGCCATCGGGCGGCTCTGGAAGAAGGGATGGAGACGGTCGGCGTGCTGGCCCACGGCCTCGACCAAATCTATCCGCGTTTTCATCGGGACACAGCAAAGCAAATGCTCGGCCAAGGCGGCCTGCTGACGGAGTACATGTCGGGCACGCCGATTGACAAGCGAAACTTTGTGCAGCGCAACCGCATCGTGGCAGGCATGGCCGACACCGTCGTCGTGGTGGAGAGTGCAACGAAGGGCGGTTCCCTCATCACCGCAGACATCGCCATCAGCTACGACAGGCAGGTGTGGGCCTTCCCTGGCCGCGCCTTCGACACCTACTCGGCTGGGTGCAACAAGCTCATCTTTGGGAACAAAGCTACACTGCTCACCGGAGCCGAAGACTTCTGCCTGGAGATGGGATGGGCCGACGATGTCAAACATCAGAAACAACTCTCCGAAGGCATACAGCAAGAGCTGTTCGCCAACGACTATACTGCCGAGGAACAGCTTGTCGTGCAGGCACTTGCAAAGGCCGACAGCAAGCAAATCAACGTCCTTGCCGTCGAGACGAACATCCCCGTCGGACAACTCTCCAGCCTCCTCTTTTCGCTCGAGATGAAGGGGGCTGTTCAGATGCTCGTCGGAGGCAAGTACAGATTGCGACGATAAGCATCGACTTTTGTCAGATTTCAAGCCGAAAATGGTCGACAAGCTCGCCAAAAGGTCAAGAAAAATGTGCAAAGAGGTGAATTTTTCTTGTAAAAAGTTTGCAGTTTAGGAAATAATCCCTAACTTTGCAAACGGCTAACATAAAAAGAGAAAAGGGCAAGGGTTCCGACTCGAACAGTCGGGATTCTTATTTTTTTTCGCGTCTTTTGACAGAAGCCAACATACTATATATATAGATAATGTATAACTAAAAACATAAACAAATTAAATGGCTTACATGACACAAAAGGGCTACGACGAGCTCGTAGCAAAGCTGCAGCACATGGAAAGCATCGACCGTCCCGCCGCAAGCGCTGCCATCGCAGAGGCACGCGACAAGGGAGATCTGTCGGAGAATGCTGAATATGATGCTGCCAAGGAACACCAGAGCAAGCTCGAGACAGAGATTGCCATGCTCAAGAAGACTATTATCGAGGCAAAGATTATTGACACGACACACCTCGACACCTCGACGGTTCAGATTCTCTCCACAGTCGAACTGCGCAACGTGAAGAACAAGATGACGATGAAATACACCATTGTCAGCGCCACGGAGGCTGACCTCCGCAGCGGAAAGATAAGCGTGGAAACCCCCATCGCCAAGGGACTCCTGGGCAAGAAGGTGGGCGACATCGCCGAAATCAAAGTGCCTCAAGGCACCATTCAGCTCGAGGTGATGAGTATCAACTTTGATTGAATGAAGTAAATTCACGTTGCTCATGGAAGTAAAATAGGAAGTAAAAACGGAAGTTAAGCACTTCGTGCTGGACAACACAACATGGCACAAAAGAGGCTATCGTCCATGAACATAGCGAATTAACTTCCACGAGCGAAGTGAGTTAACTCCCCTTTTAACTTCACTTATAACTCCAGATATCATTATGGCAAGTATATTCTCCCGTATCGTGGCTGGCGAGATTCCCAGCTACAAGATTGCTGAGGACGACCGTTACTACGCTTTCCTCGACATCAGTCCCTTGCAGAAAGGCCACACCCTCGTGATTCCCAAGCGAGAAGTGGACTATATCTTCGACCTCGAGGACGACGAGCTTGCAGGGCTTCAAGTGTTTGCAAAGAAGGTGGCACGCGCCATCAAAAAAGCCATCCCCTGCGTGAAGGTCGGACAATGCGTGCTCGGACTGGAAGTGCCACACGCCCACATCCACCTCGTCCCCATGCAGAGCGAGGCCGACATGCGCTTCACGAACCCGCATCTCCAGCTCTCTCCCGAGGAATTCGAGCAGATTGCCGAAAGCATTCGGAAGGCCTTCTGACCTCCCAAAATGCTCATTAAACCCATCAACCCCATTAAACCCAGCATCATGAAAGCAAGAATCATCACCGCCGTGGCACTGCTCAGCATCGCCCTCGGCATACAAGCACAGAAACATGACTTCGCCAACTGGAAGCGTTACGCTGGCTCCAACAAGGAACTCGGCGCTCCTGCCAAGGGCGAGAAGCGCGTCGTACTGATGGGAAACTCCATCACCGATGGCTGGCCAGGCACACGTCCCGACTTCTTCAAGGACAACAATCTCATCGGCAGAGGCATTGGCGGACAGACCAGCTACCAGTTCCTGCTCCGCTTCCGCGAGGATGTCATCAATCTTCAGCCCAAGGTCGTGGTCATCAACTATGGTACAAACGACATCGCCGAGAACACCGGAGCGTACAACGAGGACCTGACCTACGGCAATGTCCTCTCGATGGTCGAGCTGGCTCGCTACCATAAGTGCAAGGTCATCCTGACCAGCTGTCTCCCTGCCGGAGGCTTCAGTTGGCGTCCGAGCATTACTGACAGCATGGACAAGATACGCAGCCTCAACGCTCGCATCAAGGCTTATGCCAAGGCGAACAAGATTCCGTACGTCGATTACTTCAGCGCAATGGTGAATGACGAAGGCACAGCCATGAAGGCAGAACTGGCTAACGACAATCCCGGAGTACACCCCAACGCCAAGGGCTACGAGGTGATGGAGAACCTGCTGCTGCCCGTCATTAAGAAACTTCGCTAACACATCTCATGGCAGACAACAAGTATTGCCTCATCCTGGCTGGAGGCAACGGCAGTCGTCTCTGGCCTATCAGCCGCACGGTAAAGCCCAAGCAGTTCCTCGACCTCTTTGGCACGGGGCGCACTTTGCTGCAGCAGACGTACGACAGAGTCGCTAAGTTCATCGACCCGTCGCATATCTACGTCAGCACGAACGTGGCGTACCTGCCGCTTGTCTATGAACAGTTGCCCGAGGTGGACGACATGCACATCCTGGAAGAACCGCTGCGCCGAGGCACGCTGGCTGCTGTGGCATGGGGCTCAGTGTTCATCGCGAAGCAGAATCCCGAGTCTGTCCTGTTCGTCACACCTTCCGACCAGATTATCCTGAAGGAGGAGGAGTACCGGCAGGACGTGCTTGACGGACTCGACTTTGCCAGCGAGAACGACGGACTCCTCGTGATGGGCATTACGCCTTCACGACCTGAGACGGGCTACGGATATATCCAGATGAACGACGACAAGCCGCTCAGTCACGACATCTTCCCCGTCAAGTCGTTCACCGAGAAGCCCAACGACGAGTTCGCCAATATATTCATGCAGGAGGGCAACTTCCTTTGGAACACCGGTTTGCTGTGCTTCAGCAGTCGCGTCATGCTGGACAATCTGTTCATGCTCGTGCCTGAGTATCGCATCGAGATACCCCGCATGATGGCAGAAGCCGAGAGTGCCGACCCGAAACTGGTGCCCGAGAGCTTCAACGTGCTGCCCAACTACAACATGGACGTCAGCATCCTGGAGCGCAGCGAGCACGTCTATGTGCAGCGCGGACACTTCGGCTGGGCCGACATCGGCACGTGGGCAAGCATCGGCAAGGACGCTCCGAGCGACGCCGAAGGCAATGTCCTGCTGGGCACCAACGCGTATCTATACGAATGTTCGGGCAACATCATACGCATGCCGGAAGGCCACACAGCCGTCATAAAAGGGCTGAAAGACTATGTCATCGCAGAAGAAGGAGAGTTCCTCATGATATGTCCGCGCCAGGACGACGCAGCAATGCGCCGCATGCACACCGACACAAAGTTCGGCGACACCAAGAGCTGAACCTTAGGAACTACGAGTGGTTAGAGGTTAGTGGTTAGAGGTAAGAGAATTGATTTGAGCGTTGATAACAGCCCCAAAGTGCTCTCTAACCTCTCGCCACTAACCTCTAACTTTTTTACTCCTAACCTCTAACCTCTCACTACTACGGCTCCTGGATTGACCAAGCGCTCCGAACGGGCTTGTCATCCCTTATAACGTCTTCCGTCCAATTGGGCTCATTGAAGAACTCATTGGGTTGGAAGACGTGCAGTTTATAGAACTTCGTCAGGTTTAGGCGAAGTTCTGTTGTTATTGCGGGCTTGAGGGAGAAGGGTTTATCCTGCTTCCAAGCGATAGCTTGCACGCAAAGGCGCTCCAAATCGTTGACCTGCGAGCGGTCGAAAGCCTCGACGAAAAGCTTGCTGTTGGGTTCTATGATGCCCGAGAAACGCAGTCGCCAAGCGGCTCCCTCCGCGCTCATCAGGGAGACTTGCATGTAGTAGTTGCTGTCGTTGACGAGGTAGGACTCGAAGCCCGTGCTGGAGATTTCCTTCACCTCATCGGGCAAGAATGACAGATAAAGGTTGAGCCGCTCGCCTTCCCTGCGTTCGAGGGGCTTGGGGTTGAACGTTATCGGCTTCTCCTCAGGCTCTTCAGGTTCCCTTGCCTTAATGGGAGAACCGGGCAGAGGCTTGTCCCTTTCTATTGTATGAACCTTTCCGCTGTCGTATTCTTCGTTGCCCACGACAACGACATCCTGCATTAGCATCGGTATTTCGAAGCCGTCTTCATCCTCAACGAGGACGATGTTCTTCCCTTGGAAGCCACTCACCGTGCCTCCTCCCACCTCGGAGAGGAAGCGCACCTTATCGCCTATCTTCATAAGGGAATGTCGGCTTACAGTTCAGCGTCGCTGCACTGGAAGGTTGTGCCTCGGCGGATGTCACCGGTCTCGAGGCCAAGCTTCAGCCACTTCATGCGTTGCTTGGAGGTGCCATGAGTGAAGGTCTCGGGCTGGGAATAGCCGCGGGCTTTCTCCTGAAGGTAGTTGTCGCCGATGACCTGAGCACAACGGATGGCCTCTTCGAGGTCGCCGTCCTCGATGCTGCCGAACATCTTGTTGTCGTGGTAAGCCCAGACGCCTGCATAGAAGTCGGCCAGGAGTTCGAGGCGGACACTCAGCTTGTTGGCCTCAGCCTCGCTGAGGCGCGACATCTGCTGGTGCACCTTTCCGAGCGTTCCGAGCAGATACTCCACATGGTGCCCCACTTCGTGAGCAATGACATAGGCATAGGCAAAGTCACCATCGGCACCGAGCTGTTGCTTCATCGACGTGAAGAAGGAGAGGTCGATGTAGAGGCACTGGTCGGCCGAGCAATAGAAGGGGCCCATGCTTGCCGAGCCGTTGCCGCAGCCGGTCTGCACTGCGCCCGTATAGAGCACCATCTTCGGCGGCTCATAGGTGCGGCCGAGTTTCTTGAACTCCTCTGCCCAGACGTCCTCCGTGCCCGCAAGAATCTGCTTGGAGAACGTGGCGAGTGCCTGTTCTTCCTCCGTGAACTCGCGTCCGCCCTCTGCCTGCTCGGTCACATTTCCCATCATGCTTGGTGCCAAGCTGATGATGTCGGTCAGGTTCAGACTACCCTTCGACATGAATGTCATAACGAGGGCAATGATGATGCCTACTATGCCGACGCCCCCAGCCTTAGCCGCCGTCATGCCACGACGGTCGTCGACGTTTGTACTTTCTCTTCTTCCTGTAAGTTTCATAAAATGATGAGTTATTAAGTTTTGTTTGTTAGCTAAATCTGTTGCAAAGATAGCAAAAAAAGACACACAGTGAGACATTTTGCGTCTTAATTCTTCGAACTTCTTTCTTAATTCTTATTTTCTTTGTAATTTTGCAGCCGTTTTATGGACACGAAGCACATTCAAATACGCGATTACGACTACGCTTTGCCCGAAGACCGCATAGCGAAGTTCCCCTTGCCCGAGCGAGACGCGAGCAAGTTGCTCATCTATGACAAAGGACAAATCAGCGAGACAAAGTTCCGCTCGCTGCCTTCATTGCTGCCCGAAGGCAGCCTCATGGTCTTCAACAACACGCGAGTCATACAGGCGAGACTGCATTTCAGGAAGAAGACCCCCTCTAACTCCCCCGTAAAGGGGGAGGACTCAGGCGATGTCACAGCAAAGGAAGCCCTCCCTTTAAGGGAGGGTTTGGGTGGGTCCGAGGGGTCCGGAGCTCTCATCGAAGTGTTCCTCCTGGAGCCGGCATGCCCTGTGGAGTATCAGGAAAACTTCGCCTCGAAGGGCAGCTGCACATGGTATTGTCTCGTGGGCAACTCCAAGAAATGGAAGGAAGGGAAGCTGACGAGAACATTGACCATTGACCATTCAACATTGACCATTACTGCGGAGCGCATCGGGACACACGGAACCAGTCAGGAGATAAGGTTTGAGTGGCGGATGGACCCTCCCCTACCCTCCCTTAAAGGGAGGGAGAAAGTCTCCCCTTTAAGGGGAGATTTAGAGGGGTCTCTCACCTTTGCCGAAATCATCGATGCCGTCGGAGAGCTG
>JAFUGG010000038.1 GCA_017469525.1 Bacteroidaceae bacterium | reverse complement strand
TTGTAGTTTCAGAAATGTTTCCCGAAAAAACACGTTTTAGGAGAGATACAAAAAACGCAAGTGCTTTGTTATCAAGCACTTGCGTTTTTATGTATCTCAAAAATCCGAAAATTATTCACATTCGAGAGCGCCCTGCGCGGCAGCGAGGCGTGCAATGGGCACACGGAATGGTGAGCAAGAAGCGTAGTTGAGGCCGATCTTAGCGCAGAACTTAACGGAGCTGGGTTCGCCTCCATGTTCGCCGCAGATGCCGCAACGAAGGGTTGGACGTACCTCGCGACCCTTCTCAACGGCATACTTCACGAGCTTGCCGACGCCGTTCTGGTCGAGAACCTGGAAGGGATCGACCTTCAGAATCTTCTTCTCAAGGTATGCGGGCAGGAAGCTTGCAATGTCGTCGCGGCTGTAACCGAAGGTCATCTGAGTGAGGTCATTGGTGCCGAAGGAGAAGTACTCAGCTTCGGTGGCAATGCGGTCAGCAGTGAGGGCGGCACGAGGTATTTCAATCATCGTACCAATCTCGAAGTCAACCTTCACGCCATACTCCTCGAAGACCTCGTCAGCAACCTTCTGGATGATGGCCTTCTGCTGCTTCAGCTCGTAGAGAATACCAATGAGGGGCACCATGATTTCGGGCTTCGGGTCGAAGCCTTCCTTCTTCAGCTCGCAAGCTGCACTGAGGATGGCACGCGTCTGCATGGCTGTGATTTCGGGGAATGTGATGCCCAGACGGCAACCACGATGACCGAGCATCGGGTTGTTCTCGGCAAGGCTCTCCACTCGACGTTTGATGGTAGCGAGGTCAACGCCCATCTCCTTGGCCATCGTCTGCTGTCCTGCTTCATCGTGGGGCACGAACTCGTGCAATGGCGGGTCAAGCAGGCGGATGTTCACGGGCAGTCCGTTCATTGCCTTCAGAATGCCGTAGAAGTCAGCCTTCTGGTAGGGTAGGAGCTTGGCAAGAGCCTTCTCGCGGCCTTCAACTGTGTCGGCGAGAATCATCTGACGCATGGCAATAATCTTCTGGTCGTCGAAGAACATGTGTTCGGTACGGGTCAGACCAATGCCCTTTGCACCGAAAGCACGAGCCACCTCAGCATCGTGAGGCGTGTCGGCATTGGTGCGAACCTGCAGCTTGGTGTACTTGTCGCAGAGGTCCATCAGTTCCTTGAAGTCGCCGCTGAGTTCTGCAGCCTTCGTGGGAACTTCGCCGGCGTAAACCTGACCTGTTGTGCCGTTGATAGAGATGTAGTCTCCTTCCTTATAAACAACGCCGTCTATTTCGACGGTCTTTGCCTTGTAGTCAACATTCAGTGAGCCTACGCCAGAGACGCAGCACTTGCCCATGCCGCGAGCCACGACTGCTGCGTGGGAAGTCATGCCGCCGCGAGCGGTGAGGATGCCTTCTGCAGCGCTCATGCCTGCAAGGTCTTCGGGAGACGTCTCAATGCGGACAAGCACAACCTTATGGCCATCGTTGTGCCAAGCCTGTGCGTCGTCGGCGTGGAAGACAATCTGTCCGCAGCCAGCACCTGGAGATGCGGGCAGACCCTGTGCGATGACCTTGGCATTGGCCAAAGCCTTCTTGTCGAAGACGGGGTGCAGCAGTTCGTCGAGCTTCTGCGGTTCGCAACGGAGGATGGCTGTTCTCTCGTCGATTTTGCCTTCGTGGAGGAGGTCCATAGCAATTTTGACCATGGCAGCGCCGGTGCGCTTGCCGTTACGTGTCTGCAGGAACCAGAGCTTGCCTTCCTGTACGGTGAACTCCATGTCCTGCATGTCGCGGTAGTGCTCCTCGAGCTTGTTCTGAATCTCGTCAAGTTGCTTGTAAATCTCGGGCATAGCCTCTTCCATAGAAGGATACTTCACGACGCGCTCGCCATCGCTGATGCCAGCACGTTCAGCCCAGCGCTGAGAGCCGACCTTAGTGATTTGCTGAGGTGTGCGGATGCCTGCTACGACGTCTTCGCCCTGAGCATTTACAAGATACTCGCCGTTGAAGAGGTTCTCGCCATTAGCGGCGTCGCGGCTGAAGCATACGCCAGTAGCAGAGGTGTCGCCCATGTTGCCGAACACCATTGCCATGACGCTGACGGCTGTGCCCCATTCGTCGGGTATGCCTTCCATCTTGCGGTAGAGTATGGCACGCTCGTTCATCCAGCTGCGGAAGACGGCGCAGATGGCTCCCCAAAGCTGCTCTATCGGGTCGCTCGGAAAGTCTTTTCCGGTACGTTCCTTAATCGCTTTCTTGAATCTAACCACCAGCTCCTTGAGTTCCTCTACGCTGAGGTCCTTGTCGAGCTTGACGCCACGGATGGCCTTCACCTGCTCGATGATTTCCTCGAACGGGTCAATGTCGGTCTTGTTGGCAGGCTTCAGTTCGAGTACAACGTCGCCGTACATCTGAACAAAACGGCGGTAGCTGTCATAGACGAAGTGGGGGTTGCCGGTCTTCTTGACCATTCCTTCAGCCACCTCATCGTTGAGGCCGAGGTTGAGGATGGTGTCCATCATGCCAGGCATTGAGGCGCGGGCACCGGAACGAACGCTGACGAGTAGCGGGTTCTGTGCGTCGCCGAACTTGGAGTTCATCAGTTTCTCGATATGGGCTACAGCAGCCATGACATCGTCGTTGAGCAACTGCATAATCTTCTCCTGTCCCACCTCGTAATACTCATTGCATACGTCGGTCGTGATGGTGAAGCCTGGAGGCACAGGAACACCGATGAGGTTCATCTCCGCCAGGTTGGCACCCTTGCCGCCCAGCTGTTCGCGCATCTGCGCGTTACCTTCTGCTTGTCCGTTGCCGAAGGTGTAAACACGTTTTTGACTCATAATGTTATATATCTTTGTATTAAATGATTTACAATTTTGCAAAGATATTCTATTTTCTTCATTAAAGCAAAGAAAATATGGAAAATTATGAGAAAATGCTTAAATTTGCATTCGCAAACACAAGAAACAGCATTTAATATGTCGAGAAAAAAGAAAGAATTGCCTATTTACAAGGACGTAACGATACAAGATGTTGCGGCTGAGGGAAAAGCCCTTGTTAGGATAGACGACTTGGTAGTCTTCGTTCCGTATGTCGTGCCGGGCGACGTGGTCGATTTGCGTGTTACGCGCAAGAAGCACCATTATGCCGAAGCCCTTTGCACGGCTGTCCACAAGAAGAGTGAATGCCGTGCGGAACCTTTCTGCCCGCATTACGGAGTGTGCGGAGGATGCAAGTGGCAGATACTTCCCTACGAGGAGCAGCTGCGATACAAGCAGAAGCAAGTGATGGACAACCTGGAGCGCATCGGCAAGATTCCTTTGCCGGAATGCAGCCCCATTCTTGGTTCGGAAAAAATCCAGTGCTACCGCAACAAGCTTGAATTCGGGTTTGCCGACAAGATATGGCTCACCGAGGATGAGATACGTTCGGGCAAGAAGTTCGAGCAGCCCGGTGCTGTCGGCTTCCACACGTCGGGTGCGTTCGACAAGATACTGCCCATCACGGAGTGCCGCCTCATGGAGGACATCAACAACCGGCTGCGCAACGGAGCCCAGGCGTATGCCTACGAGCACGGCCTCACCTTTTTCAATGCCCGCGAGCATCGTGGCCTCTTGCGAAACATGATGATACGCCTCTCCAACACAGGCGAGCTGATGGTGCTGATGCAATTCTGCTTTGCGCCTTTCGATACGCTTTCTGCCGACCAGCTCAGAGAGCAGGCCATGGAGATGATGCGGTGGATGCACGACGAGTTCCCCGATGTGTCGAGCCTGCTATGGGTAAATAATGAGAAGTTCAACGACACCATTGGTGACCTCGACGTGCAGCTCTTCAGCGGCACAGACCATATCTTCCTCGAGATGGAGAGCCTTCGCTTCAAGGTAGGGCCGAAGAGTTTCTACCAGACCAACACTGAGCAGGCCTATATATTATATAAGGTAGCGCGCGAGTTTGCAGGGCTCACGGGCGAGGAACTTGTTTACGACCTCTACACGGGAACGGGCACGATTGCCAACTTCGTGGCAGCCGGGGCCAGGAAAGTCATTGGGATAGAATACGTCCCCGAGGCCATCGAGGATGCCAAGGTGAATTCAGAGATAAATGGAATCGGGAATACTGAGTTCTTTGCGGGCGACATGAAGGACATTCTGGTACGCGGTTTCATCGAGCGTCACGGCAAGCCCGATGTCATCATCACCGACCCGCCACGTGCCGGAATGCACGGCGACGTCATCGATGCCATTCTCTTTGCCGACCCGCAGCGCATCGTCTATGTCAGTTGCAATCCAGCCACGCAGGCTCGCGACCTTGCGCTTCTTGGCGAACATTACGATGTGAAACGCATCCAGCCAGTCGACATGTTCCCCCATACACAACATGTGGAGAACGTCGTCTTGCTTGAGAAGAAACCTTAAAGCTATCATACTATGAAACCAATCAAACTCCTGGCAATCATTGTCTTGTTGCTGTTCTCTGCAAGTATCGTTGCAGGAGATTTTACCATTGGCAATAAGACTTTCCTCCTGAACGGTCAGCCCTTCATTGTAAAGGCTGCCGAGGTGCATTATCCTCGCATTCCGCGTCCATATTGGGAGCATCGCATCCGGATGTGCAAGGCATTGGGCATGAACACCGTCTGCATCTACATCTTCTGGAACATTCACGAGCAACGGGAAGGGCAGTTCGACTTCACCGACAACTGCGATGTGGCCGAGTTCTGCCGCTTGGCGCAGAAGAACGGCATGTATGTCATTGTCCGCCCCGGCCCGTATGTCTGTGCCGAATGGGAAATGGGCGGCCTGCCCTGGTGGCTCTTGAAGAAGAAGGACATCAAGTTGCGCGAGCGCGACCCTTACTTTCTGGAGCGCGTCAAGCTGTTCGAGGAGAAGGTGGGCGAGCAACTCCGTCCCCTGACGATACAGAACGGCGGTCCCATCATCATGATGCAGGTGGAGAACGAATACGGCTCGTATGGCGAGGACAAACCCTACGTCAGCGAGATAAGAGATATGTTGAGAGAAATATACAGACCCTCTCCCGACCTCTCCCTTATAGGGAGAGGAGAAGATACCAAAGCCCCTGATGTTGTAACTACTCCTCTCCCTACAAGGGAGAGGCAGGGAGAGGGTCCGGAGGGTCTGCTCTTGTTTCAATGCGATTGGGCATCGAACTTCGAGAAGAACGGTCTGGACGATTTGACTTGGACGATGAACTTCGGAACGGGTGCCAATATCGACCAACAGTTCCGCCGTCTTGGCGAGCTGCGCCCTGATGCTCCCAAGATGTGCTCCGAGTTCTGGAGCGGCTGGTTCGACAAATGGGGCGCTCAGCATGAGACACGACCGGCAAAGGATATGGTGGAAGGCTTGGACGAGATGCTTAGCAAAGGCATCAGCTTCTCGCTCTACATGACCCATGGCGGCACCTCCTTCGGCCATTGGGCAGGAGCCAACAGCCCTGGCTTTGCGCCCGATGTCACCTCCTACGACTACGATGCTCCCATCAACGAATGGGGCCTTCCTACGCCAAAGTTCTGGGAGCTCCGCAAGATGATGGAGAAGTATAACGACGGCAAGAAGATGCCAGTTGTCCCCAAGGCTCCTATGCCCATCATTACCGTTCCTAAGTTTGAGCTGACAGAGTTCGCCCCGCTCTATAATGGTTTCGACTTTAGGTACTATGTTGATCATGATCAAGATCTCCGTACCGTTGGTGCACCCCTGACATTTGAAGAACTCGACATGGGATGGGGAGCTATGCTCTATAGTACCCGTCTGCCTGAGATTTCGAAGCCGGAAGAATCGGATTGGGCTGCAACGCTCACGATTGACGCTCACGACTTTGCACAAGTCTTTATCGACGGCAAGTACATCGGCAAGATTGACCGCGTGAAAAACGAGAAGTCGCTCTCCTTGCCACCTGTCAGTCGGGGGCAGGAACTGCAAATCCTCGTTGAAGGAATGGGGCGCATCAACTTTGGTCGAGCCATCAAGGACTTTAAAGGATTAGTCAGCAAACCTACTATCACGGTCAACGTGAAGTCACATTTCGGCATCGACGGAACGGAGATTGTATACACCCCGACGATGTGGGAGAACATGCGCATCCCTGATGACTACGAGGTAGCTGTCAGAGCATTTGAGTGGCAGAAGGAGAAGCCTAACACTCGCGAGTCCATCAGCATGATGCGCATCGGCCGCACCATGCGTTATGCCAGGGACAGCGAAGACCTCATCTTCGGTCGCGGCTACTATCGCGGCTACTTTGACCTGAAGAAGGTGGGCGACACATTCCTCAACTTCGAGAAGTGGGGCAAAGGACAAGTTTGGGTAAACGGTCATGCCATGGGACGCATCTGGTCGATTGGACCGCAGCAGACACTCTACGTCCCCGGTTGCTGGCTCAAGAAAGGAAGGAACGAGGTGATAGTCCTCGACATTGTGGGCCCCAGCGAACGCGTCGTTTGGGGACAGGCAGAGCCCGAGTTGAATAAATTGCAATTGGAGAAGACCATTAAGCACAACAACCCAGGCGACAAGCCCGACCTCAACTCAAGACAACCCGCCTTCGAGGGAGCGTTGAAGGCTGGCAATGGCTGGCAGACGCTCAAGTTTGCTTCGCCCGGAAAAGGCCGCTATCTTGCCATCGAGGTGCTGAGCACACAGCAGAAAGACGACGTCACGGCCATTGCAGAGCTTTATGCCCTTGGCAGCAAAGGCAAGCGCATCAGCCGTGAGCCTTGGACGGTGAAGTACGCCGACTCGGAGGAAGAGAACGGAAACCACCTGGGCGATAAGGTTTTCGACTTGCAGGAGAGTACTTACTGGCAGACCGTCAAGGGCACGGATTTACCGCACCTGTTGGTTATCGACCTCGGCTCCGAGCAGACGATAACGGGCATTGAATACCTGCCACGGGCTGAACAGGGTACACCTGGCGCGGCAAAAGACGTAAAGGTCTATCTCTTCTGAGCTGTCGGGGCCGCCAGTTACCTGCCTGGCTATCGTAGAAATCATAGAATCTGATTAACTAAGGATATGAAAGTAAAGATGATTCTGCCTTCGTTGCAGGAAGCCGAGAGCCCCTATTGGCGTCCCATCAAGTACTCGCTGTTCCCACCGTTAGGACTCGCCACGTTGGCTGCCTACTTCTGCGATGACGATGAAGTGGAGATTGTTGATCAGCATGTGGAGCGGCTGACGCTCGACGATGAGCCGGACTTGGTGTGCATACAAGTGTACGTGACTAATGCCTACCGTGCCTATAGCATTGCCGACCACTATCGGCAGAAAGGCGTCTACGTGGTCATGGGCGGCCTGCATGTCACGTCGCTGCCCGACGAAGCAGCCCGGCATGCCGATACTATCCTTCTGGGTCCTGGCGAGGAGGCTTTTTCCCGCTTTGTAGCTGACTTGCGCGCCGGAAATCCGCAAAAACGCTATGTGGCCCGTTGGCGTTCTATCGAGCACATCCCGCCCGTCAGACGTGACCTCATCAAGCGAGAGAAATACTTTGTTCCCAATTCGCTCGTAGTGTCCCGCGGCTGTCCACACCACTGCGACTTTTGCTATAAGGATGCGTTCTACGGCGAGGGAAAGTCGTTCTACACGCAACGCATTGACGATGCCTTGGCCGAGATTGACCGACTGCCAGGCCGTCACCTCTATTTCCTTGACGACCACCTGCTGGGCAGTCCACGTTTTGCGGAGGAGCTGTTTGAGGGTATGCGTGGCATGGGACGCGTCTTCCAGAGTGCAGCCACGATTGCCTCTGTGCTGAAAGGTGACCTGATAGAGAAAGCCGCCGAGGCTGGGCTCCGTAGCATCTTTCTCGGCTTCGAGACCTTCTCGCCAGAGAACCTGCGCAGCAGCAACAAACTGCAAAATCTTTCGAAGGACTATGTGGCAGCCGTTGAGCGACTGCATAGTCTGGGCATCATGATTAACGGCAGCTTTGTGTTTGGCCTTGACTATGATGACAAGGATGTGTTCCGTCGCACTGTGGAGTGGGGCATCGAACACAGCATCACCACGGCTACCTTCCATATTCTCACACCCTATCCCGGCACGCGCCTGTTCCAACAGATGGAGCTCGACGGGCGTATTACCTCCTACGACTGGAGCAAGTACGACACGCGAACCGTGGTTTATAAGACCATCGGGCTTTCTGCCGACGAACTGAAACAAGGCTACGACTGGGCCTATAAAGAATTCTATTCCTGGAGCAACATCTTTCGTGCCAGCTTTGGCCATGACAATCTGAAGCAGCAGCTGGCTCATTTGTTCTACATGGGCGGCTGGAAGAAGTTCGAGCCGTTTTGGAACTTCATGATACAGTGCGGTCAACTGAACCGAATGCTCCCCATGCTGGAGTCTTTATTGGCAAATACGAAGAACAAGAAAACTTCGAGACTGTCACTTTCCTGAGAGCACTTGGAATCGGACTTGATGTTGAATCATATAAAGAAGAGGATGTGTCTACGTCGCAATCCTCACGTCAATATTCCAGTACCTACGTAAGAAAACTCCAGTACTCTCGTGTGAGTACTGGAGTTTTCTCTGGAGAGTACTGGAGTTTTCTTTGGAGAGTACTGGAAGTTCGACTTGAGTTCGGAGTAAACAAGAAGGGTATGTCATTTCATTCTGACATACCCTTCTTGCGTTTACTTTCTTGTCTTCTCTCTTTACTTTCTGTCGTCGATGTTGTCGCCTTGAGTTTCCTGTAGTGCTTCATCAAAGTCGGTCAAACCATTTTCAATGAGGATGTTATACCACTGAATGAGTTTCTTGATGTCGCTCTGGTAGATGCGGTCGCCATCGAAATTGGGCAGGACTTCGCCCAGATAGCTGTAGAGTTCGTCCTTCGATGCCTTGCGATAGTCGATGGAAGTGGTCTTGCCGCTTTCCTTTGCCTTGATGTTGTTCAAGACCTCGCGGAGGGGTACTTCTTTTTCGTCAGTGTACATGGCGATGTCTGCCAGGGAGATGACTTTGTCTGCAGCGAAGGCGGGGAAGCGCTTCTTCTGCGCGTCGAGGGTTTCAACGATGAGGCTGCGGTTGCCTCGCGATACGAGTCGGTAGAGTCCGGGCTTTCCGGAGATTGCTAAAATTGTTTCGAGCATCTTTTTGTTTACTATTTAATGATTTACGATTTCTTTGATTCTTTTAGAAAAAAAGGCGCGATTGCAGTCGCGGACTTCAATTTATTTACGATTGAACTATTTAATTGTTTTCGATTTTGCGAAGTGCGGCAGCCAATTGTTCCTGTAATTTTGTGTCATCAGGAGTGTCGTTGACGATGATGAAATCAGCTTGGTGACGATGAAGTTCAGGTTGTTGCATTCCCATCCGTGAGCGGATTTGGGCTTCGGAGGCTGTGTCGCGAAGCATTGCCCTACGGAGGCGGACTTCTTCGGGAGCATCGACGAAGAGGACATAGTCTGCTGCTTCATTGAAGCCGCTCTCGAAGAGGATGGCACTCTCCAAGCCAACCATTGACTTGTCCCGCTGTTCCTTCTGCCATTTCTTGAAGTCCTCGAGGACGACAGGATGGATGATGGCGTTCACCTGGCTTGCATTCTCGACGTCGGCAAAGAGATAATCGGCAAGGAGTTGCTTGTTGAGAGTTTCTGCGTCGAACACTTCGGGGCCAACGAGAGAGATGAGTTTCTGTCGGATCTCTTCGTTTGATGCGGTCAGCCGCTTGGCTTCCTTGTCGCAATCATAGACGGGAATACCGAACTTCTCCCGCAAGATGGCGGATATGTAGCTCTTTCCGCTGCCAATGCTTCCGGTGATGCCTATCGTCATGATTAATAAACCTTTTAATTTTTCAACTTTTAACCCTTTAACCTTTCAACTTTCAGGAACGGCCTGTTCTATGAGATAGTCAACTTCCCGAGGCGATATCCTGACGTTCGAGACCCCCTCTGGCAGGTTCTTCAAGCGAAGGGTGAGCTTGCTGCTTTCCGTTTCCTGCAGCAATTCCTCGTAGGTCGTGGCCAGCACAAAGTCTTCGGACGTAATCTTGTTATAGCGTCCTGATTCAATCCTGAACGTGATGTTGGCCCAGGCAGGGAAGGTCCGAAGCTTCTTTTCTGCGGGGAAGTTCAGCCCGATGATGGGTACTTTGACGGTCTTTTCCGTGTAATATCCGACTCCAACCTTGACGTTAACCACCGAAGGGTCATATTTCAGAAGCTTTTGATGACGCAGGGGAACTGCGTAGCTGCCGGTCTCGTGAAGTCCATCGAGGTGGAAAGGTTCAGTATAGACGGCAAGCATCGTGTCGAGCACCTCGGCCGGAGCGAACACTTTGACGGAATCGGGTTCCACGAGAATGCTCTGGATGTAGTTCTGTCCATGTGCCTTGATGTTGCCGGCAAACTTTACCGGTAGCTTTCGCGAAAGCCCGTGATTGTAGGTGAAGCGAATCGTGTCGGGTCTGATGGACTGTATCTTCATGGATGTCACAAAGATATGTCCCAGCATCCGTTGTATTTCCGAGGTTGCGATATAGACCTCAGCATCGTTCTTCCCCGTGTCGTATTTGGTGAAGTCTATCTTCAGGCGATTGGGGCGGAAGAGGGTGGAGAAGCTGTGTCGGGCGAGGGCAAGGCCTCTGTTCTGCAAGGTGACGCTGAGGGCGGGGGGTATCGAGTCGATGATGACGACGTCGGATGGTACATTTTCCAGCTCCAGCCTGACGTTCACCTCGCGCACCAACGTTTCGTTCAATGCCTGGAGAATCCAGAAGCCGAACGATACGGCAAGAAAGAAGCAGAAGACAAGCAGCTCGTGACTCTTGCGCCCGAACAACTTGTCCTTCCATTGCCCCAATCGGTTCCCTGCTTTCGACATCCTGTCATTTACCATTTAATGATTTACCATCTACCATTAAAGTCCTTCCCTGCAGGGGAGGATTTAGGAGGGGCTACTGTAATGTCGATTGCGGGGAGGCAAAGACGCTGTTCCTGTCCACGTGGATGCAGACGCCGTTGGCAATTTCTACTTTGAGCTTGCCTGCTGCTTCGTCGATGTCTTTTACGGTTCCGTAGATGCCACCGGCCGTCACGATTTGCTGGCCTCTGGTGATGCTGGCACGGAAGTTCTGAATCTCTTTCTGCTTCTTTTGCTGCGGACGAATCATGAAGAACCACATGATGGCAAAGATGATGACCATCATCAGGAGGAACGACATGTTGCTGCCGGCGGCAGGTTGTGCTGCTAGGATTGTATTCATGGGGAATGTAATTGTTTGGGATTATGAATTAGTTTGTTTCTTCTTTGACGAGTTTTCCTTCTTCAATCAGTCTCTTTGCGATGGCGTCGAGCGTTGCGTTGATGTACTTGTCGCTTTTTGGTGTGCTGTACATCTTGGCGATATCGACCCACTCGTTGATGCTGACGCTCAGGGGTATGCTGGGGAACGTCATTATCTCTGCGAGGCCGAGCTGCAGGATGATGCGGTCCATGAGGGCGATGCGCTTGAAGTCCCACTTGCGTGTCGTGCCGGCGATGAGCTCGTTGTAGTGTTCCTGCCCCATAATGGCGCGATAGAGCAGCTTGGTGGCGAAGTCGCGTTCGGCATCGCTCTTGTATTCTGGCATCAGCGACTGCGTGGAGGTGCTGTTTTCCGTGAAGCGGTTGATGGTCTTCAGCACGAAGGTGTCGACGATTGCCTTGTCGTCGTTCCAATAGACATTCATGTCTTCCAGCAGGTCAGCCAGTTCGTCGTTGCCCACGATGAGGTTTCGGTAGATGAGCCGCCACACTTCTCGGTCCTCGTCGTAGCTGGAGGTCTCGCTTGCCATATAGCTTTTGTAGAAGTCGCTCTCCTCAATCTTGTTATAGAGGCCCAGCACGAAGGTCTCGTGGTCGGCCCAGCTAAGTTCGTGCTCAGAGCAGTAGTCGCGCAGCTGTCGGTTCGATTCCAGTTGGATGATGAAACGGTTGTCGGCAAACTTGTGGCTCCATCTGATGCCGTCCTTGAGCTTCTTGCTTCGCTTCTCATGCACTTCGAGCATGCGCACCGACATGCGGCTCACTTCAACCAGAAGCATAAGCAGATAGTTGTAGAGGTCGTAGGCTTTGTCCAGGCTCAGCAGCAGTTCCTTCTCGCAGGCATCGGGATTGTGACTGCCCCTCTGCTGGTAGGAGTAGAGAATCTGCACAAGCTTTATTCTTATCAATTCACGATTTATCATAGAGCGCTTTTGTATTAAACGCTGCAAAGGTACGAAAAAAAAATGAAAGAACGATAAAATGAGGGGATGAAATACTTTATTATTCAATTTTATTTTGTACTTTTGCGGTGTGAAATGCATACGAGAGCATTATGGAAACTGAAAAGAAAATTTTTGAGGGCAAGGAAAGTGAAATCCTTTTCTCTCGAACGGTCAAGGCGGGACAGCGTATTTACTACATCGACGTGAAGCAGAACCGCAAGGGCGAAATGTACCTGAGCATCACGGAGAGCAAGAAGATGCTGGGCGGCACGCAGGACATGCCGCAAGTCAGCTTCGAGAAGCACAAGATTTTCCTCTTCAGGGAGGACTTCGGAAAGTTTGGCGCTGCCCTTCAAGAGGCGCTCGCCTTTGTGGAGGACGAGCAGGGCGAATCTCCCGAAAGAGAGGAAAGCTCCGATGCTATCAAGCTGGATCTGGAGTTCTGAAACAGGGGCGCTTCCAAAGAGGTATAGGTCTTGGGGCAAAGAGGTATAGGTCTTGGGGCAAAGAGGTATAGGTCTTGGGGCAAAGAGGTATAGGTCTTGGGACAAAGAGGTATAGGTCTTGGGCCAAAGAATACTAATACTTTGACCAAGGAATACTAATACTTTGACCAAGGAATACTAATACTTTAGGCAGAAAACTGCAGTGTGCCCGAGCAGCGCCTAATAGGGCGATGTCAATTTCCCTGAAGGACAGAATAAAATAAGAGAACCTCATGGGCATTTCCTGCCTTTCGAGGTTCTCTTTGTTGTGTGGGCTCGCGCTCTGTTTACAGCGACGCTCTTATTTTGTCATAGCCCATCCGAGCTTCAGGCCTTTGTAGCTTCCCAGAATGGAGCCGAGAGAGCTGGAGCTCTTCGAACCGACGGCTGTGGCGATGCTCAACAGCTTGTCTGCATCGAAAAGCATCAGCAGTTGGCCGTTCTGAACCGTAACCGTGCAGGGCAATTGGCCCGTGACGAACAGACCGTTCAGCGTCAGCTTGTTTGAACTGGCATCGTAGGAATACGTTCCGGGCAATGTCTTCGAGCCGAGAGCCAGGGAGCAGTTGCCGTCGGCAGCGAAGGTGAGGACGGACTTGCCGGCCTTGAAGCCTATCTTCTCAAGATAGGTGCCGAGCTTCTGCTCGAGGTTGTTGCTCAATACCTGTCCTCCAATCTGCGAGAGAACATTCTCGCTCTCGAAGACAAGCTTCGGGCCTGCATACGTCCAATTGCCGACGAGCGACTGCTGGGAGGTAGTGCTGCCCAAGATGTTTCCGAGGATTGTGCCAAGAATGCCCGTGCCGGTTTGGGTCAGGACGTCTGTGCCAAGGATACTTCCGGTGCCGGATGTTGTGTTACCCATTGTGCCGAGGCCGCATGAAGCGAGCGTCAGGCTTGCAGCAACGATGGCTGCGAATGAACGAATCTTTTTCATGAAATGATTAAAGTTAAGTGGTTTGTTGATTGTTGTTATTTAATTCTTCTGAAAAGAGTCTTGTGAATGCCGTGGGGTGGGGCGTCTCGAACTGCATAGGCTCGCCTGTTCTGGGATGGTAGAAGCAAAGGCGGAAGGCATGGAGAGCAAGACGATGGAGAGGGCAAGGGCCGTTTCCATACTTGTCGTCGCCTGCAACGGGATAGCCCAAGTCCTTCATGTGGACGCGTATCTGGTTCTTTCGTCCCGTCTCAAGCCTCATCTCGGCAAGCGTGAAGCGTCCGTTCGTGGCGATGCGGCGATAGTGGGTAATGGCTTCCTTTCCACCATTGTCCGTGGGGCTGCTGTATGTGACGTAGGCTTTGTTGTCCTTGAGCCATGAGTGAACCGTGCCTCCTTCCTGCTTCATCTCGCCGCAAAGCACGGCCACGTATCTGCGGTCATAGACAATGCCCTTCCAGTCCTCTTCGAACATCTTCCTTATCTCCAAGCTCTTGGCGTATATCATCAGTCCGCTTGTATCCCTGTCGAGGCGATGTACGACATGTGCCGTGCAGGGGAAATGGCGCTTGTGGAAGTACTCGTCGAGGATGGTCTTGACGCAATACTGACCAGGCGCAGAGGCCATGCTGAGGATTCCTTCCGACTTTTCGATGACGATGAGGTCTTTGTCCTCATATATTATCTTGACGTATTTGTTCAATAGCTCAGTGCTTCGCTTGTGGCGGCTCACAAGGACGGTTTGCCCGGGCGAGAGCATGAAGTCGTGTCTCGTCACGAGTTTCCTGTCCACCTGTATGCCGTGCCCCTGCAATAAGTCTTTGACCTTGTTGCGACTGATGCCGCTCATCTCCTTCATCAGGAACTCCATGAGCGGCATGGGCTCAGTAACGGGGAGCGTAATATATTTGCTACGGGCGTATTGTTCACTTGTTAGGTTTCGTGCCATTCTTTCCTTTCCTTCTGTTGTGGTAGTGTTTGTAGTTTCTCTTGTCCCTTGCTCCTTGCCCCTTGCCTCTTGCTCCTTGCCCCTTGCCCCTTGCTCTTGAATGATAGACAGGAGTCTCGCCAAACTCCTCGGGCACCTGCTCCTTTTCTATCTCCTTTCCGAGGAAGCGTTCTATCTGACGGAAGTAAATCATATCCTTGTCATTAACGAGCGTTAAGGCCCTTCCGCCACGGCCTGCACGTGCCGTACGGCCAATGCGGTGAACGTAGTCTTCCTCATCACGTGGCACGTCGAAATTGATGACGAGGGCAATGTCGTCGATGTCGATGCCGCGAGCCACGATATCGGTTGCCACGAGAATATCTATCTTTCCGCTGCGGAAGCCGTACATCACTTCGTCGCGCTCGGCTTGGCTCAGGTCGCTGTGCATGGCGCGGGCATTATAGCCTGCGCGGATGATGCTGATGGCCAATTCCTTAGTCTTCTTCTTCGAGCCGACAAAGATGATGACACGATGGGGCGGCTCCTGTTCGAACATGCGTTTCACGACGAGCAACTTCTGTGTCTCGTAGCAAATGCAGGCGCTTTGCCGAATATTGTCAGCAGGCTTGCTGACTGCAAGCTTCACCTCAACAGGGTTGCGTAAGATGCTGTGTGCCAAGCTCAAGATGTCTCCAGGCATTGTGGCACTGAACATGATGGTCTGGTGCTTTTCAGGCAGGGCTTTTGCAATAAGGAGAATGTCGTCGCAGAAGCCCATGTCGAGCATGCGGTCTGCTTCATCGAGGATGAAGAAGGAGACGCGACTGAGGTCGATGCTGGCAAGGCTCAGATGACTGATGAGACGGCCCGGCGTGGCAATGACGACGTCTGCTCCGCTCTGCATGGCCCGCTTCTCTTGCTCGTATCGAATACCGTCGTTGCCTCCATAGACAGCTACGCTGCTCACGCCCGGCAGGTGATAGGCAAAACCCTGCAAGGCGCTGTCTATCTGCTGGGCAAGTTCTCGGGTGGGGGACATGATGACGCAATTGATGGCATCTTCCGGGTAGCCGCCATCGGCCAGTTTGCTTAGGACGGGAAGCAGGTAGGCTGCCGTCTTGCCTGTACCGGTTTGTGCAACTCCCATGACGTCTCGTCCCTCCAGGATGGGCGGGATGGCATGCTCCTGGATGGGTGTCGTATCGGTGAAGTTCATGTCATCGAGTGCATCGAGGACATAATCGTTTAGGTCTAAGTCGTAGAAATCCATATGTGTTATTGTGGTGTCTTTCTATAAAGATAGATGGCAATTAGTGCAAAAAGTATGTTTGGCATCCATGCAGCCAAGGCGGGATGCATGCCTGCATTGGTGGAGAAGGTGGCGGAAACGCCTTGAAGCAGGATGTAGGTGGCACTCAGTGCAATACCTATGCCCAGCGAGAAGCCCATTCCGCCCTTTCGTTTCCTCGCGGACAGCGACATGCCGATTGTGGAGAGGATGAAAGCAGCGAATGGTGAGGCAAAGCGTTTGTGATATTCCACCTCGAAGATGCTTAGGTTGCCGCTGCCTCGGTTGCGTTGCTTCTCGATGTAATCCTTCAGTTCCGCATTGGTCATGGTCTCCTGCTGGTTGCGGATAAAGAGGAAGTCGCGTGGCTCCATTCGGATGATGGAGTCTATCTGATTATAGTTTGTTATCTTTTCCTTCATTCCTCGCAATTCGCGAATGGTCACATCCCGCAGGTGCCACTGGTAGCGGACGTCGCTCAACGTGTCATAGACTGCCGTATTGGCCGAGAGGTGGGAGACGAGTTTCTTGTTCTCGAACTTGTCGAGCGAGAAATGAATGCCGGTCTTGCTCACGCCGTCGAAGTGTTCCATATAGGCGATGACGCCCGTGTCGACCTGTAGCTGAACCTTTTCGGCATAGGTTGGGTTCTTGACGCGTTTCTTGTAGTTGTTCTCGAAAGCAAGACGTTTCACGCTGCTCCGCGGAATGACTTCCGAGCCAAGATAGAACGTCATGGCGGCAATGATAGCAGCGCTTATCATATATGGCACCATCAGTCGGGCGCGACTGATGCCAGCACTGATCATTGCAATGATTTCGCTGCGGTCGGCCAGTTTCGTGGTGAAGAAGATGACGCTGATGAAGACGAAGAGAGCGCTGAAAAGGTTGGCGTAATAGGGGATGAAGTTGAGATAGTAGTCCATCAGTATCGCCCTCCACGGTGCCTGCGACTCGGTGAAGCGATCGATGTTCTCATTGAAGTCGAACACCACACCGATGCTGATGATGAGCACGATGGTGAAGAAATATGTTCCCAGGAACTTGGCGATTATGTATCGGTCTATCTTCTTCACTTACAGTCTCTGTGTTACTTGTTTCAACATTCCGGCTTTCCAGGTCGGGAAGTCGCCGCCGATGATGTGTCTTCTTGCCTCACCTACGAGCCATAGGTAGAAGCTGAGATTGTGGATGCTGCCTATCTGGAGTGCCAGCAGTTCCTGTGCCTTGAAGAGATGGTGCAGGTAGGCTTTGCTATAGAAGGTGTCCACCCATGCAGTTCCCGACGGGTCGATGGGGGAGAAGTCGTCTTCCCATTTCTTGTTGCGCATGTTCATGATGCCTTGGCTGGTGAAGAGCATGGCGTTGCGGCCGTTGCGGGTAGGCATCACGCAGTCGAACATGTCCACTCCTCGCTCTATGGCTTCCAGTATGTTGGCCGGTGTGCCCACGCCCATCAGGTAGCGTGGTTTATCTTTCGGCAGGATGGCATTGACGACTTCTATCATTTCGTACATCACCTCTGTTGGCTCGCCTACAGCAAGTCCGCCGATGGCGTTGCCGTCAGCTTCCTTTGAAGCCACGTACTCTGCGCTCTGCTCGCGAAGGTCGCGGAAGGTGCATCCCTGCACAATGGGGAAGAGGCTCTGGCTGTAACCGTAGAGCGGTTCTGTCTCTTCGAGCCGTTTGATGCAGCGGTCCAACCATCGATGGGTCAGGCCGAGGCTCTTCTTGGCATAGTTGTAGTCGCTCGTGCCGGGCGGACACTCGTCGAGTGCCATGATGATGTCGGCTCCGATGCTACGCTCGATGTCCATCACCTTCTCTGGCGTGAACGTATGTCTGCTGCCGTCGATGTGGCTTTGGAAGGTGCATCCCTCCTCGGTCAATTTGCGAATACCGGCAAGCGAGAATACCTGAAAGCCGCCGCTATCGGTCAGGATTGGCCTGTCCCAACCATTGAAACGGTGCAGCCCGCCTGCCTTCTCCAGTATCTCTGTGCCGGGACGAAGGTAGAGGTGATAGGTGTTGCCCAGGATGATTTGTGCGCGGACGTCGTCCTTCAGGTCGCGAACGGTGACGCCTTTCACGCTGCCGACCGTGCCGACAGGCATGAAGATGGGTGTCTCTATCTGGCCGTGGTCTGTTGTGATGAGTCCGGCCCGGGCATCCGAGAGTGGGTCTGTTTGCAGTAGTTTGAAAGTCATAAGCGGGTGCAAAGGTACGAAAAAAAAATAAAAGGTGAAAAGGAGGAAAGGTAAAAAGGTGAAAAAAGTGAAGGATGATGAATGAAGAACCGACAGGTCGACGTCAGTCAGACAACGCCCGACGGGAAAGTCAATGAAGTGAGACCTGGGAACGCAGACGTCCTCGTCCGCCGGCAGGGATGATGTGATGCGGGCGAGACGCCCACGCTCCCAGGGGAAAAGCTACGCCCTGTGGACATTGCCGCTTTAGAGGCTTTCGTGTTTTTAGATGTTTTATTCAACAGGGCGGTTTTTCCCCATCATTTCTCCCATCACCTAGGAGACGACAACGTGCTTCACTTACTTTTTTTCAGTCGTCCCGCGATTTTTTTTGTTTTTTTCTTTGGTATTCATAAATAATACGTTAACTTTGCATCGTCACAGTGGACCGACCTATGCCAGCCAAGGCATGGAATGCCAGCCCCTGTGATCAAGAGAGCGTTCCACGCTTCCATCCTTAACTACGAAATCGCCAAATTCAAAGCCGAAGGATGAATGTTGAGGCAACGCCACTCGTTGTGTTTCGTATGCATACGGCCACGCCGTATAGCTCGAGCATATACGGCGTGGGGTATGTTGTTTCGAGTTCATTTCGGCAATGGTGTTTGGCGATACCAGTGGTTAGATGAGTGAGGACAAGTCCCTACGCTTTTCTTGTGCCTATTACTAACCCTTAAAGGCGATGCGGAGGGACAGGGTCGCATAACAGAGTACAATGAGAAAACTTATTCTCCTATTGCTGATGTTCTCTGCATCAGCAGCATCCAGGGCAAATTTTTCCCTTATGGTGCACCGAAAGTCAGGCGGTCTTGTAGAGTACGCCTTCAGTGAACAACCTATCGTGACGTACGAGGGAGACTATCTCATCATTTCCTCCGGTTTGATTGACCTTGAAGGGACCGGAGGAGCTTCAGTGTGGTTTCCGCTGGACGACGTGCGGAAACTCACCATCGGTGAAACTACCGAGAATGTGACACGCATCACCGCGCCCAAGAACGAGAAAGCTCATCCCACGCTGATATATACACTGGACGGCAAACTCGTGCGCACACTTCAGCCGTCAGACGACGGCACAGCGTCTGCCAGCCTCGACGGGCTCCCCGCCGGCACCTATGTCATCAAGAACGGTTCACTCACCTATAAAGCGGCAAAGAAATGAAAACGAAAATAACAATATGCCTGTGTGCTCTGCTGCTGACCTGTCCCATTGCCACGCATGCACAATATGTAAAGGTGACTCGAAAAGACAGTCAGAATATTATTTATGACCCTGTTGAGATGAGCAAGGTGGACAGCATCAACGTGGAGAAACAAGACGGAATATATGTATACAGGTTTTACCGCACTGCTCCATGGAATAGCGAAGACCAACTCATTGAAAGTTATGGTGTGGATGATATTGAGCGCATTCGCTTCATTGACCCAGAGACCATGTATAGCATTATAGCAAACTTGAAGGATTATGGCAACTATACTTACTTTCTGCGCCTGATAGACGATGTCGATGCATATTACAAGGGAGAAACACCTCTTTCTCTTTGGCTTGGTGGCCTGGGAGATTTCAACGTGTATGTGGCAGATGACTCTGCCTGGGAAAGGTTCTTCCAACAGAATGCAAAACTTCCGGCTCAAGACACATGGCACAACGCCACAAGCTACGACAAGCTCTCTGTTGCACAAAAACACCTCCTTCTGCACGGCAGCATAGTCAGTTCTGCATTCAGGGAAAACAACATTGGAGGCGAGTGGCATGATGTTTACAGTTATGATCCCTATACAGGAGAGCAGACTGATGCAACTATCTTCTATGTAGGGGATGTAAAGAAGATGCGCTTTGACACCGCAATCGAGAACACAGACTCCATTTGCTACCTTCCCAGCGAGCAGTTGCCATATTCCTACAACCAGCAGGAGAAGGATTATTGGGAACGCTTCCGTAGTGAGAACGGCGGCAGAGGCATCTTCCTTCAGCCAGACACCTCACGGAACATGTTAGTGGCACTCACGGACCAATTCTGTTTCGGAGGATTCCATTATAATTATGCTCTGTTGGAGGATGATATAAGCATAATCACCGGCAGACAGAGGACAAAGAGAGAGGAGAGCCCCGTAAATGGTTCTGTGGCAACAGGCCCGGGGCGTATTGTTGACAATGGTTTTATCCATGAGGTGGATCTTCCCTTGCGACCACTGGAAAGCATGGCCGAAGTGATCCGCACTAACGGGAATACAAACATCTTCAGCCACATACTCGACCGCTTCTGTGCACCCTACTATTGCCATGAACTAACAGAGCAATACAGGGTGAAGCATCCGGAGTTTACCGACTCGATATTTGTTAAGCGTTATTTTGCCAAAGAAAACAACCTGAAAGATAATACCACAACATACGTAGACCTCTATGGCGTTCCGTACGAACCGGGACCAAACGGAATTAACTCAGGAAAGACATACTATCCCTACAAAGCCGGTGCTACAGACCGCATCCCTTCCCTGAAGTTTGACCCAGGCTGGAACGGATATTTTGAAAGATACAAAGCTTCGCGTTATAACTATCCTAAGCTAAAGGACAAAAGCGAAGACATGGCAGCTATCTTCGTACCAAGTGATGAGGCGATGTGGCACTACTTCCAAAATGCAGGCGAGGAAATCATCCGTACCTATTATGCCCATGAGGGAACAAAGGATGAGATTCCTTATACAAGGGCAACCACCCTTGAAGAGCTATACCGCCAGATTGACTGCATTCCTGTCGGCACACTTGACTTGTTCATCAACAACCTTATGCAGACGTCCTTCGTAAATTCTGTTCCCAGCAAGTGGAACAGACTCACTGACGATACAGGGACGCAATTCTTCGAGGATGTGGTTGAAGCGTGGAACCAGCTCGACACATGCCTCATGGCAAACAATGGTGTGGTATATGTGATGAATCATGTCATTGTGCCTCCCGACTACTACTCCGTTACAGGCCCCGCGGTCATAAGCCAGACAAACAAAATCATAAAGTCCGCTCTCTATGACGATTGGGGCTACAATAGCGGCAAGAGTGGCCGAAACTACTACAGCACCTACCTCAAGAACACGCGAAACCGATATACATTCCTGCTGCCATCCGACAGTGCACTCAACTACTACTATGACCCTGTCAGCATGAAATGCCGCATACCAAACGTCGTGGAGTATTATCTTGCAGAAGGTTCCTTCCCTGCCAAACTAAGAAGAAGGAACTACTATTGCCCATACAACCAACGCTATGGCAATGTCGGAACAATTGGCAATGTCATACCAGGCATCTCTGGCTATACCAACGAAGAAGCGGCTAACCGCATGATGGACATCGTTGAGAATCATATTATCGTACAAGACGGCACGAACCCAATGACAAGGTGGGAACAGATACGCAATGGTATTGACCCAGACTCTCCGCTCAATGAGTACTATCTTTCCAACAGGGGAAATGCCGTGAAGGTAATACGCGACGAGGATGACAACATCATTGCCGTCAAGGGCGGATTCCAGCTTGAGAACGAGCGCCTCGGCATCGTCGGCGAGGATCCGGGCATAAGCTCATGCCAAGTCAAGAAATCTTATGAAGAAGTGGGTAATGGTAACACTCTGGTTCTCGATGCACCGCTTGTTCCCACCTACCGCAGTGTCTACAGCATCTTTACCAACGACGCTGACCAACTGGCGGCAGGAAAAGGGGGCTTTGGCGGTGAGACGCCCTATAGTGCCTTTTACAACCTTTGCAATGCCAACGACTATGAAACAGAAATTATAGGCTGTGGACTTGCAACCGAGAAGTCTGAGGCTCAGAAATACATGGTCTTCATCGAGCACAACGGACTGGACTACAACGTACAGTTCTTCAACAGTTGTCAGGACTACAACCCAAAATACTTCAGCAGCAATCACTATACTGTCTTCGTTCCTACAAACGAAGCAATCCAAGAGGCCATCAACGCAGGCTTACCGACATGGGAAGGAATCCGTGAAGACTACCGCAGTCACTGCAAGCCCCAGACCAACGAGCTGGCATCGTCCAAGGACAGCATCCGCATTGCCGCCAAGATAACATATCTGACAAACTTCGTGCGCTATCACTTTGTTGAGAAATCCGTCTTTGCCGACAAGTCAGAGCTCGTACCTAACGATATGGCGTCTTTCTGCTATGACAAGGATTCTGAACAGATGTGCAAGCTGCACGTCGCCCGTATCGGTTCAAGCGACGGCACCAGGCTCTGCGTCTGCGACGACATGACATGGCAGAAGAACGCAGGCAGTATGGGCAGCAATCCTTTTGAAACCGTAGGCGAACGTAATGTCTTGGCACGCGACATCTCTTGTAGTAAATCACCCGTTGATGTTGTGCCGAAAGGCATCACAATTGAGGCATCCAGTGCAGCCGTCATTCATAGCATCCCTGGCTGCCTCAACCACGTGGAGCTCATCGGTGGCAGATACGACAAGATATGGGAAACAACGGAAAGAGCGAGAGAATACCTCAGAAAGTATCCTATCCAATAGAAACACAGCATTCCCCATACAGCGGCAGACTTTACTTCACAGTAAGTTTGCCGCTGTTTGTTATGGATTCCGCAGCATAAATATCCGAGACATGGAGCCATACCCGCTGAGGAAATGTCATCACGGGAAAGGAACTTGTCACAACGGAGTGAGGAACTTCACGTCTTATATTTTAACCCAAATCGGTCATTAGGATTTCTCTGTACAGTATGGCAGTGAGAAATCCTTCAGTTTTTCCCATATAGAAAGGAAGAATTTTCGAGTCTTTAGCGACCTTGCCAAGTACAAGATGTGCTTATCCTTCGTTTTCCCCAGATATGCAGGAGTGGAGATTAATTCGTATCGGATAGTCTTGAGGAACTTCTTTTTGTCGAAGTTAATCAGGGCATGGCGGAACATTGACATGAAATTGTATACCATGACGATAAAAATTCCCACATGCATCGGTCGCCCAGAAATTGTGGGCGTCTATTGAGAAGTCGAACTTCGGTTCCTTGATTCTGTTCTCCGAGTCAGCCCTGCCACGATACGAGTCATATGCAATCTTGGCAGGCAGTCCAAGGTCTGTGACAAAGCAGCAGCTGTATCTGTATTTCCTGAAGTCCTTCTCATCCTCAAATAGTTCCAACTGCTTGACCTGCTTGCCTGCCGCCTACGGGGGTTTCTCCACCTCCTGCCTTACCATGACGATGCGCCTGGGCTTCTCCCAACCTTCTGTCTGATAAGTCGTCTCTGCAATTTCCAGGCCGTCTGCCACTTCTGTCCAGACCTTCTCATGCGTCAGGCTGTACTTGATGCGGTTGTTGAAGCGGCAGGCAATGATATAGCGCAAGTGCTTCTGCTCCAGGTAATCAAGTATGCTCCCGGAGGAGAAGCCACTGTCCATTTGGATAAGTCCTACTTTCTTGTCTTGGAGCCGTGACTGCGTGTCTTTCTGGAAGGCGAGATAGTTTGTGCTGGCAGAGGTGTTGCCAGGACGTAGCCAGTAGTTTGCAATCATGCGCACATCCGGGACAAAGGCAAGGAACGGTTTGCTGCTGCACATCGAGACCTGGGAACGCGGACGTCCTCGTCCGCTGGCAGGGATGATGAGATGCGGGCGAGACGCCCGCGCTCCCAGGTGCTCCGTACCGCAAGGATGGCGCTGGTGTTTACAGGAAAAATCTTTACAAAATTTTCAGGTCATAACGAGGAGTCTGCTCGGAATACTTGAGAAAATCCCGAACTTCTCGTGAGAAGTTTGGAAACTTCTCAGGTCGCGTTTGAAAAATCCTTTGGTGAACTTTGCCAACGCTTCACGTGAAATCACTCGATTTCCCGCTTGTATTTTATCTCAAAAATGTATATAACTTGTATTTTCTTTGCAAGTAATAGAACGGAGCGACTCTGCAATTGCCCTTCAATAGGGGGAAATGCGATTTAAGCCCATTTCTCGTGCTCGGGGTAGGAAAGTGCCAACCGGCAAAAAATATGCCCTCAGAGCGAGTCATCGGAGAAAAATCTTTACATTTTACAAAATAAAACCGCAGGTTGACTGCCTGCGGTTTTATTGTTCATTCAGCTGTTTTTTCGTTGTTCTCGTCGAAAGAGAAGACGATGGGGTTCTTCACTTTCTCGTCGAGCAAGGCAAAGTCGAGCACCTCCTGGACGTCTGTGGCATAGTGGAAGGTGACGCCTTTGATGTATTCGGCCGGTATCTCCTCTATGTCCTTCTTGTTTTCCCCCGAGAGGATGATGTCCTTGATGCCGGCACGCTTTGCAGCCAGTATCTTCTCGCGAATACCTCCCACGGGAAGCACCTTGCCGCGAAGCGTTGTCTCGCCAGTCATGGCCAGGCGCGGGCGCACCTTTCTTTGTGTGAGGGCAGAGGCGATGCTGGTCAGCATGGTAATGCCGGCGCTTGGCCCGTCCTTTGGAACAGCGCCTTCGGGGACGTGGACGTGCAGGTTGTAGTTCTCGAAGATGCGCGAGTCGATGTCCAGCCGGTCGGCATGGGCACGGATATATTCGAGGGCGAGCAGGGCACTCTCCTTCATGATGTCGCCCAGATTGCCGGTGAGGGTGAGCTTGCCGCCTTTGCCTTTGCTTAGGCTCGTCTCGATGAAGAGTATCTCACCGCCCACGCTTGTCCAGGCCAGGCCTGTCACAACGCCTGCATAGTCGCCCTCCTGATAGCTGTCGCGCGTATAGAGCGGTTTGCCAAGCAGCTCCTCGGCTTCAGCCTTCGAGATGCTGTGGTCGTGCTCCATTTCTCCCTTGGCCACTCGGAGAGCAACACGGCGGAATAGCTTGTCGATTTGCTTCTCGAGGCTTCTGACGCCACTCTCGCGCGTGTAACGTTCGATGATGAATTCCAGGGCAGGCTTGCCTATCTTCAGTGCCGTATGCTCCTTCAACCCGTTCTTCTCGCGGTTCTTCGGCACGAGATGACGGCTGGCTATCTCAATCTTCTCCTCGGTGATGTAGCCGTCCACCTCGATGAGTTCCATGCGGTCGAGTAGGGGACGCGGTATGCTGCCGATGTCGTTGGCTGTGGCTATGAACATGACTTTGCTGAGGTCATAGTCCAGGTCGATATAATTGTCATGGAAGGAGACGTTCTGCTCGGGGTCGAGTACTTCGAGGAGTGCCGACGACGGGTCTCCGTGGACGGAACCTACCGACACCTTGTCTATCTCGTCGAGGATGAAGACGGGATTGGAGCTGCCTGCTCTCTGCATGCCCTGGATGATGCGACCTGGCATTGCTCCGATGTAGGTGCGGCGATGGCCACGTATCTCGCTCTCGTCGTGGAGGCCGCCAAGGCTCATCCTTACATACTTCCTGCCCAGTGCCTCTGCAATGCTCTTGCCGAGGCTTGTCTTGCCGACGCCCGGAGGACCGTACAGGCAGATGATGGGGCTCTGACGGTCCTTGCGCATCTTCAGGACGGCCAAGTGCTCCAGAATACGCTCCTTCACCTTCTCCATGCCATAATGGTCGCGATTGAGCTTCTTCTCTGCACGTTTGATGTCTGTGTTGTCCTTCGTGCACTCGTCCCAAGGCAGCCCGACGACCGTCTGCAGGTACTGGAGCTGTACGTTGTAGTCGGGCGACTGGATGTTGATGCGATTCAGCTTGGAAAGCTCCTTGTCGAAGATTTCGGCCGTCTGCTGGCTCCAATGCTTCGTTTCGGCTTTGGCCTTCAGACTGCTGACGTCTTCCTGCTTGACGGTGGATTCATCCTTGTCTCCCAGCTCGCTCTGGATGTTCTGAACTTGCTGGCGAAGGAAGTACTCGCGTTGCTGCTGGTCGAGGTCACTGCGGGTCTTGTTCTCAATCTTGCGTTTGAGCTTCATCAGCTCGATGATGTTGTTGGCGAACTGAATGGCTTGCTGCAATCGGGCGAGCTCAGTGGGGCAGGAGAGCAATATGTATTTCTGCTCGATGGTAAGCGGGAGGTAGCTGCATATCGTGTTGAGCATGAAGGTGGAAGGCTCCATGTTCCTGATGTATTGCGTCAGCTCGTCGGGATAGTCGTCCAGTATGTCCATCAGCTTCTCCGTACGTTCCTTGAGCATAGAGAGCATAGCCTTGTATTCGGCCTGTTCCGTGCTTTCGGGCATGACGTCGGTTTTGTTTGCGATGGTGCCCTCGTAGCTGCCGGCCACATGCCGAAGCTCCAGAATCTCGATGCGATTGAATGCCTGGAAGAGGGCATTGTATGAGCCGTCGGGCATCTTCATGGTGTGCACCAGCTTAGCAGCAACGCCGATGGGGTAGAGGTCGTCCTTACCGGGCACGTCTACTTCCGGGGCCTTTTGCGTAAGCAGAGCCACCATCCCGTCATTGCGTTCCAACAGGCGCAAAGTCTTTATGCTATGCTTGCGGCCTACAGTGATAGGGGAGACGGTACCAGGAAAGAAGATGTTGTCGCGAAGCATGATGATGGGCATCTCGCCACCATAGTTCGCATGCATCAACTTGTCGGTCTCGCCAGACACTTCAGCCACGAAGGAAAAGGTTTTCTTATTGTTCTCAAACATATACAGTAATTAAAAAGCGCGGCAAAAGTACAAAAAAATCTCTAATCTCTAATCCCTAATCCCTAATCTTTTTGTAAATTTGCATTCTAATGATGAAATATCCCTCGGAACCAAGGCAATGAGTAACGACTTTTTCCGCTTTAAGCAATTCAGCATCCGTCACGACCGCTGCGCCATGAAGGTTGGCACGGACGGCGTTCTGCTGGGAGCATGGGGATGTGTCGAAGGGCATCGCATCCTCGATGTTGGCACAGGCACAGGGCTTGTTGCATTGATGGCTGCCCAGAGAAACAGTGAAGCCGAGGTACTAGGCATCGAAATAGACCGGGAAGCAGCCCTCCAGGCACAGGAGAACATCGCTGAAAGTCCTTTCTGTAACCGTGTTTGTTGTATCAATCAAGACGTGCTGACCTTCTGTCCCGCACAACCTTTCGATGCGATTCTCTGCAATCCGCCTTTCTTCACGGAAGACACATCGCCCGACGACAAACGTCGTGCCTTGGCTCGCTCGGGTAAAAGCCTTCCGTTTGCATTGCTCGTACCGAAAGTTGCATCGTTACTTTCGTCCGCAGGCATTTTCTCTGTCATCATTCCACATCAAGTCTTCACGGAGTTCACAGCGCTTTGCCTCGCCGAAGGATTGCATCTGATGCGTCGACTGTCAGTACAGACAACCGCCACGAAACCGCCACGGCGAGTCCTTATGTCTTTTATGAAACAAAACGTCGACAGCAAAGACGAAACACTCATCCTGATGAATTCCGACGGAACCAGAAGCCTTGCATACGAAGAACTGACCAAGGAATTCTACTTATCGCACGGCTAATCGACATTATGTTTAATTCAAAATCGATAATATCCCTACTCACAGATAGTTTTCAGCCTACGGTGAAAACCACATCGTGGCTGCTGAAGATAATGATTCCCATTTCATTCGCCGTTTGTCTGATGCAGTATTATGGCATCATAGCATGGTGTGCGAAGTGGCTCAACCCGTTGTTCTGCCACATCGGTTTGCCCGGAGCTTCATCGATTGCATTCCTTACCGGCGCAACTGCCACGACGTATGCAGCTCTGGCCGTCATGATGACAATGCAACTGACGCTTCGCCAAGCCACCATCATTGCCATTATGGTTCTCATCTGCCATGCCTTGCCATTGGAATGTACGGTCAACAAGAAGGTAGGCTCCAAGCCTTTCCGTATGGCACTGCTCAGGATTGTCGGAGCCATTCTTGCAGCCATCTATCTGAACATCATTTTGCCTGACCTGTCAGAACCTTTCTCATCTATATCTGTTTCTCCTGACGACTCATCTATTGGCTTTGTTCTCAGGGCTTGGCTCACGTCTTCTGTGAAGCTCGCTGCAATGATATTTGCCATCATTTATGCTTTGATGTTTGTGCAGAAACTGATGGAACGTTATGGCTTGATGCAGAAACTGACAAAACCTCTTGCGCCCCTGATGGTGTTCTTTGGTTTGCCGAGGAACGCTTCCTATCTTTGGCTCGTGGGCAATGTGCTGGGCATCAGCTACGGCTCAGCAGTGATGCTTCAGCAAGAAGAGGAAGGCAAAATAACTCGTAAAGAGGCCAACGAAGTGAATTACCATCTTATCATGAATCATTCGATGCTGGAGGACACGTTGGTCTTTGCAAGTGCAGGCGTCTCTGCCCTGTGGATATTGACCACTCGCCTACTCTTTGCCCTGCTTCTCGTTTGGGGCAGAAAGGCTATCATAAAGTTGAAAAGTTTAACCTGAATAATATTATAGTTATGAACAAGACGAGATACGACATCCTGGACGGCCTCAGAGGCGTGGCAGCCTTAATGGTGTTGCTCTATCACATCTTCAATGATGCAAAGAGCTTCTTTGTTTGGCCAACGCCTGTCGGGGAGTTCTTTCATGGCTTCCTGGGCGTAGATTTCTTTTTCATCCTCTCGGGTTTCGTGATGGGTTATGCTTACGACCAACAATGGGGAAACGGTTTGAACTTCGGCCGCTTTGTGAGGCGAAGGCTTGTCCGCCTGCATCCGATGGTCATCCTGGGCGTTCTGATGGGTGCGATAGCCTTTATTATTCAAGGATGTACGAAGTGGGACGGATCGGAAGTTGCCATCGAGACTGTGATGTTCTGCACTTTGCTCGGGCTTTTCATGATACCCTCGCCGTCCAGTTTAGACGTTCGTGGCAACACAGAAATCTTTCCCCTGAACGGTCCGCACTGGTCTCTCTTCATTGAATATCTGGGCAGTCTGCTCTACGGACTGATGTTGCATCGCCTTTCCACCAAGTGGTTGCGAGTATGGGTGGCAGGTGGCATCGTGTCGATAGCAGGCTTTGCATTGCTGACGAATGATGGAGGCATTGCCTACGGATGGTCGTCCGAGCCCGTGAACTTCATGGGAGGTGCCCTCAGGATGCTCTATGCCTACCCGATGGGACTGTTGATGGCGCGCGTCTTCAGAGAACGTCAGCCGAAGCCTCTGCACGGTCATGTCTTCCTGCTTTGCAGCCTTGCCTTGATGGTCTTGCTTGGACTTCCGTTCTTGGGTAGCAAGGACACGGAAACGATATACCAGCTTGTGTGCATTTTTTCCCTCTTTCCGACGATTATTTGGTACGGAGCGCGAGGCAGCATCTGCGGTTGGAAGCAGCAGGTTGTCTCTTTCCTGGGCCGACTCTCCTACCCTCTCTATGCCATCCATTTTCCCCTTATATATTTATATATAATGTGGGTAGAGCGAAGTGGATACACCTACATCGGTCACTCCCACCCATGGGCAGCGGCCTTTGTCACGTTTGCCTGCGCTTTGCTTTTGGCCACACTAAGCCTTCTCCTCTACGACGAACCGCTTCGGAGATGGCTTAATCGGAAGACGAAGGCAGAGTAGTTCCCCTTTGCTCGCCAGCACTGGCAGCAGGTCCTTTTCCTGATTTATCGGACGAATGCCTTCGTGAGTCGTGACCTACAGAATTTGATGATAGAGGTCGATGATGTCCTGCTTGCTGACGGGACGCGGGTTGCCGGGCGTGCAGACATCGTTGATGGCCTGCTCAGCCAGAGCCTCGATGTCTTTCTCTGTGATGCCCAGCTCGCTGAGACGCTTGTTGGTGCCCACTTGCTCACTTAGTTTCTCGATGGCACAGCAAGCAGCTTCGGCTGCCTCGTCGGTAGTCATCGTTGGCTGATAGACTCCGCAAGCCTTGGCTATCTCCACGTATTTCTCCTTAGCTGCAGGCATGTTGAAGCGCATCACCGTTGGCAACAACATGGCACAAGCCACGCCGTGAGGCACATCGAAGAGGGCGCTCAGCGGGTGAGCCATGCCATGGTCCACACCCAGACCAACATTCGAGAATGCCATGCCTGCAACGTATTGGGCAACAGCCATGCCGTTGCGGCCAACGGGGTTCGTGGGCTCGGTCACGGCGATAGGCAGGTACTTGTAAATCATCTCGATGGCTTTCACCTCGAACATGTCGCTCAGTTCCCATGCAGCCTTCGTGATGAGCCCCTCGATGGCATGAGTCATGGCATCCATGCCTGTGGCAGCCGTGAGGCTCTTGGGCAGGGAGTACATCAGTTCTGCATCGATGATGGCGACGCAAGGAATGTCGTTGGGGTCCACGCACACCATCTTGGCCTGACGCTTCTCGTCGATGATGACGTAGTTGATGGTTGTCTCGGCCGCCGTGCCAGCAGTGGTGGGCAGGGCTATAATGGGCAGTGACTTCTTCTTCGTGTCGGCCACGCCCTCCAACGAGATGATGTCGCCGAACTCGGGGTTGTTCACCACGATGCCGATGCCCTTTGCCGTGTCCATCGACGAACCGCCGCCGATGGCCACGATGAAGTCTGCCTCGGCACGCTTGCAAGCCTCGATGCCGTTCTTCACGTTTGTGACGGTCGGGTTGGGCTTCACGTCATCGAACACTTCGTAGGCAATGCCGGCCTCGTCCATCACGTCGAGCACTTTGCCGGCCACGCCAAATTGCATCAGACCTTTGTCGGTCACGACGAGAGCCTTCTTAAATCCTAATCTTTTCACTACACCGGGCAGTTCCTTGCGAGCACCGGGACCGAAGTATGACACCTCGTTAAGAATAAATCTGTTAATCATAGTTGTAAGATTTTTATCATTCAAGACGTACAATTATTTGCTTATTGCGACACAAAGATACAAATAAATCATGAATTAGGGAATACAAATCTTGAATTATTTTACAATTCCGGAGATGCAGAAGCTGCAGGAGAGTCCGTTCGTCAGACAGAGCGGCATCACGTCACGCGACGTGGAAAACCGAGCAGCCAGACAGCCTTTCCTGTTATTTTTGGCAGCATGGGTTGTTTGCACATACATGTAGATGCAATTGCATCTACATGTACATGCAATTGCATCTACATGTATGTGCAAACTCTCCAACGTGGAGGATGGAGTTATATTGTCTTGTATTTCAGCTCAGGAGATATGCTTTGGCGGCTTCTGCACAACGCTCGCCATCAACACCTGCACTGACGATGCCGCCGGCATAGCCTGCGCCTTCGCCGCAGGGGAAGAGTCCTGCGATGCGGATGTGCTGCAGGGTCTCGCCGTCACGAAGGATGCGGACGGGGCTGCTGGTGCGCGTCTCGATGCCGATGACGGTGGCTTCCGAGGTCAGGAAGCCGTGTTTCTGCTTGCCCCAAAGCTTGAAGGCTTCACGAAGACGAGTGCTGATGAAGTCCGGCAACCAGAAGTGCAACGGGCTGGCTATCAAGCCAGGAGCATAGGACGACTCGTTGAGGTCGGCAGAGAGACGTCCGTTCACGAAGTCCGTCATCCGTTGAGCCGGAGCCGTCTGCAAGCGGTTGGCCTGCAGCCAACACTGGCGCTCAAGTTCCTCTTGCAGCAACATCACCCGAAGAGGGTCATCTGTATTCCCCCTAAAAGGGGTTAGGGGGTCTACCTCCACCACCATGCCGCTGTTGCTCCAACGGCCGTTACGGTTGGAGGGACTCATGCCGTTGACCACCACTTGCTCGGGTCCGCTTGCAGCAGGCACAACGAAGCCACCCGGACACATGCAGAAACTATAGACGCCACGTCCCTGTACCTGCGTCACCATGCTGTATTCGGCAGCTGGCAGCCACTTGCCCCTACCCTCGCGACTATGATATTGAATCTGGTCGATGAGATGCGCAGGATGCTCCAAGCGGACGCCAATGGCGAGTCCCTTCGCCTCGATGTCGATGCCACTGGCTGCAAGATAGCGATAGACGTCCCGGGCAGAATGACCTGTGGCAAGGATGACGGGACCGCGGAACTCATTGACCACCCGCCATTGACCATTGACCATTTTCATTGCCTCGATGCCAACTATACGCTTCCCGTAATGGTCAATGGTCAATGGTGAATGGTCAATGAGAAGCCCTGTCATCTTCGTCTGGAAATGCACCTCGCCGCCACAGGCAAGGATGGTCTTCCGCATGTTCTCGATGACGCGCGGCAAGCGGTCGGTGCCAATATGCGGATGGGCATCGGCAAGGATGGCAGGACTGGCTCCGTGCTGCACGAAGATTTGCAGGATACGGTCGGTGTTGCCACGCTTCTTGCTTCGCGTATAGAGCTTCCCATCACTGTAGGCACCCGCCCCACCCTCGCCGAAGCTATAGTTGCTCTCGGGGTCAACACGCTGCTGCGGACGGATGAGCGCCAAGTCCTTCTTGCGTTCGCGAACGTCCTTGCCTCGCTCCACAACGACAGGCTTCAGCCCAAGCTCGATGAGACGCAAGGCTGCAAAGAGTCCGCCCGGACCTGCTCCGACCACAATAACCGATGGACGGTCGCTCACATCTTTATATATATAAGGCTCGAAGTAGAGCTGTGGTGGCTCCTCGCCAACATAAGCCCGCACCGTCAGGTTGACAAAGATGGTGCGTTGGCGTGCATCGATGCTTCTCTTGACGACGCGGACGGCCTGTGCATTGATGCCCTTCTCCTGCCGAAGATAGGCAAGGATGCTTTGTTCATTGTATGCCCATCGGGGCAAAATCCGCAAGTTTAGTTCGTGTACCATTCTTTTTAATTTGCCGCAAAAGTATAAAATAATTCATAATACACAATTCGTAATTCATAATTATTTTGTACTTTTGCACGCGAAACGAATAAGGATAACCTGCGAAGCAAGGATGAAAGTAATAAAGTTTGGCGGAACTTCAGTAGGTTCCGTGGAAAGCATACTGAGTGTAAAGAGAATTGTCGAGAGGCAAACAGAGCCAGTAATTGTCGTGGTCAGCGCCCTTGGCGGCATCACCGACAAACTCATCAAGACGAGTCAGATGGCAGTGGAGGGCGATGCGCTCTACCAGATGTCTTTCGAAGAAATTAAGACTCGTCACGAAGAGATGATAACTGCCATCATTCCAGCCGGCGAGAGGCGTGCGGGGCTCATGCAGGCAGTCGGCGAACTGCTCGAAGAACTTCGCAGCATCTATCAAGGCGTCTATCTCATCCGCGACCTCAGCCCCAAGATTCAGGCAGCTATTGTTTCCTATGGCGAACGTATCAGCAGTCAGATCGTAGCGGCACTGGTTGACGGCGCCGTATGGTTCGATAGCCGCAAGTTCATCAAGACAGAATTCAAGGCAGGCAAGCACCGTCTCGTCAAAGAACTGACAAACAAACTGGTTCGCGAGACATGGCAAAGCATTCCTAAGGTCAGCCTCGTTGGCGGCTTTATCAGCACAGACGTGGATAGCGGCGAGGTGACGAACCTCGGAAGAGGCGGCAGCGACTACACAGCCAGCATCATTGCAGCGGCTCTGGATGCCAGCGTGCTGGAGATATGGACTGACGTGGACGGCTTCATGACTGCCGACCCGCGCGTCATCAGCTCCGCTTACGTCATCCCCGAGCTGAGCTACATCGAGGCAATGGAGCTGAGTAACTTCGGCGCAAAAGTAGTCTATCCGCCCACCATCTACCCTGTCTGCATCAAGCACATCCCCATCCTCATCAAGAACACCTTCAATCCCGATGCTCCTGGCTCCATCATCAAGGACGAGGTGCAGGACGACTCGCGAAGCATCAAGGGTATCTCCAGCATCAAAGGCACAACGCTCATCACCGTATCGGGCCTCTCGATGGTAGGTGTCATTGGCGTCAACCGCCGCATCTTCACCTGCCTGGCAGACAACGGCATCAGTGTCTTCATGGTCAGTCAGGCTTCCAGCGAGAACAGCACCAGCATCGGCGTCCGCGACGAAGATGCCGACGAAGCTTGCCGCGTGCTCGACCTCGAGTTCCAAAAGGAGATAGAAGACGGCTCGATGTTCCCCATGCTCGCAGAGAAAGGGTTGGCTACAGTCGCAATTGTAGGCGAGAACATGAAGCACACACCTGGCATTGCCGGCAAACTCTTCGGTACACTTGGCCGCTCAGGCATTAGCGTCATCGCTTGTGCCCAAGGTGCAAGCGAGACCAACATCTCTTTCGTCATCAATCAAAACTTCCTTCGCAAGGCTCTAAACGTCATACACGACTCCTTCTTCCTCTCAGAATATCAGGTGCTAAACCTCTTCATCTGCGGCGTCGGCACTGTCGGCGGCAGCCTCTTGGAGCAGATTTATCATCAGCAGGAGAAGCTGAAGCGCGAGCTACGGCTCAAACTAAATGTCGTTGGCATTGCCAGCGGCCACAACGCCATGTTCACCCGCGAAGGCATCAACCTTGAGAACTTCCGCGAACAGCTTGCAGCAGCTCCGGCAAGCAACATCAAGCGACTGCACGACGAGGTCATCGGCATGAACATCTTCAACAGCGTCTTTGTGGACTGCACCGCAAGTCCCGAAGTAGCCAGCCTCTATGCCGACTTCCTCGAGCATAACATCAATGTGGTAGCTGCCAACAAGATTGCAGCAAGCAGTGACTACGACAATTATCGCCTCCTCAAAGAGACGAGTCAGAAGCGTGGCGTCAAATTCCTCTTCGAGACAAATGTCGGCGCAGGACTTCCCATCATCCGCACCATCAATGACCTTTGCAACTCAGGAGACAAAATACTTCGCATCGAGGCAGTCCTGAGTGGAACGCTTAACTTCATCTTCAACACCATCAGCAAGGATATTCCCTTCAGCGAGACGGTTCGTATGGCAAAGGAAGAAGGTTATAGCGAGCCTGATCCACGCATCGATTTGAGCGGCAAGGACGTCATCAGGAAACTTGTCATCTTGGCTCGCGAAGCTGGCTACGAGATAAGTCAGGAGGACGTGGAAGCCAAACTCTTCATTCCACAATCCTTCTTCGACGGAACACTGGACGAGTTCTGGAAGAATCTGCCTTCTTTGGATGCCGACTTCGAGGCAAGACGCCAAGAGCTTGAGAAGCAGAAGAAGGTTTGGCGATTCGTTGCAAAGCTTGAGGACGGCAAGGCAAGCGTCTCGCTTCAAGAGTTTGACAGCAATCACTCGTTCTATGTGCTTGAAGGCAGCAACAACATCGTCATGCTCACAACAGAGCGCTACCGCAAATACCCGATGCTTATCCAGGGCTACGGAGCAGGTGCAAGTGTGACGGCTGCAGGTGTGTTCGCTGACATAATGAGTCTGGCATAATGAAGCATCTCATCATTCTTGGCGACGGCATGGCCGACTGGCCTTGCGAGGAACTGGGCGGCAAGACGTTGCTCCAGTATGCCGACACGCCGCATTTCGACTGGCTTGCCAAGCACGGACGTAACGGTTTGCTCAAGACCATTCCCGATGGTTTCCATCCAGGCAGCGAAGTTGCCAACTCCAGCATCCTCGGTTACGACCAGCACCTTGTCTATGAAGGCAGAGGTCCTCTCGAAGCAGCCAGCATCGGCGTGGAATTGCAAGAAGATGACCTTGCCATGCGTTGCAATCTGGTTTGTCTTGAAGGCGACTTACTGAAGAACCACTCTTGCGGAAGACTCGAAACGGAGGAAGGCGATGTGCTGATGCGCTTCCTTCAGGAACAGCTTGGCTCGGAGTGCGTCCACTTCTATACGGGAGTACAGTACAGACATCTTTTGGTCATAAAATGCGGCAACAAGCATTTGCATTGCACTCCGCCACACGATATTCCTTTGAAGCCGTGGCGCGAATACATGCTCCGAGCTGAATGTCCCGAGGCTGAGGAAACGGCAAAGCTGCTCACCGACCTCATCCTTCGCAGCCAAGAGTTGCTGGCAAAGCATCCGCTCAACATCGAGCGGCAGCAGCGCGGCATGGATGCAGCCAACTGTATCTGGCCTTGGGGCGGAGGTTATCGTCCGAAGATGAAGCCGCTCACAGAGACTTATCCGCAGATCAGGAAGGGAGCAGTCATCACGGCAGTTGACCTCATCCGTGGCATTGGCCGTTATGCAGGACTTGATGTCATCAACGTTCCTGGTGCAACGGGGCTTTGGGACACCGACTTCCGCGGGAAGGCAGAGGCAGCCATCGAGGCTTTGCAAACGAATGATTTCGTCTATCTGCATGTTGAGGCAAGCGATGAGGCAGGTCACGATGGCGACTTGCACATGAAACTCGGCTGCATTGAGCACATCGACCATCTGATTCTTGCTCCCATCCTCTCTCAACTTTCAACTTTCAATTTTCAATTTTCCATGGCTCTCCTACCCGACCACCCGACACCCATTCACCATCGCACCCATACGGCAGAGCCTGTTCCCTTCTGCATCTACTATCCTGGCATTGAGCCTGACTGCGTGCAGACCTTCGACGAGGTGGCAGCACGGGAAGGCATTTATGGCAAGATGGAAGGCGATGCTTTCATCAAAGAATTCATGAAAAGGTAAAAAGACTATGAGATATTACAGCACGAACGGCAAGGCACAGCTTGCTACACTGGAAAAGGCAGTTGTCAAGGGACTGGCCGAGGATAAGGGACTCTATATGCCGGAACGCATCAAGCCGCTTCCGCAGGAGTTCTTCGACAACATACAGGACATGACGCTCCAGGAGATAGCCTATCGCGTAGCAAATTGCTTCTTTGGCGAAGACGTTGATACAGAGAGCCTTCGCGGGATAGTCAATGACACGCTTTCCTTCGACATTCCATTGGTAAAGGTGACGGACAACATCTATTCCCTCGAACTCTTCCACGGCCCTACCCTCGCCTTCAAGGATGTCGGCGCACGCTTCATGGCAAGACTGCTAAGGTATTTTACTAGTTGTTCTAGTTATACTAGATGTTCTAGTCTTACTAGTTTAATCAATGTCCTCGTTGCCACGAGTGGCGATACAGGTTCTGCCGTTGCAAACGGTTTCCTTGGCGTGGAAGGCATCCATGTCTATGTGCTTTACCCGAAAGGTAAGGTCAGTCCCATTCAGGAGTGTCAGTTCACGACACTTGGCAAGAACATTACGGCCATCGAAGTAGATGGAGTGTTCGACGACTGTCAGGCTCTCGTCAAGAGTGCTTTCATGGACGAAGAGCTCAATGCACGTATGCGGCTCACCTCTGCCAACAGCATCAACGTGGCTCGCTTCCTGCCCCAGAGCTTCTACTACTTCTGGGCATACGCACAGCTGAAGAAAACCGTAAATAGTAAATCGTCAAATTGTAAATTGGTTTGCAGTGTTCCTTCCGGCAACTTTGGCAACATCTGCTCTGCCCTCTTCGGAAAGAGAATGGGCTTGCCCATCAGTCGCTTCATTGCTGCCAACAATGCCAACGATGTTTTCCACAAATACATACAGAGCGGCAAGTACGAGCCAAAGGCAAGCATTCAGACCATAGCCAATGCCATGGATGTGGGAGCGCCGAGCAACTTCGCCCGCATCCTTGACCTTTATGCTGGCAGTCACGAGGCCATCTGCCACGACATCAGCAGCGCCACCTATTCCGACCAGCAGATTGCCGAGACGATGCGTCAATGCCTTGCCGAGACAGGCTATCAGCTCGACCCGCATGGGGCCTGCGGCTATCGTGCCTTGCAGGAAGGGCTTCGGGACGGTGAGGTAGGCTTCTTCATCGAGACGGCTCACCCTGCCAAGTTCAAACAAACGGTGGATGAGATATGCGGCACAGACATTGAAATACCTAAGAGGTTGCAAGCCTTCATGAAAGGCACGAAGCAATCTGTTCCGATGAGCAAGGACTTCGACGACCTCAAGAATTATTTATTAGGTAAATGACAGAAGACCGGCTATGGAACACCAACTACCTGAAGACGTTGAGCGCGAACTTCATGCTCTACTTCTCCTTCATGGTCGTTACGCCACTGCTGCCTCTGTATCTTAGCGAAGTGTTTGGTGCCACGAAGGACGAGATGGGCCTCGTGCTGAGCGGCTATGCCTTGACAGCCTTGCTCATTCGTCCTTTCAGCGGTTTCTTTGTCGATTCCTTTCCGAGGAAAGTCGTCTTGCTTGTCTGCTACGGACTCTTTGCCATCCTCTTCGGAGGCTATCTCGTGGCAGGCAGCTTGCTCTCTTTCTGCATCATACGCACGCTCCACGGTGCACCGATGGGAGCTGCCACTGTTGCCAACAACACCGTTGCCATCGACGTCCTGCCTTCCAGCCGACGTGCTGAAGGCATTGGCTACTACGGACTGAGCAACAACCTCGGCACAGCCATTGCCCCCACCATTGGAATGCTCATCTATCAATGGACAGGCAGCTACAACATCATCTTCCTTATCTCTCTCTTGACGGCTTGCACTGGCTTTGCCATCAACAGCACTCTGCGCCTCAGGCCCAAACAACGAAACGACCAGTCCCCCAGACGACCAATAAGTCTCGACCGCTTCCTTCTGCTGAAAGGTTGGCCCGAGGCACTTTGCATGGTTGGCTTTAGCTTTTCCTATGGAGTGGTGAGCACCTACATTGCCATCTATGCAAAGCAGGAACTGGACATCACCACCGGCACAGGACTATTCTTCACTCTGCTTTGCATCGGCCTCATGTCGAGCCGACTCATCGGGGCACAAGGGCTACGTAAGGGACGAATCACAGAGAATGCATCCCACGGCATACTCACTTCGCTGCTGGGCTACTTCGTCTTTGCTGCATTTCACAATGTTTGGGGTTTCTACGGAGCTGCGCTCATCGTAGGACTGGGCAACGGACACATGTACCCGGCTTTCCAGACGATGTTCATCAGCCTTGCCCCTGCCTCGGGGCGCGGCACTGCCAACGGCACATTGCTTACGGCGTGGGACGTCGGCTTCGGACTTGGTATCATCCTGGGAGGCATTGCAGCAGAGTATTTCTCCTATGACGCAGCCTTCTGGATGGCATGGTTCTTCAATGCGGCTGGCGCACTACTCTTCTTCGCCTTCGCCCGTCAGCATTACCTTCGCAACAGGTTACAATGAAGCAGTAAAAAGAGAAGGGCAGAGCCTAAGCCCTACCCTTCTCTTTCTTTTATTTGTCATCCAGGTTATTCTTCTTCCCAGATGTTCCAGTCGTTGTTTTCTTTCGTAAGGGCCTCGTTGCCATCTACGGTGTCGTCGCTGATAGAGAGGCTCTCGGCCAGCATCTGAGCTGCCATAGCATGCTCAACCTGCATTGCAGGGATTAAATATGTCTTCTTCATTAGAACAGAACTTTTTTGCCGTTGATAATGTTAATGCCCTTGACATACGTCGACCTTTGGTTCTGCATCTTCTGGAGACGCTGGCCTGCAATGTTGTAGACAGGACTTTCAACTTTCAACTTTGAACTTTCAACTTCAGAAATGCCGGTTGCGTCGTCGCCGTCGAAGTAGAATGCCTTCACGCCGCTTGTGCTCTGGAAGTAAGCCTTGCCTGCAGCGATTGTGCCGGTAGCCTTGTAGAAGCCCACCTTGTCGTCAACCTGAGCCAGGATGTACATAGAGCCATCGGCTGCTGTATCTGCATCAGTGCCCTTCAGGTCGTTAGCTACATTGATGGCAGGAAGGTCGGCAGCCAGCTTGTTGTAGTAAGTGCCCTTCAGGACAACAGGAGTACCAGCGGGAACATTCTCAATCTCTGAGAGGTCGAGCCATGTGTTGTTGAGTGTTGCCACATATGCGCTTACCTGACCATTCAGGTTGTAGCCAGTTGTAGCGTCGTACAGAGTAGCATAGCCGGCATCGCCTACGTAGCTGACCTCTGTGTCGTTGAGTGGTGTGGGATATGCGTCTGTACCGAGGTACTGACCCCAACCAACTGTGTAAGCCAGCTTACCGTTTGCGATGTCGTCCTTCGTCAGGCCACTTTCGAGACCATAGTTAGCCTCGAGGCTGCTGTCGAAGTCGGTGTCGGAAAGGTCGATGATGTTGGTGTGTGTGCCAGCGATGCGACCGATGTTGCCGCCATTGTGGCCGTTGATAGTGCCGAGGTTCACGAAGTTCTCGATGACGCTTTCGCCGTTGCCGCCAAGGTAGCAGCAAAGAGCACCAGCATAGGGAGCCGCGTTCTTAGCTGTGATGGTACCTGTGTTCAGCACGTTCTTGATGAGCCACTTCGGACCGTTGCCTTCCTGACCGCCGATGATGCCGGCTGCATCCTGGTGCTCGGCGATGACAGTTGCCTCGTTGATGATGTTTTCCAGAGTGATGAGAGCGCCGTTGTTCTGGCAGCTACCTGTGATGCCGCCCACGCGGTTGTAGCCGTGGATGGTACAGCTCTTGTCCATGATGAGGTTCTTGACTGTCGTGTTCTGAGCGTTACCGCGAAGGAAGCCGAAGAAGCCGATGTTGCTGTCAGTGGGACGCTCGATGATCATGTTCTTGATGCGGAAGCCCTGACCGTCGAAGGTGCCATTGAACTTCTTGCCAGTGTCCACACCGATGGGCAAGTGGAGGTTCTTGATGCTGAGCATGTCGATGTCGTTCATCAGCTTGCCGTTAATCTGGAGGTTAGCGTCGCCACCCTGGTCAACCTTGTGGCTGAACCATTCGAGGTTGCCGGCATTCTTGATTTCATAGTAACCGTCAACAAGTGCGGGAGCCTGGAACTGGGTGTGGCAGACATCGCACATGCCAATCTCGTCGTTGATGTTGTGAGGGAGCACGATGGTCTCGCCGCTCACATTATTATAACTAATGGTTCCGACGGATGCACCAAGGCAATCGACGGTGCCAGCCTGGAAGACTTGCTTGTGAGTATCGTCGCGGTAGACGGGCATCTCGTCAGTGCCGAGGTCCTGAGTATAGACGATGGTTGACTGGTCGCCATTGAGGAGATAGCAGAGCTCGCCGCTTGCGATGGGGTCGGTCGTGTTGAGGACACTGACCTTACCCTGGTTGCCGCCGTTGGTGAGGCAGAGGTCGATGATGTTGCGAGGCACGATGTTTGAGTTGCGACGAATCAGGTTGTAGCCGTTGCCGTCCACGCCTGTCACTTCGCCAATGTTCCAACAGCCTTCCACATCTACTTCGCCATCGACGTTGCGCTGGCCTGTCCAAGCGCAGATAGCTGCACTCTCGCCACCATTACCTGTAATCTTACCCTTGTTCCAAAGGTTGTAGAGCTTCAGACCAACGTTGGTTGCTTCCACACAGCCAAGTATGCCTGCCACGTTCTTGCCAGTAGAGGTGACGTTAGCCTCGTTGCCGCAGTTGCGAATGATGATGTTGCTGTTCTCGTCGTTGCGACTGTTGATGTGTGCCACAACACCAGCTGCGAAGTTCTGGTCGTGCTGGATGGAGCAAGAAGCGTCGATGATGAGGTTCTCGATGATAACTTCGTTCACGGTGACGTCATCAGATGTGCCGCCGCCACGAACGCTGCCGAAGAAGCCCTGACCGTCGTAGCCACGGTTCTCGAGACGGCTCGCTGTGGTCAGAACCATGCCCTTGATGCGATGACCCTGTCCGTCGAAGTGGCCGAAGAACTTGTGTGCGCTGGTACCGATGGGCATGTGAGCGTCGGCCACACCACCGAAGTCAATGTCGTTGTCCAGCTTGACGTTCATGGTGCCGTGGAACTTCTTGTTGACCATAGCCGAGAACCATTCCACGTCGTCGACTGTCTTGAGATGATAGAAGCCTTCTTCATCGGGAGCCATATAGTTCTCGATGCCGTCGAAGACATAGTTGTGGCAGTTCACGCAGATGTAGTTGTCGCCTTTGACGTGTTCGTCTTTAGAGCCGCCGTTGGTGTTGCTGTAGGCGACAGAGCCTTTGGGTGTACCGTCGCAATAGTAGTCGGCAACCTCGTAAACCTCAGGACCGTCGGCCACGGGCATGGGATATGGGTCGATGCCAATCTGCTGCTTGAAGCTGATGCCTTCAGTCTCGCCCTGGTTGAGCAGGTAGCAGAGACGGCCGTTGGCTACGTCTTCGGCAGAAATCTTTGTACCCTGACCGCCTTCATTGACGGCATCGTAGCAGTTCTGCACGCTGCGGAAAGAGCCACGGAAAAGGGTATTCGTACCGTCAAGGGGAGAAATCTCGCCCAGGTTGTAGGAGTTCCACACTTGGCTGTTGCCCTTGCCGCTATCGGCGCCCCAGCCGTTGAAGACTGCTGCTTTGTTGTTGCTGGCACCGGTAATCTTTCCCGTGTTGACGCAGTTGTGAATCTTGAAGAATGCATAGCCTGACTGGCCTGCGCCGATGATGCCGGAAGCAACACCAGAGACGCTAGTCACGTTGGCTTCGTTCACGCAATTGAGGATACGGCACTTGCCGTCTGCTGCTGTCTGCAAAGTACCGATGAGACCTGCGGCACGGTTGCCGGCTGTGATGGAGCAGCTCTTGTCGATGATGATGTTCTTGATGATGGCGTTGCCGCGAACGCAACCGAAAAAGCCCTGATTCTCAAGCGTGTTGTTGATAATCATGTTCTTGATGCGGTGGTGCTGACCGTCGAACTCGCCGTCGAACTTGTAGGTTGTGCTTGCGCCGATGGGTGTGTGCGTGATGTCTGTCAGGTCGATGTCGGCCGTCAGGACAGCCTTCGAGTTGAGCATAGTGGAGTTCTCTTGGTTGGCCGAATTGACATATTCGGCAAACCATTCCAGTTCGGAAGCGGTGCCTATCTGATAGACGCCGTCCACCTGAGCGGGTTCGTCCCAAGCCTGGGCTGCTCCGCCTGCGAGCCATGCCGTGAGCAGGGCCACGCTGATGAGTTTTGTTTTTCTCATGTTTTGAAATTAAAAGTTAATAAATATGGTTTGTTATTTACGGTTAATTTAATACAATCAATTAATAATTTTGCGCAAATATATACAAATATATAATACATGACCACACTATTCGGGTTAAAATGTGTTAAATATTACGAATGTTATACATATTATAAATGTAATAGTGGGAAGATTTGCATATTTGATGTCTGGGATATGATAATTTTAACCCAGACGAGGGGGTGAGTAGTGTTTTGTAGTTCGACACATGGAAAATGTCATGAAATTTCGCGTTTCTGCCCCATTCTCCTTGCGTTCTTTTCAGCGACACAGTGCCGAGGGCGAATAGAATGCGCATATCCGCGATTTGCTATCCGATTGATATACAGGCAGACTCGTTTCGTATGCACAATATATTCCCGTGATATGTGCTGTTTATGCGTGTTTTTTCCAAAAAACAGACAAGTCGAAACACCCAACTTCACGTGAGAAGTCAGCCAAATCGACGTGTCGCGTTGGAAAAGTTCACGTGTGAAGTTGGAAATTTTCTGGTTTCGACCCTCAAAAATCGACTTCAGGAAAAAAACTTTACAAAATTTTGAGTGAAATCGCGAACCAAGATTTGTAAAGTTTTTGGTCGGTATTTCTTGGTTTTGTAAAAGAGAAGTCAGAAAGTTATTTTCGAAAAAAATCTCATTTTCCTTTGCCGCAATGGATAAATGTTCTATATTTGCACCCCAAAAGACACATACATCCCAACGATGGAAGCAAAAGAACCAATAGTGAAGCTCATTAAGGCGCTGACAGAGATTAACATACCTGTTCAGCGTCAGCTGCTTATCGATTTCCTGATGGGCAGGCAGAGCCGCCAGATAGAAGATTACCAGCTGACGGACAAAGAATACTTTGGCGTCGGCGAGACGAACGACGATGACTTCTGGGCTACAATCATCGATACGGCCTACGAGAATGGTCTCATCAAACAGATGGTCTCGAAGAAAAACGCCCTGCTGCCCACCGCTGCAGGCAAGAAGTTCGCCAAGAAACCAAAGTCGTTCACGATTCCCGACGACGAGTCTATCAACGAAGCGGAGTCCGATGTGCCGGAAATAGACTCCATCCTGGAGCAAGCCCAGGCAGACAAACCTACGGGTGTGCACACCGTCTCGCAACTCGCCAAGCAACAAATCAAGCTCATCACGGCCATCGACCGCCATCTCGCACTCGACTCATACGCCGAGAGCGAGGGACTCGGACTCGACGAAGTGCTCGACGAGCTGGAACTGCTTGCCGAACAGAAACGCAGGCTCGACATCACCTACTTCACAGACGAAGTGCTCGGAGACGACTGCATGAACGAACTGCTCGACTACTTCCGGAACGCAAAGTCCGATGACATGGCCGAAGCCATGAAGGAGTATGGCGATATATATAAGGAAGAAGAGCTCCGCCTGGCAAGAATCGTATTTAGAATGAACAAAATCAGTTAATATATTATGGAAATACTCAAGTTTAGTCCTATCTTCAAGCCCACTCTTTGGGGCTCTGAAACATGGGTCGTGTCCGCAGTAAAAGGTTCAGAATCCATTGCCACAAACGGCATAGACAAAGGTCTGACTCTGCCCGAAATCGTGTCTCGCTATGGTGCCGACTTCCTCGGAAAGAAGAACACGGAGAAGTTCGGAACGGACTTCCCCCTCCTCATCAAGTTCATCGACGCACGCCAGGACCTCTCCATCCAGGTTCACCCCGACGATGCCCTCAGCGCAAAGCGCCACGGAAAGATGGGCAAGAACGAGATGTGGTACGTCGTAGATGCCGACCGCGGCAGCCAGCTCATAGCAGGTTTCCGCCAGAAGATTGAGGTGGCCGACTACGCACAGAAGGTCTCCGACGGCAGCATCGAAGACGACCTTAACAAGGTCAGCGTCAGCGAAGGCGACTGCTTCTACATCCCCGCCGGACGCGTACACGGCATCGGCGCCGGAATGGTCATTGCTGAGATTCAGCAGACCAGCGACGTCACCTATCGCATCTACGACTATCTGCGCCGCGACCGCGACGGAAACCTCCGCGAGTTGCACACCGAGCTTGCACTCGAAGCCATCAACTTCCAAGACATCACAACCGACCCGAAGGTTGTCTACACCGAGAGCCGCGACACGGTAGTGGGCCTCGTGGAGTGCCCCTTCTTCACGACAAACGAACTGAAGCTCACCAAGCCCTTCCGCCGCGACTATGCAGGCATCGACAGCTTCCGCGTCTACATGTGCCTCAGCGGTCAGTGCTGCTTCCTCAGCCCAGCCGGTCAAGGCATCTTCCTGCACCAGGGCGAGTCCCTCGTCGTGCCAGCCTGCATGACAGAAGTCACCATCCTGCCCGACGAGAACGCCAAGCTCCTGGAAAGCTACGTGGAGTAACCCCGGATGGAACGCCCGAGGGGACCTGTATTGGAACTTATTACTATACAAAAAATAGAAATACAAAAAACAGAGAAACAAAAAATCCTCCGAACTGCCAAGCAATTGGGAGGATTTCTTTTTATTAGGAAACGAATTGGAATAATGACAATAATAAACTCGCAAAAGGGAAGGAGTATTCTTCTTGGCAAATAGGATTTATTATAATTATTCCAATTCGTTTCTTTTCACTTCATCGGTTATATGTCGACGCTATTGAATAGTTACTTTCTTTCTCTGGTGGTGCCGAATGATGCTTTTTGCGGCACGAGATTGCTCTTTTTGAGAAAATAATCCTTGAAACATTTGGTTAATATATGGAAAAAGCGTACCTTTGCACCCGATTTATGCCGTAGAGGCTCGAAAAAGCGAGCTACGAGTTGGCTCCGCCCCGCGGTCGAAACCCGTTATATAAACAATAAATTAAAAAATGTACGCAATCGTAGAGATTAACGGTCAGCAGTTCCGTGTTGAGGAAGGCAAGAAGCTCTTCGTTCACCACATGCCCCAGGCAGAAGCCGGACAGACTGTTGAATTTGAGAATGTGTTGTTGGTCGACAACGGCACCATCACAGTGGGCACTCCCACCGTCGAAGGCGCTAAAGTTACGGCCGAAGTTGTATCACCCCTGGTAAAGGGCGACAAGGTGCTCGTCTTCCACAAGAAGCGTCGCAAGGGCTATCGCAAGCTCAACGGTCATCGCCAGCAGTTCACCGAACTGACCATCAAGGGTATCAACGCTTAAAAAAATGTTTAACACTCTAAAAGACTTAACAACATGGCACATAAAAAAGGTGTAGGTAGTTCTAAGAACGGTCGCGAATCGGCTGCTCAGAGATTAGGTGTTAAGATTTTCGGTGGCGAGAAGTGCGTGGCAGGCAACATCATCGTTCGTCAGCGCGGCACACGTCACTACCCTGGCACTAACGTGGGTATGGGTAAGGACAACACGCTTTATGCCCTCGTGGATGGCACAGTGCAGTTCAAGAAAGGTCGTCTCGACCGCAGTACTGTAAGTGTCGTTCCCGCAGCTGAGGCATAAGGGCGTCCACGCTCAGAAAGAAACAGACAATCACAACTCAAATTAAGGTCCCCTCATGCTTCAGGCATTGAGGGGACTGTGTTTTTATGATAATGTATAATTGATGAAGAGAAGTTCAGTTCTATTTGCTATCCTGCTTGGCATGTCCGGCCTACGGGCACAGCAGATTGACATCAGGCAGACGGAGGCCATCTCCCCTTATATCTTCGGACACAATCTGGAACATACGCGGGCTGCCGTGGGCGGAGGCCTCAGTGCGCAGATGCTCAAGAACAGAAAGTTCGCTGGCAAACCGTCTGCTGGCAAGGGCGTGCTTGCCCGTTGGCAAGGCATCGGGGAGAAGGTGTTCTTCATGGAAGGTCGCAGCTACACCAAGCACATCAGTCTACAGAACATGCCTCGCATCAACGAGCTGAAAGCACAAGTGGTGGAGAACATGAAGGAAGGACAGCAGGCAGGAATAATGCAGCAGGAGATATCGCTGGCAGCAGGCAAGGCCTACGAAGTCAGAAGCGTGACGAAAGTCTCAGCTCCCGTCACGCTGAAGGTGTCGCTCACAGACAAGGAGGGCAGTCTGATTTATGCTCAGGCAGACTTCAAGCTCACGCCTTCCAATGAATGGGCCACCAACAGAGTCATCCTCACGCCCTCCAGGGGCGATGCAGATGGCTGCATCCGCTTCACCTTCACCGAGAGAGCAGAAGTGACCTTCGGCGCTGTGTCCATGATGCCCGAAGACAACTTCCATGGTATGCGGCGCGACGTAGTGGAGAACCTTAAGGCCATCGGGCCGAAGCTGCTGCGATGGCCGGGAGGAAACTTTGCAGGAGAGTACAGATGGAAGGACGGACTGCTCTCCTCTGATGAACGCGGCCCGCTGCAGGCAGCCAGGGAGATAGAGACACAGCCTTTCTCAGAAGGCTTCGACTACCACGAGATAAACACCGATGACTTCATAGCACTCTGCCGAGAAGTAGGTGCCGAACCGATGCTGACCATCAACCTTGCTTGGAGCACACCCGAGGAAAGTGCCGAGTGGGTGCAGTACTGCAACGGGACAGCTGACACCGAATACGGCAAGAAGCGGGCAGAGCGCGGACATGAGGAGCCGTACAACGTACACTTCTGGTCGCTCGGCAATGAGATGGGCTACGGCCACATGGAGGGACCATCTGGTCCGGAAGGTTATGCCAAGATGGCAGAACAGCACGCCGACAAGATGCGGGAAGCGACAACAGACCTTGAGTTCGTCTCCTCCGGCCCATATCCCAATGCAAATTGGGCAAAATACTCTGCTGCATATCTTGCCGACAAAGTGAAAAACATATCGCTCCATACCTACAACGGCGGAGGCAGGCACTTCACTACCGACGAGGATATACGGAAGTCCTACGAAGGCATCACCCATTCTGCCGACGACCTCGCAAAGCTGGCAGAACGTATGCGCCAGTCGCTCGATGAGACAGGGAAACCTCTGCACATCTCCTTCGATGAATGGAACCAATGGTACACATGGAACCGGCCCTCATGCGTAAGCGACGGCATCTACACAGCTCGTGTCATGCATTTCTTCATCAACCGCTCCACAGAACTGGACATACCACTTGTCTGCTACTTCCAGCCCATCAACGAAGGAGCAATAGAGGTGACGCCACAAGGAAGCCGTCTCACTGCAAACGGACAGGTGTTCTCCATGATGAAGCAGCATCAGGACGGCAAACGCTGCAAGGTGAGCGACAACGACGACTACTCAACCGCGGCCACGCTACGCGGCGACACACTCACCGTTACGCTCGTCAATGCCGACTACGACAAGAACCGCACCTTCAGCTTTTCTATCAAGGGAAGACTCCTCGACTCCAGTCTTTTAACAGCCGACGACGTGACGCCCTACACTTACTTCACCCCCACCTCGCTCGACATAAAGACCGAAAGGAGGGGCGTCACTGCTACTCTTCCCCCTCACAGCACAGCCCTCTTCCGCCTCAAGCTGAAGAAGTGACCTACGAAACATAAATGAATTGAGAATTAGGATTTAAACTATGAAGAATCATACAATAAAGGAATGGGTGCTTGCCACAAGACCATGGTCTTTCCCTGCATCGACCATGCCCGTACTTGTGGCAATGATGTTCCTCTGGGCAGAGGGGCACGAAGTCACTTGGTGGCTTGGCATCATGGCATTGGTGAACATCGTCCTTGTCCATGCTGCAGGCAATGTATGGAGCGACTACCACGACTACAAGCGAGGCGTGGATGCCCCCGACACTTATGGCGTCCGCATCCTGACCGACGGGTTGTTCACTCCTCGGGAAGTCTTCAGCCTCTCCGTCACCTTGCAAGTCGCAGCCATCTTTATGGGATTGCTGATGGTCTGGCTCACGGGTATCACGTTGCTTTGGCTCGGCTTGGCAGGCATCGCACTTTCCTTGCTCTATCCGCCGTTGAAGTATATGGCCCTCGGCGACCTCGTCATCATGGCCTGCTATGCTTTGCTGCCGATGCTTGGCACGACATTCATCTGTAGCGGCAACATCGTTCCCGAAGTCCTTTGGCTTGCCGTTCCTGTGGGAAGCATCACGGTTGCCATCCTTCACGTCAACAATGCCCGCGACATCGAAACCGACAGGAGAGCCGGCATCCGAACCTTTGCCTTGCTGACAGGCAGAGCTGCGGCAATCAGGGTTTATCTCTTCGAGCTGACCCTCCCCTACTGCTGGCTCTTGGTAACGTCTGTTCAAGGTCACGTCAGTCTTTGGACATTGCTCACACTCATCACACTTCCCTTGGCTTTGGGCAACTGCAGGAAGATGCTTTCCTGTAAGAAAAAAGGCATCGAGGCAATTGCCAAGCTCGACGAAGCAACGGCGCAGCTGCAACTCGCTTTCAGCCTAACACTTGCCATCGGTCTCATCATTGAAGCACTGACATAACACGAGAAAACGGCAAACTTCTAACGAGAAAATCGCAAACTTCACACGAGAACTTTATGAACTTCACACGAGAACTTTCTGAACATCCCACGTGGCGCGACAAAATGGCGCTCGTCTGGAGTCTGCTTGTGGCGGCTTTGCTGTGGTTCATCATGTTCTCGCCTTGGACGGCTCCTCATGTGAACTTCTGGGTCTGCATGACTTGTTCGGCCCTCATCCTCACTTGCCTGGCCTTTGCTTTTGGCGGAAGCAAGAGCATCGGGACAGACATCGCTCCGCAGGATATGCCTCCCGCAACCTTCACATGTCTCTTAGGCATTGCCATTGCAGTAGCACTATGGGGAGTATTCTATGTAGGAGACATCATCTCGCAACTCCTTTTCTCTTTCTCACGCGCACAAGTAAACCTTATATATGATATGAAGGGTGGCGTCTCACCTACCCTGCTCGCCTTGCTTCTGCTGTTCGTCATTGGACCTGCAGAAGAGATATTCTGGCGAGGCTATGTGCAGAGAACTCTCGCCAAATTCCAGTCGCCGTTTGTCGCTTTCCTGCTGACCACGGCCTGCTACACCGCAGTTCATCTGCCATCGGGCAACTTCATGCTCATCATGGCAGCACTCGTCTGCGGCATCGCATGGGGCGGACTCTACTGGCTCATGCCCAATCAACTGAGAGCCATTATCATCAGCCATGCCCTATGGGACGCAGCAGCATTCGTATGGCTGCCGTTCTGAGGAAAAGGTGAAAAAGTGAAAAGGTAAAAAATTAAATAGTAAATCGTAAATCATTAAATAGTAAATAACCTCGATGTTAACACTTAAACTCATCACAGAAGAAACCGAGCGAGTCATCGCCGGGTTGGAAAAGAAGCACTTCGCAGGTGCTCGTCAGGCAATCGAAGAAGTCATTGCCGTCGATAAGGAACGTCGCCATGCACAGACAGAGCTTGACCAGAACCTCTCAGCCGCCAAGAAGCTGGCTGCCGAGATTGGTATGCTCATGAAGCAAGGCAAGCGAGAAGAGGCCGAGGAAGTCAAGACAAAGGTCGCTGCCCTCAAGGAGACGAGCAAGCAACTTGAAAAAAAGAAGGAAAATGCCGAGCAGGAAATGACGCGTCTGCTCTGCCAGATTCCCAACATTCCCTACGACGAGGTGCCAGAAGGCACTTGTGCCGAAGACAACTGGGTCGTGAAGTCCAACCTCAAGGAATGCGTCCTTGGCAAGGACACCGTAGGCAACTGGGATGCAAATCCCGTCGTCGAGACCGCGAAGCTTCCTCATTGGGAACTTGCCAAGAAGTACAATCTCATCGACTTCGACCTTGGTGTGAAGATAACGGGAGCAGGCTTCCCTGTCTATCGTGGCAAGGGCGCAAGGCTGCAACGTGCCTTAATTGATTTCTTCTTAGATGAAGCACAGAAGTCTGGCTACGAGGAGATTATGCCTCCTACTGTTGTTAATGCCGCCTCGGGTTACGGCACGGGACAGCTCCCCGACAAGGAAGGTCAGATGTATCATTGCGAAGTGGACGACCTCTACCTCATCCCGACGGCAGAGGTGCCTGTGACGAACATCTATCGCGACGTGATTCTCGACGAGAAGGATCTGCCCATCAAGAACTGCGCATACACACAATGCTTCCGTCGCGAAGCAGGCAGCTATGGCAAGGACGTGCGTGGACTAAACCGCCTGCACGAGTTCAGCAAGATAGAGATTGTGCGTATCGACACGCCCGAGCATAGTGCCGAGAGCCACAAAGAGATGCTCGCTCATGTGGAAGGACTGTTGCAGAAACTCGAGCTCCCCTATCGCATCCTTCGTCTTTGTGGAGGCGACCAGAGCTTCACCAGCGCCATCTGCTACGACTTCGAGGTTTATAGCGAGGCACAGAAGCGTTGGCTCGAAGTCAGCTCCGTCTCGAACTTCGACACCTATCAGGCCAACCGCCTGAAGTGTCGCGTTCGTCGCACCGCCACAGGCAAGACAGAGCTTTGCCACACCCTCAACGGCTCAGCCCTTGCCTTGCCCCGCATCGTCGCTTCCATTCTGGAGAACAACCAGACGCCCGAAGGCATCCGCGTGCCCAAAGCACTTGTTCCCTACATGGGTTGCGAGATGATTAACTAAGCGTTAACAAGGCTGTGAACACCGAACTGTAGCAAAGCAAAGGTGCCACGGCCGAAGCCCCCTGATAAGGCACCAGCTGTTGAGAGAGACGGCTGGTGCCAACGTTTCAATCATTCCCACTGGTTCTTTCGTTTGTAATATTCGCTCAGGGCAAGCAACTCCTCGAACTTAGCTTTCCTCTCCTCCTTCATTTCGCCGGATTTATAAAGCCTCTTGTTGTGCTTTATCCAGTTCAGATACAATCCTCGCTCGAAATCATCATACTTCGACGGATTTCTTTGATTGGTCTCCAAGAAGGCTTTCACCTTGCACCACTTAGAATTCCATAGTTCTTCTCGCAACATATATCCGTACAATTAGTTATTAAACAGTTCCCTCGTTCAATGTCAGAGAGGAACAGAATCGATTGCTTTGCTTGTGTGTTATCGCAAGCAAAGGTAGCGTGAATAATTCAAACAGCCAAATATTAAGGAGAAAAAATGGCTGTTGCACATGCATTCTATTGCCATAAGAGAATAAATATCGTAAAGGGGGCGGTAAGTATCGCATTTTTTTGTATCTTTGCCCGCGATTATCTAAACAACATTATAAGGATAACATATAATTAGGCTATGTTCAAGATTGTAAAGAAAGTTCAGTTCAGCGAGAAGGTATTCCGTCTGGACGTAGAAGCACCTTTGATTGCAAAGGCTCGCAAGGCAGGTCATTTCGTCATTGTTCGCGTGGACGAAAAGGGCGAACGTGTGCCCCTCACCATTGCAGGCAGTGACAAGGAGAAGGGAACCATCACGTTGGTCATTCAGACGGTCGGTGCCAGCACAAGTCAGCTCTGTGCGCTGAACGAAGGAGATTATATTGCAGACGTGGTGGGGCCTCTTGGCCGCGCCACTCACATCGAGAACTACGGCACCGTGCTTTGTGCAGGTGGCGGCGTAGGGACTGCTCCCATGTTGCCCATCATACAGGCATTGAAGGCTGCCGGCAACAAGGTTATCAGCGTCATTGCAGGTCGCAGCAAGGAACTTATCATATTGGAAGACGAGGTTCGTGCCGCAAGTGATGAGGTCATCATCATGACCGACGACGGTTCCTACGGCAAGCAAGGCGTCGTGACCGTCGGTATGGAAGAAGTTATCCAGCGCGAGAAGGTGGACAAGTGCTTTGCCATCGGTCCCGCCATCATGATGAAGTTCTGCTGCCTGCTCACTAAGAAATACGACATCCCGACGGACGTCAGCCTCAATACCATCATGGTGGACGGCACAGGTATGTGTGGCGCTTGCCGTGTCAGTGTTGGCGGCAAGACGAAGTTCGTTTGTGTGGACGGCCCTGAGTTCGATGGTCATCAAGTCGACTTCGACGAGATGATGCGTCGCGGCGGCGCGTTCAAGGCCGAGGAACTGGAAGCCTTCGAGAAGTGGCAAAACCAGCAGACCCACCCCCAACCCCTCCCTTGTAGGGAGGGGAGTGATTACAACACTTCCTCTGAGAGTTCAAAGGTATCTTCTCCTCTCCCTACAAGGGAGAGGCAGGGAGAGGGTCTTACCGACCGCAACGCTCCTTGGCGCGAGGAACTTCGCAAGTCGATGAAGGCGAAGGAGCGCATGCAGATTGAGCGCTGCAAGATGCCTGAGCTCGATCCCGTCTATAGGGCAACGACCAGGACGGAAGAGGTGAACAAAGGTTTGACCAAGGAGCAGGCTCTGACAGAAGCAAAGCGTTGCCTCGATTGTGCCAACCCGACGTGTATGCAAGGCTGTCCTGTCGGCATCAACATCCCGTCGTTCATCAAGAACATTGAGCGCGGCGAGTTCCTCAGCGCTGCTCGTGTGCTGAAGATGACCTCGGCTTTGCCTGCTGTTTGTGGTCGTGTCTGTCCTCAGGAGAAACAGTGCGAGTCGCAATGTATCCACCTGAAGATGAACGAGCCGGCAGTCGCTATCGGCAACCTGGAGCGTTTTGCAGCCGACTACGAAAGGGAGAGCGGCCAGATGTCTTTGCCCGAGGTGGCCGAGAAGAATGGCAAGAAGATTGCAGTCATCGGTTCGGGTCCTTCCGGATTAAGTTTCGCAGGCGATATGGCGAAGGCAGGTTACGACGTGACTGTCTTTGAGGCTCTGCACGAGATTGGTGGCGTGCTGAAGTACGGCATACCCGAGTTCCGTCTGCCCAATGCGATTGTCGATGTCGAGATACAGAACCTGGAGAAGATAGGTGTGCGTTTCGTCAAGGACTGCGTCGTGGGAAAGACCATCACGATTGCCGAGCTGGAGGCTCAGGACTACAAGGGCATCTTCGTAGGCAGCGGTGCCGGTCTGCCCAACTTCATGGGTATCCCGGGCGAGAACTCCAACGGCATCATGTCCTCCAACGAGTACCTGACGCGCGTCAACCTCATGGACGCAAGCAATCCTGAGTTCGCAACACCTATCAAGAAGGCGAAGAACGTGATGGTTGTGGGTGGCGGCAACACCGCTATGGACAGCTGCCGCACGGCAAAACGCTTGGGCGCCGAGCGCGTGTTCATCGCCTATCGTCGCAGCGAGGAAGAGATGCCTGCCCGACTGGAAGAGGTGAAGCACGCCAAGGAGGAAGGAATAGAATTCCTCACCCTGCACAATCCCATTGAATATCATGCAGATGAGAAGGGCAACGTCACCGAAGTAGTGCTCCAGAAGATGGAGCTCGGCGAGCCTGATGCCAGCGGACGTCGCTCTCCTGTGCCCATTCCGGGAGCTACCGAGACGATTGCCATCGACCAGGCCATCGTGGCTGTCGGCGTCAGCCCCAACCCCATCGTACCAACTTCGATTGAGGGTCTGGAGCTTGGTCGCAAGAACACCATCGTCGTGAACGAAGGCATGCAGACCAACATCCCGACCATCTTCGCCGGTGGCGACATCGTGCGCGGCGGTGCAACAGTCATCCTGGCTATGGGCGACGGACGTCGGGCTGCCGCTGCCATGCATGAGTATCTGTCAAAGTAACAAACGCAAAAAACAACATAAAAGTGTGTCAAGAGGCTGTTAGTCGAGTATAGTTGTTCAACTTCTGCAGAGAACTTGCGAAACTTCTCTGCAGAAGTTGACGAAGTTCTCACGTGAACTTTCACAGCAAAAAACAACTCCTGATTTTCAACAACATGACATTCTTTCAAAAAGCATAATATCGTGAACGGACTTTATACAGTTTTATTGCTCGTTTGCAGCAATGTCTTCATGACACTTGCATGGTACGGACACCTGAAACTCAACCAGGCCGGCATCTCGACGAACTGGCCGCTGATTGCCGTCATCGGTTTCTCGTGGATGATTGCCGGCATAGAATACTGTTTCCTGGTGCCCGCCAACCGCATCGGCTTTATCGACAACGGCGGACCTTTCACGCTGATGCAGCTGAAAGTCATACAGGAAGTCATCTCTTTGATAGTGTTCTGCGTCATAGCAAACCTAATCTTCCAGGGGCAGCAACTGCATTGGAACCATCTCGCTGCGCTTGTCTGTCTCGTACTCGCTGTGTATTTCATTTTCAAGTAATTATCAGTAAGCACATGAAGAAAACATTTATCCTGCTCGTTGCACTCTTCCTTTCACTTGGCCTCTCTGCTCAAAAGAGGGGGAGGAAGGCTAAGGAGCCTGTCTATACGATGACAGCCCAGGAGGCTATGGCTGCTTATGACTTCACGCTCGCTGAGGAAATCCTGGAGCATCAGATTGCCGACCTGACCAGGAAGAAACAGCCAACCATCCACGAAGAAGCACTCCTCGAGGCTGCACGCAAGTCTCAGATGAAGCTTCATGCCACGGAGCAAGTGACGTTCGTCGACAGTATCGTGCTGCCCAAGAAACAGGTCCTGCAGCAGATTAAGCTGTCGAAGGAGTGCGGAACCATCATGACCTATGCCGACTTCTTCAAGGCCGGAAAGCATGACGGCACGCTCTTCCTCAACGAACTTGGCAACAGGATTGTCTACTCGGAGCCTAATCAGAAGGGACATCTACGCCTGAAGGAGAAGTCGCTCATCGGTGGGGAATGGCAGATGGAGACGCAGTTGAAAGGCTTCAATGAGGAGGAAGAGGACAACCTCAACTTCCCCTTCGTGCTCACAGACGGCATCACGATGTACTATGCAGCAGATTGCGAGGAAAGCATCGGTGGGTACGACATCTTCATGACGCGCTACGATGCCGACGACGGACAGTTCCTCGCCCCCGAGAACATCGGCATGCCCTTCAACTCGCCTGCCAACGATTACCTCATGGTCATCGATGAAGAACAGCAGCTGGGCTGGTTCGTGACAGACCGCAATCAGCCTGCCGATACGGTTTGCCTCTATACATTCATCCCCACAGAGACACGTCGCATCTACAACGAGCAAGAGGTCGGGGCACAGAAGCTGGCTTCGCTGGCACGCATCGCATCCATCAAAGACACCTGGAAAGACATGAATGCCGTCAACAGCGCTAAGAAACGTCTTGCTGAAGCACACAAAGGCTCGAAGAACGATGCAGTGAAGCGAGACTTCACCTTCGTCGTCAACGACTTCAGGACGTGCTACACCTTGAATGACTTCAAGGACCCTCTGGCGCAGCAAAAGGCAAAGATTTGGCTCGAGACGCAAAAAGAGTATGATGCAAAAGCGGCAGAACTGGCTTCTTTACGCAATAAATATGCCTCGATGAACGAAGTTCAACGCGTCCAGATTGCAGCGCAAATACGTCTCACAGAGTCTGCCTTCGAGCGCCTTGCTGCCGACAAGCTGGCCCTCGAAAAGGAAATCCGTCGCATAGAACTTAACAAATAACATCACCCTCCATGAAGAAATACGAAGAATCCGAGCTTATCATCAACGAAGATGGCAGCATATTCCACCTTCACGTCAAGCCAGAACAACTGGCCGACCGCGTCATCCTCGTGGGCGACCCTGGTCGTGTCAACACCGTTGCCTCGCATTTCGAGACAAAGGAATGCGACATCCAGAGCCGCGAGTTCCATACCATCACCGGCACATATAAGGGAAAGCGCATCACTTGCCTCAGTCATGGCATCGGTTGCGACAACCTCGACATCGTGATGAACGAGCTGGATGCCTTGGCAAACATTGACTTCAAAGAGCGTCAGGACAAGCCCCAGCACCGCACGCTTACGCTCGTCCGCATCGGCACCTGTGGCGGTCTGCAGCCCGAAGCACCGTTAGGGACGTTCATCGCAAGCGTGAAGAGCATCGGCTTCGACGGACTGCTCAACTACTATGCCGGGCGTAATGACGTCTGCGACCTTGAGATGGAAAAGGCTTTCACCAGCCACATGAACTGGTCTCCCCTAAAGGGAGCGCCCTATGTGGCAACAGCGAATCCCTCTCTCATTGAGCAAGTGGCAGGTAGCGACATGCTTCGCGGCATCACGGTGGCTTGCGGGGGCTTCTACGGACCACAAGGCCGTCAGATTCGCCTTAAGATACAAGACCCGAATCAAAACGAGAAGATAGAGTCTTTCCGCTTTGTTTCCGATGGAAAAGAGCTGAAGATTTGCAACTTTGAAATGGAGTCGTCAGCACTTTCCGGCCTTGCCGCCTTGCTTGGCCACAGGGCCATGACATGCTGCATGGTCATTGCCAATCGCTATGCCAAGGAGATGAACACCGACTACAAAGGCAGCATCGACAACCTCATCCGTCTCGTCCTCGACCGAATCTGATGGCCATGAAGACTTCTTTCGAAAGCGATTATAACAACGGCGCACATCCCGAAGTGATTTGCCATCTGCTTGAGACAAATGGAAAGCAAAGCCAGTCGTACGGTTTCGACGAATGGAGCGAGCAGGCACGGCAGAAGATACGCACTGCCTGCCAATGTCCTGATGCCGACATCTTCTTCCTCGTCGGCGGAACACAAGCCAATGCGACGGTCATCGACGGTATGCTTCAATCCTACGAAGGCGTGATTGCCGTGCAGACAGGCCACATCAACGTGCATGAGTCGGGAGCTGTCGAGGCCAGCGGACACAAGGTCATCACCCTACCCTCTCACGCCGGCAAGATGGATGCAGGCGAGCTCGAAGCCTGGCTCAAAACCTTCCATGCCGACCCGACGCTCGAGCATATGGTCATTCCGGGCATGGTATATATCACATTCCCCACGGAGCTTGGCAGCGTCTATAGTGCCAAAGAGATTGATGCCATTCTCAACGTCTGCCATCGCTATGAGCTGAAGCTCTTCATCGATGGTGCCCGCCTTGGCTACGGACTGGCCTCTTCCGAGTGCGACTTCGACCTTCCCTGGCTGGCTCAGCACTGTGATGTCTTCTACATCGGCGGTACGAAAGTAGGCGCTCTCTGTGGTGAAGCAGTCGTCTTCCCTCGAGGTAATGCTCCCCGTCATTTCATGAACATCGTGAAGCGACACGGGGCCCTGCTTGCCAAGAGCCGTCTGGCAGGCATACAGTTCGATGCCTTGTTCACTGATAATCTTTACTTCAAGATTGCTAAGCATGCAATCTCGATGGCGTTAAAGATGCGACAGCTTTTCACGGATGCTGGCTTAACCTTAAGAGACTCCAGCACCAACCAGCAATTCGTCGAGCTCACAAACAAACAGATGCAGCACTTGATGCAGGACGTCCTCTTTGAAACGTGGGAAGCTATTGACGAAGACAACACCCTCTGCCGCTTCGTGACAAGCTGGGCCACGACCGAGCGCGACCTCGTAGCCCTAAAAGGAGCCTTAGAGACACTTTGACCTCGCCAGAGCCAAAGCGTGGACTGATTGCTGGCATCACGCGAGCATTTTAACTATTATTCAGGAGTAGTTTCCAGAATCCTCATGTCGATTTCAACAAATCCCCATGAGGATTTTTCTTTACAACCCTTGAAAACAGCCTTGAAACGTCTGCATGGAGCATTATAAATCATTTTTTCTCTTTTATCTTTTGCCGTCTCAACTTTTCTTTATACTTTTGCCAACGAATGGGCAACAAACCCTCAGCGGAGGCGCCCTGTTCTAATCTTAACGAAAATAAAACGAAGCGTTATGCTCGTTCTTGCAAGCTGAGAACCTGAGAAATTTTCAAGATTTGCATATAACCTTGAAGACCGTTAAATAGGTCTATGGTCATAAGAAGAATGGCATAGTGGCTTCACGCAATAGCGTGGAACTGCTCTATATCATCTTTTATGACCGGGTTTTCTCAGGACCTTCAGCTTGAAGATGGGACATACAGTTCCACGCTTCTTACATCTTATAATTGCTCTTTGTGGGACTGAAAGAGTCGAAGGTAACACAAATAACAATGAAAAAGTTATTCTTACTAAGCGTGATGTGCCTCATGGCACTCTCAGTTCAAGCGCAGCGTTGTGCAGTCTTAGACTTCAATGTCGGCGAAAACCTGACCGTAGAAGATGTAGATGGCATCTCCTACATGTTTTCATCCAATTTTAATCCCGCAGGATATAAAATGCTGGAACGTCCCTATATAAACAGGGTTATCCAGGACAAAGGCTACGAGCGTACTGACATGACGCTGCGGCAACGGCTTGCAGTAGGACGCGAACTTACTGCAACCATAATTGTTGTTGGCGACGTGAACATTTTCATGGACGAGTACAACATAGATGTGCGCGTCGTATCTGTGGAAACAGGAGCGACCGTCGCATCCGAGACTGCTTCTTTCGAGCGGACGGCATATCGAGATAAAATCAAAACCATCGCCAACAGTCTTGCCAACAAAGTTGGAGGCGTTCAAAGCCAAAGCGAACAAAAACAAGAAAGCTCTGAAAAAACAGTCAAAACTGAAAAAGCTGAAAAACTGAAAACGTAGTTCCGCGAGGTTATGTAGATTTAGGCCTGCCCAGCGGAACACTATGGAAAGTCATCAACGAGGGAATGTATGATTGGAACACGGCCATGAACAAGTTTGGTAACAATCTGCCTTCTCAAGGACAATGGGAAGAGCTGAAGGACTATTGCACCTGGACATGGAACGGAAGCGGATACAAAGTCACTGGGCTAAACGGCAATTTTATTGTTCTCTCCGCCGCAGGCTTCCGCGATAACGAAGGAACCATTTGCAACGTAGGCTCTTGCGGCGAATATTGGTCGTCCACTTCTGGTGGTTCAGATAAAGGTACATATCTCCGGTTCAATTCTGAGAGTGTTGGCATAAGTAACCAAGCCCGTTACTACGGAGATTGCGTCCGTTTGGTCATGAATCCATGATTGCGCATGCAGGAACGCAAAAAGCCATGGGTTTTAGCATGCAAATGTGGTAGGATTACGGATAATCATTAATAGTTTTTACATTTCCGGATGCCCCAGGTTGCAGCATGAGTTGTTTGCACATACATGTAGATGCAATTGCATCTACATGTACATGCAATTGCATCTACATGTATGTGCAAACAAACCGGCACGCCAAGTTGGTAGGCGAGGCAGGCTGAACGGACTTAAAAAAAGACAATGAATCTGACATTAATACATTCGTTTGTCTATCGGCTGACGTTAAAAAAAGTACTGTTCAGACAATATTTTTCATTAATCACAATAAATTTTAACATTCAACTTCCATTATTTAATTTAAAGTCCTACCTTTGCGGCATGGAACAAGATACTATCTGTGCACTTGCCACTCCGCCGGGCGGAGCCATTGCCGTCGTTCGCGTTAGCGGACCGGATGCCATTGGCATTACGGATTGCATCTTCTCGGGAAACCTGAAGAACGCAAAGGGGAACACCATACACTTCGGTCGCGTCATCGATGCTGACGGCAAGGAACTTGACGAAGTGCTTGTCTCCGTCTTTCGTGCCCCACATTCATACACCGGCGAGGACAGCACGGAAATCAGTTGTCATGGCAGTCCATACATCGCAGGACGTCTGCTCGAGTCGCTCATCCTGAGCGGTGCACGACAGGCAGAACCGGGCGAGTACACCATGCGTGCCTTCATGAACGGCAAGCTCGACCTCAGTCAGGCAGAAGCCGTAGCCGACCTCATCTCCTCTTCCACTCAGGCAACCCACCAAATGGCCATGAGCCAGATGCGCGGACAGTTCAGTCGCGAACTGGCAGACCTTCAGGGACAGCTCCTTCACCTCACCTCTCTGCTCGAACTCGAACTCGATTTCAACGACCAGGACGTAGAGTTTGCCAATCGCAAACAACTCTCCCTGCTGATGGATAAGATAGAAGGGCATATCAGTCAGCTTGCAGACTCCTTCCAGACAGGCAACGCCATCAAGAACGGCATTCCCGTGGCCATCATCGGCGCGCCAAACGTCGGCAAGTCAACACTCCTCAATGCCCTCGTAGGTGAGGAAAGAGCCATCGTTTCAAACATACAAGGCACAACGCGCGACCTCATCGAGGACACCACACAGATAGACGGCATCACCTTCCGCTTCATCGACACAGCAGGCATACGCAAGACACAGAGCAAGTTGGAACAGATGGGTATAGAGCGCTCCATCCAAGCTGCCGAAAGAGCAAAGATTGTTCTCCTTCTGACCGAAAGCAACCAGCCATTCCCCGACATCGACTTCAGAGAAGATCAGGTCGTCCTGCAAGTCATCAACAAATGCGACCTCTCGTTGCCGAGCAGTTCCTATCTTTATCATCGCCAGCCGACGGAGCGCCTCTTCCACATCTCTGCAGCCAACGGCGACGGCATCGACCTGCTGCGGCGCGCTTTGGTGCAGGAAGCCTCCCTCCCGACCGACCTCGACTCCAACCATTCCGTCGTCACAAACGTCCGCCATTATAACGCTCTTCGTCTGGCACTCGAAGCCCTCCGCCGTGCAAAGCAAGCCTTCGCCGACCACACTCCCACCGACCTCGTCTCCGAAGACCTCCGAGGGTGCCTCCACCACCTCGGCGAAATCATCGGCACCGAAATAACCTCCGACGACGTCCTCCACAACATCTTCTCCCACTTTTGCGTGGGAAAGTGAACCCACTGCAAAGAAAATTATAAAATCTGCAAATATACCGCTGTAAATCGCTTATTTTCAAGTGTTAAAGATTGTTCGGTTATTTGCAGATTTTTGACTTAGGCATTGTCTATTTGCAGATTTTTTCCTAACTTTGTCCCCCAGATGTCCCCCGAGATTACATCAAAGGTGCAAAATCTGTCCCCCGGGGACAGAAAAAGTGTCCCTCGAAAGTAAACTCGGTGGTTATCTTAAAAACGATAACAAACTATGGCAAAGAAAAAATCAGCAAGCGTCCAAAGAGGACAAGTGAAGCTTCGTGAAAAGAAGCTCAAAGATGGAAGTTCGAGCCTGTACCTTGACATCAATGTAGGTGGCAAGCGTCATAAGGAATACCTGAAGCTCTATCAGGTAGTTCCAACTACCCCACAGGAAAGAGAACAGAACCGTCAGGCTCTTGCAGCAGCCAATGCCATGAGAGCCAAACGAGAGTTGGAAATCATCAACGGCAAGTTTGACATCACCCAGCCCAAGCAGGAAGGTGTCCGCTTCCTTGACTACTATCGTAAGATGTGTGAAGAGCGCCTGAAGACTCCTGATTCAAATGGTAATTGGGGCAACTGGCATAGTTGTCTGAAGCATTTGGAGGTATATTGTGACGAGGCAACAACCTTCGATGATATCGATGCCGAATGGATTCAGGGATTTAAGGATTATCTGAATACAGCAGAGAAGGATGCCCAAAAGAAGACGGATCCTAAGATTTCTTATGTATTCGTTGGATTGTCACAGAACTCGAAGGTTTCTTACTTCAACAAACTACGCGCCTGTCTCAATCAGGCTTTTGAGGAGCACATCATTGACAAGAACCCTATGCGTGGCATCGAGGGTTTCAAGGCTGAAGAAGTGGCTCGTGAATATCTGACACTCGAAGAGGTGAAGAAGATGGCTGCTACCCCATGCAACTACCCCATTCTAAAAGCCACATTCCTGTTCTCTTGTCTAACAGGACTTCGCAAGAGCGATATTGAGAAGCTGACTTGGGGCGAAATCCAGAAGTTTGGCGACTTCACACGTATTGTGTTCAAACAGAAGAAAACTGGTGGACAGGAATATCTTGATATTTCAGACCAGGCAGCAGCATATTTAGGCACACGTCGCAACGATGTTGACCGTGTGTTCGAAGGATTCACTTATGGCGCATGGACTTCACTTGAACTGAAGCGTTGGGCACTCGCCGCTGGTATCACGAAGAATCTCACCTTCCATTGCGCTCGTCACACCTTCGCAGTAATGATGCTCGACCTTGGAGCTGACATCTATACAGTCTCTAAACTCCTTGGCCATCGTGAGCTTTCCACTACTCAGATATATGCCAAAGTGCTTGATAAAAACAAGCAAGCAGCGGTCAACCTAATACCAAGCATCAGCGAGTAGAACTTCATACATTATTATATATGGTAACGAGACAAGAAGCCGTATTGAGCTTTGTAAAGTTCAACAAGTTCGCAAAGCAACTCATTTATGACATCTGCATAGGAGGTAACACGAAGTTAACAACCTACGCTGACGAATTGCTCCATTTCGAGCAATGGAAGGAGGATATAATGCTATATACCAGCCTTAATCCAGACCCAATCATCATAGATAAGATTGCAATGCTGGGTTCCCCTGAAATGTTGGAGAACTATATTAAGGATGGTAAAGAGACTTTGCCAAAGAACACTTATGATGCTCTCTCTGGCGTAGTTCAAGCCATGAAGTCCATCCATGCCTTGTGCTTTGACCTCAACCAAGAGTCCAAGGGTAAGTTCAAATATCTTGTTAACGAGTTTGCTTACGAGGAAGCTGCCGACCTTTTCGATCGCGCAGTTAGTGCAGGTTATCTCACCGCTGAGTACCAGCCTAAAGGTGACACAGACTTATACACACTAAAGATTATCGCCTTTGCCATAGGTGAAATGCTGCACCTCACCATGCGCCACAAATGGTCACATTTCGAGGAGCAATGGAATATCGACAAATCTAACAAGCTTTCATCACTCCCTGTAACAGAAAAGCAATTCAAGCGGAACGAGAAAGTGATGAAACTCTATCCAGAAGTTGATTTCTCAGAACTCACTCAACCTAATGAAGAGAGATATTTTGATGCAGTCTATGGTTCACGACGAGTCCGTAGTCTATATCAAGATCTTCACGACAAAGGCTATATTAGCCCGGACACTACAGTCGATGCTTTCCTTAGTATCTTCAATCTTGGAGAACAAACCACGAGGAAACCCATCGAATGGATTAAGAGCCAGCGACACCTCTCTTACTTTATCTTTTTCGCTTTCTCGAAAACGAACAAAGATTATTGGGAGAAAGCAAAAGCTTGTTTCAGCATCAACGGACAAGCCCCCAATCGAGGAAGTCTTGTTACAGGACTTACCGCATTAAAAAAACGGCCAGATTATGCGGTCTTTGACGTAGATCTGAAGAGAATTGCGTCAAAATACAACAATGGATAAACTAACGGAGATTATTTCATCCAACAACACAGAGGTGGGTAAATAAATCATTTACCCACTTTTTGCGTTTATTTATCCGCCGTATAATAATCAACATACATGGGTCTTTAAAACGTGCAATTATGACAGCAGAATGAACTAAATTAGCAAAGTTAGGCAATAAATCACGCTCTACCAACAGGTTGAAGCAAGATGGACTAACATGGATATGGCTATTACAATTCTATATTATAATTTTGCAAACTATGGCAAGTTCAGAATCAAATATAGCTTCTCAAAATGAGATAGTTCTTTGTGAGAACGAGATGATATGTTCCCTCACCAACAAGGTAGTAAGGGCAACTAAACATTGGTCTTTAAAACGACAACAAATGAAGCTTTATGAGAGAGAAATCATGTGTCGCCATAAAACAAAGAAAGCATTATTCGGCGAAAGCCGTTTTGTTATATTTTTTTACTTTAATCAATATCAAGAACAATGAGAAAAGAAAAATTCTTCCTCTCTCTTTTTTGAGAGACTGACGCGGACAGGGCATCTGACCGCTGCCAAGAGTGGTGATTCGGGCTTGCTCGAACTGCTCCACGAAGCTTATGACCTCTATCAGGTTGAAGTTGTTAACCAAGGCAAACTTTATCAGCGTTATGCTGATGATTTTGTTTATAGCCATGAGTTCCACGATGCCATCGACGCATGGAGCAAGAATGAACATCAGAAGAACTACCGCATTCTTGATTCACTACTAACCAATCGACGTGACCTTGTTGAGAACTATTTCAACAAAAGCAAAATTAGCGAAACAGAACTGAGAGAAATGCTTACTCTGTTCAACACTACGCTACCTTCATCCAACACCTTTGTTGCCCGTAAGAAAGTCAGAGAGGCATCCGACCTTAATCTATGTTCCTGTCTCGACAATGATGACCTTGGTATTCTTGCCCGTTGTTGCAACGAGGCTCAAATCTTCAGCGAAGTCATCAATGCCAGTGACCTTCTTTCTCTTTTGGAAGGTAAGATGACTATGCCACTCCATTCTCGCAACAATCGGCTTGTCGCCTTTTTCTTCGATCAGCTGTCCCTCTACAATCTCATCATCCGTAACTGGCAGAACGTTCTTGCCCGTCAACGCTGCATTGTTAGCTCCACTGGCAAAGACACTTTGACCCAGAAGTCTTTGTCCTCTGCGCTCTACTCCATTGTCGATTTGGAGATGTCAGCCCAGGAGAAGATCATTGATGAAGCAGTACGTCCTATTGGGCAGAAATATCAAAGAAAAAGAAACACTGATAAATAACTGCAAAGAAATAGTCAGGGAATGACCGAGAGAATCAGGTAGAGTCTCTATTTTCTCTCTTTCTTATTCCTGACTATCCATGTACTTTTGCCCTCCGTAACCGGTTCACAATGGTAACGGAGGGCTTTCTCCATAGTATTTAACAAGATAAATAAGTAAGAATGGGCAGACGTAAAACACAAATTTCAGACAGTACGCTGGACATGATTGTTTCCATAGACCAGCGACTCACAGAACTTGTCAATAGTGACTTACCCAAGCGGCTTCATTGCATCGAGGAAAAATTGGATTATATCAATCCAAGGCTATTGACTATCGAGCATGTTGACCGATTCTACAGCGAGGTCAAGACTGTTTTCACAGTTGCAGAAGCCTGTGAGTATATGGGTATCACTGAATCACACCTGTACAAACTGACCAGTGCAGGTAAAATTCCTCATTACAAGCCGACAGGTAAGCTTATGTACTTCGACAGAAGCGAACTTGACGATTGGTTGTTACAGAACAGAACGTATAACGAAATCATTCAAGACCATGACACCACAAGAATTTCAACGAGTCAATCCACTTGACAATATGCACATCATGAGTTTGCTGGACAGGCTTGAATCAGCGAAGAAAGTCCTCGAACAGACAGAAGATATTGAGGAGACAATCAACAAACTCAATAATCTCGAATATTTTCTTAGAAGATTCGGGACACTTAAAGAACTTGCCAACCACATGCTCTTTATAGAAAAAAAGATGTATCTCCTCAAAGAGTATCTGACTGTCACAGAGGCAGCCGACTACCTCACATTATCACCAAGTCTTGTGTATAAGCTTACAAGTAAGCACGAACTGCCTATATATAAGCCAAACGGCAAGGTGATATACATCCGAAGAGATGACCTGAACAGGTGGATTGCAAAAAATAGGGTTCTCTCTCAGGAGGAGATAGAAGAATATGCAGACACTCATATGGAGAAAGTATTAAAAGGAGTTTATAAACATAAAGACTTAAAATAATGATGGATATAACAACATTAGGCAATCAGAGAATTGACCAGAAGACATTCGAGCAGTTATTAAAGCACATCAAACTGAAGGTAACAGAGGAATATTCCTTTCCCCCTGAAATCATCACCTGTGGAGGTGCGACCATAGCCACACTGGGCAACTTCAGTGCTTCGGTCGGCAAGCCAAAGAGTAAAAAGACGTTCAACGTCTCTGCTATTGTTGCTGCTGCCATTTCAGGTAAAGAGATTCTTGGATATAAGGCACACTTGCCAGAAGACAAGAAGAAGATTCTTTATATTGATACAGAACAGAGCAAGTACCACTGCCATAAGGTTCTGGAGCGAATACTGAAGTTGGCTAACCTTCCATTGAACAAAGAAAGCGGACTCATCGACTTCTTTGTTTTGCGCGAGTACACTCCAGAACAGAGACGAGACATCATCACCCTGGCATTACGTGGTGATTCACGATATGGCTTGGTTGTTATCGATGGTGTACGTGACCTTCTTAGGGACATCAACAATCCAAGTGAGGCACTTGACATTATCAATGACCTAATGCGATGGTCAAGTTTCTATGACTTACACATTCACACCGTGCTTCACTTGAACAAAGGCGATGACAACACTCGTGGCCATATAGGTTCGGAGTTGAACAACAAAGCTGAGACGGTTCTTCAGATTACCAAGAATATTGATGACAGCAATATGAGCGAGGTGAAAGCAATGTTCATTAGAGACAAGGAATTTGCCCCTTTTGCGTTTCGAATCGACAACAACGGTCTTCCAGGCTATGTGGAAGGCTACAAGGCTGAACTTGCCAGACGTGACAAGAAGATGCACTTCTCCAGATTAACGGAAGAGCAGCATCGAGAGGCTATTGAAAGCGTTGTTGGCGATAATGTTCCACTGGGTTATTCAAAGATGATCAATCTCCTGATGGATGGTTATTCAAACATCGGGTATTCAAGAGGTCGAAACACCATCATCAGCTTGCTCCGATACCTGATTGAGATGGGACTGATACTAAAGACGGATAAGGCTTACCAGTATGTCCCTCAGAAACAGGAATTGGAAAAACAGCCAGAAGAAACTGATGAGGACGGTTTAGTTTAGTTTGGCTGTTTATATATATGTACTGGCATACTTACATTATAAACTATGAATATATCACAGGCCAAACTCATCAATTTAGTGGATTTCCTTGAACAGGAAGGACACAAGGCTGTAAAGCAAAAGGGACGCATTTATTGGTACAACTCCCCAATCCGCAGTGAGAATACACCTTCTTTCAAGGTTGACTCCAGTCGAAATGAATGGTATGACTATGGATTAGGAGAAGGTGGTGATATCCTTGACTTAATAAAAGGGTTATACAATGTGAAGACCACCAGTGAAGCCCTTACAATACTCGCTCCTAAAAGCAATTCATTCATTAACGCCATTTACCATCGGAAAGATGCCCCACCCAAAAGACAGGAGTCCGGGCAGATGCACAATGTAGTGTACCATCCACTTACACATCAAGCTTTGTTATCATATATGATGAAGCGGAAGATTGATGTGAATCTAAGCCGTGTGTATTGTTGCGAAGTCCATTATGACCTGCGCGACAAGCATTATTTCGGCATCGCTTTTCGTAATAGAATTGGAGGGTACGAAATCAGAAACCAATATTATAAAGGATGTATAGGCCATAAGGATATAACTCTTATTCGGAAGAGTAACGAGGAGATCCAGGAGCATATCATCATCTTCGAGGGTTTTATGGATTTCCTATCATACATGATGCTCACCGACATAAATAGCAAACGTATCTGTCTGCCGTATCAATGTGATTATATGATTTTAAACTCTATCAACTGCCTTGATAAGGCTTTGAATGAGCTTCCATCATATAAATATGTACATTCTTTTCTCGACAATGACGATGGTGGCAAGCGCACATTTCTGTCTATGAAAGAAATTCTTGGTGATATTGTCATTGATGAGACGCACAGATTCAATCCATATAACGATTTGAATGACTATCTGGTAAAACAGCCTAATTCCGAACTGTAGCCAGCTTGTGCTGCCATGTATATAAGGAGTCTCAAACCGAGGCTCCTTTTTTGTTTTTATACCTTTTCGAGTATGATAATTTATGCAATATCATACTCAAAACTAAACTCCTGTTAATATTCGATTGTAATTCAGAATTTCTTCATTTTATATTGATTTATCGTTGTTCCTTTGCACTCGCAAATTTGAAGTCGAACCAAAAATTCAAGTATTAAAATGAGTGCATTTGCCATATTCGTATTAGTTCTGACAGTCATCTATGTCATCTACTATTCCGCAATCATCATGCAAGATTTGTATGCGAAGAAAGATGCTCCCAAGACAGAAGAGGAAGATTTTGATGTCAGTCAGATGCAGAATCAGGAAGAACCCATCAGCATCACTGAAGATTCCAATGGATTCCATCTTAATGGTGATGCCACTGAAGAACAGGAAGAGCCATCGTCCGTCACTTGGATTGAAAATGATGACGATGCCAATAAGTACCAAGAAAAGATTAAGAAGGAACATACCAGTGTCGAAGAAGAATGCCAGCGTTTGCAGGATTCCATGGAAGACGTGGATGTTGACAGCACAGGTGAAACTGAGGCTGATGTCATGGTGAGCATGCTGCTTAACCAGAAGCCTGGTGGTCCAAAAATCTTCTATTCAAGGGATAACGTATGATAAAAGGTTTGGGTGTAACACATAAAATTGTCGGTTTTTGTTCGGCTGGCATCCTGCTCTTCCAGCCAATGTTAGCATCCGCAAAATGCGGAGGTGTTGACTACAGCTGGGGAGCGGATGCTTTGGCTAATGCGCATGACTATACAGTTACAATGATGCTATATGTGGTCTATCTCTCCTACGCTATCGCTGCTATTGTTGCCATCATTGGCGCATTGCAGATTTATTTCAAGATGACGACTGGAGAAGGTGACATCACAAAGAGCATTATGATGCTCGTCGGGGCTTGTCTGTTCATGATTGGAGCATTCATTCTATTCCCAGCCTTCTTTGGATATAACATCATTTAGATTAACGGACACGATAAATGACAGGATAACAAATAAACAGGATAACGAAAAAATCTCAAATGGCCAAGAGAGAAGAATCGTGTGAATAGTAATTAACAAAATCTGTAAAACGTAAGAAAGAAATGAAGAAAATTAAAAAGTTTGCTAAGAATCTCTTCAGTGCCAATCGCATGAAGATGCTCGCCATGA
>JAFUGG010000037.1 GCA_017469525.1 Bacteroidaceae bacterium | reverse complement strand
TGATGGAGCGAAGAGCGACACAGGCAACTTCCAGGAACTGCTTTCCGAGAAGTGTGTGGTGGCTGTCACGGACCCCGTTTATCCTGTCTATGTAGACTCCAATCTCATGGCAGGCAGGACTATCGTCAAGCTTCCTTGCACGCCGGAGAACGGCTTCGTGCCCGAACTGCCCAGTGACCATGTGGACGTCATCTACCTCTGCTATCCCAACAATCCGACGGGCACGACGCTCACAAAAGCGCAGCTGAAGGCGTGGGTCGATTATGCTACACAGGAAGAGGCTCTCATCTTCTACGATGCAGCCTATGAGGCTTATATCCAGAGCAAAGATGTGCCGCACAGCATCTACGAGATACCCAGAGCAAACAAGTGTGCCGTGGAGTTTCACTCCTATTCCAAGACGGCAGGCTTCACCGGCATTCGATGTGGATATACCGTAGTGCCGAAGACATTGAAAATGCCGCTGAATCGATTGTGGAACAGGCGGCAATCGACCAAGTTCAATGGCGCGAGCTACCTCTCCCAAAGGGCGGCGGAAGCCATCTACACATCCAAAGGCAAGGTTCAAATAAAGGAAACGATTGCCTATTATATGGAGAATGCGCACGTGATGCGAAAGGCTTTGACAGACATGGGCTTCAAGGTCTATGGCGGCATAGATGCACCTTACCTGTGGGTCAAGACGCCCAGCAATATGACGTCGTGGAAGTTCTTCGATTGGATGCTTCAATCACCCCACATCGTCTGCACTCCGGGCGTAGGCTTTGGCGACCAGGGAGAAGGCTTTGTACGTCTCACCGCCTTTGGCACAAAAGAGAACACAGTAAAGGCGCTTCGCCGAATTGCAAATCGATTGTGAAAGAAACGTACAGTCAACACTCCTTGAGCATGATGAGCATGGAGACCGAAAAAACGCCCCGTGGAGCATCGGCCGATGCGGCGTGCTGCGTTGGCAATCGCGGCGTGCTGCGTTTTTCGTCACCCTGTACGGCAGGGTGTCCTCACCCATTGATATTGGTACAACAGTCAACAATTAAAATCCCAAAGAACAAATGACACAAGGTTTATATCAAGAAGCATACGAGCACGATGCCTGCGGCGTGGGCATGGTGGTAAACATCCACGGAGGCAAGAGCCACGAGCTGGTGGACAATGCCCTGAAAGTGCTGGAGAACATGGAGCACAGAGGTGCCGAGACGCGCGACAAGACGGGCGACGGAGCAGGCATCATGTTGCAGATTCCTCATGAATTCATCTTGCTGCAAGGCATCCCTGTTCCAGAAAAGGGCAGGTATGGCACAGGACTTGTCTTCCTGCCCAAAGATGAAAAGGCTCAGCAAGAGATTTTCTCTGTAATAACTGAGGAGATAGAGCGCGAAGGACTGGAGCTGATGCATGTCAGGGCTGTGCCGACATGTCCCGAAGTATTGGGCGTTGCCGCAAGGGAAGTGGAGCCAGACATCAAGCAGATATTCGTGAAGAAGCAGACCCACCCCCAACCCCAAGACCCCCCGACCCCCTTTAGGGGGAGAGAGGGGAGTTGTTACCTTCAAGACGAAGAAACAGAACTCAACCACAAACTATATATAATAAGGAAGCGAATAGAGAACAGAGTGGCGAAGATGGATGTATCTGCTCCCCTCTCTACAAGAGAGGGGCAAGGGGGTGAGTCTTTCTACATCTGCTCCCTTTCTTCGAAGAACATCATCTACAAAGGAATGCTGACGTCAGGACAACTGCGCCGATACTTCCCAGACCTGTCGAGCCCATACCTGACGAGCGGACTGGCCTTGGTACATTCCCGTTTCTCTACCAACACTTTCCCGAAGTGGAAACTGGCTCAACCTTTCCGCTTGTTGGCACACAACGGGGAAATCAACACCATTCGAGGCAACCGCGGATGGATGAAGGCAAGGGAGAGCGTGCTGGGTAGCGAGGCATTGGGCGACATTAAGGACTTGCGACCCATCGTGCAGGAAGGCATGAGCGACTCGGCAAGTTTGGACAATGTATTCGAGTTCCTCATGATGAGCGGACTCTCTTTGCCGCAGGCAATGGCAATACTCGTGCCCGAAAGCTTCAACGACAAGAACCCGATAAGCGAGGACCTCAAGGCATTCTACGAATATCATTCTATATTGATGGAGCCGTGGGATGGTCCTGCCGCTCTTCTCTTCTCGGACGGACGCTATGCAGGCGGTATGCTCGACCGCAATGGTCTGCGCCCCAGCCGTTACGCCATTACGAAGCAAGGCCTGATGGTCGTGGCTTCGGAAGTAGGTGTGATGGACTTCGAGCCAAGCGACGTGGTTAGCAAGGGACGCTTGCAACCGGGTAAGATACTGCTTATTGACACGCAGGAAGGCAAAATATACTATGACGGCGAGATAAAGGAACAGCTGGCAAAAGCTCATCCTTATCGCGAATGGCTTCAGGCAAACCGCATCCAGTTGGAGAAGCTCAAGAGCGGTCGGCATGTTGAGAACTCGGTCCCGAACTACGAACGTAAGCTCATCACCTTCGGCTTCGGACAGGAAGATATTGACCGCACCATCATTCCGATGGCAACGGCCGGACAGGAACCCGTGGCAGCGATGGGCAACGACACTCCGTTGGCAGTCATCAGCGATCGTCCACAGATTCTCTTCAACTACTTTCGTCAGCAATTTGCACAAGTCACGAACCCCGCCATCGACCCTATCCGAGAGGAACTGGTGATGTCGTTGACGGAGTACATCGGAGCCGTTGGCACAAACATCCTCACGCCCGATGCATCGAACTGCAAGATGGTGCGCTTGCCACAACCTGTACTCACGAACACGCAGCTCGACATATTATGTAATATAAGGTACAAAGGCTTCAAGACGAAGAAACTTGCATTACTGTTCGAGATACAGAAGGGAACAAGCGGACTTCGTGCAGCCATTGAAGGCCTATGCAGAGACGCCGAGCAGAGTGTAGATGAAGGCGTGAACTACATCGTTCTTTCTGATAGAGACATTGATGAGACACATGCAGCTATCCCATCGATACTGGCTGTTTCGGCTGTTCATCACTATTTGATTTCCGTTGGCAAGCGTGTGCAGACGGCTCTCATCGTGGAGAGTGGAGAGATTCGCGAAGTGATGCACGCCGCTTTGTTGTTAGGGTATGGTGCAAGTGCCATTTGTCCTTACATGACTTTCGCCGTTCTGGATGACCTCGTGAAGAAGCATAAGATTCAGGAGGAATACGCTACTGCTGAAGCCAACTATATTAAGGCTGTCGATAAGGGTTTGAAGAAGATTATGTCTAAGATGGGCATTTCAACAATACGCTCATATCGAGGCGCAAAGATATTCGAGAGCATCGGACTCGGCGAGGATTTGCTCAGAAGGTACTTTGGCACGGAGGTAAGCACCATTGGCGGCATTGGGCTGAAGGAGATTGCCCGTGACGCGATCCGTCTGCACGATGAGGCATTTGATGTCAACTCGTTTACTCTCAAAAACAACGGTCAGTTCTCTTGGCGAAAGGATGGCATCCTTCATACCTGGAACCCTGATACAATTGCTAACTTGCAGATTGCAACAAGGCTTGGCTCTTACAAGAAGTTCAAGGAATGGTCAGCGATGGTGGATGAGTTCCGCCCGCGCCTGACCGAAGGGAAGAAAGAGAAGCCTATCTTCATCCGTGACTTCTTCGGATTCAAGAAGGCTGCAACGCCAACTCCCATCGAAGAGGTAGAGCCAGTGGAGAGCATTGTGCGGCACTTCGTGACGGGAGCCATGTCTTTCGGCGCGCTGAGCAAAGAAGCGCATGAGGCTTTGGCTTTGGCAATGAACCGCCTTGGCACGCGAAGCAACACGGGCGAAGGCGGAGAGGACAATGCCCGCTACCATGCGGAAGTGGATGGCGTAAGTCTGAGCAGCAAGACAAAGCAGATTGCATCAGGTCGCTTTGGCGTGACGGCAGAGTACCTTGTCAATGCCGAGGAGATTCAGATCAAGGTGGCTCAGGGTGCAAAGCCTGGCGAAGGCGGACAGTTGCCTGGTTTTAAGGTGAACGAGATTATTGCCAAGACACGTAATGCCATTCCTGGCATCAGCCTTATTTCGCCACCTCCTCATCACGACATTTACAGCATCGAGGATCTTGCGCAACTTATCTTCGACCTGAAGAACATCAATCCTTCGGCTGCCGTCAGCGTGAAGCTGGTTGCCGAAAGCGGTGTTGGAACTATTGCTGCTGGTGTGGCGAAGGCAAAGGCCGACCTCATCGTTATTAGTGGTGCCGAAGGTGGCACGGGCGCAAGCCCTGCAAGCTCGATGCGCTTTGCAGGCATATCGCCTGAGATTGGCCTTGCTGAGACACAGCAGACGCTTGTGAAGAATGGCCTTCGCGGGCAGGTTCGCTTGCAGACTGACGGCCAGTTGAAGACTGCCAAGGACGTCATCATCATGGCGATGCTTGGTGCCGATGAGTTCTCTTTCGGCACGTTGCCGCTCATCGTTCTGGGCTGTGTGATGATGCGCAAGTGCAATACCAACACCTGTCCTGTGGGCGTGGCAACGCAAGACGAGCGTCTTCGTGCCCGTTTCATGGGCAGGGCCGAGTATGTGGTCAACTTCTTCACCTTCCTTGCTCAGCAGGTGCGCGAGTACCTTAGCGAGATAGGAGTACACAAGCTGAAGGACATCATCGGCCACACGGAGCTGATAGAGATACAATCGGCAAATGCAACAGAGAAACAAAAGACCATCGACTTCAGCCGACTTCTCTATAAACCCGTCGCAGACACCCCTCTCTATTGGGACAGAAGCGAGTTCACGAAAGTCTGCGGCGTCAAAGATGAAGAGATAATAAAGGAGGTGCAGAAGAGCATCGACGAACAGGAAGAGACGACACTCGACTTTACTATCAAGAACACAGACCGCGCCGTGTGTACGATGCTTTCAGGTGTCATCGCCAAGAAGTATGGTGAGGCCGGACTGCCGGACGGAACCATCAACATCAAGTTCAAGGGCTCTGCCGGGCAGTCGTTTGGAGCGTTTGCCGTGAAGGGACTGAGTCTGAGGCTCGAAGGTGAGGCCAACGACTACTTTGGCAAAGGACTGAGCGGAGGTCGCATCAGCATCGTGCCTCCTCATGCCACTGTGCTCGGCGGTTTTGTCGCCGAGGATAACATCATCGCCGGCAACACGGGTCTTTATGGCGCTACGAGTGGCGAGCTTTATGTCAACGGACAGGTCGGCGAGCGTTTTGCCGTGAGAAACAGTGGAGCCATTGCCGTCATCGAAGGCGCAGGCGACCATTGTTGCGAATACATGACCGGCGGACGTGTCGTTGTCCTCGGAAAGACTGGCAGGAACTTCGCTGCAGGCATGAGTGGCGGCGTGGCTTACGTCTATGACCCAGACCACACCTTCGACTACTTCTGCAACATGGATATGGTGGAGATAAACCTTGTGGAAGATACGGTCAGCCGCAAAGAACTGCTCGAACTCATCCGTCAGCATTACCTCCATACGGGTTCTGCCCTCGCAGGACGAATGCTCGATGACTGGCAACGCTACGTCGAGGACTTCATCCAGATTGTACCCATCGAGTACAAACGCGTCTTGCAGGAGGAGCAGATGGCCAGACTTTCGCAGAAGATTGCAGAAGTGCAGAGAGACTACTAATGTTCAATGTTCAATTATCAATGTTCAATAGATAAGATGGGAAATCCGAAAGCATTTCTGACTGTGCCTCGCAAAGAGGCTGGATACAGACCAATTCACGACCGCATACACGACTTCGGTGAAGTGGAGCAGACGCTCAACACGCGCGACAGGCAGGAACAGGCCAGCCGTTGCATGGATTGCGGCGTGCCTTTCTGCCACTGGGCTTGTCCTCTTGGCAACAAAGACCCCGAATGGAACGACGCACTCTATCATGGCGAGTGGGAAACAGCATATAAGTTATTGAAGAAGACCAATCCCTTCCCCGAGTTCACGGGCCGTATCTGTCCGGCTCTCTGCGAGAAGGCCTGTGTGCTCTATCATACGACAGGCGAGGCCGTTACCAATCGCGAGAACGAATGTGCCATTGCCGAGCGAGCCTTCATGGAAGGATATGTGACCGTCGAGCATCCTAAGCGCAACGGACTTCGCGTGGCTGTCATTGGTAGTGGTCCTGCCGGACTTGCTGCTGCCCAAGCCCTCAACTATATGGGCTACGAGGTGACCGTCTTCGAGAAGAACGAAGCCGCTGGCGGACTCCTGCGTTATGGCATTCCCAACTTCAAGCTGAACAAGAAAATCATCGACAGGAGAATTGAGGTCATGGAGCAGGAAGGCGTTACCTTCCGCTATGGCGAAGCCGTTACATCTGCCATGATGTTATCGCAACAACAATTCTCCGCCATCATCCTCGCTACCGGCACACCTGTCGCAAGAGATTTGAAAGTTCCTGGCCGTGAACTTAAAGGCGTGCATCTTGCTCTTGAACTGCTCTCTCAGCAGAACCGTGTCCTTGCTGGCATGGAGTTCTCAAAGGAAGAGCGCATCACGGCAAAGGGCAAGGATGTCCTCGTCATCGGTGGCGGCGATACAGGAAGCGACTGCATCGGCACGGCTCATCGTCAGGGCTGCAAGAGTGTGACGCAGATTGAGATTATGCCCAAGCCGCCAGTCGGTCACAATCCCTCTACGCCTTGGCCCAACTGGCCTGTCATCCTCAAGACGACCAGCAGCCACGAAGAAGGTTGTACACGTCGTTGGAACATCAATACCCTCGAGTTCCTCGGAGAGAATGGAAAGGTGACAGGTGTCAAGGTGCAGGAGATAGACTGGAAGCCCAACACAGAAGGCGGACGACCGTTGATGGTGGAAAAGAACGAGCCGGAAATCATCAAGGCCGACCTTGTCCTGCTGGCGATGGGCTTCCTTAAACCCGAACATCCCGAGTACCCTAAGAATGTCTTCGTCTGTGGTGATGCTGCTAATGGTGCCAGCCTCGTCGTCCGCGCTATTGCATCGGGCCTTCAGGCAGCAGAGAAAGTCCACACCTACCTGCAAAGCAAGTAGAGACTTAAACTAACAACTAATGTGAGCGGATAGCCTACCAACATTTTGGGCTGTCCGCTTTTGCTGTAAGAGGTTGGCAAAGGTGAACAAAGACAAGCTAACCGACCTGGCGGCCGCCGGAGCATGCAGACAGATTCGCCCGAATCAGAAGGCAGGCAATTATACAAAAAGAAAGCAGACTACTTTGTTTGCTTTCTTTTTGCTATTATTGCACACTACGAAAAACGTCGAAATAAGGCGCTTAAAACGCCGAATCTGACAACGAAACGTGGGGCGTTGGCAAACGTGGCACACCGATTTGACCAACACGGCACTCCTTGTTTGCGAATTCCCTATGCCTCTTTCACCGTAAACTTATGCCGAAAAGTGTGCAAAAACGCGTAAAATGAAGCGATTTTGCAAGGTGCAGGTGTCAATTCTTAATTCTTATTTCTTAATTTTAAATTGTAACATATTGTGTTTCAGCGCAGACTTGATTTAAGCGCATTTCTTCGAAAAAACGGCTCTAACCTTGCCTGAGACCATTTTCGTCGAAATTTGGCGGCCTCTTTAAAATGCTTGTGTAAGCAAAATGGCATTTTTGCTTGCATTCTGTCAAATAGCAAGAGCTGACGGCCGGCATTGTGTTCTTTTTGACTCCATGTTGTAAGTTTTTCGATATATTTAATGACATAAATCAAGAAAATATGCCAAATCGATAACATTCTGCTTGATATATTTGGCGAATGGTTACAAAATGTATTATCTTTGCAGAGCGATTGAAGCAAAATGATTGCGACATGAGCATAAAGGACGCAAAATGTAAGCATTTCTAACCCTTTAACAAAACAAGATTATGGCAAACGATTTGAGATTTCAGGTTGTCGGCGAGGCATTCAAGAAGAAGCCTCTTGACGTAAAAGCACCAAGTGAAAGACCTTGCGAGTACTTTGGCAAGCATGTCTTCAACCGCGAGAAGATGTACAAGTACCTGCCGAAGGACGTTTATGATAAAATGGTAGATGTCATCGACAACGGCGCTCGCCTCGACCGCAAGGTGGCCGATGCTGTGGCTGCCGGCATGATGGCGTGGGCCAAGGAGAACGGCGTGACGCACTATACGCACTGGTTCCAGCCCCTCACGGAAGGCACAGCCGAGAAGCACGACTCGTTCATCGAGCACGACGGTAAAGGAGGCATGATTGAGGAGTTCAGCGGCAAGTTGCTCGTTCAGCAGGAACCCGACGCCTCTTCGTTCCCTTCCGGAGGCATAAGGAGCACCTTCGAGGCTCGTGGCTACTCGGCATGGGACCCCACAAGCCCCGTCTTCATCATCGACGACACGCTCATCATCCCCACAGTATTCATCAGTTATAGCGGCGAGTCGCTCGACTACAAGGCGCCCCTCCTGCGTGCCTTGAAAGCCGTCAACATGGCTGCAACTGAGGTCTGCCATTACTTCGACCCGGCTGTGAAGAAGGTGACGAGCAATCTCGGCTGGGAACAGGAATACTTCCTCGTGGATGAAGGTCTCTATGCCGCTCGTCCCGACCTCCTGCTGACAGGCAGGACCTTGATGGGTCACGACTCGGCCAAGAACCAACAGATGGACGACCACTACTTCGGTAGCATTCCTGAGCGCGTGGCAGCCTTCATGCGCGACCTTGAGATACAAGCCCTGATGCTCGGCATCCCCGTGAAGACGCGTCATAACGAGGTGGCTCCCAACCAGTTTGAGGTGGCTCCTATCTTCGAGGACACGAACCTCGCTGTTGATCACAACATGCTCCTCATGTCGCTCATGAAGCGTGTGGCCCGCAAGCATGGCTTCCGCGCTCTGCTGCACGAAAAGCCTTTCGCAGGCATCAACGGCTCGGGCAAGCACAACAACTGGAGCCTCTCGACCGATACTGGCGTGCTGCTCCACGCTCCCGGCAAGACGGCAGAACAGAACCTGCGCTTCGCCACCTTCATCGTCGAGACGCTGATGGGTGTCTATAAACACAACGGACTGCTGAAGGCCAGCATCATGTCGGCCACCAACGCCCATCGTCTCGGAGCAAACGAGGCACCGCCAGCCATCATCAGCTCCTTCCTCGGCAAACAACTCTCCGAACTGCTCGACCACATCGAAAAGGCCGACAAGGAAGACCTCTTCTCCATGGATGGTAAGCAGGGCATGAAGCTCGACATTCCCGAGATTCCTGAGTTGCTCATCGACAACACCGACCGCAACCGCACCAGTCCGTTTGCCTTCACAGGCAACCGCTTCGAGTTCCGAGCTGTGGGCAGCGAAGCTAACTGTGCCAGCGCCATGATTACGCTCAACAGTGCAGTAGCCGAGGCACTTGTTTCGTTCAAGATGCGCGTAGATGCCCGCATAAAAGAGACAGCAAAGGATTTTAAGCATTCTGAACACAACGCTACCTATCACGCTATCATCGACGTTCTCCGCGAGGACATCAAGACTTGCAAGCCCATTCGCTTCGACGGCAACGGCTACAGTGACGAGTGGAAGGCAGAAGCCGCAAAGCGAGATTTGGACACAGAGACTTCCTGCCCCGTCATCTTCGAGCGTTATCTCGACGAGGAAAGCATCCGTATGTTCGAGAGCCTCGGCGTGATGACAAAGAAGGAATTGGAAGCTCGCAACGAAGTGAAGTGGGAAACCTACACCAAGAAGATTCAGATAGAAGCTCGCGTACTGGGTGACCTCTCCATGAACCACATCATTCCTGTCGCCACCAGCTATCAGAGCCAGCTCCTGAGGAATGTCGAGCGTATGTCGGGCGTGTTCTCCACGGAGAAGGCCAGCCAACTGAATGCACGCAACCTCAAGCTCATCGAGGAGATAGCAGAGCGCACAGCCACCATCGAAACGCTGGTGGAGGAACTCGTCGAGGCTCGCAAGGTTGCCAACAAGATAGCCGACGAGCATCAGAAGGCCATCACCTACCACGACACCATCGCCCCGATGTTCGACAAGATACGCTATCAGATAGACAAGCTCGAGCTCATCGTCGACGACGGCCTTTGGCCGCTGCCCAAGTACCGCGAACTATTGTTCATCAGGTAAGTCCCCTAAACTCTATAACAAAGGGAACCAAGCAAAACTTGGTTCCCTTTTCTTATGGCCTCCCCTATTACGGCTGGGGCAGAATTCGCGAATACATTAATAAAGCTTCACAGCGCTGGTATTAAAGCTTCTTTACTTAACGGCAATCTTCTTGCCATTGTTCACATACACGCCTCGGGTGGCGGGCTTGCCGGAGAGATGTCGTCCGTCGATGGCGTACCATGCATCGTCCGATGCTTCGTCCTTCGTCCGTAATTCCTTGATTGAAGTGGGGTCTTCGTCGCCGAAGTCGAGCACAATGCCTTTGACGCCCTGTGCCAAGTCGCCTGCCGTGAGGCCATTCAGGCGGAAGTAGGCGCGGCAAGAGCCGATGGTCATTGCCTCCGATGGGTAATAGAGCGTATTGTCGGCTCCGAGGTAGAGCACAGAGCGGTCGTCGGCCGTCAACGAAATGGGCGAGAAGGCGCCTGCGAAGTCGATGCTGCTGGTCACGACGGTGTGCAAGGCATTGCTGATGGTGACATCTATGAACAGGGGGGAGTCGATATCGTTGCCCGAAGACAGCTTCACGAGGTAGGGCATGCCGGCCTCAATGCTGCTGGCATCGGTGAAGTTGAGCGTCAGCGTCCCGTCGGCGAAACTGGACGATTCGAGCGCCTTGAGCATGGCGCCTGCGAGGGGCGTGCCTGCCAATGTGGTCAGATTGAAGGGCAGGCAGAGCGTGTTCCACGAATCGTCATTGTAGAGCGTGCGCCCCTCGAGGATGACGTTGACGATCTTGCCGTCGGTGCTGGTGAGCGCTTCGCTATTGTCCGCATAGTCCATGAGGCTGACGTTCGGATGCTGATAGTTGTCGGTGAAGGTATATTCGAAGCCGTTGAGCGTGTAGGTGCAGGCGGCCATGTAGTGCTTGCCGACGACGTTGCCTGCATCGTCCTTCTCTTCCATGGGCGTGACGGTCACCTTGCCGTCGGTCGAACTCAGCGTCACGGAGCTGAGGGCAGCGTGGCTGAGCGTCACCGAGGCCGAAGAGGCGTCGTCGGCCCACGTCCATTCACTCTTAAAGACGTAGCCATAGCGGGCAAACAGGTGCATGTCGGCAGTGGGGGTCAACTGGTCGCCCACCTTGATGAGCGAACTCTTCTCCGACTCAAGCATCATGATGCCTGTGGGAGCATTTTCTTCGTCGGCCTCGACATAGCCCAGCAGCCGCAGACCCTCGGTGCCGCTGACGGCAGGCACGGCCAGCGGCTGGCCCTTGACCACCTTCATCGGCACGCGGTCGGCATAGCTGGTGGATGCGGCTCCCGTGGCGCGGTGGAGCATCACGGTCCAGAGGTCGGCAGCGGCGTCGTAGGGTTTGCCGCAGGCGCAGGGGTTGTCGCCGTCGTAAGTGTGGGCTTCCAGACCGGTGTATCCGCAGACCTTGCAGGTGACGTTGTGATAATCGTCGTCGGCATAGGTATAGGTGGAGCCTGTGCCCTGATGATCGCACGGCTCTATCAGTACGCAGGTATAACTACGGTTCTGGATGGCTGCCTGACGCTCAGCGGCGCTCTTCACCAGCGGGAGACCGAGTTCCACGCCCGTCCGTAGCGTCTGGTACTTGGTGTCGCTGATGGCATCAGCCTGCGTTCCCCACGACACTTTCAGTCCATCGTTGACGGTCAGGTCGCCGTTTTTCTGTCCATTCTTTCCTCCACCGATGAGGGCACAATAATCACCTTTCTTAACTGCACAGATGGTGCCACCGTAGATGGCCGCAGAGCCGCCAGAACCAATATAACCGCCGCCGATGGCTGGAGCAGAATACCTTCCGGTGTTGCAGCCAGAGGCAAACAGATAACCGCCATGCATCTCAAACGAGCCGCCATTATAAACAAATTCACCGCCGATGCCAGCCGCATCGTTTCCTCCGTATGCGTATGTTTCGCCACCGTAAATATAGACTTGACCGCCAAAGCCACTGTCGCCGCCGCCGATGCCGGCTCCACTGTAACTGTAGTTTGCGTTGCCGTTGCCACCAGTGGCTCTAACTTGTCCGCCATAGATCTTGACCACTCCGCCATTACCATCCTTGCCGCCGCCGATGCCTGCACCGTAATAGGAACCTTTAGCGTTCACACTTCCACCGTAGATAATGACAGGACCTCCCTGGTCACCCGTTTCTTTGGTGTAATCGTCGCCGCCACCACCGCCGATGCCGGCACCATAGTAACTGCCAATGGCTGTCACATTGCCACCATAGACGACGAGGCTGTTGTTCTTTCCAATGCCTCTATATTTACCACCGCCGATGCCAGCACCTTGTTCTTTAGCCTGCCTTGTATATGATTCACAACATCTGGCTTCGATGTTGCCTCCGTGTATGAAGAGATTACCCATGTACAGATTAGAGGCAGCGCCGATGGCTGCAGCGTAGGGAAATACGCCCTCATCATATTTAGGTTTCAGTCGGTTGTCAGCCATGAGCTTTCCCTGCTTGTCGTCGTCGCTCTGGCTGTAGATGGAGAGCGAGTGGCCGTCTTCCAGTTTGATGTGATTGCAGTTGAGCGTAGTGTTGTCGGGAAGGATGAGGTGGACGTCGCTGCCATAGACATTAAGCACCTTGTAGTTGGCATTACCGCTGACCACGTAGTAGCCGTCGCTGAGGGTAAACCAGTCGTCGGGGTGGTTGCCTTCTATTGCTGTACTTTCAGGGCAAGGGGTCTGGGTGGTGACCACCTGCTGGGCAGCATCGTCCCACGAGCGCACGTTGTAATAGAAGGTGATAGCCAGTTCGTTGCCTCTTTCCAAAATGGAATAGGCGGAGTTATCACTGTGGAAGAAGTCATCGACCGCTGCCGAGGGGTTCTGGCTCGTATAGCCGCTGGTGAAGACGTGGCCTGGCTGGGCGAGGGTCACGCCGATGTTGCTGCCGGTCAGCGCATCCGAAACGTCGATGACCTTCTCGTTGCTCAAGAAGACGTTGTTCTGAGTGGTGGGATTCTTGAAGTTATTCCATACATAGATGCTGCCCTCCATCTTGAGCCTTCCTTGGTTCCAGATGCCGCCGCCTTCCGTTTGGGCATGGTTTGCAATCACCTTGCCGCCTTTCACGTAGAGGGTTCCCTCGTTCCAGAGTCCGCCGCCCTCGGCGTTATCGGCCCTATTGTTGCTGACGGTGCCGCCGCTGATGGTCATCGTGTTGTGGTTGGCAATACCGCCGCCGCCCCACGTGGTGGAGACGTTGAAGTCGACGGTGCCGCCGCTGATGGTCAGCGTGCCCGTGTTGTCGATGCCGCCCGTTGAGGGGGCCTCGTTGTGGCTGACGGTGCCGCCGCTGATGTTGAGCGTGCCCTTGCTCCAGATGCCGCCGCCCTGGCTGCTCGCCTTGTTCTGGGTGACGGCGCCGCCCTGGATGTTGAGGGTGCCAGCATTATAGATGCCGCCGCCCTCCTTTGCCCAGCCGCCTGTGATCTGGCCGCTGCCGCTGCCGTCGCTGATAGTCAGGGTGCTACTCTGGGCCACGAAGATGACGTTGCCGTCATCGGCAGCCTCCTCCAACGAGCGCTGCAGGGTATGTCCGTTCAGGTCGAGGCTGACGGTCGTGCCGCTGGCAATCTCCAGGCGGCTACTCAGTGTGATGTCGGCGGTCAAACGTACGCTGCCGCCACTGGCTACGGTTGTTGTCAGCTCCGCTTCGGTGCCGACCTCGGACTGCGACCATGCCCCCTGTGCCGTCGTGCACAGCAGGGCCATTGTCAGCAGAAATGACTTCTTTTTCATCTAGTTGTTTTTACTTGTTGGTGTATTTCCGACCGTTGCGGATGTAGATACCGCGCGTCTGGCTGTAGATTAAGAGGTGGGCGTTATTAGGCTTCTCCACCTGGATGCCTTTGGTGCAGGTCAGCGTGGCACCGTCGCAGAGGATGAGCTTTGCCTCACCGACAATTTTCACCGTCTCACACGTACGGTCGGCCTTCAGCACATAGGTGTTGCCGTTGCCCAACACCGGATTGGTATCAGTACGGTTCAGCTTGACGTAATCAGCGGTGGTCCTCTCGGTTTCCACCACCTGCGAGCCGTCCCACGACCGCTCGATGTACTTCACTTCCGGGTTCTGTGCCCAGGCACCTTGCGCGGCTGCACAAAGCAGAGCAATAATAAGGATGACTTTCTGTCTCATTCAGCTCTCTGTTTGATGATTACTTTCTTACCATGCCTTATCGTCTATGTCGGCTTTCATGCAGCAAAGGTACAACTTTTTTCAATAAACAGCAAAATTGGGCGGAGGGAAAAAGAGATGATGAGGCATTTTAGGCTCTCCAGGGCAAGCGGTGCCATGGAAAATTGAATGATTATTTTAATCCGTGTCAAACAGGGACACGTCCCTTTGGGGAAATCGGCACGTCGATGTGAGCAAATCGGCACGTCGATGTGAGCAAATCGGCACGTCGATGTGAGCAAATCGGCACGTCGATTTTATTGCTTTATGCAAGCGATTGAAAAACAAGGTTGTAGGGAACTGCTAATTACTGCAGTGAAGCTTTAGCTCGACGTCAGTCAAGCTGGCGGTTGAGGACCTCTTCCACAACCTTCGGGAAGTGCTCCATCTCGAGCTGATGCTCCTTCTCGGCAATGTCGTCGACGGTGTCGGAAGGCGATATGGGGGTGCTGAACTGCGCTATTATCTCGCCGCCATCGCAGACGGGCGTGACATAGTGGACGGTCATGCCTGTCTCAGTCTCGCCTGCTGCCTTCACGGCCTCGTGGACGTGGTGTCCCCACATGCCTTTCCCGCCGAACTTAGGCAGCAGGGCAGGATGCAGATTGATTATTTTGCGAGGAAAAGCCTCGATGAGATACGACGGAACAAGCGGCAGGAAGCCTGCCAGCACAATGAAGTCGATGCCATACTCCCTAAGCAGAGGCAGCACCTCACTGGGATTGCCAAGTTGTACCTTCGTAATGACAGCCGTGGGCACTCCCAGCCGCTCGGCTCGCACCAAGGCATAGGCGTCGGACTTGTTGCTGACAACCAGCGCACACTTCACGGTTTCAGAATGTTCGAAATAGCGAATGAGGTTCTCGCAATTGGTGCCGCCGCCGGAAACGAAGATAGCGATGTTCATGTCAATTCAAAATTATTCCAGATTGTACCCGTATGCTTTCATGGCTCGGTCGCTCTGCCGCCAGTCCTTATCCACCTTGACGAACACCTCGAGGAAGATGCTCTTGCCAAAGAACTTCTCCAGGCTCTTGCGTGCTTCCGTGGAGACACGCTTCAGGGCGACGCCCTGGTGCCCGATGATGATGCCCTTCTGCGACTCACGTTCCACGTAGATAACCGCGCTGATGCGGATGTTCTTCTGTGTCTCCTTGAACTGCTCGACGACCACTTCCACGCTGTAGGGTATCTCCTTGTCATAATAGAGGAGTATCTTCTCGCGGATGATTTCGGTGACGAAGAAGCGAGCAGGCTTGTCGGTCCACTGGTCCTTGTCGAAGTAAGCAGGCGACTCAGGCAGGAGTTCCTGTATGCGCTTCAAGACATTGTCCACGCCAAACTTGTGCATGGCACTGATGGGAATGATTTCCGCCTCGGGCAACGCCTCGTGCCACAGCTCCACCTTCTCCGTCAGAGTCTTCTGGTCGCTAAGGTCTATCTTGTTGATGAGCACGAGCACCGGCGCCTTCTGCTTCTTGACTTTATCGAGGAAATCGCTGTTCTTGTCGGGCGTCTCCACCATGTCGGTGACGTAAAGCAAGACGTCGGCATCCTGCAAGGCACTCTCCGAGAACTGCAACATCTGCTCCTGCAACTTGTAGTTGGGCTTCAGCACGCCCGGTGTGTCGCTGAAGCAAATCTGCATCTCGGGCGTGTTGACAATGCCCATGATGCGATGCCTTGTCGTCTGAGCCTTAAAGGTTGCAATAGAGATGCGTTCCCCTACAAGGAGATTCATGAGGGTTGACTTCCCGACATTCGGGTTGCCAACGATATTGACAAAGCCGGACTTGAACATAAAAGCCTCTCCCCTAACCCCTCCCCTAAAGGGAAGGGGGATTGTTTCGCTTGATTGAAGCCTCTCTCCCTTTAGGGGGAGGTTTGGAGGAGGCTTCTTTGTTTATACCATTCTTCACGCGTCATGAGCCCTTCCTTGTAGAACTGTGCAGGCTCTTTGACCGCTTCCTTCGCGCCGTCGTAACCCCATATCATGTAGCTCGCACCCCATGTGAAGCCGGCACCGAAAGCGGTGAAGATCAGCTTGTCGCCCTTCTTGAGCTGCGGCTCATACTCCCAAAGGCAGAGAGGCAACGTGCCGCCCGAGGTGTTGGCCATGTGGTCGATGTTGATCATCACGTGGCTCTCGTCCACTCCAACGCGTTTTGCCACGGCAGCTTCGATGCGTACGTTGGCCTGATGAGGCACCACCCAAGTGATGTTGTCCTTCGTCAGTCCGTTACGCTTGGCGATGGTCTCCACGGCATCCGACATCTTGAGGACTGCATGCTTGAATACCGGACGGCCTTCCTGGTAGACGAAATGCTCGCGGCCATCCACCGTCTCGTGGCTCGGCATACGGGCTGAACCGCCTGCCGACATGTGAAGATGCTCGTAGCTCTGCTCTACGCGATAGTACCCGTCCATGAGGCCCACGTCTTCCGTCGTGGCTTCCATCATGACGCAGGCAGCACCGTCGCCGAAAATGGGACACGTGTTGCGGTCCTCATAGTTGGTCATCGAGCTCATGTGGTCGCCTCCGCAGATGATGATACGCTTGTACCGACCCGAGCGGATATAGCTTGCGCCGGCTTCCATGGCATAGAGGAAACCTGCACAGGCTGCCTCCATGTCGAAGCCAAAGGCGCAGTTCAGGCCGCAGCCACCTATGACGAGTGATGCTGTAGAGGGGAAATGATAGTCGGGCGTCGTGGTGGCGCAGATGACGAGCTCAATGCTATCGGGATCTGCCCCGGTCTTACGCAACAACTGAGCAACAGCCCTCGTCATCATGTACGAAGTACCACTGCCCTGCTCGGGTTTGAGGATGTGGCGTGTCTTGACGCCGATGCGCTCCATTATCCACTCGTCGCTGGTATCCACTATACGCGACATCTCCTCATTGTCGAGGATATAGTCGGGCACATAGCCGCCCACGCCGGTTATGACGGCATTTATCTTTTCCATTGACATGATAAAGAAAAAGAGGTTAGAGGTGAGAGGTAAGGGGTGAGAGGAATGTCTTGACTCGTGATAGTCCTGACATTTGTATTCTCTAACCGCTAACCTCTGACTGCTAACCCCTTGATGAGATTAAGCTTCCTTCTCGATTGCTACCTTGCCGCGATAGTAACCGCAAGCAGGGCAAACCGTGTGGTAGATGTGGAACTCGCCGCAGTTGGGGCATACTGCCAGTGCGGGAGCTACTGCCTTGTCATGAGTTCTTCTCTTGAGAGTCCTGGTCTTAGACTGTCTTCTTTTTGGATGTGCCATAATTCAATTTACTATTTTAACTATTTACGATTTACTAATTTCTTTAGTTCTGCCCATCGCGGGTCGCTTTCCCTTTCCTTTTCTTGCGAAGCGAGAGAGGGACAGTCGGGATGCACGTGGCGCAGAGGTATCTGCAATGCAGCGAACTCGTATATATTCCAAGCCACATTGATGATGCCTTCCCTCTCTGGGATGGTGACCACATCGCCGTCGTCGGCATACTCTTCGCCCATCTTCACGTGCAACGTGCACTGAGCTTCGACGGGTTGGAGCATAGGTTCAAGGCAGCGGTCGCACGTCACTTCCACATCGCCATCGAGCTGGAACTCCAATTCGTAGGCGTCTGATGTCCGTTTCACCCGTAATGCAACATCGAGCGAGCCAGCCTTAATCTCTGGTCCCTGAACGGCGGAGAAGAAGTCATTGTCGGCTTGCCAGCGGTACGACACAGTATCGGAGGCCATGCCTTTCAAATCAACTTTATAACCGTCCAGTTTTCCCATCGGGCTGCAAAATTAGTAAAAAAAACGATTACTTGTACACTTTTGGCTCAAAAAAAGTGTCTTATCAGTGCTTTTTGAGTTCTATGCGGAACGTTGTACCCTTTCCAATCTCGGAATTCTTTACAAAAATACGTCCGTCGTGATATTCCTCGACGATACGTTTGGCAAGTGAAAGTCCTAAGCCCCAGCCACGTTCCTTTGTCGTGTAACCTGGCATGAAGACCGAGCTGAAACGATTCTTTGGAATGCCTTTACCCGTGTCGCACACTTCCACACTGATGCAGTCGAGTTCTTCTTGTGCTGTCAGGGTGATGCTTCCTTTGCCTTCCATGGCATCGATAGCATTCTTGCAGAGGTTCTCTATCACCCATTCGAACAAGGGCGCACTGACAGAAGCGATGAGAGGTTCTGCAGGCAGGTTGCACTTCATCGTAATGTGATTGCTTGCTCTGCGACTTATGTATTGCATCACATTACCCAGCACCTCATTGAGGTTCTCGGGTTTTGGCTCTGGCTGTGAGCCTATCTTGCTGAAGCGTTCTGCGATGCGTTGCAGGCGCTTGATGTCCTTCCCCATTTCGGGAAGCAGTTCGTCGTCGGGATAATTCTCCCGAAGGACCTCGTGCCAAGCCATGAGACTGCTGATGGGAGTGCCCAGTTGGTGAGCCGTCTCTTTGCTCAGACCTACCCAAACTTTGTTCTGTTCTGCCCTTTTGCTGCTTAGCAGGGCAAAGATGGCAACCACGACGAAGATGAGCACAACGCCGAGCTGGACGTAGGGCCACCATGCAAGACGTGTCAGGATGAGACTGTCGGCATAGCAAATCTCCATATAGTCTGTGTCGCTGAGGTCGATGCGTATCACCCTGCCTGCCTGCTTCATGGACAGAGCCTCGCGGAGCAGCAAGGAGTCGAGTGCAGCAGGAGACGAGAGAGAGACCTCCATGTTGCGATACTCCCGCACCCGTCCCTCTTTGTCGAGCACGACAACGGGGATTGTGTTGTTCGAGTTGAGCACAGTCAGGACAAGGGTCAGGTCGGTGGTCTCGTCGGCTTTGTTCAGCGAACGCATGGCCTCGGCCCATATCTCCATCTTGCGTTGCTCTTCGACCTTGAGGTCTCGCACGAGGAAATTGCTGACGACGAGCGATGCCACGCAGAGCACTACTGCCAGGACAATCAGGACTATCTTAACCTGACGTATTCTGTTTATCCATTGCATAACAGTATAATAACGGAAAGAAATGCCTGCTTATTGCATCAAAAAGGTGAAAAAGGTTAAAATGGGAAGGTGAAACCTCTTTTTTACTCTTAAACCTTTAAACTTTTAAACTTTTATTGTACCTTTGCACCCATGAAACGTTGTCTGCTATACATTATTATATTATATAATGTGTTTCTGCTGACAGGTTGTCGCGACACGCTTGAGATTCCTGAAGAGGAGCCTCGTGCAGAAGCCGAGCGCACCGTCATTGTCTATATGGCTGCCGACAACTCCCTTTCCTCTCAGGTCAGGGAGGACACGACGGAGATGGTGAAGGGCAAGAACCTTATTCCAGAGAACGTCAACGTCATTGTCTATATTGACGACAGGGCGCATCGGCCTGCCATATACGAGCTTACGCGGAAGAACGGCATGCAGCTATGGCATCAATATGACGAGGAGCTATGCAGCACGGACCGCGACGTGATGCTTGAAGCGCTCAGCCGCATAGAGCATTACTTCCCTGCCCGCCACTACGGCATCACCTTCTGGTCGCATGCCACGGGTTGGAACCCTCGCCGCAACACCTTTGGCAAAGACGTGACACCAGGCACGACACAAGGGGAGGCGGAGATGGAGATTCCTGTCCTTCGGGACGTGCTTGCCCACATGCCTAAGCTCGACTACATCTTCTTCGATGCATGCTTCATGCAATGCATCGAGGTGGCCTACGAGTTGAGGGACGTGACACGCTACATGATAGGTTCACCCGCAGAGATACCTGGCCCGGGGGCTCCCTATGACAAGGTCATCCAAGCTCTCTGTGCAGGCGATGTCGAAGGCATCATCAGCGGCTATGACAGCGGTTATCCCGATACATACAACGGCTATTACTATCAGGGCGTACTGCTTTCCTGCATCGACTGCTCGCAGCTTGATGCCTTGGCCGAAGCAACTGGGCAGCTGCTGACGCCCTTCTTCATGGAGCATGCCGAGCCCGACACCTATGGGTTCCAAGCCTATTGCAACCGTCTGTATAAATACAACTACTACTTCGACATGCGCACCACGATGTGCCGCCTCCTAAGTGAAGAAGACTATACTGCCTGGATGAGTCTCTACGACAAGGCCGTGCCGCTACGTACATATTCCTCGACGAGAAGCTGGTTCAGCAACGATTTGTGCACCCATCCATACATTGACGACCCTGAATGCTACGGCGGTGTGTCGATGTTCGTACCACTGGACGCCTACGAGTCCTACGGATGGAATGCGGACTTCCAGCAGACGTCGTGGTACCAGGCTGCTGGTTGGGCCGAGACGGGATGGTGAGCCTTTACGGCTTTTTTATTGTGATGCCAATCAGGCCGGCTGCATAGGGAGCAATGTCGTACTGATTGAAGAGGAAGCTCAGGCTGTCACCCTTCGGCATGAAGTTATTGCTAAGATAGAGGTCGCCCAGCATGAGGATGCCTGTCTTCTCGCGCAATTCGTTGACGTCCTTGGCTTCCCAGTCCTTGCAAAGCTGTGTTTCCATAGCCTTCAGCACTTCTTTTTCCTTGTCGGCAGGCACAAAGTCGCGTATGTCAAGAAGCTTGCCGCTGTTCCTGTCGAAGTTATAATAGAAGATGACATAGCTGCCGTGAGCTCCGCCCAGATAGCAGTCGATGGTCGTCTGATAAGTCAGGATGCTGTCACAGTCGTTCTCGACGGGGCTGCCTTCAATGGTGTAGGAGTACTGGAGTGTCTCTCTCCATTCCGATTCTGGGTCGTACATCTCGGCCATCTCCGCTTTCCACTCGGCCTCCATGCTGTCTGCATAGGCCGTCATGGTCTCCTGGACGGTGGCGAGTCCTTGCTTGTAGAACACGCTGTCGCGCAGCACGTCAGCCAGCGAGCGCGCCAGCTGGCCGTCGCCTGCCAGCGTGTCGAGATTGAACTCGATGTGGTAGCAGAGGCTGTCACCCTCGTGAACGGGGTTCTCGATGCACAGGGAAGCCTTTCCCCAGGCGGGCTCGTCTTGTTTTTCATCAGTGACTTTCCAGTCCTCGCATGCACAGAAGAGGACTGCCAAAGAAAGGATAGAGAGATACTTTTTCATTTCGTGTCTGATTGGTTTGTTGGTTTATTTGCAGGCAAAATTAGCATAAAATTCCAAGAATGGCAAGAATTACACCTTTTTTTCGTATATTTGCAGGCAAAAGATGATTAGTTAAAGGTAACGAACTCATGAACCGAATCTCTCTTTTCCTGCTTTTTGCTTGCATTGGAAGTCTGACTGCAAAGGCTCAGACAGAGCGTCAAATCGCCGACAAGACCTTGTTTGAACTCAGAAAAGACATGCCCGACAAGACCGTCGCCATGAACCCTGTGACCGATTTCGACTGTCCGGACCCGTCGATAGTGCAGGTCGGCGAGTGGTTCTACTGCTTTAAGACGGGCTTCCCCATCAGGATTTATCGGAGCCGGGACCTGTGCAACTGGACCTACTATCGCGATATGTTCCCTGGTCCGAACCCGCATGATCCGTTTGGCGACGGCAAGCCCGACCCCATGAAGACTGGGGCTGGGGACCAGAACATCAACTTCTGGGCACCCTCTCCGGCACTCATCGGGGGCAAACTCGTGGTGTATCTCACCCTCTTTGTCTCAATGGAGAACGACCGCCAAGTAGTCCTCGTGGCCGACGACATCGACAGTCCGTTCCGCTATTCAAACACCTTGAACGTCGGCACGCCTGAACATCCGACCCCGCAAGACGGGCAGTATTTCCTCGACGACGACGGCCGCCACTATCTCGTCTATGGCGACGTGAACAGCAAAGGCAATTTTATCCGCGAGCTTTCGAAGGACGGCCTGACCTACGCGAAGGGCAGCGAGCCCCATTACATCACGACGGCCTATGAGGGGGGATACATCTATAAATATAAGGGACTCTACTACTTCTTCTGCTCCAAGAACCATTTCAACAACTATGAGTACACCCTTTGCCTGAGCACATCGAGCAGCCTCTTCTCGGGCTGGACAGAACCTGAGCCCGTCCTCACGTCCGAAAGCCCCGACGCCATACTGAACGGTGCCGGCCACAACGGGGAAATCATTACAGACAAGGCTGGCCGCATGTTCATGGTGATGCACTCCCATTGCGAAGGCCTCATCCCTCGCCAAGGCGATTACCGTCCACGGCCGATGATTCTGATGGAGCTGAAGGACATCGACGGCAAGCTTACTTTCGTCGACCACAAGGGCAACCCGACCAGCCACCCCTGCTGGATGGTCAGCCGACCGCAGTTCTGAGAGTTCACTCAACTCAGTACTCAAAAAAATTTTTTATAGGAAAACTCCAGTACTCTCGTGTGAGTACTGGAGTTTTCTCGTGTAGGTACTGCAGTACTCACACGAGAGTACTGGCGATGCGACGGCATGCGTCCGGAAGATTGACATTATTTTTCTGCTCGGATTAAACTATTCGCCGTTTCGCACGTCTTATTAAATGTGAAGAATCATTCCATCAGATACATTGCCTTGCTTCTGCTCCTGCTTGCAGCCACCCTTTCTTCAGCGCAGCAGAAGCAGGCGATGTTGCTTAACATACGCGGCACCGTCTTCGAGAACGACAAGCTGCAACCCATGGAGGGGGCTGCCGTGAAGCTCTACAACGAACGCGACTCGATGGTGGCCGGCGCGGCGACCAAGCAGAACGGCCAGTTCCTCTTGCCCGGCATCCCATCTGCCACCTACACACTCCAAGTGTCGTTCATGGGCTTCAAGACGCAGAAGTTCAAGCTCACGCTGCCCCAGAAGTCCGGCAACTTCAAGGTGGCTGACGTCATGATGCGCGAGGACGCAACGGTGATGGCTGAGGCCGTCGTCGAAGGAAAGCTGCCGGAAATGACGGTCATCGACGACACGGTGGCCTACAACGCCGATGCCTTCAAGCTGCCCGAAGGGTCGATGGTGGAGGAGCTTATCAAGAAGTTGCCCGGCATCGTGCAGGACGAGAACGGAGGCTATACGTTCAACGGCAAGAACATCAGTCAGATCCTTGTTGACGGAAAAGAATTCTTCGGCAACAACCGCAATATGGTGCTGCAAAACATTCCTGCCGAAATCGTTGATAAGGTGAAAGCCTACGACAAGAAGAGCGACATGGCACGCATCACGGGCATCGATGATGGAAACGAACGGACAGTGCTCGACCTCGCCATCAAAAAGGACCGTAAGAAAGGATTCTTCGGCAGGGCTGACGGTGCATACGGCACCCACGACCGATACAGCGGCAACCTGAACCTCAACAGCTTCAAGGGAGACCAGAAATTCAGCTTTGTCGGCAACGCGAACAACACGCAGGGCAACGGCCTGACCGACAATCAACGGCTCGGCACGACAATGAACTGGGAGAACAAGAAAGTGGAGCTGAACGGCAGTCTGGGCGGCAACTTCAGCCAGTCGAGCAGCGCCTCGCAGTCGAACTCCCAGAACTTCGAGCTCAAGAACTCAGCCTACTCGGCCAGCAAAAGCCACAACTCGAGCCACAACGGCAGTTTCTACTTCCAGTACAAAGTGGAATGGAAGCCCGACTCGACGTGGAACCTGCTCTTCCGCCCCGAGTTTAACTACAGCAAGAGCGGCAGCTCGGGAGGCAACGAGTCAGCCACCTGGAACGACGACCCCTTCCTCCTCTCCCCCACCCCGCTGGCCGACTATGCTGCCCTTGCCAGGCAAATCGGCGTGAACCACCGCGTGGGCGACAATTGGAACAACTCGAAAAACATCAGCGCATCGGCCTCCCTGCAGGTCAACAAACGGCTGAAGAAGCCCGGACGAAACATCACATTGAACCTCGGAGGCGGCTACGGAGACTCCGACAGCCAGGGCAACAGCTTCTCGCAGACAGACTATTACCTCATTCAAGCACTCAGCGGCGGCGACTCCGTCTATCATAAAGTGCAGTACAATCGTGGCTCGAACTACAACTACAACTTCAACGCACGCCTGAGCTACAGCGAGCCCATCGCCTATCAGACTTACCTGCAACTCGATTACAACTATCGATACAACTTCCGCGACAATGACCGCGACGTGCGCTCCATCTTCGACCCCTTCAACGACATGCTTGGCGTGAACCTTTACAACTATGATGATTTCTTCGATTCTGAGTATGTCGTGCAAGACAAGCAACAGTGCAGCTACACGCGCAACATTGGTCAGAACCACGACCTGCGCGTCCAGGTACGCTTCAACCGCACAAAGTTCCGCCTGACCATCGGCGGGAACGTGCAGCCGCAAATCAGCAAAGTGGATTACCAGAAAGGCCGCATCGACACATTGCTACGGCGAACCGTAGTCAACGCCTCGCCTGTCGTGAACTTCCAATACCGCTTCAGCCGTCAGGAACAACTCGAGCTCCGCTACAACGCCGATACAGGTTGGCCCAACATCACCGACATGATTCCCGATACGCTCAGCGATGCCAACCCGCTCAACATTCGTATCGGCAACGCGGAGCTCAAGCCGAACTTCACCCAGCACATCCAGTTGGAGTACCGCCGTGCCGTTCCCGACAAGCAACGCACCTCGGCACTCAACCTCCAGTTCCACACCACACGCAACTCCACAACGAACCGTACGGAATACAACGAGGTGACGGGCGGCCGCGTCTCCATGCCCGTCAACGTAAACGGCAACTGGAGTGCATCGGCATCCTTTAGCTTCAACACGGCCCTGGACAGCAAGAAGCACTGGCGCATCCGCACGGACACGAGGCTGAACGGCTCGAAGTCGGTGGGATATCTATACCGCAGCCAGGACAAAGCAACGGTGGAAAACCATACACACAGCGGCAACTTCAACGAAAGGCTACGCCTCACCTTCCGACAAGACTGGGAGAACGGCTGGCAAATAGAGGCAAATGTAAACGGTTCGTTCAGCTACAACCTCAACCGCAGCAATAATGCAACGGCCTCGAACCTCGACCATCACAACTTCAACTACGGCGGAAATTTCCAAATCACAACGCCCTGGGGCATGAGCATCGGCAGCGACATAGAGCAACAGAGCCGCCGTGGATACTCGGACGCTGCTATGAATACGAACCACTTGATATGGAACGGCAGCATCAGCCAAAGGTTCCTCCCGTACAAGCAACTGACGATAAGCCTTCGTGCCGTCGACATCTTGGGCGAACGCGACGACGTGAACCGCTACGTGAGCGCCGTCAGCCGCACCGACACACAGAGCGAGATGGTGCGCAGCTACGTCCTGCTCTCGGCCTTCTGGCGTTTCGGTCGCTTCGGCGGAAAAGGCATGGGCGGCGGTCGCGGCAGAGGTGAAGGCGGCTCTCGAGGCGGCGATGGCGGCGGTGGACCACGTGGCGGAGGCGGCTTCGGCGGCGGGGGCGGAAGATTTTAGCTAAGGATATAAACAAACGCGGCACGCCAAGTTCGTAAACATGGCGTGCCGAATTCATCAACGCGGCACGCCAATTATGCAAACTTGGCGTGCCGCGTTTTATATGTAGATGTTTACTTTACCGTCCAGATGTCGTTTGTCTCGAGCAACTCGGCGAAGTTGTGGTACTTCTTCGCTGCTTTGACTTCCTCGATCTGCTGCCAGACGCAGTCGTCATAGGTTGGTGCCTCGACGTCGCGAATCACGCCAAGCGCAACGGGCCATTCCATCTCGGCAAGCTTCAGCTGCAGGGTATTGTCCTCGCACTTCGCGTCGTGAACCAGAACGTCGGCTTCTGTGTAACCGTCCTCACCAAGTTTCACAGCCTTGATATTGAAGCCTTCCTGCACGATGCCGTACTCGTTGTTCTCTCCGAAAAGCATCTTCTCGCCGTGCTTCAAATAGATGGCATTCTTGGCGCGACCTTCCTTGCTGTAGACAGCATCGTGCGTGCCGTTGTTGAAGATGACGCAGTTCTGCAGGATCTCGCACACGCTGGCGCCCTTATGATTGTAGGCCGCCTTTAGAATCTCCACGGTGCCTGGGGCATCGGTGGCAACGGCGCGGGCAAAGAAATGACCCCTCGCTCCGAAGCACAACTCGGCGGGACGGAAAGGATCCTCAACCGTTCCGTATGGAGAGGACTTGCTGACGAAGCCGCGCGGGCTGGTGGGACTGTACTGTCCCTTCGTCAGGCCGTAGATTCTGTTGTTGAGCAGAATCATGTTCAGGTTGATGTTGCGACGGTTGGCATGTATGAAGTGATTGCCTCCGATAGCGAGTCCGTCGCCATCACCGCTGACTTGCCAAACGGTGAGGTCAGGGTTTGCCACCTTGCAGCCAGTAGCAATCGCAGCAGCACGGCCGTGAATCGTGTTCATGCCATACGTCGCCATGTAGTGAGGCAAACGGCTGGAGCAGCCGATACCGCTGATGACGGCCGTCTGCGAAGGCGCCACACCTATCTCTGCCATCGCTTTATGCAGGCTGGCGAGGAAGAAGTGGTCACCACATCCAGGACACCACCGCGGCTGTCCCTTCTTGAAATCAGAAGCACTGTAATTACTCATATTTCTTATTTTTATTATTTTCAACAACGGATTGAACGGATTAAACGGATTTCTATCCTATGGGGAAACGTTCTTTTACGAGTGAGGATTCGCCAAAATTGATAAGCAATGATAGTTTGAAGCCTGCAACCTTGGCATAATTTATGGCTTGTGAGCGATGCACATCATCCAGTTCCTTCACTGCTTTTAGCTCGACGATTATCGTGTCGTAGCATATAAAGTCTGGGATGTATGTCCCTTCTAATACTACACCTTTATATGTCGCATGAATCTCTTTCTCGCGTTCAAAAGGTATTCCCTGTTCAGCAAACTCTATTGCCAAAGCTTCTTGGTAGACCTTTTCAGTGAACCCCGGACCAAGAACACGATGTACTTTCATCGCTGCACCAATGATTTGGTAAGTCTCATGCTCGTATCTTAGCATTGCCCTTAATCCGTTTAATCCGTTGTTTATTATATTTTATTCCTTGTTCAATATCTCTGTGAATGCCTTGACGAGTTCGGCGACCTTGAAGGGTTGGCCTTTGACTTCGTTGTACTGTTCAGGCACGAAGCCGTCGACTTTCATGCGGAGCCAGCCTGCGAGCTGTCCCATGTTCTGTTCGGCTACTACGACCTTCGGGTAGCGACGCAGGACGTCGGCAGTGTTCTTGGGTAGGGGATTGATGTAGCGGAAGTGCGCGAGGGCAACCTTCTTGCCCTGGGCACGCAGTTCGTCCATCGCAGCATGCAGGTGACCATAGGTGCCGCCGAAGCCCACGATGAGCAACTCGGCATCGTCTTTGTCGCCAAGCACCTCGAGGTCGGGCACGGGGATGGCAGCTATCTTAGCCTGACGCTTGCGTGTCATGAGGTCGTGATTCTCGGGATTTGTGCTGATGGCACCTGTCTTGTCGTCCTTTTCAAGACCGCCCAGAATGTGTTCAAAGCCCTCGCGCCCGGGCACAGCCCAGTAGCGAACGCCCTCCTGATTACGCATATATGGGGTCCAGGAGCCTTTCAAATCCTCTGGGACATAAGGCGGATTGATGGCGGGATACTCGTTGAGGTTGGGCAGTTTGAAGGCTGCGGAACCATTTGCAACGTAGGCATCGGTCATGAGAATCACGGGTGTCATATGCTCCAACGCCATCTTCGAGGCAGCGTATGCCATTTCGAAGCAGTCGGTGGGGCTTGCTGCGGCAACGACAGGCATTGGGCTCTCGCCGTTACGACCAAAGAGAGCTTGCAAGAGGTCGGTCTGTTCGCTCTTCGTTGGAAGACCCGTCGCAGGTCCGCCTCGCTGCACGTCGAGCACGACGAGGGGCAGCTCCATGATGACTGCAAGGTTCATCGCCTCACTCTTGAGGCAGATGCCGGGGCCGGATGTGCTCGTTACGGCGAGTGCTCCAGCGAACGAAGCGCCTACTGCCGACGCGCAGCCTGCTATCTCGTCCTCGCATTGAACGGTGATGACGCCGAGGCTCTTGTGCTTCGAGAGTTCGTGGAGGACGTCGGTAGCGGGTGTGATGGGATAAGATCCGAGGTAGAGCTTCAGCCCAGCCTTCTCGGCAGCGGCGATGAAGCCATACGCTGTGGCCTTGTTGCCGGTGATGTCCATGTAGCGACCAGGCACTTTGTTCTTGGTCTCGATGCGATATACGTTGGCCACGCTGGAGTGCGTGTTGTGCCCGTAATCGTAGCCGGCCTGGATGACTTTTATGTTTGCCTCGGCTATTTCAGGCTTTTTCGCGAACTTCTCACGCAGGAAGTTGAAGGCGACGTCGAGGTCTCTGTCGAACAGCCAGCACACGAGGCCGAGGGCGAACATGTTGCGACATTTGCTCACGCTCTTAGCGTCCATAGCGCTGTCAGCCAGACAATCCTTCACCATCGACGTGAGGGGGCAGGCGATGACACGGTCCGCATCGATGCCCATCTCGCCGAGGTAATCCTCGGTTTGGAACTGTGCCTTCTCCAAGTCTTTAGGTCCGAAGCTGTCGGTATCGATGATGATGGCAGCGTCGGGTTTGGCATAACGATACTGCGTCTTGAGTGCTGCGGCGTTCATCGCCACGAGAACATCGCAGAGGTCACCAGGCGTATAGACCTGCTCGGCACCGATGTGGACCTGGAAACCGCTGACGCCGGTGAGCGAGCCTTGCGGAGCGCGGATGTCGGCGGGGTAGTCCGGGAAGGTGCTGATGCTGTTGCCCACGGTGGCGGACACCGTAGAAAAAATATTTCCGGCGAGCTGCATGCCATCGCCGGAATCGCCTGAGAACCTTACTACTACTGATTCTTTTTCTTTTATTTCCATCTCTTATTTGTCTTTTGCCATTTACCATTTGCCATTTCAGCAAAAGTAAATGTGTCTTGTTTCACGTTTCACTCTCTTTTTCATAGAGTGTACTCCCGAGGGGAATCGAACCCCTATCTAAAGTTTAGGAAACTTCTATTCTATCCGTTGAACTACAGGAGCCTGACTGATGCGTTATCCTTCAACTGACTTTACGACGTGCAAAGGTACTAAAAAAAAATAAGAATGAAGAATGAAGAATGAAGAATTTTTCTTTTCGATGAGCTTTTCGCGCATTTTCCCCACGCTTTATTCCTTATTCTTTAATCTTTTTGTAATTTTGCAGGCAATTTACTAAACGACTAAACCACTAAACGACCAAACGACCAAACTATGACGACGACTGAAATCAAAGCTCTCTGGCGCACTTTGCCGCTGGGGAAGGAGAATGACCTGCTGGCGATGGATGCCCAGATAGAGCATCGGCCGGAGGCATGGGAAGCGGTGGCGAGGTTCCTCGAAGAGGCCGACCTGGACGCCCTGCCACTTGGAAGGAACGAGATTGGCGCGGGAGCCTACGCCAACGTCAGCGAGTACGAGACGAAGACGGCCAATCTCTTCGAGCTGCACCGCCAGTATATTGACGTCCAGATACTTGCCTCGGGAAGAGAATGGGTGTATGTGGCGGACAAGCAGAACGCGTCTGAGCCGCAAGGGAGCTTCGACGAGGCGGGCGACTACATTCTCTACGCCGACGCCACGGACGTGAGGCGCGTCGTGGTGAGCCGAGAGAGCATACAGCTTTTCTTTCCTTCCGACGCCCACAAACCCTGCATGGCCGTGGACGGCAAACCTGCCTCGGTGCGCAAAATCTGCGTGAAAGTGCCCTTTTTTAACGAATAGACCGACCAAACGTAAAACTATCTTTTTGCAAGGCAGACTGGTTGTTTTGCTTACGTTTTGCTATTTCAAATTCTGACGCAAAACGTTGCAAAATAGCATAAATCACGTCGAAAAAGCGACCCCAAAAGGTCGAATCGGGCAACGCAACACGTTGCATTTGCCAACGCAACACATTGCATTTGCCGACGCAACGTGTTGCGTTTGGCGTTTCAACGTGTCGGAAAGGGCACAAAGACATGCCCAAAAGGGCATATTTATATGCTAAATCGGGGGAAAATACGGGCCGAATCGACCCAAGAAAAAGTTAAGCCTCACAGCCTCAACCTGTTACAAAAACGCGAAAAACAGCCCTTCTTTTGAGCCTCGGTACCGCTCGGGCATTTTCGCGTCATTCTCAGACGGTCGGCGAAAAGCACAATGTCAGCAAAGACATCGTTTTAGCTGACACTTCGCAAAGCAAGATGGGATGCAAAAATAAAGGCATAACCACAAAATTTTACATTATTTTCGTTTAATCATAAAATAATGTGTAAATTTGTCACGCAATATGAATAAAAATACATAACTAATGGAAAAAAGTCTGACAAAAGGGCGCATGGGCGGACGTCTCGTGCGCCTTGGCATGACGGCTCTGCTGATGGCGCTGCCCGCCACAGCCTTCCCCGTCCCTTCCGACGGCAGGGAGAGCGTGCCTGAACAGGCCGTGCAGAAGGATGAGCCGCAGAAACCGAAGCGGAAAATCACGGGCCAGCTGCTCGACGAACAGGGCGAACCGCTCATCGGCGCCAGCGTCGCCGTCAAGGGCACCAGCGAGCGAGCCGTCACGGACCTCGACGGAAACTATACCATCATGACCGGCGAGGACGCCCCCACGCTGGTCTTCTCCTACATGGGATACGCCACGAAGGAAATCACAGTTCCCCAAGAGTCAATGGCCAATGGCCAATGGTCAAAGATTAATGCCGTCCTCTCGGAGGACACGGCACAGCTCGAGGAGGTAGTCGTCACGGCGCTCGGCATCAAGCGAGAGAAGAAAATGCTCGGCTATGCCGTTCAGGACCTCAAGAGCGAGCAGCTGAACGTGACAGGCGACCCCTCCGTGACGTCCGCCCTCTCGGGTAAAATCGCCGGCGTCGAAATGAATACCGCCTCCACGGGACTGGGCGGCTCCACCAAGATAACCATCCGCGGCAACTCGTCCCTCACGGACAACAACCAGCCGCTATGGGTCGTGGACGGCGTACCTTTCTCCGACAACCAGTCGAGCGACGTGACGGCCTACGGCGGCTACGACAGAGGCGGAACCATCTTCGACCTTAACCCCGAGGACATCGAGTCGATATCCGTGCTGAAGGGACCCAATGCGGCAGCCCTCTACGGCGCTCGCGCCGGCAACGGCGTCATCCTGGTCACAACGAAGAAAGGCGCCAAGAAGGACGGATGGGGCATAAGCTACTCCGGCAGCTTCACGTGGAGCCAGCCCGCACAAACCATCAAGCTGCAAGACAAATACGGCCAGGGCAGCAAGGGCGAAGTGTCATACACACGCGACGAAGACGACAACATCATCGGCATGAAAGGCGAAAACTCCTACGGTCCGCTGCTGGACGGCCATCCGGATTACTCCTGGAACGGCCAGATCATACCCTACCAGGCCTACGGCAACAAGCTGACCGACTACTTCAAGACAGGCTTCTCGCACTTCCACACGGCAAGCCTGGGCAAGCAGACCGAGTCGTCGCACTTCCGCCTCTCCTTTGGATTCAACGACAACCACGGCATGTTCAAGGACGAACGCCTGAACAAAATGACCATCGACCTCAATGCCGGACAGCAGATAAACCGTTGGCTCAACGTGGACGGCAAGGTATCCCTGTCCAGGACAAAGGCCGACAACCGTCCGCAGACAGGTCTCGGCGGCGAAGTAGGGCAGCTGCTCCTCATCCCGGCAAACGTGCGTCTGGAGGACTTAGCACATTACAGCACCCCGCTCCGCCCGCATCAGAACTGGCATGGACCCAACCAACAGTACAGCAACCCCTATTACATCCGCCACCAGATGCAGAACAGCGACGAGCGGCTACGTGCCTTCGGATACTTCGCAGCCAATCTCGAATTCAAGAGCTGGCTGAAGTTCCAGGCCAAGTATGCCTTCGACTACTACCGCACACGCATTCAGGAGACCAACCTCGGCCTCGCAGATCAGGCCATTACAACTGGCGACGACACCTGGCAATCTAAGCTCACCGAGGATAATATGTACCGAGGAGAGACGAATCATTTCGAGCACAACATCTCCGCAATGTTCCTCGGCGACTATACCCTCAACGAGGACTGGCGCCTGGGATACACCCTGGGAGGCAACATCATGTATCAGAAGTACGAACTCCTCGGGGCGTCCGTGCAGAACCTGCTGCGAAAAGACACCTGGCTCTTCAATACCGCCGAGCGACTCAACAGCGCGACGGATGCCGGCAGCGACCGTGCAATGTACTCCATCTTTGCCTCCGCACAGGTCGCCTTCAAGGAATACCTCTCGCTGGACCTCACCGCCCGAAACGATTGGTCGTCCACCCTGCCCGCCAGCAACCGCTCGTTCTTCTATCCGTCGGCTTCCCTGAGCTACATCTTCTCTGACTTCATGAGTTCCATCGACAAGCCGCTGCCCCGATGGATTACTTTCTCAAAGCTCCGCCTATCGTGGGCACAGGTCGGCAAAGACCCCGACCCCTACAATCTCTATAACACCCAATCGTACACCTTCTCGAATGGCATCCGACAGTCCAACGTGCAGACCATCAAGATGAACAGCGACCTGAAGCCCGAGATAAAGAGTTCCTACGAAATCGGCCTCGACATGAAGTTCCTCCAGAACCGTCTCGGCTTCGACTTCACGTACTATTACAACAGCACCCGCAACCAGGCGATGCTGGTCGATGCATCTTCCCCGTGGAGCCAGCAATGGGTAAACGCCGGCAAGGTCAACAACAAGGGCATCGAGTTTACACTTTACACGACACCCGTCAAGACCCGCGACTTCACCTTCGACCTCAACCTGAATCTCGCCCACAACGTCAGCACCGTGGCCGAGCTGGCAGACGGCGTGGACCGCATCTACTTCAATGGCGACACGCACATGCCAGTCAGGGTGGGTGCCGTGACAGGCGGCAAGCTCGGCGACATCTACGCTAAGAAACTCATGAAACGCGATGAGGCAGGCAATGTCATCGTGAATGCCAACGGACTGCCACAGCCCGAAACGGGCGACGGAAACCAAGAGCAATGGCTGCTCGACCACCCTATCGGCAACATCCAACCCAAGGTGCTGATGTCCGTCATACCCTCCTTCAGCTACAAGGGCATTACCCTCTCAGCCATGTTCGACATGAAGTTTGGCGGCGACATAGTAAGCGTCTCCGAAGGCATGGCGACGCTGGTGGGCACGTCAGAGCGCACACTCGACCGCGGAGAGTTTAAGACCATAGGCGGCATCGCGGACTGGTACCTCACAGTACCAGGCATGAAGGCCGACGGAACACCTAACGACATCCCCGTCAGCGCAGAGACCTACTACCAGGCAATAGGCCTCTTCTCCTCCGACCAAGGCTATGCCGAGGAGTTTGTACACGATGCATCGTACATTAAGCTCAAGGAACTGTCCATCGGCTACGACTTCCCCAAGAAGTTCTTCCGTAAGACACCGCTCACTTCGCTGCGCCTCTCCTTCGTGGCACGCAACCTGTGCTTCCTCATGAAAAACGCCCCGGGCAATCCCGAAGGCGGCTACGACACCACGATGTTCTCGCAGGCACTCGACTTCCTCGCCGTCCCCTATGCACGCACATACGGCTTCACCGTCAACTTAGGCTTCTGACATTCCCAAAAGATTACAGTCATGACACATTATATATATAATAAGGTAAAGAAATCCATCAAGGAAGCCTCCCTCTGGGGAGGTTTGGCAGGAGCCTTTCTCCTTGCCTCCTGCTACGACCTCACCGAGATGAGCCACAACCCGTATGCCTTGGAAGACAACGGCGGGACAAATGGCGGCGAAGTCATCATCGTGGACGACGACACGAAGTATGCCGACATCAACCTGAACTACACAGTCTCTGCCGAGGACTCCGCCTACTGGAAAGACTACATCAGCGCTGTCCCGGGCGACCTCCGCTCATTCCTCTACCAGAGCTACTACTCGCAGTATCAGCGTGCCACAAACCTCACGCACGACGTTTACTCCGGCTACGGAGCCTACAACCAGCCGAAACACATGAACGGCTCGCCGCGCTACGGATACACCGACGGCTGGTCCGCCTACCGATGGGAAGACTTCTACAACCAGCGCTGTACTGAGTATCGCAACATTCTCCGCGCTCTCAAGTTCAACCCCAACCCGGAGCGCTACAAGAATATGTTCTATAAAGTGCGCATCTACATGGCCTTCGTCCTACTGGCTCACACGGATACCTACGGCGACATGCCTTGCAAGGAATACGTCCAAGCCAAGATACCCGAGCAGAACAACGTGGCATACGACTCGCAGGAAGACATCTACGACTGCATGTTCCGCATGTTGGAGCAAGCCGTGGACAGCATCAAACCCGACGACGCGACGCAATACAACATCACCGACGACGACATCTGCTACTTCGGCGACGACTTGAAGTGGCTCCGCTTTGCCAACACCTTGCGGCTCCGCATGGCGTTGCGTATCTCGAATGTTGACCCCGAAAGGGCTCAGCAGGAAGCCGAGGCTGCCCTCAGCAACCAGTATGGTCTCATGGAATCGAACGACGACAATATGCAGACGGTGCCCAAGTACGCCGCCGTCAACATCGGTGGCGAGGACGCAGGAGGCGACGAGAACGGCATGGCAATGTGTTCCGTGGCCTATGGCGGCGAGTATGTCCTCTCCTGGGACATGGAGCAATTCTATCGCACATTGTCTTCCGGCGGTGCAGAATACACGATAAAGACCGGACGCACAGGCAGTACGACAAAGATTATCGACCCTCGCTGCATCAAATGCTGGTTCCGTGGAGGCATGACTTCCACTACCTTAGCGTCCGGCGAGGAGTCTCTCCGAGAGGACTACGTCGGGTGTCATCGCAACGCGCCGGACGATGCCATCTCCATGTCCGAGCTTAAGTACAGCCTCACCAAGACTCAGCCCAAGCCCGCGTCGAAGGACCTGAACCCCGACTTTTACTTCAACTACTGCCGTCCTCACGTCTGGCTCGGCTATGCGGAAAGTCTCTTCCTCAAGGCCGAGGCTGTGCTCAGAGGCTGGAGCGGCGAGGGCCTGACGATGAGTATTGAGGATTATGTCCGCGCCGGCATACAGGCCTCGATGGACCACTACCAGGTGGACGCTTCCGAGGCACAAAGCTACATCGACGGCGTCAAGTGCCTCACGGACGGTACCTTCCAGAGTGGCGACAAGGAACGAATGCTCGAAGCACTCATCACGCACAAATGGATGGCCGTCTTCCCCAACGGTAACGAAGGCTGGGCCGACTTCCGCCGAACAGACTACCCTGCCCTCGAAGGCATGTACAACACTGAGACAGGCGTCGTCACAAACGCTTCGGGCGACCCGCTGCTCGACCATCACCTCATCAAGCGCCTTCTCTACCCAAATAGCGAAAGCCAGAACCAGTACTATCAGAACCATCCCGAGCTGCAGGCAAAGAACCAGCAGAGCACCAGGCTCTGGTGGGACGTGGACGACACAAACGACGACAGCGGCAACAGAAAGACTTACAACAACTTCAGATAAACATCATACAATAACCAATAACATTTCACCATGAACTTAAAACGACTCTCCGTGTCGGCAGTCTTGCTGCTGACCGTCTCGATGGGTTGGGCTCAGCAACCGTACAACGTGTGCTGCCACCCCGAGGACATCAAGAACTGGACGCCGGGCTCCAACCCCGACGATGCTTTCAACGTGGCTAAGGTTCCCCTGCAAAAACGTTTCAAGGAGCCAACCCTCATGAAGGCCAATGCAAATCAATACTACGAAGGACAGATTTGCAACTCTACCATCCTCTACCCCACCTGCTCGCTCTGCCCTTCGCAAGGTGAGGTAGGCAACTTCCTGGGCTATCAGCCCACCTACTGGCAGTACATGGACAAGCTGGTCTATTGGGCTGGTGCTGCTTCGGAAGGCATCATCAACATTCCGCCAGCAGGTTCCACCGATGCTGCCCACCAGAGTGGCGTGAAGTCCCTGGGCAACATCTTCTTCCCGCCAGCTGCTTTTGGCGGAACTCAACAGTGGGTTCGCGAGATGCTGACAAAGGAGAACGGCCACTATCCCCTGGCCGTCAAACTCTATGAGATGGCCAAATACTACGGCTTCGACGGCTGGTTCATCAACGAGGAGACAGGCGGCGGCTCGCAAAGCGAATGGGAGGCCTTCTTCCGCGACTTCTATGATGCTGCGATGGCCGACGACCCGAACACGCAGATGGAACTCCAGTGGTACAATGCCTCGCGCTCTCCCAACGTAGGACTTCTCTCCACGCACATCAACACATCGCAGTTCCTGGAGTACGGAGCAGTAGGCGACCACCGCAGCTACGCCTCGCAGATTGGCTGCACGGAGGAGCAAGTCTTCTCGAAGATTTATGCAGGCATCGAGCTGGCACAAGCCGGCCACATGGGTTGGACGACGGCCCTGAACACGGCAATGCCTACAACGGGACACGTAGGCTCTCTCGACCTCTTCTGCCCCGAGACGAAAATATGGGAGGCACCTGCCAAGTCGGCCTTTAAGTCGGCAAGCGACTGTCACGGCGAGACGGCCTATCCCATCGGTAAGACGGTCTTCGACAACGAGGAGGACATGTGGGTGAACACCAATTCCGACCCGACGTCAGTCCCCACGAGCGGTTTCCCTGGCGTTTCAAGCCGTGTGCTGGAGCGTTCTGCCATTACGTCGATGCCATTCGTGAGCGATATGTCTGTCGGCAATGGCAAGCATCGCTTCGTCAGGGGCGAGAAGCAGGGCACAGCCGACTGGTATCACTCGGGCATGCAGAGCGTGCTGCCCACCTGGCGCTGGTGGATTGAGAACAACAGGAACCTCAGTGTCGCCATCGATTGGGACGATGCCTACAATGTTGGCTCAAGCTTCAAGATTTCCGGCACGCTGTCTTCCGGCGACCATCTCATCCGACTCTACAAGACGCAGCTCCCCATCACGGCCGGAGGCGTGTTCCGCGTGGTCTATAAATCGACCCATGACGTCACCGTCGAAGCAAAGCTCTCCACGGAGAGTTCCGTTACGCCCGACGTGACGTTGGAGGGAACGACCACCGACGTTGGCGGCTGGACCGTCTGCGACTTCGACCTCTCTTCCCTCAACGGCAAGACCATCTACATGCTGGGCATCAACCTGAAGGCTGCCGCCCGCACCACGAAGTATGCCTTCAACCTGGGCCAGGTGGCTGTGCTGCCGGTGAACTACACGCCAGCTGCCGTCGAGGCCAGCGACCTGCAGACGACCAGCGTGCTGGGCGAGGAGAAGGGCGACATCCGAGTGACGTGGAAGTACGACTGGACGACCGACTTCGACCACTTCGACGTCTATACCGAGACGATGGACGGCGTGAAGACGCTCGTGGGCCAGACTCGCGACGAGGGTTTCTACATTCCCAGCTTCAGCCGCAACGGCTCCGACGCTCACGTCTCGGTGCTCGTAGTGCCCGTCATGAAGGATGGCGTGCAGAAGCAGGCCAGCGAGTTGCAGGTCAGCTACCCCGCTCCCACGGCGCCGAAGGTGACGTATTCCGTCTCTCCGAAGAGCTACATCCTGGTGGGCGAGACGGTTACTGTCACGGCCAACTGCACAGGCCACCCGTCGAGCTATCTGTGGACACTGCCCGAAGGCGTGGAACTCGCTTCCGGAAGCCTGACGGAGCAGTCCGTCACGGTCAAGGCAACGCAGGAAGGCAAGGTAAGCCTGACCGTCAGCGCCACGAATGAAGTGGGCACGACGGACTATACGGCCGAGGCTTTCGACGTCTTCGCCGACGCAGCAGCGCAGAATGCCGTCTATAACGTGGTCAAGGGAAAGACCGTCGTAAGCTATAGCGGCTCCACGAACAGCACCGAGGTGCCTGGCAAGATTATCGACGGCGTGACCAACCCGACACAGACCTCTTCCAAGTGGTGCAACATATCTCCCGACAATGAAGTCGTCTTCGACTGCGAAGGCGCCTATCGCATCTACGGCTTCGTCATCTACGACGGCAATGCGGGACCCGAGTCGGGAGTAGATCAGATAGACTCCTACACCATCGAACTCTCGCAGGACGGCACGACGTGGCAGACCGTAGTGAACAACTCGACGCCCGGCAACGAGAAGATTTCCGTGAAGAGCGACTACATTGCTCCCGTCAAGGCACGCTACATCCGCCTCCGTCCGCACGTCAACGGCACGCTGCGCATCTGGGAGTTCGAGGCCTATGGCAAGGAGGACAACAACCTGACCATGAGCGTCGACCCGAAGGAGACCACCATCATTGCCGGTGCCGGACGCTACATCACCGTCCACTACGACCTGGGCGGCGACAAGCGCGAGGACTTCTTCGAGTGCACAGCCAGGGCAACGGGCAACGTCACCATCGGAAACATCGAGGAGAACGTGGAGAAGCAAATCTTCAAGGTGCCCGTCTTTGCAGGCTACGCCTTTGGCTCTGCCACCGTCACCATCACCGTCAACAACGGAGGCGCCTACCAGGAACGCAACGTGGCCGTCACCATCGACTCCGAGACGCAGCCCAACATACTGGCCGGACGGAACACCATCGTGCGCCACTACAAGCAGGACTACTCCTACGAGGCCGCCTACAACGAGTATAGCCTCAAGACGCTCACCGACGGCGACAAGCAGGCGGAGGGTCTCCTCGAGATAGAGGACTTCTCCAGCCACAAGCGCGACCTCTGGGCCATCTTCGAGGCACCCACCCCCGAGGGATGGAACATCTCGAAGGTGAACATCTTCCTGCCCAATGACAACTACGGAGAGAACGACAACGGCAACGAGGGAACGGTGAACAACACAGTGGAAATCTGCGTGGGCAACGACCTGACATCCATGCAAACCGTCAAGACGTTTACCGACCTGGACGGAGTCTCCCAGTTGTCCTACATCCTGCCCGAGCACAAGAACACGAAGTATCTGGCCATCGTCTCCACCCTGGGCGCTTACTTCTACCCGTCGATGGCCGAGGTGGAAGCCTTCGAGCAGTATGAAAGCGCCATTCCACAGAAGGTGCCCATGCTGATAGCCAACTGGCCGGACGACGTCATGGCTGAAAGCACGCCCGTCACCGGCAGCACCACCAACACGCTCGACAACCAGGGCTGGTGCCTCTTCACCTCCGACGTGAAGGCCGCAGGCTCCCTGCCCATCGTGGACGGCATCCTCACCACCGGCAGCGGCAACGAGTACATCATCGACCCGACGAAGAACAACTCCCTCGTACTCAAGACGGCCAACTCGCCACGGACCGTTGAATTCACCGAGCCAGCCTATTGCGAGGACCTCCACTTCATCGTCATCTCTGCCGAAGGACAGTCCATGCTGAAAGCCGCAGTCACCTACGATGACGGCACCAGCGAGACGGCACAGACGTTCACCATCGGCGACTGGTACAGCGGCAGCTCTGGCCAGGGAGAAGCCATCTACGGGCTGGACCGCATCAAACGCGGAGCAGGCTCCGGCTATCAGGCCGACCAGTTCGACGGACGCACCAACTTCCGCATCTTCGAGTTCGCTCTCAACGCCGACAAGACGAAGCTGACGAAGGGCATCACCTTCACCTCCACCGTCTCGGGACGCATCCCCACCATCCTCGGCGTCTCTGCCACAAGCTTCAAGAGCTCCGGAGAGGACATCGTGGACGCCATCGAGAAGCCAGGGAGCAGCAGCCAGAAGCACGTCACAGGCATCTACTCGCTCGACGGCAGAAGGCTCAACGAACTCCACAGAGGCATCAACGTCGTCCGCTACAGCGACGGCACTGCCATGAAGATAATGGCCAAGTAGAGAGTATTGCTTTAAAGCAAAGCTATATATATCTTCCAAGTAGAGAGTATAGCTTTAGAAGCATCTTCTACTAAGCCCCCCCTATAATCCCCCCCGCTGACCCCAAGTCGCCGGAGGGGGATTGCTTTTCCACGCATGACAACCATCACCCATCCGCAACACGCCATAAGTCCATCTGCAACACGCCATAAACTCAACTGCAACACGCCATAAACTCAACTGCAACGCCTTGCATCCGGCAACACATACCTTCATCATCCCCTCAGACAGGACACCGCCCTATATATATACACCGCACCCCCCTTTTTTTTAACCCCGGAAGCAAAATTTTTTGAAAATATTTTCTTTTTCTTTACAAAATGCCACTGCAAAGCCAACGGCTTGAGCCGAAAAAACCACGATGAAATGACAAGAACGAAAAAGTTTGATACTTTTTACCTCAGAAGACAGTAAAAAGAACAAAAAAATGCTATCTCTGCGCCCAAAAACACAGGCAAGCCCAGTTCCCTCTGGGCGCAACCAAAGAAGTCAGACAACTAAAAAACCTATATTTCAACCTAAAATCAAAATTTCAGCTTATGAAAAAAATCCTTACCACATGGAAACTCTTGCTGGCAATGCTCCTGGCAGTCACAGCGCCACTGGAAGCATCGGCAAACGAAATGTATGGCAACACAAGCAGCGAGTATGCTATCAAAGTGGGCGACTTCGGCTATTTCTTCTACAAGAGCTATGACGTCCCCGGCCAGACGCTGACAAATGTCTGCACGATGGTTCTCTACGACGGATACACCGAGACTGCCGTTCTCCCCGACACCGCCGAGTTTCAAGGCGTGAAGTTCCCCGTCGTCGGCATCGACTGGCGCTTCCGCGAAGACAACCACGTCAAATGCTGCAAGCAGCTCGTCCTCCCCGCTACTCTCGTCGTCATTGAGCAGGGTGCCTTCAACGACATCGACCAAATCACACACCTCACCTTCCAGGACGGACCCAATCCCATCTACTGCTACGACTGCGGAAGCAGACACATCAGATACGGAGCATTCACCTATATGGACGGACTGCAGGAAGTCTATCTAGGCCGCGAACTCGCATGGGACTACTCATAGTACGACCAGGCTCCCTTCTACCGCAACAACGACGGCTCTTACTTCAACGTGACCGTAGGCCCACAGGTGAACACCATACACTACCATACCTTCGACCATGCACGCGTGAAAGGCGTCACACTCTTGGAGTCAGAAGCCACAATCAGCATTGAGGAAGATGCCTTCAACGACACAGATATCGAGGTATGGCAGCAGTATCGCAACGTCACAGGCAGCCAGCCCTGCAAGGCAAACAGCGACCTCCACGTCATCAGAATAGGAGGACAAGTCACCTACATCAGGGACAATGAGTTCCAGGACTGCCACAACGTCTGGGAGGTCAACCTCACAGAAGCCTCCAAACTGGAGACCATCGGCGAACATGCCTTCGAGGATTGCGACGATGTGACGGAAGTGTTCATCCCCAAGAGCGTCACCAAAATCGGCTACGAAGCCTTCTACGACATGGACGACCTCAAGAAGATTACATTCGAGGACAGCAAGACACCCCTCGACATGACTGGCGGCTTCGTCTTCTACGGCTACGACGGCTACAGCAAGGAGTTGCAGGAAGTCTATCTGGGACGTACACTGAATCTCAAGTCAGGCAACGAAAACTATGAGTTTGCCGACCGCAACAACATCACGACCGTCACCATCGGCCCAGGCTGCGAGGAAATCCCCAACAAGCTCTTCCAAAACTGCCACAAGGTGAGCGTCGTCGACTTCTCGAAAGCCACAAGCCTGAAGAGAATAGGTCAGCACGCCTTCGAGGACTGCGACGAGGTGACTGCCATCACCATCCCCAAGAACGTGACATGGATTGGATACGAAGCCTTCTACGATATGGACAAACTCGTATCGATTGTCATCGAGGACAGCCCCGAGATACTCGACATGTGGGAAGGCGCACAGTTCCGTGCCTACGACAACAAGAGCGGAGTCCTCAAGTCTGTCTACATGGGACGCAACCTCATGGTCGACCCAGACGGCTATCAGAAGGACAACTTCTACAACCGCAAAATCACCAGCGTAGCCTTTGGCCGCTACGTGACAGACATCCCAAAGAACCTGTTCTACAACAACCCGTTTGCCTCCATAACCTTCGAGCTCGGTGCCGGCCCGCTCAGCATCGGCGAGAGAGCACTCGTTGGCGACGGCAACACTACTATCTCCTCCATCACCATCCCCACGGCCGTTTCCTACATTGGCAAGGATGCCTTCTACGACAACACCAGCCTCGTCTCCCTGAACCTGAACATGGCCAAGGACGCGCTGATTGAAGAAGATGCCTTCGACAACTGCACGATACTTCAGAACATCATCGTCAACATCGATGGGACGATGAGCAGCAGCCAAGGCTCCGACTGCTTCGAGGATGTCACCTACGGAATGGCCACGCTCAAGTTCAATCCCTCCGACGCTGAAGCCATAGCATCACAACAACCCTGGAAGAACTTCACCAAGAAGGATGCCAGCTACAACGGCGTAATGCCCTTCGAATATAATGGCCTCACCCACAACCTCAAGCAGGGCGACGACGGCGTCTTCCGCTTCGAGAACAGCCTGGGTCAACTGCAGACCATACACCTCAAGGACGAAGTGCCCATCAATGCCATCGTCGACTTCGAAGCCATCGTCGATTACGACCGCACCATCACCAAGACGGACGACGTCTGGGCCGAGACACTCTACCTGCCCTTCAGCATGGAGAAGCCCGCAGGCATGAAGCTCTACACAATGAGCCCCGTACAGGTATCGGCATACGGAAGTGTCAGGGTGACACTCGAAGAGGCCGACTCCATCGAGGCATTCAAACCCTACATCGTCGTACCGACAGAAGGAACATACCGATTCCCCGCCGTCAAGCGCACCATCAAGGCCGGACACCAAGACTGCGTCATCCAGGCTGTCAACAATCGCTTCTCCTTCACCTTCACAGGAACCATCGACGGCAAGGCTGAAAACCAGAAGCAGCTCATCCCGACTGCCGAGAACATGAAGTTCACCATGGTCGAGCAGCCCGTACACCCCTATCGTGCAATGCTGCAGACAACGAGAGACTACACCGACTTCGAAGGTGTGGAACTGCTTAACATCGACATCAAGAAAGATGCCACCGACAACATCCTGACGCTGAAGCCAGCACACGAAATGCTTGCCCACGTCACACTCTCGGGCACCACATTCCGCAAGGACGGCAACTGGCACTCTCTCTACCTGCCCTTCGACATCGAGGATCTCAAGGGAACGCCCCTCGAAGGCGCCGAAATACGCAAGGTTGCCAAAAACCCTGCATATAAGGACGGCATACTGAGCATCTACTACGAAAAGCATAATGAGAAGATATACAACGGCTGGCCCTTCATCTATAGATTCGAAAAGGGAGAAGACATCGACGACCCCGTCTTCAAATACGTACAGCTTTACATAGGAACATGGGACACTCCCAGAATCTATGACTTTGCCAATATCTACGGCTCCTACGATGCCGTATCCTTCAAGGCAGGCGACAGCAAGACACTCTTCCTCGACGAAGACGGCGTGTTCCGCAACCCCGCAAAGGACATCACACTGGGCGCATGCAACACATACTTCGTACTGCAGAACGACATCGACGTCAGCTATGCCGAGTCAATCGTATTCAATGAAGGCGACATCACAAGGTTCGACCTGGACATCGCCACAGCAACAGGCATCGACAAGCTCGCGAAGGAAGACGCAGCCGCAGATGAGTGGTACGACCTGGGCGGCCGCCGCCTCGGCGCTCAGCCCGCAACGAAGGGCATCTATGTACGCAACGGCAAGAAGATTGCGATTAAGTGAGTGACGAACCAAGCTTGCTTGACTTCTTCCGAACGTGAGCAAGCTCGAACGAAGTTCAAGGTAATCGTCAAGTAACTCACCGAAAGCCAATACCTACGAAAAAGGCCGGTTCCATCATGGAGCCGGCTTTTCTCTTATGGACAGCAACAAACAAGATGTACACCACCGCTTTACCCGAAGGTCTGCGGAATGTCCCTTCTTGCAACACGAAGTGGCTATCCGGCAAACTCGACGTGTCGCGTTGGCAAACTTGACGTGTCGCGTTGGCAAACTTGACGTGTCGCGTTGGCAAACTTGACGTGTCGCGTTGACAAGCTCGACGTGTCTAATTGACAATCTATGCACGTTTGGTTTTATGACATCACTTGGTGCTCCTGAGCGGACAGGGACGTCCGCACTCCCATACAGCACTCTGCTCTGGCAAAAAGAGCAGCCCCCGTCGTCCGTGGAAGGTCGGCGGGGGCTGTCTTTATTCAGGATTTAATTTTCAGAACGTCACCTTGAGGTACTTCACGCCGTGGGTGGGGATGAAGTAGCTGACGTCGGAGGTGCTGAGGTCCTGCTGACGCCAGAGGTCGCGGACGCTCTTCAGGCTCTTGATGCCAAGCTGCGGGAAGTACTTCTTGAAGTCAACGCGTGCGTCGGTCCCTCCTACGTTGAAGATGCCCACGGCATAGCTGCCGTCGCTGAGCGGGCGGCTCCAGACCTGGATGCTGCCGTCTTCGACGTCGCGCTTGGCCTGCTTTCCGAGGATATCCTGGTTGACGGCATTCACCTCGTTGTTGCAAAGCAAAGCCACGGTGAACTCGTCCATCTGGGCGATGTCGCAGCCGATGAGCATGTTCGAGGCAAGGAGCGTCCAGAGGCTGATGTGTGTGTACTGCTCGTCGGGCGTGAGGCGGCTGTCGCGCAGGTTGTTGCTCCAACCCACCTTACCTACGATGAGCATGTCGGGGTCGTTCCAATGGCCGGGTTTAGCGTAGGGATAAAGCTCGGGCTGCAGCTCGAAGCCGATGTGATAGAGGCTTGCCCAGGTGTCCGTGATGTCACCCGTGGTACGCCAAGAGTTGGCATCGACGGCTTCGCCCCACTTCCATACGTCGGCCATACCGTACTGGCAGAGGCTGTAGAAGATGTCGCGAGGCTGCTGACGCAGGCAGCGTTCCATGAGCAGGTAGGGACGGACGTAGCTGGCAACGGTCTGGTTGTCGGGCTCTGTCCTGTGCTTACGGCCATAGCCACACCAGTCGTACTTCAAGTAATCGATTCCCCAGCTGTTGTAACTCTCGGCATCTTGCAGCTCATGGTCAATAGAACCGAGGTAGCCGCCGCAAGTCAAGTCGCCGGGCGACGAGTAGATACCGAACTTGAGGCCTTCCGAGTGGAGCCAGTCGCCCAGGTCCTTCATGCTGGGGAACTTCTCGTTCACGGCGATTGTGCCGTCGGCGTTGCGCTCCTTGGCTTCCCAACCGTCGTCGATGTTCATGTAGCAATAGCCATAGTCGGCCAGTCCTTTGTCTATGAGAGCCTTTGCGCTGCTGATGACCTTGTCTTGCGTGACACTCAGTCCCCAGCAGTTCCAACTGTTCCAACCCATAGGAGGCGTCAAAGCTATCTTGCTGCCGCAGCGAATCGTGAAGCGTTGCGACTGCTCGCCTTTGGCGTTCCTTGCCTTCACGGTGAAGGTGTAGGAGCCAGCCTTCTCGATGGAACCGCTCAGGGCACCGTTGTCGGGATTGAGCGTGAGGCCTGCTGGCAGATCGGCAGCAGAGAACTTCATGGGCTTCTCACCGCTCACGCCGAAGCGGAAGTGGACGGGCGAGCCGGGGCGCACGCCGTAGATGGGAGCCGTGTTGAAGCGAGGCTCAGCAGGAGCGGCGGGCGTCAGGATGTACTTCGGGATGTACTGCGTGGTGCAACTCAGGCCGCTCTTGCTCTCTGTGAAGGTGCTCACGATGCGTACCATGCGATGATTGTCGTAAGGCACAGCAATGGTCTTGCCCTTCTTCTCGTTGACAGAGACCTTCATCGACTTCTCGCCGAGTGTCTCGCCTGTCTCGGGGTCAACGACCTTGACGGAGAAGACGCCGCTCTTCGAGGCTTGCATCGTGCTCTTGAGCGTGCTGAAGCTCTGCACGACACCCTTCCCGTCTGTGCCCTCGCTGATGTTGATGCTCAGGTTGTCAATAGTATTAGGAACGCGCACGCGTATGGGACCTTCGAACATGCCGCCCGGGTCGCCGGCATTATAGACACGCACGGCCAGGACATTGTCGGCATCCCACTTGATGAGGCTGCTGTTTGCTTTGACGCGATAGTTGCGCTTCGTGCTCCACTGGCTCGCGTAGCCCTTCTCGTCGGAGGGGAAGCGGCCGGTCTTGCCGATGAGTTGGCCGTTGAGATACGTCTCGTCGGCATCGTCCACACCGCCCAGGACAAAGTCCACTGTCTCCTTGAGGTCGGACTTCTCGAGCATCGACTTGAGGATGTTGACGTGATAGCGATACCAGCCGAAGCCGTTCTCTATCTTCACGCCCTGCGACGTCCACGTAGCCGAGTTCTTGATGTCGCGCCACGAACTTTCATCGACGTTCACGCCTGCCCACGAGGCATCGTCGCCCGCATGGAACTTAGCATTCTCCAGCACCACGTCCTGTGCCCAGGACGAGAGCGAAACCATACCGGCCATAGCCAGCAATAGAAACTGTTTCTTCATAATGGTTGGTTTTAGGGGTTGTTAGTTTTTATACTTTCAGGAAAATCTTGTTGCGATAGAGGACATAGAGGAAGAGCCAGCAGACGCAGATGTAGGCCGCCTGGTTGAAGAACGTCTGGGAGTGCTCTGGCAGCAGGCTGATGATGCCGCCAAAGAGTTTCTCCGACGTATAGGAGAAGCGGATGAAGCGTTGTGCCAGGTAAATCGTGATGGAGTTCATGCCGATGACGGTGAAGAAGAACGCCCACTTGCGCCATTGCAACACATCTATAATATAATAGAAGAGGGCGAACATCAACGTGGAGTATGCTCCCACGACCAGCACGAACGAGCTGGTCCACATCTTCTTGTTGATGGGGAACACTTCGTTCCAAAGCAGTCCGACTGCCAGCATGACAAGACCGGCAACGACCATCCACAAGACCTTACCCTTAGTGGTGGTTAGGGGTAAGCGGTTAGGGGTAAGAGAATTGCTGGGGCTAATGGTATTCTCTAACCCCTCACCTCTAACCACTAACCCCGTTTGTACCCATTCGCCGCAGAACATGCCCAGCAGGGCTGTTCCGATTGCCGGCACGATGCCGAGGATTCCCTCAGGGTCGATGTTGCCGTAGTAGATGCGTCCGGGCAGGAGGATGCGGTCAACGTAGCCCACGATGCTGCCTTGAGCCGTGAAGATATCCGCGCCGTCGGCATCGGGAGCAGGGATGAAGCCTGCCACGAGCCAGTAGCCTACGAGCAACGCTGCCGTTATGCCGACGCGAGCCTTCCAGCCGGTGTGCATGAAGATGAGTGCTGAAAACATCCACGCCAAACCGATGCGGCCCAGCACACTCGCGATGCGGAGGTTCTCGAAGTCAAGGTCGAGCAGTCCGTTATACACCATTCCGAGCAGGAAGAGCACGATGCCGCGCACGATGACCTTCCTGTGGATGGCCCACGTGCTTCGTCCCGATTGGCGTTGCTTCTGCAAGGAGAAGGGGAAGGAGATGCCTGCGATGAAAAGGAACAACGGGAAGATGGTGTCGTGATGCCGCAGCCCGTGCCACTCAACGTGATCCATCTGCTCAGCCAAAGCCTGAGTGAACGGACAAGGGAACCACTCAGCAAGCGCCACAAGCAGGGCCGCGCCACCCATGATGAACAACATATCAAAGCCACGAAGGGCATCGATGGAGAGCAATCTTTCGTCTTTCATCTCTTACCAATTCAATATACAATTTACTATTTATTCTATAGGAGTTAGAAGAAGTTAGAAGAAGATATGCCGCTTCAGCGGCGAAGATAGAGGACGAATGCTTGGGGCGAGCCAGGAGGGTCAGTACTTGAACGAGCTTCCTCCTGCAAACTCGCGGAGCAAGCTTGAAGGCGGCACCTGGTCGCCTGGGATGCCGTTGAAGTAGGCCAGGAACTTGCGCAGACGACTCGCCTCAGCATACTCGATGGCGCGTTCCGGCACTTGTTCGAGGATAGGCATCACCTGCTCGCGTATCACGCCCAACTCGTAGAGCAAGGCACTGTTGAAGGTCGCATCGGCAAATCCTTGGAAGGGGAATATCCACTTCTCCTCGCCTGCGCTGACGCTTGGAGCGCGCTTGATGGTCTCGACAGCAGAGTAGCCGCGATGCTTGTAGTCACGAAGGATGCGACGCAGCAAGCGGATGTCGGCCGTCGGGATGTGATTGTGGTCGTCGAGCTGTATGGTGGTGAGCGTCGAGACATATATCCTGTACTTCTTCTCCTCGGGTATCTGTTGCGTCAGGATGGGGTTGAGAGCATGATTGCCCTCAAGGATGATGACATCTTCGGGACCTATCTTCAGCTTTCTGCCCTCGAAGACACGCTCGCCCTTCTTGAAGTCGTAGCGCGGAAGTTCCACCTCCTCGCCATTCAGCAAAGCGTTCATCTGTTTGTTGAAGAATGTTGTATCGACTGCTCCGATACACTCGAAGTCATATTCGCCATTGGCATCCTTCGGCGTATCGACGCGGTTGACGAAGTAGTCGTCGGTGCTGATGGTATGAGGTCGCAAGCCGCAAGCCATCACGAGGACAGCCAGTCGCTTGGCCGTCGTTGTCTTACCGCTACTGCTTGGGCCGGCAAGCAAGACGATGCGGGCACCTCGTTCGGCAATCTCGTCGGCTATGTTACTGAGTTTCTTCGACTGAAGCGCCTCGCTGACATTGATGAGGTCGGTTGCATGCCCCTCCTTGATGGCATAGTTCAACTCGCCAACCGTCTGCACGCCAAGAATCTCCTGCCATCTGTGGTGCTCCCTGATGACGTCGAGCATCTTCTTGTTCTGGTCCATTATCTCTTCCAGTTGCGACGGGTTCTTCCTGGAAGGAGCACGAAGCAGCATGCCGTCGTAGAACTTGATGAGGTCGAAGAGGTGCACCTGACTGGTGCGGGTGAGCAGGCAACTGTAGAAGTAATCGACTGTGTCGCCCAACTTATAATAATATGTATAGAGGTCGTCCTGGCTTTCCAGCAACTGCACCTTGCTCTTCATGCCTCGCTTCTCGAACATCTCGATGGCCTCTTCGATGGGGCACTGTATGCGATGTATGGGCATATCTGCATCGATGATTTCCTGCATGCGCCCTTTGATGCGACGGACATCCTCGTCTTCCACAGGACGCCCCAAGCGAAGCTGGCAGTAATAGCCTCGGCACACGGAGCCGCCAACGAGGAGTTGAGCATCGGGATAAGTATCTTCGACAGCCTTCGCCAAGATGAAGAAGAGCGTGCGGGTATAGGTGCGCATACCGCTTTCATCAGAGAGCGACAGGAACTCCACATCCTTGTTGTTGTAGAAGCGGTAGTTCATGCCCTGCACCTTATTGTTGACGCGAGCAGCCACAGGCCCATAGTCCATGTGGAAGTTCGCCTGGGCAAAGGCTTCATAGAGATTACTGCCAAAAGGCACACTTATCCTCTTTCCATTATTACGACAGCGTATTCTTAGTTCACTCATCTTCAATATTCAATATTCAATGTTCAATCTTCAATTTTCAATTTTCAATCTTCAATAATGACATAAGTTCCTTCATCCCTTCGCTTGCGCCCTTCATGATGTGATGGACAGGCACGTCGCTGTTCCACTGGACAGGTTTCGGGTCGATGAGGTAGATGGGTGTGCCGGGACGGACACATCGGGTCAGCCCTGCAGCGGGATAGACGTTAAGGCTCGTGCCGATGACGATGAGCATGTCTGCTTTCTCACATTCCTCTACGGCTCGGTCTATCTCGGGTACAGCCTCGCCAAACCAGACGATGAAGGGCCTGAGCTGGCTGCCGTCGCCAGCAAGGTCGCCCATCTTCACTTCGACATGTTCTGGGTCGAGCGTCTTGATGTAGCGCGGGTCATTGGGCGAGCGGCTGCTCGTCACCTTCATCAGTTCGCCGTGCAGGTGAATGACGTAGCTGCTGCCGGCACGTTCATGCAGGTTATCTACATTCTGCGTCACAACCGTCACGGCATGTTTCTCTTCAAGCTTTGCCACAAGCTCGTGCCCGAGACAAGGCTTCGTGCCAAGCAATTCCTTACGGCGCACATTATAGAACTCCGTAACGAGTTTCGGGTTGCGAGCCCAGCCTTCAGGCGTCGCCACATCCTCTACGTTGTACTGGTCCCACAGTCCGCCATTGTCGCGAAAAGTACTGATACCGCTTTCAGCGCTCATACCCGCTCCAGTCAACACTACTATTCTCATAAATGCCCGTTTTTTGATTAAAGATACGCAAATATAGCAAAAAATATGATTCGAGGAATGCAAAAGCGAAGAAAAAGGAACGAAAAGCAAGAAAAGCGGAAAAGTATCGTCTCAACAAAGACTTCCCAAACTTCACTGCAGAAGCTTTAGCTCGACGCAAGTCAAGTTCGTAAACTTCTCTGCAGAAGCTTTAGCTCGACGCCAGTCAAGTTGGCTAACTTCTCTGCAGAAGTTCGTAAACTTCACTGCAGAAGTTTTAGCTCGACGCAAGTCAAGTTTTTACGTTTTTCTATTGCCTTATTTTCTAACCACTTGTAAAACTCGGAAAATCCTGCAGAGGATTTGCCCAAATCCTGCTGTGGATTTGATGAAATCCTCCTGTGGATTTTGCCAAATCCTCACGTGGATTTTAGGGACGCGTCCCTCTCGCCTTAGGGACGTGTCCCTCTCCTCATAGGGACGCGTCCTTCCCCTCATAGGGACTGTAGCTATAAAAAGTTGAAAAGTTTAAGAGTTTAAAGGGTAACGGTTAAAGGTTAAAGGTTAAAGGTTAAAGAAAATTGACTTCCCCTACGGCCGTCGACCTCAGTTCGTGGTCGAAATATAGGTTAAAGTCAAATCCATTTGATGCGGATGAAATAATCAAACACAAAGTCACAAAGACACTAAGTAACTCCCCATGTTGTAAAGACACAAAGGTTCTGGACGGGGCAGCTTTGTGTCTTCTGTTCAGTGGCGTAGATCTT
>JAFUGG010000036.1 GCA_017469525.1 Bacteroidaceae bacterium | reverse complement strand
TATTATTGCTGTCCGCTAAAACTTTTTTCTCGATATAAAAATTAGGCTGAAGCCCTCGCTTGGGTTTCAGCCTTTTTTGTTATCTTTGCTTTCGCTACAAAACATCAATAACATGGACAAAGGTACACATTTTATCGGACAGCCGATGTATGGACAGCTGTTAAATTTGCTTGAAAGGGCAAAAATTCTTCGTTTCAGCCGTGAAAACGGCGGTGAGCGTTATGTAAAACACTTCGATGCATGGCAGCATTTGGTGATTATGCTTTATGCCGTCATCAAACGTTTCGACTCCCTGCGCGAGATTACGGACTCGATGTTCCCTGAGGCCAGGAAGCTGGCTCACCTTGGCATCAGGCTGATGCCCCGCCGCTCAACGCTGTCGGATGCCAATGCCCGCCGCAAGGAGTGCGTCTTTGAGGCCATATACAGGGACTTGTATGCCACCTATAAGGGCGAACTTTCCTCGGACAGCCGACGCAGGCAGGTCCCGGCATGGCTGAAACGCCTGCAGATCATCGACTCTACGACCATCACGCTGTTCTCCAACCTCATCTTCAAGGGTGTGGGCAGGCATCCGAAGACAGGGAAGAAGAAGGGCGGCATCAAGGTGCATGCCAACATCCACGCCAACGAGGGCGTTCCGTCGGACATCCGCTTCACCTCGGCTGCCACCAACGACAGCTTTATGCTGTGTCCCTCGAACTATGCCAGCGGCGACATCATCGCACTGGACAGGGCATACATTGACTACGCCAAGTTCGAGGAACTCAGCCGAAGGGAAGTGACCTACGTCACGAAGATGAAGAAAAACATGGTCTATGAGACGGAAAGCGATATCATGTACATGCATCCCGAGGGACCGATGGAATACCGCGTGCAGCACGTCGTCTTCCGAAAGCATCTCAAAGAGGGTGAGGACATCGAACATCATGCACGCATCATCACATACGCTGACATCAAGAAGGGGAAGACAAAGCTTGTATCCCTGCTTACCAACGACATGGCCATGGAAGTGGAGGACATCATTGCCATCTATCGCAAGCGCTGGGAAATAGAGCTCCTGTTCAAGCAGCTCAAGCAGAACTTCCCGCTGCGTTACTTCTACGGAGAGAGCGCAAATGCCATCAAGATACAGATATGGGTGACGCTCATCGCAAACCTGCTGCTCATGGTCATGCAAGGGCGGATCAGACGCAGCTGGAGCTTTTCCAATCTTGCCACCATGTTCCGCATCATGCTCATGTACTATGTCAACTGCTACACGTTCTTCGAGCAGCCGGAGAAAGACTGGCTCAGAATACTTGAAGCGGCATATCCGCCACCTGACGAACCGAGCCTTTTCGACTAAGGGGGGCTTACTTTTCAAAAATAGAATCCGCAACGCCTGTTTATCGGCATTGCGGACGATTTTTATTGCTCATTTGACTTTTAGCGGACAGCAATAATACGATATATGTCTTGACCGATAAAGGCATCACCGACATAGATACCATAGCGAGACACATGCACATCAACAGCCTCACCCTGCGCCGTCGCCTCGCACAGACGCTCTCCATCACACCGAAGAAGTACGTCATGCAGACACGTATGCAAAAAGCCATGCACCTTCTGCAGAACTACCGCGACATCACCATCGCCGAGGTGACAGACCGCTGTGCCTATGCACAGGTGCCAAACTTCACCCGCGCCTTCAAGAACTTCTATGGCATCATGCCGACAGAAGTGAAGACGAGAACGAGGAAAGAATGAAGGAATGAAGAAATGAAAAAATGAAAAAACTCAGGAGCGCTCCCAGCAACAAGATAACATACATTATATATATTAACTTTATTTATTAACTTAAATTACAAACACTATGAAGAAACGATTACTTCTGCTCCTTTGCCTGCTGACAGCGGCAGGGAGTGCAGTCTGGGCCAACATTGCTCAGGGCAACTGCAAGCGAGGCTCGTGGGTGATTGACAACAGCGGCAAGCTGACTGTCAACATCAACGGCGACATGGCCGACTACGGCGAAGGCAAGGCGCCCTGGTATCAGTATGCCGACCGCATCACGGCCATCCACATCGGTTCGGCCTGCACAAACATCGGCCGCAACGGCTTCTACGGCCTTGGAATGGTTGGAAGCGTGACGGGCGGCGAAAACGTCGAGGCTTGTGCCATGTACTCGTTTGAGAATTGTGGCGGCGGAGAATTTATCGATGGCGAAGGCTATACAACACCCATCCCCTCGATTTACTTTCCCAAGTGCAGCTATGTGGGCGAGTGCGCCTTTTCCGGTTGCTGCGTCAATGCCATCTCCCTGCCACTGGTGAAGGACTGGAAGTTGGCTGCCATCGCAGGTCGTGATACTTATGGCCTCAGAGATGAATACAATAAAGGAGGAGGCTGGGGCTACTGCGACATTATTGACCTCGGCAGCAAGGCGAAGGAACTTCGTCCAGGCTCCCTCATGGGACCTGACTATGTATTCTGCCAGAACCCGACGCCTCCCAACTGGGAGCGTCTCTATGACAAGGACGAAGGAAGCTATGCTCTGGGTATTTTTACGCAAGGATTTTTGACAGTTGCTTCCCTTGGTTCCCTCTGGCAAATGGCTGGCGAGATAGGGGACGACATACGTGGCGAACGCGAGTACGAGTATCCCTTCGGCGACAATCCAAACGTGAAGGTCATCGTGCCGCAGAACTTGGTGCAGACCTACATCGACTACTACCGCGACAAGAAAGACATGGCGGAAGGCTACATGATGAACTACTTCACCGGCGAGCACGGAAAGAAGACGGACACCAAGCCCACCGGCAAGATTGTGGCAGGCGAACCCATCTACGAGAACGGCAAGCTCATCGGCGGCTGGTATGTGGATGACGCCAACGCCTCGGGCCTCCATGTCTTCTTCGCTGGCGATATGCCCAGCTACGAAGGCAAGGCCGCTCCCTGGACGAGCCTCGTCAGCTCCAAAGCCTACGGCGCCACACACATGTACCTCGAAGTAGGCGGCAAGATTCCCGCCCGCGCCTTCAAGGGCGGACAGGCACTGAAGGGCATCACCTATATTGACATCTATGACTCTGAAGTCAACATCGGCGACAATGCCTTCGAGGGTTGCACCGACCTGGTTTACTTCCGCGACATGACCAGCGGCGACAAGAGCAAGGCACACGTCGGCAACAATGCCTTCAAGGGCTGCACCAAGCTGCAGCACTTCGGGCCCGAAATCCTGTCGCTCGGCACGTCGGCCTTCGAGGGCTGCAACATGCTGGGAGGCCTTAACAATCCCCTGAAGATGAACGTCAGCAGCGTTCCCGAGCGTGCCTTCTACGGCTGCACGGCACTCCACGGTCAGGACAAGGGCGTTGACCTCTCGAAGGTGCGCACCATAGGCAAGCAGGCCTTCTACAACTGCACAGGCATCCGCGTAGTCAACCTGAACAACTGCACGCAGGTGGGCATGGAGGCTTTCGCCAAGAGCAGCGGCACGGCGTCGATGCAGTCCATCACCTTCGGCCCCTCCACCTACGCTTGCACCTTCGGCTCGAGGTGCTTCGCGGGTGTCCAACCGAGCAACATCTTCGTGAGCTCCAACCTCGACGAGAACAAGATACCGTCGGACATCTTCAGCGGCGCCACCCTCTCCAGCATCACCCTGCACTGCAACCCCGAGCTGTACGGACAGTGCTACGAGAACCATGCCATCTTCGGCAAGATGGAGGTGGACAAGGTGTTCACCTTCCCCGTATAGGGCAGCATCATCGGCGGCTCGGCAGGTGCCACATGGAGTCTCTCCTCGGGCGGCACGCTCAAGATCTACAACGGTGGCGGCTATATGCCCAACTATGCCTCCAACACAGCCCAGCCCTGGTATCAGTACCGCGAGTACATCCGCGATGTCGTGCTGGAAAGCGTCGCCCGTATCGGCAAGAACAACTTCTCGGAACTGCCGAACCTGAGGAACGTCAGCATCCCCCGCGAGTGTACTGAGATATGCGACAATGCTTTCAAGAACTGCCCCGAGCTGAAGAACATCTACATCACCCGCGTGGAGACGCTGGGCAGCAATGTCTTCGAGGGCTGCACCTCGCTGACGAGCATCGAGCTGGGTTCGAAGCTGAAGAGCGTGGGCGACTACGTCTTCAAGGACTGCCACAGCCTGAACGAGATAGAGAACATCACCAGCACGCCTGCCACGACGACGGAGTACTCCTTCGCCAGCATCAAGAGCGAGGCCTACAGCCTGAAGGGCGGTCCGCGCAAGGCTAACGACGGCGGACAGAGCACCGTGACGCTCAACGTGCCCGATGCCCACGTGACGAAGTACATGACGGACCCGAACTGGAGCAAGTTCCACATAGCATACGCCGACGAGCGCGGCACATGGGTGAAGGCCGGCAACTTCGGCGACGGCATGTGGGTGCTCTACGACGACAGCACGATGGTCATCTCTGCCAGCAAGAACCCAAGCAACACCAGTCCCATCAGGATTGGCTTCATGACCAGCGGCGGACCGAAGGAAGGCGAAGCCATGCTCCTAACCAAGAAGATAGAGTTCGCCGGCACCCTGACCGAAGTCGAAGACTGCGGCTTCAGCCAGTTCGTCAACCTGGAGAGCGTGCTGCTCTGTCCCTCCATCAAGAAGATAGGCGAAGGCGCCTTCATGGGCGGTGACTACATCGGCTATGGCAACAAGCTGAGGAGCATCAACTTGGAGAACGTGGAGGTCATCGGCAAGAGTGCTTTCAGCGGGATGGCCTTCGACTTGCTCGACCTCACGAATGTGAAGGAGATAGGCCAAGGTGCCTTCTCCGACTGCCCGAACCTGACCGCCGTGACGCTCGGCAATAACTGCAAGGTGGGCGGCTCTGCATTCAGCAAGTGCAAGAAGCTGACGGTTATCAACATGGGCGAAGCCGACCTGGACAATGCCACCGCCTGCTTCTCGGGTTGCACAGGCCTGAAGGCTTTCGCATACAACGGCAAACGCCTGCCCTACATGATTGTGCAGAACTGCACGGCTCTGGAGAAGGTGAAGCTGGGCAGCAAGGTGGAAAGCATCGACTGGACGGCCTTCCTGGGCTGCACAGCGCTCGACACCGTCTTCGTTGACCGTGCCACACCTCCCGCTCTGCCTACAGGCAAGACGGCCGACGTCATCGGCTACAACGAGCTCGGCCCCGTCTATGGCGACGAGTACGATGTCTGGGCCTTCCACGGCCTCACGCTGAAGAACATTCACCTCGTGGTGGCTCCCGACTACATCCCCGCCTACAAGAAGGCCAACATCTGGAAGGACATGACCATCGAGGGCGACACGGAGGCCGTTGAGCCCGAACTGCCCGCAGGCGGCTCGCTCTATGGCTGCGGCAAGGATATGTACGGCAACTATGTAGAGGGTGGCGGCGGCACATGGTACCTCGACACCGACGGCACACTGACCATCGACGCTCCGGGCGCCATCGCTGCCTACGACAGGAACGGCAAGCCCTGGTGCGAGACGTTCAACGCCTACGTCGGTCTCATCAAGAGCATTGTGGTGAAGGACGAGGTGACCAGCATCCCCGACAACTTCTTCGGCGGCGAGCACTTTGCCGAGGCTTCGGCAGGCGTAGAGACCATCACACTGGGCGAAGGCCTCACCGTGGTGGGCGAGAACTCGCTCTCCTTCAGCGGCGTCAAGACAGTCTACATCTATTCGGGCGAACCGCTCAGCCTCGGCACGAACGTGTTCGACCAGGATGCAGCCGTCAGCAACAACGCCACGCTACACGTGCTCAGCGATGCCGGCTACAACAGATACCTGAGCCACTACAAGAGCCACAACAGCACGAAGCGCTTCCCGAACATCGTGGCCGACCTGACGCAGAGCGACCCGAAGGTGGAGGCCGTGACGTTCCCCATCACAGAGCTGACCATGTACGTCGATGAGACCATCAACCTCTACGACCTCATGCCGCAGTTCACACCCGCAAACGTGAAGAACACCAAGCTGCGCTTCAATAACCTGCTCACGAGCGGCAACGTCTACATCGACGACGATGGCAACATGAGAGCATGGTGGGAAGGCAAAGCCTACATCGAGGCATGGTCGAGCTACACGGCCGACGGCACCGAGCTGCAGGCACTGTGGGGCCCCGACCGCGCCAGCACCTACCTCAAGGTGACCATCACCGAGAAGCCCAAGCCCGAGGAAATCTTCTTCGACTACATCGAAGGAGAGGGAACGGATGCATCCTGGATAACCTGCCACGTGCTGAAGGATGAGGACATCGATGTTGACACTCAAATCCGCACCTGCGAGATTGCCGGCCGCTTCGACGAGGACGACATCCCGACACTTGCCGTCCCCGAGTGGAGGAAAGGCAAGGTTGACATACCCGAGAAGCCTCATGACTTCGAGGTAGTCCGCATCGGCGCATTCTCCTTCGAGGGTCGCGACATCACCGAAGTAACGATTCCCTGGACCGCCACGCAGATAGGCTATAATGCCTTTGCCCGCTGCTATATGCTGAAGGACGTCTATATCCCGCAGCCTCAGCCCATGACGTTCACCGACGGCTTTGGAGACGTTATGGAGCCCGACATGGGTCACAACTTTGCCTTCGACCGTGTGGGTGAAGACGTTGGCGGCGCCACGCTGCACGTTCCCACAGGTTGCGTCCCGGCATGGAACGTCTATCCTTGGAACGAATGGTTCCGCACCATCACGGACGATGTTCCGATACCTGACGGCGTAGCCTCTCCTAAATCCTCTCCTGAAGGAAAGGACTTCGGCTGGTTCGACCTGAGCGGACGCAAGCTTGGCGGCAAGCCCGCAGCTCCCGGCCTGTACATCAGGAACGGACGAAAAGTTGTGATTAAGTAAATAGCCTCACCCCTAAGCCTCTCTCCTCGGAGAGGGGCATGGGGATTTTCTCAAACTTGAAGCGGCAGACGTCCCTGATTCCTTTTATACTTTTTCAGGGCACAACTGCCGCTTCTTGTCCTTTTCCCCTCACTGATTACTCCCGTGAACTTTCCAGTACTCTCGTGTGAGTACTGGAGTTTTCTCTGGAGAGTACTGGAGTTTTCTCGTGTGAGTACTGGCGATACGACGGCACGATGCCTTAAAGGACAATGCTCCTGTCCCTGCTGCAGATGTGACTGCACGGAACGAATTGCACAAAAAGAGCACAAAAAGAGAGGCAATAGGAGAAAAAAGTGGCGGAATGTTTTGCCAGTTTCGAAAAAAGCTGTATCTTTGCACCGCAATTCAGAGGAAAAGCGTCAAAGACAATCGCCAAATGGTGGTTTTGACTTAATGAAGTGACTAAATATGGAGAGGTGGCGGAATTGGTAGACGCGCTACTTTGAGGTGGTAGTGCCGCGAGGCGTGGGAGTTCGAGTCTCCTCCTCTTCACACATGTCAGGCGGAAATAGCTCAGTTGGTAGAGCACGACCTTGCCAAGGTCGGGGTCGCGAGTTCGAGTCTCGTTTTCCGCTCTTAAGCGAGGCTCAGTGTAATTAAGAATGAGGCTCGTTTTATTTTGATTAGAGATTAGTGACGAGTGAAGAGATAAACTATGAACTCTTAACTATGAACTAATGAATGCCCAGGTGGCGGAATGGTAGACGCGCGCGTTTCAGGTGCGCGTGCCGCGAGGCGTGCAGGTTCGAGTCCTGTTCTGGGCACCAACAAAAAGAGGAACTGACAGCAATGTCGGCTCCTCTTCTTTTTTTTATTGTTATCATCCGTATTATAGATAATAAAGAAGCGGCTTCCTCTTTGTGGAGAAAGCCGCTTCCTTTTCTATGTAACCGAATTGTTCGGCGTTAGTTTCTGCGGGTAGCTGAGTAGTTGATACGCAGCGCCCATGATTTACGCAATACTTCCTTGATGTCGATGATGTATCCCATCTGTGTGTGCTGGTCGGCCTTGATGCTGATGACCTGTTCTGCCTGATTCGTCATGCCCTGACGTTCGGCAGCGATGAAGTCCATGACTTCGCGTGCCTCGGCATAGCGGTCATTGAGCTGAATACGCGTGCCGCTACCCATCTGGGCGCGCAGGTTATCTGTCGGGGGACCTACGTAGATGAATGATACTACCGACTTCTTCTCCAGCTTCTCGAGTTCTGTACCTGCGGGGATGGTGAACTTGACCTTCAGGGTCACTTCGCGCATCGTGGTAACCATCATGAAGAAGAAGAGGATGGTAAAAATAAGGTCGGGCAGAGATGAAGTGTTCATCTCCGGCATTTCGCGACTTTGCTTTCTCTTAAATCCTGCCATTATTGGTCTCCTCCATACTTTTTAGGTTCGGCCTCAGAGATGTTCTGGGGATAATACTGCCTGATGGCAGCCTTTTCCTCGTCCTTGAGGTATTGGTACTCACGTCCGAACTTCTGCTTTGACAGTTCGTTTCTCAGTTCGTTGTAAGCAGCTACCAGTTCGTTCTGCACCTGGAAGTAAGCATTATAAGGTGTAGCTCGGTCGGTCTGTACGCTGACGACATGTTTGTCTGTCACGAAGCACTGGCCCAGCAGGTCGATGTTCTTGACGTGCTTCTCGGGCAGGGAACTCAGGTTCTGTTCGTTCTTGACGAACTCCTTGACGCGGGGACGGAGCTCACTTATTTCAGCGTAGCCTCTGGTTGTCTCGTCCTCAATCCACAGTTGTCCGTTGAAGTTGAGGCGGACATAGAGAATGTTACGCTTCTTGATGTCCATGGTGGCATCTTCCTGATCTGGTTCTGGCGGCTTGGGCAGGCGTCGAGCCAAGCCCATGTCGGTGTCCATAGATGTGGTGACCAGGAAGAAGATGAGCAACATGAAGGAGATATCGGCTGTTGAACTGGTGTTCAAGCCCGGCATCTTCTTTTTCTTCTTTGCCATATCTTTCTCTTTTTTAGGTCGGTTTACTTACTTGCGCTCTTAGTTACAACACCAGTCATGCTCACGGCAACGGCAATGGCGGCAGCCACAAGGAGGATGCCCATGCTGACCATGAATACATTGACTACTGTTACCCAGCCTGCGCTGGTTACTGTGCCGTCACTGGCTGTGAATTCCGTTGCGCCCAGTCCTGTAACCCATCCAAGGATGAGGGATACAACAGTCAGACAAACGGTGAACATGGTAATCTTGCCGCTTGGCACGCCAGTGGTGGCAGCGGGGTCGTTACCCTTGGTGTTCTGTATGCCGCGAATCACTGACCAGACGGTGAGTGCTGCTGTAACTGCGGTGAGCAGATACATGAGCCACATGATGACGTCGGTGAGCAGGGGCTCGTTGTTGTCGCCAACAGGATTGTTATAGCCGATGAGCAGGAAGGCTGCGAAGCATACAACAATCAGCACGACGCAACACAGCAGCACGCGACTTGATCTTTTCTCAATCTTCATAGTTCTCTACTATATAATTAAGAGTTAAGAATTAAGAGTTAAGAATGGAGAGATGTGTCTCCCTGTTTCTTAATCTCTAATCTCTAATCCCAAAATCTTATTTCTTGCACTTGTCGCTCTTGACGCACATGACGAGCAGTTCCTGAGCGGCTTCTTCCATGTTACTGGTCAGAGACTCAACCTTTGCGAGGATGTAGTTGTAGAAGACCTGAAGAACAAGTGCAACGATGATACCGAAGATGGTCGTGATAAGTGCGACCTTCATACCGCCTGCAACGACTGTCGGGCTGATATCGCCAGCGCGCTGGATGTCGTCGAAGGCCATTACCATACCGATCACAGTTCCGAGGAAGCCGAGAGACGGTGCCATGGCGATGAAGAGGGTAATCCAAGAGCAGTTCTCCTCGAGGTATGTGCCCTGAACTTCTGCTTCCATGTTGATGGTGCGCTCGATGGTGCCGATGTCGTTACGGTCGTTGCTGTCCAGGCATTCCATAGCCTTGCGGCTGACCTGTGCTACCGGGCCGCGTGTGCCTTTGCACTTCTCGATGGCGTCGGCAATCTTGCCAGCGGCAACGAGGTCGGCGAGTTCCTTCATGAACTTGCGGGTGTTAATCTGAGCGAGGGTCAGGTAAACGACGCGCTCGATACAGAAAGCAAGACCCAGTACGAGGGCGATGGCAACGAGTGACATGAAGCCTGCGCCACCTTCAATGTACTTTGTCTTGAGTGTCTTGAATACACCTTCATTCTCTTCTTCTACGATGGGGGCAGCCTCGACAGCTTCTTCCACAGCAGCAGTGTCTTGAGCGACAGAGTCAACGGCAGCGCTATCTACCTGCTCGGTAGCAGCAGCTTCGTCTTCCTGAGCCATTACAGATGATGTTGCTCCAAATGAGCAAGCAGCAACCATTGCAATAATTGCAAAATACTTTTTCATTGTGTTGTTTGTTTAAATGTTTATGATTTGTTGTTGTTACTTTTTCTTTGCGGAGAGAGCGAGATTCGAACTCGCGAACCAGTTTTGCCGGTCACACGCTTTCCAGGCGTGCCTCTTCAGCCACTCGAGCATCTCTCCTTTTCATGAGTGTGCCAGTGCAAGCTGTGCCTTACTTTACGCTTTTCGGACACAAAGATAGCTTTTTTTCTTATACTGACATAGTTTTTGGGCAAAAAAGTTTCGGTTCCGATGCTTTTTTGTAGTTTTAGTTGCCTTAATGTGTGTTTATGAGAGGGAATATGTGCTTTGCATTGCCTGTTGTGATGCTTTCTGCCTTCTGGTCGCTTACATTATATATTTGTGCCACTTTGTGCAGTACTTCTGCCACGTATGCGCTTTCGTCCCGCTTGCCTCGGTAGGGGACTGGGGTGAGGTATGGTGAGTCTGTCTCGAGTACGATGCGTTCGAGAGGAACGGCAGTCAAAGTCTCGGGCAACTTGCTGTTCTTGTATGTTACTACGCCGCCGATGCCAAGCATGAAGTCAGGGAATAGAAGCAGTTCCTGTGCTTCTTCCTTTGTGCCTCCGAAGCAGTGGAAGACTCCGCTGATGGATTCGTTGCGATACTCTGACAGGATGGTGACCAGTTGCCTATGGGCGTTTCGTGCATGTATGGAGAGGGGCAGGTGATACTGTATGGCCCATTCTATTTGCGTGCGGAAGGTTTCCTCCTGCTCTTTGACCTTGCTTGTGTCCCAATAGAAGTCGAGGCCGACTTCGCCGACTGCGATGAAGGGATGGCCTGGAACTTCCAGCAGCTTCTGCATGTCTGCCAGGACTTGCCTGTAGTCCTCCGTGATGTCTTCGGGATGCAGGCCTATCATGGGGAAGCAATAGCCAGGATATTGGTGGCAGAGGTCGAGCATCTGATTGATGCTGCCTGCATTGATGTTGGGCAGCAGGATGCATTCCACTCCTGCCTGCTTGGCCCGCATGATGACTTCGCTGCGGTCGGCATTGAACTCAGGTTCGTAGATATGACTATGCGTGTCTATCATTTCTGTCGTCCCATTAGTTCGACGGCAATCTGGCGGAGCATCTGCTTGCGTTCTTCGGGCAGGCTGACTTTGTCCAGGCATGTGTTAGCCTCCTTGTAATAGGCGTCCATGCGTTCCTTTGCCATGCGGTGGACGCCTGTCCTTGTGTAGATGGAGGTGACGGCTTGTATCTTCTCTTCTGGATTGCAGTCCTTGCTTTCTAACCATTGCTGCAGTTCTGCCCTGTCTTCTGGTGTGGCATGGAGCAGGGCATTGATGAGCATGAAGGTCTTCTTGTTGCAGAGGATGTCGCCACCTATCTTTTTGCCGAAGACAGCCTGGTCGCCATAGACGTCGAGGTAGTCGTCTTGAAGCTGGAAGGCGAGGCCGAGGCATTCGCCGAAGCGGTAGAGTGCTTCTGCATCTTGCGTGGGAGCGTCGGCAAGCGTGGCTCCGATCTGGAGCGCACATGCCAGCAGGACTGATGTCTTGAGGCGTATCATCTCGATGTATTCTGCCTCGGTGACGTCGTTACGCGTCTCGAAGTCCACGTCGTATTGCTGTCCTTCGTCTATCTCGATGGCAGTCTTCGTGAAGATGTGCATGGCTTCGGGCATCTTGCCTTCGCTGCATTGTGCCATGTACTTGAAGGCGAGGACGAGCATGTTGTCGCCGCTGAGGATGGCTGTGTTGTCGTTCCATTTGCGGTGCACGCATGTCTTGCCTCGACGCACTTCTGCGCGGTCCATGAGGTCGTCGTGCAGGAGGGTGAAGTTGTGGAATACTTCAAGTCCTATGGCTGGCATGAGTGAGGGCTTTACGTCGTCGCGATAAAGGTTGTATGCCATGAGCATGAGTACGGGTCGGATGCGTTTGCCTCCGAGCGAGAGGACGTAGCGTATGGGTTCGTAGAGACCTTTCGGCTCGCGTTCGAGGGGTAGGGAGGCGATGCCTTCCTCCACCATCTGCAGGAGTTGCTTGCTGCTATACATTATTATATATTATATATAGGGGGAGGAAAATAGAAGATAGAGGGAGACAAAAGAGGATAGAAGAAGATAGCTTGGGTTTGCTGAAAGAGTGTTGTCCTCTATCTCCCTCTATCTTCTTCTATCTTCCTTTGTCTTCCTCGGTCAAGTTCTTTAGTTCAGACGGAACATGACGGGCAGGGTGAAACGTGAGCGCACGGGCTTGTTACCCTGACGTGCAGGCTTCCACTTGGGCATCATCTTCACGACGCGTTCTGCCTCTTTGGTGAGGTTGTTGTCCGGTGAGCGAACGGTCTTGACGTCAACGATGGAGCCGTCCTTGTTGACGACGAAGTTGACGATGACACGGCCCTGTACGCCTTGTTCCTGGCAGATGCTGGGATACTTGATGTGTTCGCTGAGCCACTTGAAGCATTCTTCGTCGCCGCCAGGGAACTGTGCGTTCTCCTCTACCATTTCGTAGATGCGGTCGTCATCATCGGCTTCCACAACCGGTCCTACAGGACCCGTCACGACAGCTGCGCTGGGTGCGCCGGTGCCCACTACGGCCGTGATGGCCTGATTCATTTCCTCGGTGGTCTCAACCTCCTCTTCGGGGAGCTCGGTATCGTCCTCAACCTCGTTGATGAACTCCATTACGGTGGGTGCTGCTGCTGGGGGAGGCGCCATCATCTCCTGCTGCTGGGTGATGGGAATCATGTCCTCTTCCATTCTGTAATCATAAATCTTGTCCTCTTCTACCACCTTCACTTCGCGCTGGGTGTACTCGAAGGCGACGAACATCGTAGCGAGTGCCAGGATGTAGCCAATCAGCAGGTTGGTCGATTTCTGACTCCTCAGCTCTTCGTTTACTGTTTTGTTTGCTTCCATGTTTTATTTTGTTGAATTTATTGTCCATATGATGCGATACGTGCCACAAAGTTACATCTTTTTTTTTACATAGGCGTGCATGCGCATAAGTTTTTTTTCAAATTTAATGTTTTTTTGTTCTTCAGAAGCAGTTGTAAGTGTTAATGTCCGGCATATTTGTCGGATGTTGAAAGTGTCATAATGTAAGTTATATGATTGATTTGCTGACAGAATGATATTTTCCGAAAGGCCGAAAACGGGCTTAAATTAGGCCAAATGAGCCAATTCGGCAGGGAGGGTTTTTCAAAGAACTATAGGGGAATTGCAAACGCACTATAATACCTTTGCAATTCCCCCTGTATTCTTTGGGTGAAAAATTGCGTCGAAATTTGCCGAAAATTACGGAAAAACGGCCGATTTTGCTATGTGGAGTTGTCAATCCGGCATTTTGTCTCTGTTTCTTCTGTTTGCAACCTTTTGATTCTCAGTATAGATTTGATTTAAGCGCATTTCTCTGAAAAAACGACTGAAACCATGTCCGAAACCGATTTCGGCGAATTTTGGCGATTGTTTCAAAATCAAGATGTAAGCAAAACGGCCGAAATGCTAACATTATGACAAATTGGTGGTATGCTTGTTCTACGTTGATGCAGAAGCGTCGTTTTAGCCATATTGTTCTCTTCCTCTTTTCTGCCCGACACGACAGTTTGTATGTCCTGATGCAATAAAACGGCCTGTATTTACGTTTATATATTATAAAAGTAGGTGAAGAATTATAAACAACGAAGTTTTTTTCGTACCTTTGTGGCTGATTTATGAATAGAAAGATTCAGAGATGCCGAGTGTTGCTCCTGGCATCCTGCCTGCTGGCAGGTGGCATGTGGGCGTCGCTCCGTGCTCAGGAAAGCGGCAGCGTGTTCAATTTCCTGAACCTGCCCGTTTCGTCGCATTCTACGGCGCTCGGCGGCAAGAACATCTCCCTCGTGGAGGACGACATATCCCTTGCCATCCAGAACCCGGCCTTGCTGTCAGGAGTGAGCGACAAGACCATCGGTTTCTCCTTTATGACCTACATGCAGGGCACCAATACGGGGGCAGCAGCCTACTCCCAACAAGTGGGAAAGTACGGCAATTGGGGCGTGAACGTCCAGTTTGTCGGCTATGGCTCGACAGCCGAGACTTCGCTTTCCGGCGAGGTTCTTGGCAACTTCAAGCCTCTCGACCTCTGCATAGCAGGCCAGTACAGCCACCTTCTCAGCGAACGTTGGGCGGGCGGCGTCACGGCTAAAATCATCTACTCACACTACGGCCACTACACCTCCTGCGCGTTGGCTGCCGACCTGGGCCTCAATTACTATAACGAGGAGACAGACTTCTCGTTCTCGGTGACAGGACGTAATCTGGGCGGACAGGTGAAGAGCTTTGGCGACAAACACGACCGCCTTCCCGCAGACCTCGAGATGGGCATCACGAAGTCCCTCGGTCATGCGCCCGTCAGAATCTCCGTCACGATGGTGGATATGACCCGATGGACATCGAACGACTACTTTACGACCGGCGAGAAAGTAAAGGGCGGCAGCATCTTCATCAACCACTTCGTGCTCGGAGCCGAGTGGCTCATCAACGACAAATTCTATGTCGGCCTGGGCTACAACTTCCGGCGTGCCTACGAAATGAAGGCAGCCGGCTCCTCCCATGCCGCAGGCCTATCCTTCGGCGGCGGCGCGAACCTGAAGAGGTTCAAGCTCGGCATTGCCTATGCAAAATACCACGTCAGCGCACCCACACTGGCATTTACGCTGGCCTATAACTTCCAAAAGAACAGAGAATAAGCGTATGAAAAAGATAACGATAGCAATCGACGGCCACTCTTCCTGCGGCAAAAGCACGATGGCCAAGGACCTTGCCAAAGAGATAGGCTACATCTACATCGACACCGGCGCCATGTATCGTGCCGTCACACTCTACGCCCTGCAGAATGGACTGATAAGCGATGCCGGCATCGACGAGGATGGCCTTCGCAATCGAATGGCCGACATCATGATAACCTTCCGCCTCAATGAGGAGACGGGACGCCCTGATACCTACCTCAACGGCATCTGCGTCGAGAAGGAAATCCGCACGATGGAAGTCTCGAAATACGTCAGTCCCATCGCTACCCTGGGCTTCGTCCGCGAGGCAATGGTTGACCTGCAGCGCCTGATGGGCGAGGCAAAAGGCGTCGTCATGGATGGCCGCGACATTGGAACCGTCGTCTTCCCCGATGCAGAACTCAAGGTCTTTGTCACCGCCAGCACTGATGTGCGGGCCCAGCGTCGTTATGATGAACTGACGGCAAAGGGAGAGACTTGCAGCCTCGAAGAGATACGTGCCAACGTCATAGAGCGTGACCGCATCGACTCTACGCGTGCCATCAGTCCCCTTCGTCAGGCAGAAGATGCCATCGTACTCGACAACAGCAACATGACCATCCCTGAGCAGAAGGCATGGCTGCTGGAACAATACAACAGAGTGGCAGCCGAATGACGATTGAAATCGACCAAGGCTCTGGCTTCTGCTTTGGCGTGACACGTGCCATCGGCAAGGCGGAAGAGGAACTTGCAAAGGAAGAACGACTCTATTGTTTAGGCGATATCGTTCACAACGGCAAGGAATGCAACCGTCTCCAGCAGATGGGCCTCGTCACCATCAACCACGAGCAGATGCACGACATCCATGATGCCAAGGTGCTTCTGCGCGCCCATGGTGAGCCACCATCCACCTACGCCCTTGCCAGCGAGCATTACATCAACCTTATAGATGCCACTTGTCCTGTCGTGCTACACTTGCAGGAACGTATAAAAAAAGAGTACGATGCCGACCCTGAGCATCGGAAACAAATCGTCATCTTCGGCAAGAACGGACACGCCGAAGTGCTTGGGCTGGTGGGACAAACGGAGGAGACGGCCATCATCATCGAGTCGGCAGAGGAAGTCAAGAAGCTCGACTTCAATCGCGACATCTGTCTCTATTCCCAGACTACTATGCCGCTCGACGAGTTCCGCAAGATAGTCGATTACGTCCAGCAGCATATCAGTCCCGATGCTACCTTTACTTATTACGATACCATCTGCCGACAAGTGGCAAACCGCATGCCTAACATTCGCAACTTTGCCCTCAAACATGACGTGATACTCTTCGTGTGCGGCAAGAAGAGCAGTAACGGGCGTGTGCTCTTCAATGAGTGTCGTCAGGCAAATCCCCGTTCCTATATGATAGATACAGCCAGCGAGATTGATGTCTGCTGGCTGCAAGGGTGTGAATCAATAGGCATCTGTGGTGCCACAAGCACGCCCAAATGGCTAATGGAGGAGTGCAAAGTAAGAGTCGAGCAATTGCTTGGCAGCAACGAATGATGTCCTTTCACCGTTGAGAACCCCTTGTTCGGCAGCCTGAAGCATGTCGGCTATGGTCGGGTTGTGATAGAAGTTGCCCATCAGTTGCTCGTTGATGCTCTCGTACATCCAGTACTTTGCCTGTTCTGCACGACGATAATCGAAGTATCCGCTCTTCTTTACGAAGTCAAGATAGCTGTAAACCATATCCCAAACCTCCTTGATGCCGTAGCCATAAAAACCGCTATAGGTGAGTACTTGCGGTGCCCAACCGCTTTCGGGAAGCGGGAAGAGCTGGAGGGCATTACGGAAGTGAGTGGCTGCAAGCTGACACTTATCGACGTTGTTGCCATCGCATTTGTTGATGATGATGCCGTCAGCCATTTCCATGATGCCGCGCTTGATGCCTTGCAACTCGTCGCCTGTGCCTGCCAGCTGAATGAGGAGGAAGAAATCAACCATCGAGTGACAAGCCGTCTCGCTCTGTCCCACACCTACTGTCTCGACGAATATCTTGTCGAAGCCTGCTGCCTCGCAAAGGATGATGGTCTCGCGCGTCTTGCGTGCCACGCCGCCCAGGCTGCCTGCCGAGGGGCTGGGGCGAATGAAGGAGTCGGGATGTACGCTGAGCTTTTCCATGCGTGTCTTGTCGCCAAGGATGCTACCCTTCGTCCTCTCGGAACTTGGGTCGATGGCAAGGACGGCAAGGCGGCCGCCGTATTCCTTCAGGACATGGATGCCGAACTCGTCAATGCTGGTGCTCTTTCCTGCTCCGGGAACACCGCTTATGCCTATGCGGACGCTGTTGCCCGAGTGTGGCAGACACTTCTCGATGACTTCCTGTGCAATGGCTTGATGCTCGGGGATGGTGCTTTCGACTAACGTCACGGCTTGCCCGAGGATGGTGATGTTGCCTTTCAAGATGCCTTCCACATAGTCGCCGGCAGAGAGGCGATGGCGGGCAAAGCGCTGCCTGTTGAGGTGGGGATTGACTGCTGTGACGGGTGCAACACCGCTGTTGACTGTCAAGCCTGCATATTCGGGATTATTCTCTGGATGCTCCATTTCAGTTCATAGTTATGAGTCCATAGTTCATTGTCTTCATTCCTGCGCAACATCCACATTGATGTATTGCTTGGCCTGACGGGGTGCGTTGGTGATGAGCATGACGCGCATTCGGCCTTTGCTTTTGTTGAGGTAGCGTGCAGTGACGCTTATCTTGAGCTTTGTGCTTTTGCCGGGGCGGATGATACTGTTGGCAATGCTTACTCCTATGGCTTTATTGAAGACCTGAACCTGCTGGATGTGCAGGTCGCTCCTGCCAGTGTTGGTGAGCAAGATGGTTCGGCTGACGGACTTCTTTCCGTTGAAGGCTTCCATGTCAACAGACGACTCGCTGATGGTGAGCTCTGGTGCATTGGCCAGGGCATCCTCGCTCATGTCGGCAAAGCTGGGCAGGAGGATGGCAGAGACGAGTATTTCGTTCGTGTCGCCTATCTTGTCGCCCATGTATCGGGAGAGGTAGATGCTGGTCTGGTTGAGGCCGAGTCCGTTCAGTCGCTCGCTGTCGAGTGTGAGCCGGATGGTGCCTGTCTTGCCTGCGGGGATGTCTTCGGGGATGTATTCTGCCGACAGGTATGGAGGCAGATGCATCAGTTCGGGACGGAAGGCCGTGCGGTCGGAGTTGAGCAGACGCAGCTCGGCTGTAGGATGGTCGCCGCGGTTGACGTCCTCAAACTCTACGGTGTTCGTCATGAGGCGCACATTGCCGAGGTCGATGGGGAACTCGTCGCTGAAGTCTTGTATCTCGGTCACCACAGTTCCCTGAATGGCAACATAGGCAGGCTCGTCGGATGCGTTGGTCAGCACCTCCACTTCCTTGTAGAACGAGCCTAACATCTTGGCATCGTAGGTGACGGTTATCTCCCCGCGCGAGCCTGCTGGGATTGCGGTCTTGGGGAAAGAGACGTCGAGGCAGCCGCACGAAGCCTTCACCTCATTGATGATGAGGGGCTTGTCGCCCTTATTGGTATAGCCGAGGCTGAACTGCCGTGGCTTCTGGAACTCCACTTCGCCCACTTTCTTGATGTCCGTGTCGGGAACGAACCGAGGCTGCGCCAGAACCGAGGCACAGAGCAGTGAGCAGAGAAGGGGGAGAATGATATGTCGTTTCTTCATAACGTCGCATTTTCAGTGCAAAGGTACGAAAAATAATTCAGAATTCATAATACCATGATGTATATTTAAGAATTATTACATGTCAAGGCCAACATAATTTGGCTCCATTTCCATGCCAGCGAAATGCAGAAAATCTTTACAAAAATATGACCTCGATGCACCAGTTTTGCAAAATCGAAGTGTCGAGCTTTTCAAATCGACACGTCGCATTTGCAAAATCGACACGTCGATATGAGTGAATCGACGAGTCAATTTCATTGGCTCGACACATGAAATTTGCCTATTTTCTTTGCTGATATTACCAAATAAATATAAGATGTACGTATTTTATTTGCATTTCCTTCGAATGAAAGATGTGTGGAAAGCCCGTCAGTAAACGAAAACTCGATTTAAGCGCTTATTTTGCGATAGGGGTAGGAAAGTGCCAGAGGGACAAAAAAACGCCGTCTGTGAAGGCGGCGCAGGAAAAATCTTTACAAAAAACATAAGTTCTTCTGATGTCGGACGACGGACGGATGTGTCCGCTTCGGCTCGTCTTGGCCTTTAGCTCCGGTCTTCAATCGGATTCTTGTTCTGCTTGAACTTGGTAAATCTGAGTCGCAGGACTCCGAAGAGAGCCTCGCTGAAGATGCCGCCGGACATTTTGCTTGTGCCCAGCTCCCTGTTGACGAAGACCACAGAAACCTCCTTTATCTTGAAACCCAGACGCAGAGCCGTGTACTTCATCTCAATCTGGAAGGCATAACCCTTGAAGCGGATTTCGTCCAGGCAAATGGTTTGCAGGACTTTCCTCGACCAGCAGACGAAGCCAGCCGTCGTGTCGCGAAGCTTGATGCCAAGCACCAGGCGGACGTAGGCCGAGGCATAGTACGACATGAGCACGCGACCGATGGGCCAGTTCACGACGTTGACGCCCGTGATGTAGCGACTGCCGACTGAGACATCGTATCCCTCTTCGTGGCAGGCTGCATAGAGGCGTGGCAAGTCATCGGGCGAGTGGCTGAAGTCGGCATCCATTTCGATGGCATAGTCGTAGCCTTGCTTCAGCGCCCATTTGAAGCCGCAGATGTAGGCTGTGCCGAGTCCCAGCTTGCCCGACCGCTCAATGAGATGGACACGTCCCGACAGCTCGCTTTCCATCAGACGTTTCACGATGTCGGCCGTCCCGTCGGGGCTGCCATCGTCGATGACCAGAACGTCGAACGGTTTCTCGAGCGACGTGACGGCACGGATGATGGCCTCAATGTTCTCCTTCTCGTTGTAGGTAGGGATGATGACAATAGTGTCGCTTCTCAATTCGGTGCTCATATGTGATTTGTTAAGGCTGTAATTTCTGTGTTATTGGTTTAGTTTAAGGCATATTGTTTCAGAGTTGCACCCTCTCTGCTTCGACGGGACCGCCCATAAAGATCGTGGCTTTCTTCTGGAACGTCTCAGCCTGTTCCGTCGTCAGGAAGCGAACGCTGCCGCCCCTCGTGATGCTTTGTTCCATCCCCGAATGCCTGTGCAGGTAGTCCTTGAGGCTCTGTGCCACGTATCCGCCCTGTTCGATAATGTGAATGCCCTGAGGCATGTACTGCCGTATCTTTCCCATGAGCAAGGGATAGTGCGTGCATCCGAGGATGATGCTGTCAATGAGCGGGTCGCGCCGCAACAGGCTCTCGATGCGTTGGCTCACGAAGTAGTCCGCCCCAGGCTTGTCGTACTCCTCATTCTCAACGAGAGGGACCCACATGGGGCATGCCTCGCCCGTCACCTTGATGTCGGGACAGAGCTTTGCAATCTCCAGTTCGTAGGTGCGGCTGCGTATCGTTCCGGGCGTCGCCATGATGCCAACGTGTCGTGTCTGCGATATGCTCTGCACGATTTCCACAGTCGGCCTGATGACTCCCAGCACCCTTCTGTGCGGATCCAGCCTCGGGAGGTCCTTCTGCTGAATGGTTCGCAGAGCTTTCGCAGAGGCAGTGTTGCATGCCAGAATAACGAGATGGCATCCCTGCCCGAAGAGATAACGGACGGCTTGACTGGTGAACTCGTACACGACATCGAAAGAACGTGTGCCGTATGGGGCACGGGCGTTGTCTCCGAGGTAGAGATAATCGTACTGGGGCATCAGCCCACATATCTCCCGAAGTATGGTCAGTCCGCCATAACCCGAGTCGAAAACTCCTATAGGACCTTTATCCATCGGATAAGTTGACGCTTAGGCAATTGGTGGGAAGTCAATCCTTACTTGTTCTCTTCTGCTTGCCCGGGCAGCGGTGCAGCCTCTTCCTGAGTGGCGGTTGCCAGGCCAAGTTTCTTGCGGACAAGCTCTGTCACGTCAACCCCAATGACAGGATTGATGTAGGGACAGTTGTTGTTGTCGGTGTTCAGAATAAAGCCGTAGCCCATCTCGACACCCACTTCGAGCAAAGCCCGGTTCAGGCGTTTGTTTGCCTCCTGCATCAAGTCCTTCTCCGCCTGGGCAATCAAGTCCTGAGACTTCATGCGAAAGGCAACGCCATTGTCCATAAGAGTCTGCAGCTCAGCTTGCCTCTTCTGCATGATGGCCTGGGGGAAATCCTTCTGCCCTTGCAGGAAATCGACAAACTTACGCTGGAACTCCTCCTCACCCTTCTGTGCCTCTGCCTCGTATTTCGCTTTCAAGGCAGCCAAGTCTTGGCTTGCCTGGGCATATTCCGGCATCTCCTTCAGTATCTGATCGTAGCTCACGAATCCAAACTGTATTTGTGCCTGGCCCATGATACAGAAGAGGAAGAATATGAGAATAAAAGACAATCGTTTCATGTTAGCGCTTTTATGATTGACGGGTTAATGTTTAATTCGGTTCTTTTAGCCTATGGCTTGGCTGATTACTGTATGCCAAGTTCCTTCTTCACCTGCTCGGTGACATCAGTGCTGAGTGTAGAGCTGACAAAAGGAATAACGCCCGAACTGGTATCGACGATATAGACATAGCCGCCTTCCTCGCCAATCTTCTTCACAACTCCAAGCACTTTCTCGCTGATGGCACTCATCTTTTCGCTTTGTGCCTTCTGGAGTGCCGCCTGATTGTCCTGGTAAGACTGTTGCAGACGCGTGTAGAGGTCGTTCAGCTCCTGCTCGCGACGCTGGCGCACGTTTTCCAGGAGATTGGCTTGTTCCTTCTGGTACTCCTCCGTCTTCTTCTGCAGTTCATCCTGCATGAGCTTCATGTCGTCCTCATACTGCTTCTGCATGCTTTGCATTTCCTCCATGGCAGTGGTGTATTCCTTCATGTTGGGAATGATGTCGGCAGTGTTGAAGTGTGCGAACTTCTGAGCGAAAATGCTCATGGGTGCCATCATAAGAATGGCAATCAAAATCTTTTTCATTTTTGGTTTTATAAGTTTGTGAGTTATTAATTATTCGTTGTTTAATTGTATCCGAGCTTTGTGAGCACCTCGTTCGAGATGTCAATCTTTGGACTTGCAAAGATGATGCCTGCATCGCTGGCACGGTCCAGGACAAGGCTATAGCCCTTCAAATCGCAGATGTCCTTGACGGCATTGTAGATTTCCTCCTGAATGGGAGCCATCAGGCTCTCACGCTTCTTGTAGAGCTCACCTTCAGGACCGAAGTACTTCTTCTTCAGTTCTGCAGCTTCCTTCTCCTTCGCTACGATGGCATCTTCGCGCTTCGTCTTCTGTTCTTCGCTCAGGAAGACAGCTTCCGACTGGTAGTTCTTGTATAGCGTCTGTGCCTCAGTGGTCAGGACCTCTACTTCTGCCTGCCATTTTTTGCTCACCTGGTTGAGCTGCTCATTGGCGCGCTCATAAGCGGGAATGTTTTTCAGGATGTAGTCCATGTCGACCAGGACAAACTTTTGTGCCCATACTGATGAACTGCCAAGCAGTATCAGCGTTGCAATCAAAATCTTCTTCATGATAGTCTGTTTTTATAATATATTATATATGTATTGAGTTTCTCTTAGAATTCTTGTCCAAGTATGAAGTGGAAGTGGCTGCCAGAATAGGAGCTGCTGCCGAATACTTTGTCAAAGCCATAAGCCCAGTCGATGCCAAGCAGGCCGACCATTGGCAGGAAGATGCGCGCGCCAATGCCTACGGAACGTTTCATGTCAAGAGGATTGAAGTCCTTTATGTCGCTCCAGGCATTGCCGCCTTCGGCAAAGACCATACCATAGAGATTGGTGCTTGGGCTTAGGATAAATGGGTAGCGCAGTTCGACGGAGAAGCGATCGTAGGCATAGCCTGCCTCTCCTCTCGGAGTGAGCGAACCATTATCATAGCCGCGCAAGCCAATTGTCTCGGTTGCATAGGTTGTGCTGTAGCCACTGGTTCCGTCGCCGCCGACATAGAACGTCTCGAATGGCGAGCGCTTATTCTTGTTGTAGTGACCTAAGATGCCGATTTCTACACGGGTTGACAAGACGAAACATTTGTTGCTGCTGCCCAATGCGGTATATGTGCGGCTCTTGAATTTCCACTTGTGATATTCAATCCAGCTGTACTTCTCCTGCATCTCTTTATTGTATGTGGCACTGTTGCTGTTTGTTGCAAGGTTTGCATAGTCTTTCTTGATGAAGGCACTGTAAGGTGGTGTCAGTGAGACGCTGAACGTGACCTCGGAGCCCCTTCTCGGGTATATGGGATAGTCGACACTGTTTCTGCTTAGGGTCAACCCAAGGTTGATGTTATTGCAGTTACCGTTAGACATGAGGAAGTATTGCCAGTTCTTCAGCATGTAGCGAGTGTAGCTCAGTTCCAAGGTTAGGTTAAACCAGTCGTCAGGCCAGCGCAGTCGCTTACCCCAGCCTACAGACATGCCGAAGAGCATCACGTATTTGTCGGGGTCATAGTAGTTGTCATAGTAGTTGTATCCGCTACCCATGCCGTAGTACCCCCCGAGGAAACTATTATAGTAATTGTTGTATGCGGCAGAGTTATAATAGTTGTCGCTGACATCAGTTTGCTTAGAGAAGAATGCGCTCAAGTTGAATGCGTTCGGACGTTTTCCGCCAAACCATGGGTTCATGTAGCTGACGCTGTAGGATTGATAGTAGCGTCCGTTTGTCTGTCCGCTGATGCTAAAGGTCTCGCCGTTGCCCATCGGCATTACTCCTCTACGGATACCTTTCTTGCTGAAGAGGTTAGCCATGCAGAAGTTGCTGAACTTAAGTCCGATGCGACCAATCACGCCGGTCTGTCCGTAGCCAAGAGAGAATTCAATCTGGTCGTTGCTCTTCTGGGTAAGTCCCCAAGTAATGTCGACGGTGCCATTTACTCGGTCGGGCTCTATTTTGGGGTCGATGTTCTCATCGAAGTGACCAAGTGAAGCGAGTTCTCTGTAGGAACGCATGAGGGCTTCTCTTGAGAAGAGATCGCCTGGCTTGTTGCGAAGTTCTCTTCGGACGACATTTTCATAGACTTTGTCGTTTCCGCTGATGCGGACGTGACTGATGTGCGCCTGTGGTCCTTCGTAGATGCGGATTTCCAAGTCGACGGAATCGCCTACGATGTTTGTCTCGACAGGGTCGAGTTTAGAGAAGACGTAACCATTATTGTAATAAAGGTTGCCCACGGCATTCTCATCGGCAAGAAGGCGGTCGTTGAGGAGTTTTTGGTTATAGACATCGCCTTTTTTCATCCTGAGCTCCTGATTCAGGCCTTCGGTCGGGTAGAGTGTGTTCCCGACCCATTCAATGTTGCGAATGTAGTACTTTTGTCCTTCTTCTATGGTGAGATAGATGTTGACGTCCTGTTCTTTGTAGGGTACGACGCTGTCTGCTACGATGATGGCATCGCGGTAGCCCAGTTCGCCATATTTAACGAGGAGGTTCTCTTTTGCCTCTTTGTATTTTGCTTCAACGAACTTCTTGCTTCTGAACCAGCCTGCCATGGAGTGCTTTTCGTGTATCTTTTTCAAGACGCCGGGCTTGATGATGTTGCCTTTTATTTTCTTGGAGCTGAGGTGGTCGTTGCCTGTAATATAGATATGGTTGATTTTTACCTTGTCTTTCCTTTCCACATTGACATCTACGATAATCTTGTCTGGAGCTCCGGCGTCGTCTCTCTGCACGATGTTTATCTCAGCATTCTTGAAGCCTTTCTCAGAGAAATATCTTTGCGCGAGAATCTTGGCTCGGTCAATCATGTTGGGGGTCAGCTGATTGTCCTTGACCAATCCCAGCTTCTCCTTCAGGTCGTCGCGTTCGTTTTTCCTTACACCATTGTAGTTGATTTCCGAGATGCGGGGACGTTGTGTGAGCTGGATGTGGAGGTATGCGGAGTCGCCCACGAGGCTGTCAACGCTGATTGCCACATTGCTGAAGAGGCCGTTTCGCCAGTAACGTCTCACGGCTTTTGTTATTTCTTCGCCAGGTATCTCTATTTTCTGCCCTTGTGCAAGTCCGCTGAGGCCGATAAGAAGTCGTTCGTCGTAGTTCTTGACGCCGTCGATGGTTATCTGCCCTATGTAGTATTGCCTTGGCGTTCGGCTATAGTCGATGTCGGGAGCCACTTCGCGATGCACTACCTGCGGGAGTGCTGGAAGGAGGAATCCGATGAGGCCTAATAATATGAGGTAAGTCCTTTTCACTTTCTTGTTGCTGTGTGTTCAGTTGTTTCAGCCTTTTGAGGAGACTTGTTCTCCTGTCATTCCAAAACGTCTTTGCCTTTGCTGGTATGCTGCGATGGCTTTGTGGAGGTCTTCTTCGTGGAAGTCTGGCCAGTAGGTGTCGCAGAAATAGAATTCACTGTATGCGCATTGCCAAAGCAGATAGTTGCTGATGCGGAGTTCTCCGCCTGTCCTGATGAGCAGGTCAGGGTCTGGCATGAAGTTCGTTTCAAGGTGTTTGGAGACGTATTCTTCGCTGATGTCTTCGGGGCGGATGTGCCCCTCTTGGACTTCTTTTGCGGCGTCGCGCATGGCTTTAGCCAGTTCCCATCGGCTGCTGTAGTTGAGGGCTGTGACGGCTGTCATGCGTTTGTTGTTCTTTGTCTTCTCCATGCATTCCAGGACTCTCTTGCGGGCTGCTTCCGGTATTCTGTCGAGGTCGCCTATGTAGCGGAAGCGCACGTCGTTCTTCATGAAGATTTCATCTTCGAGTTTATCCACGACGAGTTTCATCAGCATCTGCACTTCGGCTTCTGGTCTGTTCCAGTTTTCTGTGGAGAATGTGTACATGGTGAGGTACTTGACTCCCAGCCTTGCACATTCTGATGTGATGCGGGTCACGTTGTCCACTCCCTGTAGGTGTCCGCTTGAGCGTGGAAGTCCTTTCTCCTGTGCCCATCGTCCGTTGCCGTCCATGATGATGGCGATGGATTGTGGTATGTTGTTTCTGTCGAGTTGACTTGCGTCGAGCTTTGCTTCGAAGTCCATATTGTTATTCTTAATTATTGCATTTACGGAGTTTCGGGAACATGTCGTATGTGATGTAGAACATGGCGAAACTGTAGCTGTCTTTGTTTTTGAGGAATCCGCTTTTCACGCCGTAGGGGTCGTTCAGTTGGGTTCCTTCTGGTGTGGCGTCGAGTTTGTCGGTTGTGCTGAAGCGCATGGTCCACTCGAAGCCCAGGTTGATGCGTGGCTTGAGTTTGTATTTCACGCCTATTCCGACCGGTATGTTCATGCCTCCGCAGAAGCCTCCTCCGCCTCCCATGCCGAGGGTGACGCCAAGTCCTGCGAGGATGTATGGTGTGATGCGGCTATTGCCTTTGTAGCCCACTCCTGTTCCGAAGCCCCAGAAATTGAGTTCGAACTGTGCGCCGATGTCCATGACGTTTCTGGAGAATTTGACCCTGGTGGGTGTTCCTCCTTCGGGTGTTTCGCTGTAGGCGTCAGTTGGCAGGAAGCCGTCGGTCGTGCCGTGGATATGTCCGAAGGCGAGGTTGGTCTTGACTGCCATGCGCGCATTAAGGATGCGGCGTGCCGTGATGGCTCCCATTGCGCTGAGGTTGGCGAAGGGAACTCCGTTGGCATCGCCTATGTAGAAGCATCCGCCGAGTCCTACGCCCATGTCCATCTTGTACTCTATCTCTTCTTCGGCTTTTATGGTGAAGCAGAAGAGCAGGGCAGAGATGGCTATTGCTGTGCGAATCCAAGTCTGTTCAGTCTTCCTCGCCATACTTGTGCGTTTGTGATTATCCAAATGAAGTTGTTGCTGTCCACGGTGCCTGTGATGCATCCCTCGATGTCTTTCATCTTGGCTGGCATGCGGATTTCTGTGCTGGGTCGCCATGTGATGCCGTAGTCTTTGCTGACGAACATTGTCTGGAGCGCGTCCCATTCATCGTCGGTGGAGTCACCTCCGAAGATAATGCAGTTGCCGTCGTAGGAGAGCAGGTTGCAGTGGTCAAGTTGCGGGCAGGGGATGTCGTTGTCGGGACTTACGGGGAAGTACGTCCAGGTGGCTGTTTCCTCTGGTTCGCTTTCGTTCCACATTTTGTTCCAGACGACGGCCTCGCTGCGGTCTCCTTTGTGGCCGATCATGATGATGCGTTGGTTGCCGTTGGCTTGCTCTGTGGTCAGGGCTCTGATGTTCGTCTCGGGCAGCATGGTGGTTTCTGCATCAAGCTGTTCTTCTTCCCAGTTTGTTCCGTCGGCAGAGCGCAGCAGTTTTCCTTCTGCAATAGCATAGAAGTATGCTTCGGTCTTCTCTATGAGCGTGAGCGGGGCAAGGTAAGAACCTGTTTCTGTCCATTCTTTCGCGTCGGTGGAGGAGAGTATCTTGCCGTCGGTTGTGCTGAGGTAGAGTTTGCTGTCTTGCTGGCGGAGCGTCTGGATGTCTGCTTCCGCCGGCAGGTCTGTCGGTGCTTCCTGCCATGTGCCGGATGCCTCGATGCCGGAACGTTCCAGCAGGACTGTGCCGGATGCTTTCTTGCCGAGCACTGCCAGCTTGCCGTTCTGGACGAAGGCTTTCATGTCTTCCATGTCAGCGAGCAGCTCTTCGTCTTCGCACTTGGTCCATTGCAGTGAGTCGCCTTCCTGCTTATGTACGTTGACCTTGAGGGTGTAGATGCGTTCGCTTTCCTTGTCGTTGCTGGTCAGCCTGAACTGCAGTGGCTTGGTCAGGTCGAGGCTGTCGGTGGAGTTGTAGGCTGTCCAAGAGTTTTTGCCCACCTCTGAATAGGCGAGTGTGGAGCCTTCGAAGGTGATGGTGGCGATGACTCTCGAGAGCTGGCTTCCGTAGGGCAGCGAGTCGCGGTTCTCGATGGCGCCTGTGCGCTGGTCGATGGTCATCTCGAAGGTGCTTCCGGTGAAGGAGGTGTTGAGGGTGCTCGTCTTGCGTTTGATGGTGCCCAGTGTCACGGACTTTATGTAGCAGTAGTCATTGACGGGCGTGGCAACGCTGTCGTCGCTGGAGCATGATGGAGCCAGAAAGGCCAGTGCCATGAGCCCAAGGAGGCAGCGTGTCGTGGCGGTCAGTCGTGTCTTATTTGTCGGTTTTCTTGTGCGCATAGCATGTATATGCAGTTTTCAACGTGCAAAGATACGAAGAAATAAGGAATTAACGGTCATGAATTAAGAATTAAATGAGGATTTTGTGCTTATTTTAAGTTTAATTAGGGAAAAGGCGCGTCCGATTGCTTGACTGGAATGCCGCCAAAGGCTTTCTTGTATGTCTGAGCGTGGCTGACTCGGCTGAATGATGAAAAATTTCGAAAAATGTAAAGATTTTTCCTTGTTCGACGCGTTTTAGGCGCTTTTTCTGCTCCCGCTGGTACTTTACTACCCCGGAAGCGAGAAATGGCCTTAAATCGAATTGCTGCTGATTGTCAGTAACTTGGAAAGAGATGTTTTGGGACGTGATGTCATAAAAGTATCAGTATAATATAAGATATTGGTAATATAATCATGAAATATGCGTTGAAGCGGCTTGTTTCTGTGGTGAAATCGAAAGGGCGATTTTTCAAAATCGACGTGTCGATGTTGGTGAATCGACACGTCGATCTTGATGACCCGACGTGTCAACCTTGACGGATTGACATGTCTTGTGTCAGATTTTTGTAAAGAAAATCTCACGAAATGATGCTTCTCTCGTTTCGGAAGAAACGGATTTCGTTTCCGCAGTAGCAGTACTTGCCCATCGGCCTGCCCTCTGTCAGGACCGGAGCCCCCACGCCTTCGCCCAGACAGAATGGTGCCGTCTCGATGCGGGCCTCGTCCCAAAGTTCCTCATTGATAAAGCTTTGCAGTAGCTTTTGTCCGCCTTCCACGATGAGGCTCTCAATGCCTCGACGATAGAGGTCGGCCATGATTTCCTGGAGGTTCTCGCGGGTGTAGATGACGGTCGGCGTGCTGCCGTCCAGTAAATGTAGGGTGGGGGGCAGGCTGCCGTGGCGGTCGATGGTGAGCCGCAGCGGATTGGGTCCCGTCCATAGTCGGGTGGTGAGCGAGGGATTGTCGGCGATGGCAGTCTGTGTGCCCACGAGGATGGCTCCGCTCCGTGCCCTCATGCGATGCACGAGGGTTTGAGTCAGGGCGTTGGAGAAGAGTACGGACCCAGCCCCCTCTCCAAACCTCTCCCCCGAGGAGGAGAGGCTTTCGCAGCGAGTCTCCCCTCTCCTCGGAGAGGGGTCAGGGGGTGAGGCTGGAGCGGGGAGGGGGCTTATATACCCGTCCTCGCTTTGAGCCCATTTGAGCGTAATGAAGGGACGTTGCTTCTGATGGAAGGTGAAGAAGTGTCGGTTCAGCTCCCGGCACTCATCTTCAAGCACGCCGACCACCACTTCGCATCCAGCGTCTTGCAGCTTTTTGATGCCCAGTCCGTTGACCTTTGCAAAGGTGTCTCTGCAGCCGATGACGACCTTCCTGATGCCTGTGCTGACGATGAGGTCGGCACATGGCGGCGTCTTGCCGTAGTGGGCGCAAGGCTCCAGGCTGACGTAGATGGTGCTGCGGCTGAGGAGATGCTTGTCGCGTACACTGTTGATGGCATTCACCTCGGCATGCGGCCCGCCACAGCGGCGGTGATAACCTTCGCCGATGATGCGTCCGTCGCATACGATGACAGCCCCCACCATTGGGTTGGGCGGAGCTCCCGCCTCGCCGCATCGTGCCAATTGCAGGCATCGGCGCATGAACTTTACTTCATAATCCATCATTCATTATTCAAAATTCATAAATTCTTCGTACCTTTGTACCGCAAATCCCAAATCATCTGCCTTCAATGTTCAATGTTCAATGTTCAATGTTCAATGAAATTCTGCGTCAGAGATACGGCAGTGGCGAGGCTCGTGCGCTCTATGAACTCATCATGGAGCAGCGTTTCGGCCTCACCCGGACCGACATTCTCCTCGGCAAAGATACGACTTTATCGGCAGAGGACAAAGCGGAACTGGAAAATATTATTGAAAGAGTGGCGAAAGGTGAACCGGTGCAGTACGTTTTGGGCTGTGCCGAGTTCTGCGGACGCACGTTCCTCGTCGGCCCGGGCGTACTTATCCCTCGTCCCGAGACGCAGCAGTTGGTGCATCTCGTGGAGCAGAATGTCAGCCCCGGAAGCACGGTCCTCGACGTCGGCACCGGCAGCGGCTGCATCGCCATCACACTGGCTCTGGCCGGCTACAAAGTGACGGCTCTCGACATCTCCGACGTGGCTCTCTCCTTTGCCCGACAGAACGCCGACAGGCTCGGAGCAGATGTGGAGTTCGTGAAGCAGGATATTTTGGCCCTCAAGACCCTCTCTAACTCCCCCTTAAAGGGGGAGAAACAAGGCGAGGTCTCTACAAAGGAAGCCTCCCCTTTAAGGGGAGGTTTGGTAGGGTCCATTGTCAGCAACCCTCCATACATATGCAAGAAAGAAGCTTCGACAATGGACGACAACGTTCTCCTGCATGAACCTCACCTCGCCCTCTTTGTGCCAGACGACGACCCGCTGCTCTTCTACAGGCTGATTAGCGAGTTCGGTCAGTCGCATCTCAGTGCCGGCGGACATATCTTCTTTGAGGTGAACAGGGCTTATGCTACAGAGGTGGAGGAACTTCTCCTCGCGAAAGGCTACGAAGAGACGCAGATAGTAAAGGATCAATACGATAATGAAAGGTTTGTATGGGCAAGGAAAAGACAGGACAACTAACTAAGGAAGAGGCGCTTGGCAAGGCTGCTTCCCTTTGCAGCCAGAGCGAGCATTGCATTTCCCAAATTGAGGAAAAACTTTTCTCGTGGGGTATTTCCGACAAAGATGCAGAAGGAATCGTCAGCCGTCTTGTGGAGGAAAAGTACATTGACAACAGACGTTTTGCCCGAGCCTACTGCCACGACAAGTTCTGCTACAATCATTGGGGGCGCATGAAGATAAGGCAGATGCTTCGCCACCTACGCCTCTCCGACGAGGAAATAGCGGAGGGAATGTCGACCATCCCCGACGAAGACTACTCAGAAAAGCTGAACGACGTCCTCAGAGCCAAGGACCGTACCCTGAAAGACACAGACAAATACCTCCGCAAAGCCAAGCTCGTGCGTCACCTCCTATCAAGGGGATTCGAGACGGAGCTTGCCGTGGATGCCGTAGATACGTACCTCTCCCAGAACTCCCTGTAGGCTTTGGGCAGCGGCTTGTCCTTATAGATGTCGAAAGCCCTTGTGGCAATCACGAAACGCTCTGCATCGCCTCGCAACATGTAGCAGCAGATGGCGTAGTCAACCATCTTCTTCTGCTGCGGACAATCCCCGTAGTAACGTGCCAGGCGGAGCATCTCGATGGGCAACGGGAAACCGCCCACGAAGTTGTCCGCACGGAGGGAAACGGGCTTCTTCTGTTGGTCTGACGATTTACAAGCTGACATTTTCTGCCTTCGACTCTCGATGAAAGACTTATGGCAGCTGGATTTGGAGAGGATTTCGATGAACTTCTCGCTGATTTCATAATCGCCTTCTTCGATGCTGTAGTCCACCATTTGCCTCAGACTGGAGAAGCAGATGCCGTTCGGTTGCAGCTGGCCGTACTCCTGGGCATGGTGATAGGCTTCGTCGTAGATGCAGAGGTTCAGGTAGAAGAGGCGGTTGAACTGGGATGCGACGTACTCTGTCTGGTGCGGATAGAAGAACTGGTTCTCCTCGCGAATAGGGTAGTCGAGGAAGTTGTCGGGCAGCGTTCCGAGTGCACTCTCTGCCAGCAAAGCATACCTCAAAGCAGCGGAATTGCCCCGCCTTGCGTCCCCTTTGACGTGTTCCCTGTAGAGCATGTCCTCCCACCGACCTTCGTTCGACAGGCAGACTAACTTCTTGACGTATTCGCCATCGCGATTGTAGCGGCTTGTCAGTGCATCGAAGTATGTGCCGAAGGCTGTGTATCGTTCCTCAAAAGGAATGAAGGCGATTTGTTGGCTATAGACAAGTGGTGCCACGCCGACCAAGGCCAGGGGCATGAGCCAAATGGTGCATTTCTTGATGCCGAACGCCTTGCATGCCAAAGCTGCCTGCGAAATAATCAGCAAGGCAAGCAGGGGCGTCCTCATCAGGAAGAACCCAATCGGTACGCAAAGCAAGCTCCATGCCAGCCTTCCCTTGAGACCTGTGGTGGCAAAGGCGTTCAGCATCAGGAAGAAGAACAGCCATTGCAGCATGAAGGTAAGGCTGAACGTGCAGAAGAAGCCCAATATGACGGGCGGCAGCAGTGCAAGCCAGGAGAGCCATCGCCTTGCCAGCAGACCGATAAGTCCGAGCGCCAAAGCCTCGATGCCTGCAGCGATGAAGGGCGAGCTGTAGTATTGCATCAGGAAATCGGCCAGCCACGTGGTCAGGGCAGGCGGTGTGGCAAGCTTCAGGTGCCAGAAGTCTCGTGTCAGCACCCAATAGTTGTCGCCTTCCAGCGTCATGTATGTGTAGGGGAAGTGCATGGCTGTGTAGATGGCAAACGTCAGCATCAGCGCCACCAGCACTGTATAATATATAATGTATCTCCTCATTCTTTCGTGAAAAAGTTAGCCATTGCATCCTTCGACACGACGACGGGTCCCTTGATGAACTCCGGCACGTTGTAGGCCATGAGCAACAGCAGGTTGTCCTCCGGGTTCTGCTGCGGCAGGAGGAAAGGCTTGTGGAAACGCTGGCCGTCCCAGTAGGCGAGCATCAGCCTGGTGTAGCGCCCGTCGAAGCGTTTGGTCATGTAGACTACCCACTTGCCGTTGCTGCTCCAGCCGTGATGACTCTCCGACCTGGGGCTGTTCAGTATGTCCGTCGGCACCATGTCGCCTGTCTCGAGGTCCATCATCTTCAGGTCTGACTCTGTGTGGTACAGGTTGAAGCCGCCGCACTCGCCGAGCGAGAAGAGCATATAGCGGCCGTCGGGCGTCAGGCGGGGCATCATGGCAGTGCCTCCCTGCCGGTATGCGCTGTAGACCGTATCGATGTCGCCGAGCTTGCCCGTCGCCTCGTCGAAGGGAACACGCACGATGTTGTAGTGCAGCCTGTCGGTTTCCATGGGCATGTTCACGGGCTTGGCCGTGCTGAAATAGAGCCACTTGCCGTCGGGCGAAAAGGAGGGGAACATCTCGAGGTTGAGGCTGTCGGTGAAACGCTCGTCCTGCAGGACCTGCTCCCTGTCGATGTCATAGACGATGAGATCCGACCAAAGGTCATACACCTCTATCTTGTTCTTGCTCTGCCCATAGAAGGCTTGGTGCGTGGCGTTGCTTGAGAAGGCGATATATCTCTTCGACGGGTGCCAGATGTTATAGGAACCGTGCCTGCCGCCGCTCATCTCCTTGATGTCCACCTTCTTCATCTTGCCGTCGCGCATCACGATGGTGCCGCCGTTCTTGCCGCGGGCGTGGAAGGTAAAGTCGAGGGGGCTGTGGTTGGCAAACGAGTGGCAGTTGACGCAACCCTTGTTATTCTGCGAATTCTCGATGATGGGCTCCACGTGGAAGTCTGTGATGTTCCGCTGGTAGATGCCCATCCTGTTCCAACTCTCATAACCGGGAGGAATGAGTCGGTAGGCAATCCAAGGGTCGATGTCGTCCTTGCTTACGTGGACAGGAAAAGGCTTGTATGCGACGCCATCCTTGTGTTCTTCGTCCCAAACGCTTACAGTCACAGACAGTTCCGACGCATCTGAAAGCAACTTGTGCCATGCCTTGACGGGTATCTCGACGTGGTCGGTGCCGCTTCTCTCTACACTATTTCCCTTCTCGTCCTCAATGACGACCTGCATTCGTCCTGCATTTGGCACGGAGAAATTCAGTGGGCAGATGTTCCTGGGCACCGTCACCCCGATGTAGTCGGGATATATCTCGGGCCAGGCATCCACCCTCTCCTTGGCCTCGCGCCCGTGGCAAGAGACCAGCAGAACCAGCAGGGGCAGCAGCAGATGGCGTGTCTTCATCATCGAAAAGTAGCGTTTCCGTGCTGCAAAGTTACGAAAAGAAGAGCGAAAAGCAAAGGTAAAGCCGAATTTATTTATGGAAATTCGTGGAGTGTTGACGTTAATTCGTGTCTGACATCTTTAACATATAATTGCCATGAATCACTCACGAATCGTGACATAGAAAGAAAACAACGGATTGAACTGATTGGACGGATTTGTCGCGAACTAAACTATCTTTTCGTGTTTTCCGTCTTTTCTGTGTGACATCGGTTTTCCTGTGACTTGTCCGACCTTGTGAACATGTGTCAAACTCCGATGTCTTTTTGTGAGAAAATTTTGACAAAATTTTGTCACTCATTGTGGTTCTTCGGGTCGTGACGAGTACCTCAAATCTCAACCCGGCGTGCCGATTTGGTCAAAGACCTATACTGCATTGCCTTTTCCCCTATGCCGATTTGCCCCTTCCTCTGTGCCGATTTTGCTCAAAATCTTTGCTTTGTTTAACGTATTACTAAACCTCTCATGTACTTTTATGACATCACGCTCAAAAATGTCTCTTTCTAACTTGTTGATAATCACACAGCATTCGATTTAAGCCCATTTTTTGCAAATTATGAAGAGAAGTACCACTGCACCAAAAATAATGCCTTCACGGAGGCCGCATTTGCGAAAATTTTTACAAAATTCATATAATACAACAAAAAACTCCTGCCGCTCTTTCGAGCTGGCAGGAGTATTGTCTCCTCTCTCTCGGAGAGGCGAGCGGGATGCTTCTTTACTTCTTGTTCAGGTAGAGGTCAGCCTGTACTGCGCAAGCCACCGAGCAACCTACCATCGGGTTGTTGCCGATGCCGAGGAAGCCCATCATCTCTACGTGAGCGGGCACTGAGCTGGAACCTGCAAACTGAGCGTCGGAGTGCATACGACCCAGCGTGTCGGTCATGCCGTAGGAAGCAGGACCGGCAGCCATGTTGTCGGGATGCAGCGTGCGACCTGTACCGCCGCCGCTGGCTACGCTGAAGTAAGCCTTGCCTGCACGGATGCGCTCCTTCTTGTAAGTACCTGCAACGGGGTGCTGGAAGCGGGTGGGGTTCGTGGAGTTACCTGTGATGCTGACGTCAACGTCTTCCTTCCAGAGGATAGCCACGCCTTCGCGAACGTCGTCGGCACCATAGCAGTTCACTGCGGCACGAGGACCGTTGCTGTATGCGATGCGCTTCACTTCCTTCAGCTCACCGGTGAAGTAGTCGAATTGTGTCTGAACGTATGTGAAGCCATTGATGCGGCTGATGATCATGGCAGCGTCCTTGCCTAAGCCATTGAGGATGCAACGCAGAGGCTTGTCGGCTGGTCTTGACTTGTTAGCCATCTGAGCAATCTTGATGGCGCCTTCAGCAGCTGCGAAACTCTCGTGACCTGCCAGGAAAGCGAAGCACTTTGTCTCGGGGCTGAGCAGACGGGCAGCCAGTTCGCCGTGACCGATGCCGACCTTGCGGTCGTCAGCAACGGAACCGGGGATGCAGAAGCTCTGCAGGCCTTCGCCGATGTAGTTGGCAGCCTCAACGGCATCCTTTGCCTTCTCCTTCAGAGCGATAGCAGTACCTACGACGTAAGCCCACTTAGCGTTCTCGAAGCAAATCATCTGTGTCTCTTCACAAGTCTTGTAGGGGTCGAGGCCTGCTGCCTCGCAAATCTGATTGGCCTCTTCGATAGAAGCAATACCATGTTTGTTCAAGCAAGCAAGAATCTGCTTGATGCGACGGTCTTGTGACTCGAATTTTACTTCACGTATCATAATCTTTTCCTCCTATTCTTTACGTGGGTCAATACTCTTCACAGCACCGTCCTCGGCCTTTGTGCGGCCGTAAGTGCCAGTGACACTCTTCAGGGCTTCGTCTGCAGGAACGCCTTTCTTGATGGCATCCATGAACTTGCCCATGTGAACGAACTCGTAACCGCAAACCTGGTCGTCCTTGTCGAGGAACATCTTGGTGATGTAGCCTTCGGTGAGCTGCAGGTAGCGTGTGCCCTTAACCTTCGTGCCATAGAGCGTACCTGTCTGGCTGATGAGGCCTTTGCCGAGGTCTTCGAGGCCGGCACCAATCATCAAGCCACCCTCGGAGAAGGCGCTCTGTGTGCGACCATAGACAATCTGGAGGAAGAGCTCGCGCATTGCGGTGTTGATGGCATCGCAAACCAGGTCGGTGTTCAGAGCCTCGAGGATGGTCTTGCCGGGCAGAATCTCGCTTGCCATAGCAGCAGAATGAGTCATGCCGGAGCAACCGATGGTCTCAACGAGAGCCTCTTCGATGACGCCGTCCTTGACGTTGAGCGTCAGCTTACAAGCGCCCTGCTGAGGAGCGCACCAGCCAATGCCGTGAGTCAGACCGCTGATGTCCTTGATTTCTTTTGCCTGAACCCACTTGCCCTCCTCGGGGATGGGAGCAGGACCATGGTTGGGGCCTTTTGCCACGCAACACATGTTCTGTACTTCGTGTGAATAAACCATAATTAATAAAGTTTAAAAATTATAAAGTTTAAAAGTTATAGATGTTTAGTTGTTTCGTAATGACGTTATTCCGTGATGTCGTTATGACGAGAAGTTCTCCCCTTTGGGGAAGTTAGATAGGGGCCTTAGTACCCTAATTCCTTCACTATCTGGCTTATCTTCTCCATCGTAGTGAGTCGGGTAGGGACGAGGGGCAGACGGAGGACGTTCTGTATCATTCCCATCTCGCTGAGCATCGCCTTCACGCCGGCCGGGTTGCCATCGACGAAGAGCAGCTTGAAGAGTTCGGTGAACTTGTGATGAATGGTGAGCGAAGTGCTGTACTCTCCTCTGAGAGCAAGTCTTACCATTCGGCTGAACTCGGCAGGCAGGGCGTTGCCTATGACGCTGATGACGCCGACTGCCCCCAGGGTGATGAGCGGGAAGGTGATGCCGTCGTCGCCGCTGATGACGTCGAAGTGCTGCGGCTTGTTCTTGATGATGTCGTCCATCTGCGTGATGTTGCCGCTGGCTTCCTTGATGGCCACGATGTTCTCGAACTCGCGGGCCAGGCGAAGCGTCGTCTCGGCAGTCATGTTGACGCCAGTTCTGCCGGGCACATTGTAGAGCACGACAGGCACAGGGCTTGCCTTTGCAATGGCAGCGAAGTGCTGGTAGAGACCTTCCTGCGAAGGTTTGTTATAGTATGGGCAGACGCTCAAGACGCCGTCGATGCCTTTCCAGTCCTCGTTCTTCAGCTCGTCTAAGATGGCAGCCGTGTTGTTGCCGCCGCACCCCATCAGCAGAGGCACGCGCTCGGCCACACGTTCCACCAAGTGTTCCTTCAACAATCTTTTCTCTTCGCGGCTCAGTGTAGGTGTCTCTGCTGTAGTGCCCATGATGCAGAGGAAGTCGGCGCCTCCCTTTATCTGATACTCCACTAGACGGTCGAGTGCATCGAAATCGATGCTGCCGTCTGCCTTGAACGGAGTGATGAGGGCAATGCCGAGGCCGCGGAACTTGTTTTGTGCCATATATGGTCAATAGTGTCTTTTATTTCTGGGAGCGCGGGCGTCCCGTCCGCATTTGGCTGGCTGGGCGGACGTGGACGTCCGCGTTCCTAATTCTTCATTCGCGCTGCAAAATTACAAAAATAAGTTGATATAACAAAAAGAAAGTGGAAAAAACAACCCAAGAGCCTGTACGAGATGCTCAAATCTTCTACTTCAACGCCGGGAGGATGAAGTCCCAAATGAGGCTCAGCTCGGCTTGCATGTCGTTCAGTTGGGCTGTATTAATCACTACGGCATCCTTCTCGGGGATGACGATGATGTACTGTCCGCCGGCACCATCGGCACGATAGGCATTGTGCCGACAACGCCAAACCTGATAGCCGTAGCCTTGCACCCAATCGCTGTTCTCAATCGTCAGTCCGCTCTCGGCCACCTTGTCCGCCCTTATCCAAGAGGGCTGGCAGGGAACCTGCCGACGAGTCATCTCGGTGACATATTTCTCGGGCAGCACCTGCTTCCCCTTCCATTTGCCTTTCTGCAGGAGCAGTTGTCCCATCTTTGCCAAGTCCTCGGTCTTCAGGTAAAGCCCCCATCCGCCGCAGTTGATGCCCTGCGGACTCTCGTCCCAGCGTGGTGCCTCGATGCCAAGAGGGTCGAAGAGACGCGGTTGCAGGTACTCGACCACCTTCTGCCCCGTCACCTTCTGCACGATGGCCGAGAGCATGTACGTCCCCATGCTGTTGTAGCAGAAATACGTGCCCGGCTCATGCTCCACGGGCCAGTCGAGGAACGTCTTCACCCATGTGCTTCCCTCCTTCTTGCGCGACGGCTCGGAGTCGTGTCCGCAGTTCATAGTCAGCAGGTTGCGGATCGTTACCTTCTTCAGGTTCTCGGAAGGAGAGGCAGGCAAGTCGTCGGGGAAGAAGGAAACCAGTTTGTCGTCGAGCGACAGGAGTCCTTCCTCGATGGCAAAGCCAACGGCAGCCGAAGAGAACGTCTTGCTCACGCTGTTCAGGACGTGCGGCTTCTGAGCCTCGCCGCCGTTCAACCATTTCTCGTACTTCACTTTGCCGTGCTGCAACACCATGACGCTCTGGATGTTGAGCTTCTGGTCCTTTGCCGCTTGCAGATAGTTCTCCATAGCAGCATTCAACCGGCTGTCGGGCTTGGCATGCTTCAGAGAGGTCGTTCCCTTGCCGGTTGATTTTGCCGATGCGCTTGTCAAGGCAAAGCCGCACAGACAGAATAATACGGCAAGACCGTAACGAATGACGAAGTGTTTCATAATGTGTATCTGTATATAATATGTGAGTACGATGAGTGATAATGCTCAACCACGGATTAAGCAGATGATGCGGATTTGTGCCGCTGGTCATTTGCCTGTTTGGGTTTCCCTTGCCGCAAAAGTACAAAATAAAAATGAATTATGAAAACTTTTCAAAGAAAAAGCATAAATAAAGCCCCGCTGTTATAAAAAGCAGGGCATGTACAATCAATGGGAGAGTCTAGAATGTAAAATGAACTTTATGATTCTATTCAGAGATTTGATGCTCCAATAGTTCCTCGGTCGTCTTTCTTTTCTGCTATTCTTCGCGAGTACTACATATTTCCTCCTTAATGCTTCCTTTTCATTATTTTTCTTCATGAGAGAGAAACTAAAAATCTCTCTATTTGGTCAAGGACTTAACTCACTTGTGGAATAACAGAAACTTGTCTATGGGCGCAAATATTTTCCTAAAAACCTGTGTGCCTAACAATTTTGTTATTTAATGCAAATGAATTTCAGTAAATCAAAAATCATCATTTATCATCATCCTCTTTTTTATAGACTTACAGATAGAATCAAAGAATTCGTATTCGGCATAATATATGTCATTTTCGTATTCGATCTTTGCTTCTGCTTCTGCCAGATTCTTTTTATAACCTTCTATCGCCTTTTCCAGTTTCTTTCCTTTCAGAGTTTGTTGGGCATTAGATATGTCTTGTTCGATAGATGCTTTTCTCTTAATTGCACTTTCCTTCTCATATAAATGAGATTCATGGGTTATTTCACTTTCAAACTCTCTGTCATCAGAATATAATGAGCCAGAATAATAATTAATAGATTTAATAATAATATCGTTAATTCTATACCTATATTTATTATCCTTACAATCTATTGTTATAGTAAAATATGTACGTTCATATGTAAATTTTTTATAGTTATCGTAAGTTAGTTTTGGAAGAAACTCGTAATTGCCTTTTACTACTATTTTTCCATCAGTTTCTGATTCCATTTGGACAACAGCCTTATAGTTATTGAAAGCATCCATCACCCAAGCCTTTGCATTGGAGAATAATGTAGATTTCGAAAAGCTACTATTAACAACTTCTGAGAATTCGTATTCCTCTCCATTCTTCGAGAAAGAATAATCTTGGGATTTACTCATCATTGTTACAATCATGCATACAATAAGAAGAGCTATTTTTTTCATCTTATAATTTTGGGACATTTATATGCCATCGCCCGTCGGCTCTAATTAATAATAATCTTCTAAGAACCTGTGCACAATCTAAAAAAGAAAGGCGCAGGTCTTGCCATACGCCTTTGAGGTTCACCACAAACCCGAACATGATACGGAAAGCCTGCACCTTGAAGGTGGGCTCTTTTCATGTTCTGTCTGCTCTCTTTTCTCAGAGTGGTGATTTCAAAGGCAATTGAGCAATATGTCTGCATCTTTGATGCGAGTGCAAAGTTATGAAAAAGAATTCAAATACAAAAGCCTTTTCCCAACTTTTTTGATAAATGTCAGGCAATCCATAGGGAAAAAGCAAGAATATGCGTTTTGCTCCCCGATTGATTGCGGTTCACGAACTCATTGTAAGATTTTTCGTTTTTTGCCCGCGGTAACACACAAAATGTCTTAACTACTTGGTTGCTGACTACTTAACCACTTCAGTAGTTATAGTATTTCCCTTGCTATCCAGGCGCAGGCCTTGGCATCGGCAAGGGCGTGGTGGTGGTTCTTCATGCAAAAGCCGCAGGCCTGGGCGACGGTCTGGAGCTGGTGGTTCGGCAAGAAGGGGAACTTGCGGCGCGAGACGCAGAGCGTGTCAAGGAACTTGTAGTCGGGATAGTCCATCCGATAGACGCTGAAGACGGCCTTAAGGCAACCTTCGTCGAAAGGCTTGTTGTGAGCCACCAGTGGCAAACCCTCTATCAGCGGCTCTATCTGTGCCCAGACGTCGGGGAAGACAGGGGCGTCGTCGGTATCTCTTCGGCAAAGCCCATGCACCTGCGAACACCAGTAGTTATAGTAGTTCGGCTCGGGCTGGATGAGGGAGTAGAAGGAATCCACCATCTCACCATTCCTCACGATGACGATGCCTACAGAACAGACGCTGCTGCGTTCGTTGTTGGCCGTTTCGAAGTCGATTGCTGCAAAGTCAAGCATTCTTTGTCATTCTTAAAAGCGTTCCACATTCTGCTGTTTCTTCTGCAAAGATAGGCGAAAAAATTAAATAATTAAAAAGGTAGAAAGGTAAAAAAGTGAAAAATTATCTATCGACATATCATTTTTCCTTTTTATAGCTTATAATTCTTCAATCTTAACTCTTAATTCTTAATTTCTTTGTACCTTTGCAGCGAGAAACGTAATATAAAATAAGAATATGGGAAAGATTAACTGCATAGGCATCCTCACCAGCGGCGGGGATGCTCCGGGCATGAACGCTGCCATTCGTGCCGTGACGCGCTCTGGCATCTGCAACGGTTTCACCATCAAGGGTATCTATCGAGGATACGACGGACTCATCAAGGGTGAGGTCAAGACATTCACCACAGAGGACGTCAGCGGCATCATCACCCACGGCGGCACCATCCTGAAGACCGCCAGAAGCAAAGATTTCATGACGCCGGAAGGCAGGCAGAAAGCATTCGTGACCTGTCAGAGCGAAGGCATAGATGCACTTGTCGTCATCGGCGGCAACGGTTCGCTGACGGGTGCATGGAACTTCGGCGTGGAGTTCGACTTTCCCGTCATCGGTCTGCCCGGCACTATTGACAACGACCTCTACGGCACCGATGCCACCATCGGCTACGACACAACGATGAACACCATCATGGAGTGCGTGGACCGCATCAGAGACACAGCGAACTCCCACGAGCGCATCTTCTTCGTCGAGGTAATGGGGCGCGACGCCGGCTTCTTGGCTCAGAACTGCGCCATTGCTTGTGGTGCCGAGGCAGCCATTGTGCCGGAAGAGACAACAGACGTGGACCAGTTGGCTGAGTTCATGAGCCGTGGCATCCGCAAGTCAAAGAAGTCGTGCATCGTCATCGTGAGTGAAAGCCCCAAATGCGGTGCCCTCTACTATGCAGACCGCGTCAGGAAGGAGTTCCCCGGATTCGACGTACGCGTCTCCATCCTTGGCCATTTGCAGCGCGGCGGCAGTCCGTCGGCACGCGACCGCATCCTTGCCAGCTGCACCGGTGCTGGTGCCATCGAAGCCATCAAGCAGGGACAGCGCAATGTGATGGTGGGCATCCGCAACAATGAAGTGGTCTATGTCCCCTTCAGCGAATGCATACGCACCGACAAACGCTTCGACAAACGTCTCATCACTGTACTCAACGAACTAAGCATCTAAGAACCATGAACGATATTAAAGACCTCCTGCAATTCCTCGACAACTCGCCGGTGAACTTCCTGGCCGTCGAGACCATCAGCAAACAACTACGTGAGGCAGGCTTCGAACACCTTGATGCAGCCGACAAGCTGGGCACGATGAAGCCCGGCAGTCAGTTCTTCCTGACGAAGAACGACTCCTCCGTCTATGCTTTCCGCATTGGCACGGAACCTCTCGGCGAGGCTGGCTTCCACATCATCTGTGCCCATTGCGACTCACCGACCTTCCGCATCAAACCCAATGCCGAGATGACTGGCGAGGGAGGCATCGTCCGCCTCAACACAGAGGTCTATGGCGGTCCCATCATGAGTACATGGTTCGACCGTCCGCTCACCATTGCCGGTCGTGTCATCGTCCGTTCGAAGGATGTGATGAAGCCCGTCACGAAGCTCCTACACGTTCGCCGTCCCTTGCTGCAAATCAGCAACCTTGCCATCCACTTCAACCGTCAGGTGAACGACGGCGTGAAACTCAGCAAGCAGAAAGACATGCTGCCCATCCTCGGCATCATCAAGGATGAGTTGGAGAAAGGCAACCTGCTCGTCAATCTGATTTGCGAGGAACTGAAGGTGAATCAGGAGGACATCCTCGACTTCGACCTCTACCTGGTCGACGCCACGCCAGCCTGTACCTTCGGCATTCACGACGAGTTCATCTCAAGCGGACGCCTCGACGACCTCAGCATGGTTCATGCTGGACTGCAGGCTCTCTTGCAAAGCGGAAAAGAGGCACCCAAGGTGACGCAGGTGCTTGCTATCTTCGACAACGAGGAGACTGGCTCGCAGACGAAGCAAGGTGCAGGCAGTCCGTTCCTGGCAAGCCTCATCGAACGCATCGTCCTTGCACAGGGCGGCACAAAGGAGGACTTCCATCGAAGCATCGAAAAGGCGTTCATGGTCTCTGCCGACAATGCTCATGCCTGGCACCCGAACTATAGCGAGAAGTACGACCCGACGAACCATCCCGTGCTTGGCGGCGGACCTGTCATCAAGTTCAATGCTGCGCAGAAGTATGCCAGCGATGCCGTCTCTGCAGCCATCTTTGCAAGCATCTGCGAGAAGGCAGGCGTGCCCTGCCAGCGTTTTGTGAACCACAGCGACGTGGCAGGCGGTAGCACCCTCGGCAACATCCTCGCTTCCTCCCTGCCTTTCCGAGGCGTCGACATGGGCAATCCCCTGCTCGCCATGCACAGCTGCCGCGAGACAGCCGCCGTTCAGGACCATCTCTATTGCATCGAAGCCTTTAAGACATTCTATTGCCTCTCTTAGTAAAGGTATTTATATCTATTGAATCAGGCTCAGGAACTCGTCTTCGCTCATGATGCGGATGCCGAGCTTCTGGGCTTTCTCGAGTTTGGCTGGACCCATATTGTCGCCGGCAAGGACGAAGCTTGTCTTGGCGCTGATGCTGCCGACGTTCTTGCCGCCGTGCTGCTCGATGAGGGCTTTGTACTCGTCGCGACTATGATGCTGGAAGACACCGCTTATGACGATGGACTGCCCCTCGAGTTTGTCGGACTGTGCCTGCTTCTGCTGCTCGCCTATCTCCATTTGCAAGCCATATTCGCGAAGACGCTCCACGAAGTGGCGGTTGATGGGATTGGCAAAGTAGCTGATGACACTTTTGGCAATGATTTCGCCAATGCCATTAATCTGCAGGAGGCTGTCGAGGGTTGCCTCTGCCACTTTGTCCATGCTGCCGTAGTAGCGTGCCAGCGTCTTGGCTGCAATTTCGCCTACGAAGCGTATTCCTATGGCATAGAGGACGCGCTCGAAAGGTACCCTCTTGCTCTCTTCAATGCTGGCAAGAATCTTGCGGATGCCTTTATTATCAGAGGAAAGAGGCTCGGACAATTGTTCTTCTGTAAGCTCGTACAGGTCGGCTGCATCGTGGATAAGTCCGCGACGGAAGTAGTCGTCCACTGTCTCGGGGCCAAGGGAGTTAATATTCATGGCCTTGCGACTAATGAAGTGTTCTATCCTGCCAAGGATAAGCGGCGGACAGCCTGTATCGTTGGGACAATAGTACGATGCCTCGCCTTCGTAGCGGACAAGCTTCGAACCACAGACGGGGCAGAACTCAACAAAGGGAATAGAAGCCCCCTCCCCGCTCCCCCTTTGGGGGAGTGCCTCATTGCCGCCCAAGCCTTCTAACTCAGCGAGGTTGTGGCACTCCTCCAAAGGGGGAGCGGGGAGGGGACTTTTACCTACTATCTTCGGAATAATCTCTCCACCCTTTTCCACAAGGACGCGGTCGCCCACATGAAGGTCGAGACTGGCCATCACATCGGCATTGTGGAGCGTTGCTCTGCGGACTTGTGTACCTGCCAATTGCACAGGGTCCATATTGGCTACGGGGGTAACTGCTCCGGTTCTTCCTACTTGAAAGACTACCTGGCGAAGCGTCGTCTCTGCCTGCTCTGCCTGGAACTTGTAGGCGATGGCCCATCGGGGGCTCTTGGCCGTCATGCCGAGGCTCTTCTGCTGGGCCAGTGAATTGACTTTCAGCACGACGCCATCAGTAGCAACAGGGAGGTTCTTTCGCTCCACGTCCCAATAGTCAATATATTCGAACACGCCTTCCAATGTATCTACCAGCCGCATGTTCCTACTTATCTGGAAGCCCCAGCGTGCTGCGGCCTCGAGGTTCTGATAGTGGCCGTCGCCAGGGATGCCATCGCCTAATAAATAATAAAGGTATGCATCGAGGCCTCGCTGAGCCACCGTGCTGCTGTTCTTGCTCTTGAGGGTACCTGAAGCTGCGTTGCGAGGATTGGCAAAGAGCGGCTCTTCTGCCTTCTCGCGTTCGGCATTGAGGCGGTCGAAGGAACTCCAGGGCATCAGGACCTCGCCTCGTATCTCGAACTGGCGGGGGTAGTCACCATCCTTAGGCAATTGGAGAGGGATGCTTCGGATGGTACGTACGTTGGCCGTCACATCGTCGCCTTGCACGCCATCGCCTCTCGTCACGGCACGAACAAGCCTTCCGTCCTCGTAGTGAAGACTGATGCTGAGGCCATCGAACTTCAACTCGCAACAAATCTGGAAGGGCGCTCCCATCAGTCCCTCGCTCACCCTTTGCCAGAAGTCGGCCACTTCTTCTCGGTTGTAGGTATTGCCCAGGGAAAGCATCGGGCGGGAGTGGATTACCGTCTCGAATTCGTTGTTGAGGTCGCTGCCCACGCGCTGCGTAGGGCTGTTCGGGTCGAAGAGTTCCGGATGCTTGGCCTCGAGGTCCTGAAGCTCATGCATCAGGAAGTCGAACTCCTGGTCGGAAATAATCGGAGCATTCTCCACATAGTAGCGGTAATTGTGCTGGTGCAACTCTTCGCGGAGCTGCAGGATGCGTTTCGTTTCGTCCATCTTAAAGTCTTTTCTGAGTGCAAAGTTACAAAAAAGATAACAATAAACATTCAAAAGCGAGAAGAAAATTAAGGACACACCCATATATGCCTCATTTGATTCTCATCTATGTTTAGGGAATCATAGAGATGAGTAAAACAGGTAATAGAATGGTCCGATTTGACACCCTTTGGGAGCGCGGGCGTCCCGCCCGCTCAGGCAGAAATACTACGCCAATGTCTTTGCACATACATGTAGATGCAATTGCATCTACATGTATGTGCAATTGCATCTACATGTATGTGCAAACAACCCGGCACGCCAGATTGGGCTGGTGAGGCAAGATATATGGGGATTTTCGCGTGCGCCTGCGCGAGGAGAAGAAGGAAGCAGGAGGATTGCAAGGGCAGATTGTATTCTCTTGCTCCTTCTTCGGCTGTCGCCTCAGGCGCAGGTGGAAGCCCCTTGCCCCTTGCTCCTTGCCCCCGGTTAATAATGTTAAAGTCTTCAGGGCTTACTCCAGAAACGTCAGTTCTCATAAAGAAAATCGAAACAATGTTTGGTACAATCGTCGAAAAAGCTTATCTTTGCAGGACAAAACACAAGAAACTCCCCTCAATAAGGGAGGTATGACGACATGAAAAGAATGATGACCTGCCTTCTGGCAATGCTCGGGCTGACGGCATGCAGCCAGGAGAAGTTTGAGAATACCGATGTGTCTGGCTTCGAGCAGCTGATGAACGAGCCGAACGTCGTAGTGCTGGACGTGCGAACCACTGCCGAGTATTCGGAGGGCCATCTCGTGGGGGCGCTCAACATCGACCAGGCACAGGGTGACTTCATAGAGAAAGCTAAAGCCATGCTGCCAGCCGATGCGACTATTGCCGTCTATTGCCGTAGCGGTCGGCGTTCTGCCTCTGCTGCCGAGAGATTGGCTGCCGAGGGATTCAGATGCGTGAACCTGAAGGGCGGCATCTTGGCTTGGCAGGAAGCAGAGAAGGCTGTGACAACCGACACCTACGAGGTGGACGTGTTCCGGACGAAAGGCGGAAAGACTGTGAAGTTCCATGCCCTCGTCCACGCCAGCATCCGCATCGAATACGATGGCAGGGAAATCATAATCGACCCCGTGACGAAGTTGGGCGGGCGCACCATTGACTACTCTGCAATGCCCAAGGCCAACTGCATCTTCGTTACGCATGAACATGGCGACCACTTCGACCAGAAGGCCCTCAAACTATTGACAGGCGAGGGGACGCAGCTCATCACGAACAAGCGTTGCGCAGAGATGTACGGCTCTGGCGAAGCAATGGCCAATGGTCAATCCTTAATGGTCAATGGTATCAAGGTAGAGGCCGTGCCTGCCTACAACACGACGGAGGGCCATCTGCAGTTCCACCCCAAGGGGCGCGACAACGGCTACATCCTCACCCTTGACGGCCTGCGTATTTACATTGCCGGCGACACAGAGGACATTCCCGAAATGACCGACATCAAGGACATCGACATTGCCTTCCTCCCCTGCAACCAACCCTACACAATGACTGCCGAGCAACTGGTCAAGGCTGCCAAAGTCATCAAGCCCAAGGTGATGTTCCCCTACCACTACGGACAGACAGATGTCAGCGGCATTCCTTCTCTGCTGAAGAACGAAGGCATTGATGTCAGGATAAGGCACTATGAATAGGAAAAAGTAATTTGTATCATAAACCAAAAGAAAAAACCATGAAAAAACCTTTATTATCAGCAATTCTGCTGAGTATGATTACATTTGGTACGACAGCAACTGAATGGCATCCGGGCCAGTGGCCCACGTTGAAACACTACGACCAGAACCATCTCTTCCAGATTGCCTTGCCCCTGGGCGGCATAGGCACGGGACAAGTCTCGCTCGGAGGACGCGGCGAGCTGCGCGACTGGGAGATAATGAACATCCCGGCCAAGGGGTTCAGCACCGTCTATACGGGCAGCAGCAACGCGCCCTTCTTTGCTATCTACACGAAGCCTGCCGACGGCGAGGCTCGGACGACGCTCCTCGAAGGCCCCATCTATGCGCACGAATACGTCCGGGGCGGTGGCGGAGAGGAAGTCAACCATCACGGTATGCCCCGCTTCTCTGATGTCTCTTTCGACGCAGCCTATCCCTTTGGACAGGTCAACCTGTCGGACCAGAGCCTGCCCGTCAAGGTGCGCATCAAGGGATTCAACCCCCTTGTGCCTGCCGCCGCTGACGACAGCAGCCTGCCCGTAGCAGTGCTGGCCTACGAAGTGACCAACACGAAGTCCGTCCCCGTTGAGGTGGCAGTCTGCGGAACCATGCGCAACTTCATCGGGCGCGACGGCAGAGGAAACTCCTTTGCAGGCTGCAAGAACAACAAGAACGTTTTCCGCGAGGCAGACGGCCTCAGAGGTATCTATTTCTACTCTGACAGCGTGGACCATAATGACCCAGCCTGGGGCACGATGGCCCTCGTCACGACCGGCAAGGAAGGCGTCACCTTCCGCACCTGCTCCAAGCCGAATGCCTGGCAGAACGCTATCCTGAACTTCTGGGATGACTTCAGCGCCGACGGTCTCCTCACAGACAAAGAGTGGCCGCTCGAAGCCGATCCGATGGCTTCCCTTGCCGTCAAGAAGCGCATCGCTGCAGGTGGGACGGAGACGTTCGTCTTCTATCTGACCTGGGACTTTCCCAACCGCAAGGCTTGGTCACAGACGGTCGTGGGCAACTACTACAGCACGCTCTACGAAGACGCATGGGACGCTGCCCGCAAGATAGTGCCTCAGATACCGCGCCTCGAGAACGAAACGCGTCTCTTCGTCAACAGCTTCCTTGGCAGTTCCTATCCTGAAGAGGTGAAGGAGGCTGCCCTGTTCAATCTCTCCGCACTCCGTTCGCAGACCACATTCCGTATTCCCAGCGGCCACCTGATGGGATGGGAAGGCGTTTGGAACCGCTCCGGCTCCTGCAAAGGCACTTGTACGCACGTCTGGAACTACGAGGTGTCGACGCCCTTCCTCTTCGGCGAACTCGCCAAGACCATGCGCGACGTGGAGTTCAACTACGCCACGAAACCCAACGGCCTGATGAACTTCCGCGCCGACCTGCCGCTCTCCGAGGCCGCAAAGCGTAGTGCGCCTGCTGCCGACGGACAGATGGGATGCATCATGAAAATGTATCGTGAGTGGCAACTCTCAGGCGACAACAAGTTCCTCGCTGACAATTGGGAGCAAGTGAAAAAGGTTCTCTCCTACGCATGGCTGGCCGACAACGGCATCGACGGCAAGGGCAGCTGGGATGCCAACCAGGATGGAGTGATGGAGGGCTCGCAGCATAATACGATGGACGTTAACTATTTCGGCCCCAACCCACAGATGGGATTCTGGTACATGGGTGCCTTGCGAGCCGCCGAGGAAATGGCGAAGGCCATGAAGGACAAGGCTTTTGCCAAGAAGTGCCACAACCTCTTCGTGAAAGGCAGTGCATGGATGGACAAGAACCTCTTCAACGGAGAATACTACGAGCACAAGATTACCAGCCCCGAGACCTTTGAGTTCCTCGACATGGACAATCCCGAGACGAAGGTGCCCGACTTCCAGTTGGGCCGCGGATGCCTTGTGGACCAGCTCGTGGGGCAGTACATGGCGCACATATGCGGCTTGGGCTACCTGGCCGACAAAGAACATATCCGCCAGACGCTCCAGAGCATTATGAAGTACAACTGGTTGGACGACTTCGGCCGCCACTTTAATAATATGCGCACGTTCGTCTATGCAGGCGAGTCCGGCCTTGTGATGGGCTCCTGGCCCAAAGGACGTCTGGAGGTGCCGTTCCCATATTTCGCCGAGGCAATGACAGGCTTCGAGTACACGGCAGCCGTGGGGATGCTCTATGAGGGCTTGACCTCTGACGGTCTGAAATGCTTCCGTGCCGTGCGCAACCGCTTCGACGGAGCCAAGCGCAACCCCTTCAGCGAGCCCGAATGCGGCCATCACTATTCGCGTGCAATGGCAGCATGGGCAGGCGTCCTCGCACTGAGTGGCTTCCACTACTCTGCTGTCGATCAGCACATCACCTTCACCGACAAGCCCGGACACTACTTCTGGAGCACCGGCTACGCCTGGGGTACCTGCGACGTGAAGGCCGACGGAACAGCCAAGCTCGACGTCCTAAAGGGCGAACTTCCGCTGAAGACGATTACCGTGGGCAACAAGACCATGACGTACAAGACGCCTCAAAAGTAAACACGCAGTTATTCTATTTGAAGAAAAAAACACAGACCATGAAAACAAAAACAATCTTATTGGCGGCTTTTGCATTCATTGCAGAGTCAGCCTTGGCGCAGACACGCTATCAGTTCCATTGCTCGGAGTTTGTTTCGACGGACAACAGTCGGGCACCTCAATCAGTCTTCACCTACGACCGGCAAGCCAATACGCTGTCCATCAATGCCAGCGGCAGCAACAATGTCGCCTTCGAGATGGCACAGGGAGCAGACGGGGAATACTTCATCGAGAACGACCAGACGCTCTTCCTTATCTGCGGTCAGAACTTGCAGACGACGGCAAGTTCGGCTGTCATCTGGTGGATTAACGGATACCACAACGGTGCCGACAATCCATCCATCACTGCCAGTTCCGGTTCCGACCGCTTCTTCGTTTGGGACTTGAAGGCCAAGACCACCATGTCGCCTGCCTTCGACTTCACCCAGGAGCAGATTACCATCAGTGGTCGCGGCACCAGATTCATGCTGGCAGCGGGATTGACGGCTCTTCGGGCTGGTATGCCCGGTTTGCTGAAAGACATCAGCTACTACGCCCCTTACGAAGCTGCCTGCATCTACCCTAACCTCATGACTCGCCTGAACTTCACGGAAACCACGCTCACGCAGGCCGTGAAGGAAAAGGTTGAAGCAATGATGAACAAGATGCAGACGATGGCAAATGACGAGACAGTCAGTTTTGGCCGCCGCCAGGCACTGACTGACGCAATAGGGCAGGCTCGAACAGATCTTGCCGCCGTTGACGAGGATGACTACTCCGCAGCCTATGCCATCGTACTGAGCCTGCGGTCGGTGATGGATGCCAAGGATTCTGGGACACACACAGGCAGTTGGGAGAAAGCTGCAAACGGCATGAAAGCCCGCTTCGACGACCAGTACATCAGCATCACCTTCTACAACGACAGCATCGTGCGCATCTGCAAGACGAAGGATGCCGACTACCAGCGCAAGAGCTGGGTCATCCTTCAGCAACCCGAGGATGGGTTGAGTATAGACTATGTGGAGAAGGATGACACAGTAACCCTCTCGACTCCGAAGCTACATATTATATATAATGTAGCGCAGGGCGTGGCTACTGTGCTCGATGCACAAGGTCGGCAGCTCATCAGCGAGCAAGGCCATGAGTTCGTTGCCACGAAAGACGGTCCCTTTGATTCTTACACGTTGACACAGGACTTCCGGCTCGACGACGATGAACGCATCTACGGCATGGGACAGCTGCAGGACGGTATGCTCAACCGACGCGGCACCAGCGTCCTGCTCGAGCAGGACAATCGACGCATCGCCATTCCTTATTTCCTCTCTTCGAAAAACTACTCCCTCTACTGGGACAACTATTCGCCCACGACGTTCACCGACGCCTCCTCCGGTACACGTTTCCGCTCTACAGGTACGGCCATAGACTACTATGTGCTCAGTGCCGACGACAAGGACGGGGTGCAGCGCAGCCTTCGGAGTCTGACGGGACAGTGCGAACTGCCGCCGCTCTGGAACTTCGGCGTCTACCAGAGCAAGGAACGCTATACAAGTGCTCAGGAAGTGATGGACGTCCTGAAACGCTACCGCGAACAGCACATCCCCATCGACTGCATGGTGCAGGACTGGCAGTACTGGGGCGACGACGCGCATTGGAACGCCATGGAGTTCCTCAACCCCACTTATAGCAACTATCAGGAGATGATAGATTACGTCCACGACCAGCACGCCAAGCTCATGATATCCATTTGGACAACCTTCGGCCCCGAGACGAAACCCTTCGCAGAGTTTCAGGAGAAAGGCCTGCTCCTGCCAGGCAATACGTGGCCGCTCAACACCGGTTCGCGCATCTACGACCTCTATTCCTCCCAAGCCCGCGATATCTATTGGCGCTACCTCTACAACGGAATCGTCAACAAAGGCATCGATGCCTACTGGCTCGACATGACTGACCCCGAGTTCTTCGGTGAGCAATCGGACTTCGACCACGTGAGCGAGTACGGAGAAACTTGGCGTTCGCTGCGCAACGTCTTCCCTCTTGCCACCGTAGAAGGCGTGGCCAACCACCATCGCGCACAGCCCGAACTGAGCGATAAGCGCACCAGTATCCTCACCCGTTGCGGTTTCCTCGGTATGCAGAGGACAGGGGCTTTCATCTGGAGCGCAGACATCACAGCCTCCTGGGACGTGCTGCGCAACCAGATTGCGGCTGCATGCAACGTCTCTGTATCGGGACTGCCTTATTGGAACAGCGATACGGGAGGCTTCTTCCTCGGTCGCTATAAAAACGGTGTCAACGATCCCGCCTTCCGTCGCCTCTATACACGTTGGACGCAATTCAGTTGCTTTACCCCGATGCTTCGCTTCCACGGCACAGGCACTCCGCAGGAGCCCTGGCAGTTCGGCTCGGAAGGTGATACCTACGGCGAATACGACAACATCGTGAAGTACATTCGCCTGCGCTACGCCCTCCTGCCCTATATCTACGCCACAGCCAACCGTGTGCGCACCGAGTCGGCTGTCTTCATGGATGCCATCCCCTTGGCTTTCCCCGACGACAAAGACGGATGGGACGTGAGCGACGAATATATGTTCGGCCAGTCCTTCCTCGTGGCTCCCATCGTTCAAGACGGCGTCATAGGTCGCGATGTCTATCTGCCCGGCCAAACGACAAAGTGGATTGACTTCTGGACCGGCTACACCTACGACGGCGGTCAGAGCGTCTTCAAGAAGGCACCCGCCGACGTCATACCTCTCTATGTGAAGGCTGGCAGCATCCTGCCCATCGGCCCCGACGTGCAGTACAGCACCGAGAAGCCCTGGGATGCCTTGGAGCTGCGCATCTATCCCGGAGCCGACGGAGAGTTTACGCTCTATGAGGATGCATTCGAAGGCTACGGCTACGAACAAGGCCAGTTCACCGAGATACCCATGCATTGGGACGAGGCCGCACAGACGCTCACCATCGGCGAACGTCGAGGAGGATACGATGGTATGCTCACCAAACGGAAGTTCCACATCGTAGTTGTCACGCCCGGCAAGGGCACAGGCGACCAGCGACAGAAAGAGTTCGACGAAGTTGTCACTTACAAGGGTAAAACTCTCACCGTCCGTTTGAAGGGTGGTAACACGACAGAGCCTGCCACGAAGGATTTGACACAGTACATAGAGAATCCCAGTTTCGAGGACGACGGCAAGCAACTGACCAAGGTCGCACCTAAGGGATGGACTGTTGAGTCGCAGACATGGTGGTGGGGCGTCAACCCCACCAGCCCTGGCGCCATTGGCGACCCTGTAGCAACCGACGGTAAGTACATCTTTGGCGTCTGGGACAGCCAGGTGCAGAAGGCTTCCATCTCGCAGGTCATCACGGGATTACCGAAGGGCGACTATCGTCTCTGTGTCGACATGCAAGCCACCAACCAAGTTGACAAGGTGCGGACGGGCGAGCAATGTGTCTTTGCCGGCGAGCAACGCGGCTTGTTTCGCGACCAGGTGAGGAGTGTCGGTGTGGGCGACGAATGCCCCATGCAGACTATACACGTAGACTTCACGCAGGAAGCAGACGACACACCGCTGACCATCGGTGTTATGACTGATAATGCTCCAGAAGAGACGTGGTTCAAGATTGACAACTTCCGCCTCTATCCTCAGCCCGATGACGTCATCGACGCCATCACACAGCTCCAGGCATCGGACAGGAGTCTGTCGTCCAACCATCGGCAGAGCGTTTACAACCTGCAGGGACAAAAGGTGGCCGACAACAAATCCTCGCTGTTTGAAAACTCCTCGACGGCAAAGCGTGGCATATACATTACCAACGGAAAGAAATACGTGGTGAGTTAATTAATAAGAACCAATAAAAATACTCTAAACATCATGAAACATCTTGGAAAACTATTCCTTTTGGCGAGCGTTCCCTTACTTGCTGCCTGTTGCAGTGGTCAGCAGACCAACGAACCATGCAAGACGAACGACTGGCAGGCACTGCTTGCCGAGCAGATGCCGCTCTTGGGGCATCGCAACTGGATAGTCGTCACCGACATGGCCTACCCGTTGCAAACGAATCCTGGCATCACGACACTCTTTGCCGATGCCCCTTATGCTGAGGTGGTTGGTAAGGTCGCCTCCATGATTGCCGATGCTCCTCATGTCTTTGCTCACATCTATCAGGACAGCGAGCAGCAGAAGCTCAGCGAGGAGCTGGCACCAGGCTGGGACGCCTACAAGGCCTCAATGAAGGCCGTGCTTGACTCCGAGCAGGTGGAATATGTACCCCACGAGGAACTGATTCGCCGCCTCGACGAGGTGAGCAACCTCTGCCGTGTCATCATCATCAAGACACCGCTCACGTTGCCCTACACCTCCACCTTCTTCTCGCTCGACTGCGGATATTGGGATGCCGAGCGCGAGGCTCAAATCAGACAGTAGGAAACAATAAATCAAGGAAAGAAGAGCATTTCGCACATGCGGAGTGCTCTTCTTGTATTGTTTGACACTTTGCTCGGTTTTGGGTCATTTTGCTTACACTTGCGTTTTTCGGAAACTCGCGAGAATCGCTTGAAATTCCTTCGCTGGCACTTTTGTCCACCGAAGCAAAAAAATGCGCTTAAATCGCGAGGGTTTTGTAACAGCCTGAAAGACAGGCGATAATTTCTCGTTTCTAACTGTTCATCTACAGTTCGCAGCTGTCGTTTTGTCATCAATACATGGCAAAATAGGCGATTCTGACGCATTTTTCGATATTTTTCGACGTGTTTTTTTACCCAACGAAGAGTAGGGGAAATTCAAAAGAACTATAATTCTTTGTCCAAATCGGTGTACTTCTTTAGTCATCGCTCCATATTGCATTGCCATTTTCGGCGTAATTTATGCCGGTTTTTGATATTCTGAAATGTGACAAAAAGAAAGCAGAAGCTGTATTTTGATGACACGATGTATTTCTCTTCTGCTCCGTGTGTAAACCGTAATGGGTAATGACTATCGGCGACGCTTCGTGGGCTTGAAGAGGAAATTGAAGCCCGAGAAGAATCCAGAGACGAAGCGGAATCCCTGATAGGCAACGAGGGCCGTGGAGATAATACGGCCGATGCTTTGAAGTCTGCCTGCTGTCTTTGGGATAGGCCCGCCCGTCAGATAGCTGACGTTGTCGGTCATCTGTGTGCGCGAAGCCTTCAGTTTCTTCTCGACAGAGCGTTTCCGCTGCCTGATGGCCGCCAGTGCGTCGGGAGAATTGGCGATGCTGCTCATGACGGATCCTCCTCCGTTTCGTCGTCGGCAATAAGCAAGCCGGCCACGAAGCGCGTTATGGGTTGCACAATCCAGCGTTTGCGGGCCAGAAGCACGACGACGATGATGAGCAGCATGGCTCCGCCCATGATGGTGAAGCTCCATGCACCGCCCACTATCTTCGCCAGCCAGAATGCCAGAGCTATCACAAAGAAGAAGAGAGCAGCCAGGGCAAGTATGATGCACACGGCTGCCGTGGCCACTGCGGAGAGCAGTACGCTCAGCTTCTCCGCAGAGTCCAACTTCAGATACTCCTTCTGCAGCTCCAGATAGTTCTTTGCTTCTGTCCAGAGCGACTGGATGCTACTACTGTAGTTCATGGTTTTCTAAGTTCCTTAGGGTCCTTAAGGTCTTTAGGGTCCTTAGGAACTTTAAGGTCTTATTCTTCCTTTGCAGCCTGCAGTTCTTCGGCAATCTCGTCAACCAGGTCTGACATCTCCTGACGATTGAGTTTGATGCCGCGCTTGCGCAGGGCTTCAGCTATTTTCTCACGAAGGTCGCTTCCCTTCTCAGGGGCGAAAAGCAAACCGCAGGCAGCACCTACAAGTGCACCACCAATGAATGTGGCAAGAAAATCAAATGCTCTCATATTAGTTCTTCCTTTCCTATATGTTTAGGTTATTAAGTATGTTTTCTGCCCGCAAATATAGTTATTTTTCGCATTCAAGCAGCAGAAAAATGCAAAAAAATGTTGAAAAGAAGGCTTTTTCTGCTTTATTTGTTGCATCTGTATGGAAAAAACAGTACCTTTGCGTGGTAAAATAGAATAAAAGGAAACCAAAAACATATTAAAAAACTTATGAAAAAGATTCTTTATGTGTGCGCTGCTGTTTGCGCTGTGTTCGTGATGTCCTCTTGCAAGAGCAAGGAGAGTGCTTACAAGAAAGCTTATGAGAAGGCCAAGGCTCAGCAGACTCAGACTGTTGCTCCTGCCACCACGACGACTCCTGTTCAGCAGGTGACAACTCAGACCGTGACTCCCGTCACCACAACTCCCGTGGCTGACTACAGCAACGTCAATGTTCGCAACGAGAGCGTCACCTTCGTAGAAGGCAGCCCCCTGAAGCAGTATGGCGTGGTAGTGGCTTCCGTTACCATCAAGAGCAACGGCGTGGCTCTCATGCAGAAGCTTGCCGGCCAGGGCTACAACAGCTGTGTGGCACAGGCTCAAGTAAACGGACAGACTTACTATCGCGTGGTTGCCTGCAGCTACGACACGAAGCCAGAGGCAGCTCAGAGGCGCGACCAGCTCGAGGGACAGTATCCCGGTGCTTGGCTCTTATATAAGAAGTAAGAAGCGCCCGTGACCTTAAGGACCCTATGGACCTTAAAGACCTTAAGGACATTATTATATTAATGTGGGAAGAGTTCTTGCAATAGACTACGGGGTCCGTCGCACCGGTTTGGCTGTGACGGACCCCTTGCAGATTATTCCGGGCGGGCTGACAACCGTGGAGACTCCAAAGTTGCTGGCCTTCCTGAAGGACTACCTTGCCAAGGAACAGGTGGAACGCTTCGTAGTGGGATTGCCAAAGCAGACGAACGGCAGAGACAGCGACAACCTGCCGCGCGTAAGAGCCTTCGTGGAGCAACTGCAGAAGACATTCCCCGCGGTGCCCATCGATATGTGGGACGAACGCTACACCAGCGTCCTGGCGCAGCAGACAATCCTGCAAAGCGGCATCGGCAAGATGGCCCGCAGAAACAAGGCACTCGTCGATGAGGTGAGTGCAACAATCATCCTGCAAGGATGGATGGAGAGGGGGATTAAAGTTGAAAGTTAAAGAGTTGAAAGTTGAAAGTTAAAGAGTTGAAAGTT
>JAFUGG010000035.1 GCA_017469525.1 Bacteroidaceae bacterium | reverse complement strand
TGATAATATGGCTCAAGCATCACTTTTTACTTTTTACTTTTTACTTTTGACTTTTTCACCTTTTCCCCTTTTACTTTTTCACCTTTTACTTTTTCACCTTTTAATGATGGTTCGGAGGATGAACCAGAAGTGACGGAGGACGGTGGGAAGCCATCCATAGTAATGCACCATGATGCGGAAACGCTCCTTCAGGGAGGCATGGTGGTTGCGTGTCGTCATGCCTTCGTTGAGATAGTCCGTCAGGACGAGATGCGTGTTGACTATCCTGATGCGACGTCGAATGGCGTGTCGGATGACGCGGATACACCAGTCGAAGTCGGCAGAGTAGCGGTAGTTGAGGTCATAAAGATCTTGTTTCGCAATGTCAGTACGTACATAGAACGACTGATGGCAGACAAGCATGCCGTCGCGGAAGCTGTCGGGCGTGAGCTTCTCTGGCGGTGTGAGTCGACGCTGGCGGAGGAAGTTGCCATTGTCATCAACGACGTGAGTATCTCCATATAGAATGGCAGGATGCCTGTGCCCGCCTTTTGTCCAGCCTGCTTTCTCGGCGAGGGAAGAGATGGTATCAGTGCTGTGCAGGCAGTCTCCTGCATTGAGGAAGACGATGTAGTCGCCTGTAGCAGCAAGCAGAGCCTTGTTCATGGCGTCGTAGAGTCCGTTGTCGGGTTCGCAGACGAGGCGTATGTTATGCCGTGCTTGATTCTGCTCAACGTATCGCTGCACGAGGGAGAGCGTATGGTCCGTGGAGCAGCCGTCGATGATAAGATGCTCGATGCGGGCATAGTCCTGCGAGGCAACGCTCTTCAAGGTGCGTTCGAGGACCTGTTCGGCATTGTAAGTGACGGTTGCTATGGTAAAGAGGGGCTTCATGCTATGCCTGATAGAGTTTAATGTATTCCTGGGCGACGCGTGTCTCGCTGTATGCCTCTGCAGCCTTATGACGGGCGGCATGGCGAAGGTCATGGCCGAGGACAAAGCGTATGCCTTCTGCCAGGTCGGCAGCATCACGGTAGCGAGCCACATAGCCATCAGTGAGATGGTCAATCATCTCGGGTATGCCTCCCACGTTGAAACCTATGCATGGCGTGCCGCAACTCATGGCTTCGGCTATCGTATTGGGCAGGTTGTCCTGCAGGCTTGGCGTGACGAAAGCATCGGCAGCGCTGTATAGCTTTGGCATCATCTCTTCGCTGACGGAGCCAAAATGATAGGCTTTGACCCCCTCCGGCAGTGGTATCTGTTCCGAGTCTTTGCCTACGATGATGAGTCTTACGTCTTCTTGCTTGAGCTTCTTCAGCGCTTCGATGAGATAGGTGATGCCCTTGCGCTCGTCGGTAACCTTTTGGCTGCAGAAGAGGAGCAGCCGTTTGTCCTGCGGCAGGGAGAGAGCCCGGCGAGCTTCTTGCATGTCGGTGGGATGGAAAAGGGCAGAGGGGATGCAGTTGTTGATGTGTAGGATGTGCTGCGAAGGCATGGCGCGTCGTGCTTCTCCTGCAATCCATTGGCTGCAGCCGACGAATGTGGGATGCCATCGTTGGTACATGCTGTGCTTGCGCTTATATATATAATAAGGTAGGGAGCTGCAGAGGATGGGACATTTCCTGCATTCCTGGCTTGTGCATTCGCCTCGATAATGGCATACGCCAAGGTAGGGCCATTCGTCGTGCAATGTCCAGACGATGCGCTTGCCGCTGCTTAGAATTTTGCCCATTTCATCGAGCGAAAGCATACCTTGGCATATCCAATGGAGGTGGATGACGTCTGCTTCTTGGAACTCTTTAGTGTGGGTGATGCTGATGCCTACATTGGCAATGTCTGCCTGCCATAGACGAGAACGACGGAAACCGCAAAGGGGCAGGATGGCGAGGCGTTCCAGAAGCTTCGGCAACTTGTTTCCTACCTTGACGACAGTTACGGCGTCCGACTGCTTATCGCGTACCATGAGCTTTGCCTTGACGCCATTGGCGTTGAGTGCTTCCATGAGGCGGCGGGCAGCAATGGCGCCTCCGCCGGTTCGTTCGCTGGTGCTGACGAGCAGGACTTTGGTCATCGGTAGTCCTCCTTTCCCATCCATTTCATGATGCGTCGGCGGATGGATTTGGCGATGAAACGGAAGTTCCCGTATCGCAGGTTAAGCCAAAATTCCTCGATGGAACGGGCAATTTTTACAGTCGGACACATCCATCCCATGATGCGATATGCGCGATGTCGGTAGGCCAAGTGCTCGATGACATAGGGCGGATGTGCGAGGGTGTGACCCTCGGGTAGCTCGAAGCGCTTCATCGTGAAGATGCGTCGGTAGCCTCGGGGCATTGTCTGTAGCGAGCCACCGAAGTGCGTGCTGTCGGCTGTGGCGCCGAGGTTGTTGATCATGTTGCGTCTGGGCACGATGGCAAGGCCGTTCGAGAGGAGAAGGTGCGACCAGAAGATGGTCTCGTAGAATGCTTTTCCTTGTTGCCGATGCTTTCGGCACATAGGCAGGAAGTCGTCGCGGTAGCCGCGTTCGCGTATTATTTCTTCAAGCTGACGGACGGTTGTCGGGTTGTCGAGCCATGTGTAATGCTCGTCCCATTGGTCGATGACGCGTCGCCAGGATGCCCATCCCCAGATGCTGAAGTTGGTTGTGAAGAAGTAGTCAGCCTCGATGTCGTCGGTTTGTTCCTCGACGTTGAAGCCGCTTATCATGGTTATGCGCTGGTCGTCGGCATATCGTTCGAGCATTTCCTTGCAGAAGGAGAAGAAGCTGAGTGCAGGCACGTCGTCGTCTTCGAGTACGATGCAGCGGTCCACATGGCTGAATGCCCACTTCTGCGAGATGTATTCCGAGGGGTCGCATCCGTAGTTGCGTTCCTGATAGAGTGTTTCCACCTGACATTCCCAATCGACCTCGGCCACCACTTCCCTGCAGGCCATGATGCCGGGCATGTCTTTTTCGGAGCGCGGGCCATCCTGATAGAGGAACAGACGAGATGGGCGAGCCTTCTTGACCTGCCCGAAGACTTGGCTGAGTTGCTGCGGTCTGTTGAAGAACAGAATAAGCACAGGAATATCGACGAGATAGGGTTTCATGCCTGCAAAGTTACATTTTTTTATGGAAAAAAGCTCTTAATATATACAGGATATTGTAAAAAATTGTATATTTGTCCTCGAAATACTTCATGCGCGTGAGCGTATGTGGGTGGTTACAGAACTAAAACTAAAAGAATTATTAACCAGAGAGACCTCATCAGCGAGGTGTATCGAACTAATTATTTTCAAATGAAGAAAGTTTTTTTCTTTGCTGCTATGCTTCTTGCTTTTGTAGGGTGTACCGAGACAATAGACGACTCTGCCCGTTATGTCTTCGAGGGTAAGACCATTATGCAATACCTTGACAGCAAGGAATACTACAGTGAATATGTTCGTTTGCTTGGCAAGGTTCCTGTGAGCCAATACTCGCAGACGACTTTGCGGCAGCTGCTTTCTGCACGCGGGCACTATACTGTGTTTGCGCCGACGAACGATGCTGTGCAGGATTATCTGGACACCTTGTACGAGCATGGCATTATCTCTGAGCCGTCGTGGGATGGTTTCACGGAGAAGTCAACGCTGGACAGCATAGAGAAGGTGATTGTCTTCAACAGCGTGTTGGACAGTGGTGACCAGTATGCTTTCGATATCTCCGACTTCCCCGACCATGAGCATGAGTTCGGCCTGGCCAATATGAACAACCGCAAGCTGCGCGTCTTCTATGGGCAGAACGACCTGGACAGCATCAGCATCGACAATGTTGCCGTGGTGTCGAAGGTGAACCGCGGCATAGTCCTTACGAATGGTTTTGTGCATCAGATGGAAGGTGTGGTTGCTCCAAGCGATGGCCGTCTGGGCGACTTCATGCGTATGTGGGCCAAGGATACGGAGAGTGGCTACAGCGTAATGTCGCGCCTGATACTGGCTTGCGGGCTGGAGGACACGCTCAATGCCTATAGGGACGAGACATGGGAGTACCTCTACCTGAGCGGCGGCGTGAAGGATTTGCCCAAGCATACTTCTGTCGGCCAGGTGGGCACTATTCCTCCGCACCGTTACTATGGCTATACGCTTTTTGCTGAGACTGACCGTTTCTGGGAAGGCAAGCTGGGGAAGAGTGCCAAGGACATCACGGTCGAGGACGTCTGCGAATTCCTGCGTGGCTCGGGGCTGTTCGATTATATCGAAGGCATTCAGTACGACGATGACTACGACAACGAGATGAACGTGCTGAACCAGTTTGTTACGTACCATCTGCTTCCGCAGCGCATCGGCAAGGACAAGCTGGTGATTCACTATAATGAGTTGGGTTATCACCCCACTTCGGCTAAGGGTCCTACGATTCCTATCATGGACTACTACCAGACGATGGGCTTCCCCCGCTTGCTGAAGACGTATGAGAGTGCCGAGAGCGGCGGTATCTGCCTGAACAGGTTCCCGAGGCTCAGGAACGGCCGAGGGCAGTTCGGTCCCACACGCGAGAATGTGAACGACTACCACGAGAGTGGTCTATTCCCTCCGCTGAAGGGTTCGAGTGCGTTCCCGCAGGAGAATGAGGGCGTCAGGGTGCTGTCCTATCAGGATGCGGGCACGGATGCTACCAGCGTGGCCAATGCTGTCGTCTATCCCATCGACAACTTGCTTGTCTGCACGGAGAATGTGTGCAACCAGATGTCGGGCGAGCGTATCCGCATCGATGCGTGCTGTATGATGCCCGAACTGATGAACAATGATATCCGCCAGAACCGTGCCTACTATGTGTTCGGAGCTACGAACGTCAGGGCCATCCCTACGAACTATCCGTACATCAAGGACATTGAAATCCGCGAGGGAACGCAGTTCTACTATCTGCAGGGCTACCTGTCCGGCTATCACAACCTGCAGGGCGACGAGTTCAACATCATCGGGCGTTACGATTTCACGATGAAGCTGCCGCCCGTGCCGCGTGCCGGCCAGTACGAGATTCGCTTCGGCGTGGCCACTGGTTCGCGTGTGCGTTCCATCGCTCAGGTGTATTTCGGCACCGACCGAGACAGGATGTACGTCACGGGCATCCCGATGGACCTTCGCATCGGCGGACTGGAGAAGAGGCTGGGACCTGTCACGCTGCCATCCGATGTGGGCTGGGAGGCTGACACCGACGACGAGGAATACAACGACCAGGTTACGAAGGCGATGCGCACGAAGGGCTTCATGAAGGCGCCCAACTCGTGGACCAACCAGCTGGGCAGCAATGCCTCTGTCCGCACGTTCCACTACATGTCGCGCCGCATCATACTGAACACCTACCTGCAGCCTAACATGAACTTCTACATCCGCTTCAAGTCCGTCCTCGACGAGGAGACGAAGGAGTTCTTCATGGACTACTTCGAGTACGTGCCGAAGGAGGTCTATGACAACCCCGAGGAGCCTGAGGATATCTGGTAAGGGACGGGAGGCTGTCTCCATAAGCACTACCTTTTGGGCTGAAGAGGTATACCTTTTCTCCCCAAGAGGTAGTGCTTTGTTATGAAAGAGGTAGTACTCTTTTGCAACTCCCCTATAGGGCGTCAGTCATTCCCCTATAGGGCGTTGAGTATCCCTCCCTAAAAGGTGAATGAGGTCAGCCAGAGGTTCAGGGTCGCCATGCCTGCCACGAGCAGCAGGGAGAGCAGGAAAAGGATGGAGGTCAGCAGGCTTCGGCTGAGCGAGAAATAGTGCGCGATGAGCGGACTGGCACTGCAGACGAGCAGAGCCATCGTGGTCTGATAGTGCACGGGCTGCAGGACAAGGTAGGCCATCATCAGCAGCGTCTGCGACACATATATATAAAGGTACATGCGCACGCGTATCTTGTCGTCGTAGTTCGTGCTGAGGTAGTGCAGAAGACTTATGATGCTGAGCAGGGCGACGACGCCTGCCGAGACTTGCCAGACGAACGGCATCGACGTCATCTGCTCCAAGCTCGGCATCTCAAATTGTGCCATATCGGTCAGCCTTGACAAGAAACCCTGCCAATCTTCCGTGACGAAGCACCAGACGGCATAGCACCAATAGGGTACGATGATGCCCAGCACGCCTGCCCAGAACGCTTTCCCCGTCAGGGTGCGAAGGAAGATGCCCAGGTAGAGAAAGAAGGGAATCGCCATTGCCAGCATGACGGGCGCACAGAAGCTGCCTATGCCGAGCATAAGGAAGGCGTGGAAGACGTCGAGCTGCGGACGCCTGCGCTGGTAGCTGTGGAACAAAAGGAGGTAGCTCAGGCTCATGAAGGCGGCTGCGACAATGGGCTCGCCCAGGGGATGCATGAACGACAGGCTGGCTGCCAGAATGAGCCAGACGCACGCCATCATGCGGGTGCGGATGCGGATGATGTGCCATCGGGCATTCGTCTCCATGACGATGTACGTCGTCAGCAGGCAGAGCACCAGCCCCATGAGGCAGCGCACGTCGAACGCCTTCTGCGGCAACCACCACATACCAATAGCGGCAATCGCGCAGAGGGGGAGTGTGAACTCACTCCCTGCAACCTTGTTCTGGAGCCGATTCTGTCTCACGTTGGAATTAACGAATTATCCCCACCTCACCTTTTGGGGAGGAGGGGTTAGGGGTTGGAGAGGGGCGTCAGAGGTCTGCCCCTATGTCTCGGCGGAAGTTCTTGCCTTGGAACGTTATCAGCTTAGCATTGGCAAAGCTCTTCTCGAGGGCTTCCTCCTTGTCCTTTCCATAACTGCTTACGGCAATCACTCGCCCGCCGCTGGTGACGAGTTGACCGTCCTTCTTGGCTGTCCCGGCGTGGAAGACGATGCTGCCCCACACATCTTCGACGCCCGTTATCTCGAAGCCCTTCTCGTACGAGCCTGGGTAACCGCCGCTCACCAGCATGATGCAGACGGCAGCGCGCTCGTCGAACTCGACCTTTTTCTCTGCCAATGTGCCTGTGGCAACGCCTTCGAAGAGGTCCACGAGGTCGCTCTTCAGGCGCAACATAACGGTCTCCGTCTCCGGATCACCCATGCGGACGTTGTACTCGATGACCTTCGGGTCGCCTCCTACGTTGATGAGGCCGAAGAAGATAAAGCCTTTGTAGTCGATGCCCTCGGCTTTCAGGCCTTCCACCGTGGGACGGATGATGCGGTCTTCCACCTTCGTCATCCACTCCTTGTCGGCAAACGGGACGGGACTCACACTGCCCATGCCGCCCGTGTTCAGGCCGGTGTCGCCCTCACCGATGCGCTTGTAGTCCTTCGCCTCGGGCAGTATCTTGTAGGTCTTTCCGTCGGTCAGGACGAAGACGCTGCACTCGATGCCGTCCAGGAACTCCTCGATGACGACACGACTGCTTGCACCGCCGAACATGCCGCCCAGCATCTCGCCCAGCTCCTTCTCTGCCTCTTCCAGCGTGGGCAGGATGAGGACGCCCTTGCCGGCACACAGTCCGTCGGCCTTCAGGACGTATGGCGGCTGCAGGGTTCGCAGGAAGGCTTTGCCCTCCTCGAGTGTCTCGCCGGTAAAGGTACGGTAGGCCGCCGTCGGGATACCATGCCTTTGCATGAAACCCTTGGCAAAGTCCTTGCTCCCTTCAAGCACCGCCCCCGCCTTGCTCGGGCCGATGACAGGGATGTTTCTCAACTCCGCATCGTTCTTGAAATAGTCGTAGATACCCTTAACCAACGGGTCTTCAGGACCCACCACAACCATCTGCACGCGGTTCCTCAGCACAAATATCTTGATGCTTTCGAAGTCGTCGGCCTTGATGTTGACGTTCTCGCCCACCTCAGCCGTGCCGGCGTTGCCGGGAGCGATGTACAGTTTCTCACACTTGTCGCTTTGACTTATTTTCCAGGCCAGCGCATGTTCGCGCCCGCCGCTGCCTAATAAAAGAATTCTACTCATGTTATTTGTGATTGGTTAGGGGTTGGAGAGGGGCTTCAGATAGTCTTCAAAGTATTGCGTTATCCTCTCGTGCAGGTGGACGCTCTTGTGGCCGGCCATGTTGTGACCCTCGCCTGGATAGACGAAGAAGTCGGGCTGCGTGCCGGCTTCTGCACAGGCGTTGAGGAACTGCAGGCTGTGCTGGGGAACGCACGTGGGGTCGTTCATGCCAATGATTATCTGCAGTTTTCCCTTCAGGTTCTTGGCTTTCGGGATGCAACTGGCCTGCTCGTAGCCCTCGGGATTCTGCTCGGGCGTGTCCATGTAACGCTCGCCGTACATCACTTCATACCACTTCCAGTCAATGACCGGGCCGCCTGCCACGCCCACTTTGAACGCGTCGGGATAGGTCGTCATGAGCGATGTCGTCATGAATCCGCCGTAGCTCCAGCCGTGCACACCAAGCCTGTCGGCATCCACGTAAGGCAGCGACTTCAGGAACGCCACGCCTTGCATCTGGTCTTTCATCTCCTCCTGACCCAAATGCCGGAAGGTAACTTGCTCGAAGTCGCGGCCTCGGTCCTCGCTTCCTCTGTTGTCTAGGATGAAGAGGATATAGCCTTTCTGTGCCATATACGTTTCCCAGGAACGCGAGCCCCAGTGCCACGATGCTTCGACATTATGGGCGTGCGGGCCGCCATAGACATATACGACGGTCGGATACTTACGGCTCGGGTCGAAATCCATCGGCTTGACCATGCGCCAGTAGAGTGTCGTCTCGCCATCTGCAGCGAGGATGGTGCCCTGCTCAAATATGGGTTGATACCAACCTTCCCACGGGTCTTTAGCCGTTCTTTGCAGGCTCTGCTTGCCAGTCTTCGTGTCGGTCACGGCACAGGCACGTGGCAAAGTTGGTTCTTGCCAAGTGTCGATGAGGTAACGCCCATCGGCAGAGAGCTGCGCGGAGTGGCATCCGCGACCATTATCGAGCAAGGTCCTCTTCTTAGTCTTCAGGTCGAGACGGTAGATGTTGCGTTGCAAGTCGCCTGCTTCCTTAGTGATGATGATGGCACTCTTCGTGGCTGGACAGAAGCCGACAAGCTCCTTGACGACCCACTTACCGCTGGTGAGTTGGCCGAGTTCCTTGCCCTCGATGTCCATCAGATACAGGTGCTTGAAGCCATCCTTCCAGCTCCAATAGATGAACTTGCTGCTGTCCCAAGGTAAGAAAGTAATAGGGTGGAGGGGCTCGACGTACTTGTCGGAACTCTCCTCGCGCAGGGTGCGGAGCTTACGACCTGTAGCGGCATCGTAGGCATCGAGTGTCGTGTGGTTCTGGTCGCGGTTGAGCTCGTAGAGATAGAGCGTCTTTCCGTCGGGCGCCCAGCAGATGTTGGTGAAATAACGGTCGGTGGGGTCGCCGAGGTCGAGGTAGATGGTCTTCCCCGTGGCGAGGGAGAAGATGCCCACCGTCACTTTGTGCGACGTCATGCCCGCCATTGGGTACTTGTCCGGAGCAAGGGTTGCTTCGCGCTCAAACGTGTTGACTTGCGGATAGTCCGCCACCATGCTCTGGTCCATCCTGTAGAAGGCGAGCTGCTGCCCGTCGGGGCTCCAGAACGTGCCCTTATAGATGCCGAACTCGTCGCGATGCACGCTTTGACCGTACACAATCTCCCGCGAGCCGTCGCTCGACAGCTGATGTTCGGTGCCGTCGGCAGTCAGGACGAACAGGTTATTGTTGCGCAGGAACGCAACAGCACCGGAGGCCTTGCAGAATTCCAGTTCCCCGTCGTGTCGCGAACGCTTGTTTGCGTCGAGGTTGACCGTTTCGCCTTCGATTGCCTTGCCCGTCTTGGGGTCGATGACGACAGGCTTCGTCTTGTCGGCAGCATCGATGAGTCGGTTCCCGTCCCAGCGCAGTTGCCATCGTTCGGGGTAGAACTTCGAAGCATTCTTCCCGCCGAAATTGAGTTCTTCGAGTGTGAAGAGCTTCTGGGCGAAGAGTGAACCGGTCGTGGAGAGCATGAGGAGTGATAGAATAAGGTATTTAATCTTCATCGTCATAGCGTTTCTTACCATATTTCTTAGCTGGTTTATTTTTGTCGAACGGCTTGCGGTCTGAGCGGAAATCCTTGCGTGCGTCGCCTCGGTAGTCCTTGCGCTCGCCCTTGAACTCCTTGCGGAAGTCGCCTTTCTTGCTGTCTCTGCGATAGTCTTCGCGGTCCTTCTTGCGGGTGAAACGCTCGCGGGGATCGTCCTCGAGGCGTTCCTTGAAGTCACGATGCTGCTTGAACCGCTTGCGATCCGCCATCATGCGACGCTCCTGAGCCGTCTTTATGTCGCCTCCTCCGGCACGCATATCGTTGAATTTCCCGCTGAACATCTGGTACTTACGCAGTTCGCATTCGAGGCTTCCGTTGTAGAGCGGTGTGCGGAGCGACGGCTTGAGTCCGATTTGGTCGAAGCATTCCTCGCGATAGCTGAGCACCCAAGCGTCGTTACCCGTAAAGTCGTGTTTGAACTTGCTGCCTATCATCTTGTAGAGGCCAAGCAGGTCGGGTGCCGAGATGCGCTCGCCGTAAGGGGGATTGGTGATGATGATGGCTTTCTCTGCGGGCTGCTTGAAGTCGGCAAAGTCCTGCTGTTGGATGGTGATTTCCTTGCTCAAACCAGCCGCTTTGACGTTGGTCGTGGCGATGGCAACAGCATTATGATTGATGTCGTAGCCGTAGATGTGATGCTCGAACTCATGCTCGCGTGACTCATCCTCGTAGATGCTGTCGAAGAGTTCCTGGTCGAAGTCGGGCCATTTCTCGAAGGCATATTCCTTGCGATACACGCCAGGAGCGATGCCGCGGGCAATCAAAGCTGCCTCGATAGCTATAGTGCCGCTGCCGCACATCGGGTCGATGAGGTCGCATTCGCCCTTCCAACCTGTCAGCATAATAATGCCGGCAGCGAGGACTTCGTTAAGTGGAGCCTCTACCGTCTCCTGTCGGTAGCCACGACGATGCAGGCTTTCTCCGCTCGTGTCGAGCGAGAGGGTGCATTCGTACTCAGCGATGTGGATGTGGAGCTGCAGGTCGGGATTGGTGACGCGGATGTTCGGACGCTCTCCCGTACGCTCCCTCATCTGATCGACAATAGCGTCTTTCACCTTGTAGGCCACGAACTTAGAGTGCCGGAACTCTTGGCTGAAGACCACACTATCCACGGCGAACGTGGTCTCGTTGGTCAGGTAGTTGGTCCAATCGATTTGCTGCACAGCCTCGTACACCTCGTCGGCCGAGGTGGCGCGGAAGTGCTTGATGGGCATCAGGATGCGGATGGCCGTGCGGAGTTGGAAGTTCGCACGATAGAGCAGCTCCTTGTTACCGGTGAACGACACCATGCGGCGTCCTATCTGTATGTTGTTTGCGCCGAGGTCTATAAGCTCCGTCGCGAGCACAGTTTCAAGGCCTTGGAAGGTCTTGGCTATCATTTCGAACTCTTCTCCGGCTTTGCTCGCTGGAGTGTTCCACTTGGGATTCTGCATTTGTTAGCTTGTTATTTAACTATGAACTATGGACTATGAACTATGGACTGTCACAGGCATCCCCAGTCTTCGGGCCGTACCAGTTGGCTCTTTCGCTTCTTGGCCTGTACGATTTGCTCGCCTGGCTTGGTGCTTTCGGTTACCCAGACGTTGCCGCCTATCACGGTGCCTTGAGCCAGAGTGATGCGTCCCAGGACCGTCGCATTACTGTAAACGATGACGTTATCCTCGAGTATCGGGTGGCGGGGAATGCCCTTGATGGGATTGCCGTTGTCGTCCAGCGTGAAACTCTTCGCGCCGAGCGTAACGCCCTGATACAGTTTGACGTAGTTGCCGATGATGCAAGTCGCTCCGATCACCACGCCTGTTCCGTGGTCGATGGTGAAGTGATGACCAATCTGGGCACCCGGATGGATGTCGATACCCGTTTCGCTGTGAGCCATTTCGGTAATGATGCGAGGTATCAAGGGCACGCCCAGCAGCAGGAGCTCGTGGGCGATTCGGTAGCAGGTGAGTGCCTTGATGACGGGGTAGCAACTGATGATCTCACCATACGAATCGGCAGCCGGGTCGCCGTTGTAGGCTGCTTCGACATCGGTGGCCAGTATCTGGCGCAGTTCTGGCAGCCAGGCGATGAAATCGCCGGTAATCGTCTGTGCCTTTTCGGTGAGTTTGCACGTCTCCACCGGCTCGGTTCTTTGGAAACAGAGGCCTGCCAAAACCTGTTGCGTGAGCAGGTGGCTAAGGCGATCTAGGCTGACGCCGATGTGATAGGGGAGTGTCTCGCGACTGAGGAGAGACTTGCCGTAGAAGCCGGGGAACAGGATGGCACGGCAAAGGTCGATAATCTCAGCCAGTGCAGGGGCTGATGGAAGTGGGTCGCCCTCGCTGACTTCGCGGAAAAGGCCGTGCAGCGATTCGGGCTCCGAGAGCTGGCTGACGGTCTGCTTCAGCTGCTCGTTGAGTTCGTTTGGACTCATTGTGTTGTGTCGTTATCAGTAATATGTGGGTGCAAAGTTACGACATATAATTCAAAATTCAAAATATAAAATTCAAAACACGAAGCAGAATGTCGAAAAATGTGGCATGAGGTATGAAAAGGCACAAAAGCAGTTTTTGACTTGAACCCTATAGGGAAACTCCAGTACCACCGTGGGAGTACTGGAGTTTTCCCACGGTGGTACTGCAGTACTCCCACGGTGGTACTGGCGATGCGGCACGCCATGTCTGATGACGATGCCTGCCGATGGGTTTACTTCAGCTGGTCGTAAAGCTCGTCGCTGACAGGCTCGAGCCATTCGTTGGAAGCGTCCGGCTGCACGTCCTTATGATATGTGAGGTGCTGGAACCATGCGTCGCGGGCGGCTCCGTGCCAATGCTTCACCTCGGCAGGTATGGCGATGACGGTGCCGGGGCGCATCTCGACGGCCGGCTTGCCCCATTCCTGATACCAACCACGACCGGCGACGCAGATCAAGACCTGCACCTGTCGATGGTGGATATGCCAGTTGTTGCGGCAGCGAGGCTCGAATGTGACGTTCATCAAGGCACCCATGTCGGCCAGATAACTCTGTCCGGTGAAGTACTTCCCATAGGGATTTGGCTCGCCTTTAGGCCAGATGTTGAAGTCGACAGGCTGTGCTGCCTGACAGGTTTCGCCGAAGAGTTCGGCCAGAGCCTGCTCTGTGCGGACGGCTTCAGCCTCAAGGCCTTTGCTGCGAAGGACGGTGGGGATGTCGCGGAGCTGAGCGTCTGTGACACCCATACAGCGTGCCCCGCTGACGTGTGCCCTGAGCTGCGGCTCGCATCCCGGCAGGGCGGAGATGGCCGAGACGGTCACTATCTCGCGCTCCGCAAAGGTGAGGTTGTTGCGGGCAAATATGTCGCCGAAGAGGTGAGCCTTCAGGTAGTAGTCGCTCTGGGCAGCGAAGGTATAGGTGAACGGCTGTCCGCCGCAGAGCTTTGTCTGTACCTCGGTGCCCTGCTTGACAGCGTCGTAGTCCTCGGGAAGCGGGTCGGCTTCGCGACCTTCCTCTGTCTTCTTGCCGGCTTCGGCACGTTCCTTGATGACTTGCTGCAAGGCTCCCAGGGCGTTCAGGCTGCGTGGGAAACCCGTGTAGGCATAGAGTTGCGACAGAGCCTCCTTGGCTTCGCTCACGGTCAGACCTTGCTCGAAGCCTTCGTCCAAAGCCTTCTTGAGCTCCTCTATATCGCCTTTTGCCTCGTTCACTGCAATCAGAACGAGGGCTTTCTCTTTGTTTGAAATCATAGTTGTCTGTGGTTTAGCTTGGAAAAACAGCAGCGTCATGGCTGGAGGCGTCGAGTGCAAGCATCATTGCCATCATGGTGATTGTGTGTTTCAAGGCTGTATGATGATGGGTTGATACATTATTTATTATAAGCTACCTTCTTGCCTTTGGTGACATAGATGCCCTTTGGCGTCTGCTCCACCTGCTGGCCTTTCATGTTGAAGATAAGGTCCTTAGAGTCCTTAGCGACCTTAAGGTCGTTAAGGGCAGTTGCGTCGGAAGTGAGCGAGAGGACGGCGACGATGTTCCGCTCGCCTGCCTTGAGGAAGTTGCGAAGCTGGCTTTCGTCGAGTCCGTCTATCTTTCCGAGGCGCGTATAGCTCCAGGTGTTGGAGCCATAGAGCAGGCAGATGTTGCTGTCGTCATACAGGATGACGTCGCCCGGACCTGCAGTGATGCGCTCGTCGCTACTGGTCAGGGAGAAGCCCAAGGCACCCCATATCTCGAAGCCTCCGCTGGTGTTGAGGGTCACGGTCACAGGTCCTTCCTGCAACTTCTCGTGGAGTTCCCGTGCTGCCTGATTGCTTTCGAGCGTCACGCTCTGTGTCTGTCCGTCGATGGTGATGTTCATTTTCATGGTTTCAGTTACGGTTTGAAAGGTTTGGGATGCAAGCCATTCGGCCAGAAGGGTAGGCGTCTGGCTTCGTTTCCTGTCGTTTATCCAGAGCGCGTCGCCTGTCCATACGGCCTCGGGGATGAGCCTCTTGGCATCGGCCACCGTGCTGCTGATGCCGCTGCTTGCGCTCGAGACAATCAGAGCGACGTGCTTGCCGGCCATCTTCTGCCCGTTCTGGAAGAGGAAGCTCTGCATCGGTGCGGCCATCTGGCTCCACCAGAGCGGCGTGCAGACAATGATGTTGTCGTACTTCTGGAAGTCGATGTCGACGGGTTTGATGCTGGGGTAGCTCTCGGCATCCTCGGGATGATTGCGGATGGCTGCAATCAAACTGCTGCCTATCTCGTAGTTGTTGGCCGCATAGTCCAGTCCTTCTTCGGCCGGCTGCACTTCCACGACGTCGGCGCTGACCTGCTTCGTCATCTCGCCCACTATGGTGCGGACGTTGTTGGTAAAGCTGTAATAGACCACAAGTGTCTTTCCCATGCTTGCCGGAGCCTGTGCTTTTGCCTCGATGCCCTCGCCTTCGCTGCAACTGGCGGCTGCAAGGAGCGTCACCAGAGCCATGCATCTCCTGAAGAATGTCTGTATCATGGTTTACAATCCTTTAGTCCAAGCCTTCAGTTCCTCCTTAGAGGGTCGGTTCAGGAGCTTGCCCTCTTTCCATCGGATGGCAGGGTAGGCGGACTTCAGGTTCTCGCAGGATTGCTTGATGCTGCTGCCTCCGGAGGTGGCAAAGGGGATGACCGTCTTGCCTCGGAACTCGTTGCTTTCCATGAAGGTGTTGATGATAGTGGGGCACGTGTTCCACCAAATGGGGAAACCCACAAAGACGACATTGTACTTACTCCAGTCCTTTGGCTTTCCAGCAATGGCGGGCCGGCTCTTTCGGTCCTTCATTTCGAGGGACGAGCGGCTTTGCTTGTTGCGCCAGTCAAGGTCGGCCTCCGTGTAAGGCTGCTCGGGTTGAATCTTGTAGAGGTCGCCTCCTGTGGCTTCTGCCAACTGACGGGCGACGCCTTCCGTCGTGCCTGTGGCGGAGAAATAGGCTACCAGGACTTTTCCCTTGCCCTTAGCCTGTTTGTTTTGCGAGCAGGCTGTCAGGCTCACGGCCAACAATGCTGTCAGCATGATGGCGAATCGTTTGATGTTTGTCTGCATGATGTTTCGGTTTATGATGTTTGATATTCGATTTTTTTCCATAGAGTGTTCCCATCCGTCCCGCGTGTCGGCATTCCGACTGCAAAGTTACGGAAAAATGCTCAAAGGACAAAACATCGGCCGATTTTTCCTGCCTCGTCCACCAACTTAGCGTGCCGGGTTGTTTGCACATACATGTAGATGCAATTGCATCTACATGTACATGCAATTGCATCTACATGTATGTGCAAACACATTGGCGTAGTATTTCTGCCAGAGCAACTTAGGATTTCGGGGGAAAAAAGGTGCCGTCAGGAGTTCTTCCTATAGCTGACGACGGCCCACGAGCACATGACGACGTCGAACCCGACGAGCGCCAGCACCTGATGCGCTATACTCTGGAAGCCGCCGCCACGCACGAAGACCGTCCGGATGGCATCGATGAAGTAGTGCATAGGATTGACGTAAGTGGTCATGTACGACCATTCGGGCATCGAACGGGTAGGGGTGAAGATGCCGCTCAGAAGCAGGAGGCAGACCACGAAGAACCACATGACGAGGATGGCTTGCTGCAGGGTGTCGCTGTAATTGCTGACAAGCAGGCCGAACGAGGAGAAGAACAAGGCCAGCAGCATAGCAAGGAGATAGACCAAGAGCACAGGGCCTTGGCACGTGATGCCATAGACCGCCCACGCCAGCACAAGGCAGATGGTGACGATGAACAGCCCGATGAGCCAGTAGGGAATCAGCTTCGCGAGGATGAACTGTGCTTTCGGAACGGGCGTCACGTTAATCTGTTCGATGGTTCCGCTTTCCTTCTCGCCCACGATGTTCAGTGCTGGAAGGAATCCGCACATCAGCATCATCACGATAGCCAACAACGCCGGAATCATGAAGACCTTGTAGTTGAGGTGCTTGTTGTAGAGGTAAAGAGTGGACAACCCATTCGGGGAGGACTGCGTGGAACTATAGCTGACGATTTGCTGCAAGTAGCTGCTGCCGATACTTCCCTTCGTTCCGTTCACCGCATTAGCGGCAATGAGCACCTGCGGCCTCAGTCCGATGGCGAGGTCGCGACTGTAGTGCGGCGGAATCACCAGGGCGATGTCGGTCCGGCTCTTCTCTATCTCCTTCAGCGCGGCATGGTACGTCGGCATCTGCCCCGTGAAGATGAAGTAGCGGCTCTGCTCGATGTCGTGGACAAGACGCTGGCTTTGCACCGAACGGTCATTGTCGACCACGCAGACGCGCACGTTCTTTACCTCCTGATTCATGACCCACGGCATGACACACATAATGACGATGGGGAACACGAGAATCAGCCTTGGCAGGAACGCGTTGCGGCGAATCTGCAGGAACTCCTTTCGTATGAGGTGCTTGATAATCATGGCGTCGGCAGTTATTCCAGTCGGTTGTTGAACTTCAAGAGTGCGACGGTCAGCAGCAAAGCAGTCATGCCGGCCAGAACCGTCACTTCCCTCATCACGTCGCCTATGCCCACGCCCATGATCATCAACTTCCGCATCGCCTCGATATAATAGCGGGGCGGGATGACGGCCGACACCCATCGGAGCACCTCGGGCATGGACTCGATGGGGAACAGCATTCCGGAAAGCATCACGATGGGCATGAGTAGCACCATCGCCGAGAGCAGCAAAGCCATGAGCTGACTGCTGGCAATGTCCGAGATGAGCAGCCCGAGCGACAACGCCAGCAGGATGTAGAGCCCGCTCACAGCAAAGATCCAGCCGATGCCGCCTGCCAGCGGAACGCCCAGCACATAGCGCGCCATGAGCAGAATGCAGACGAGGATGGCCAGGGCAAGCATCAGGTAGGGCACAGCCTTGGCAATGATGATCATCAGCGGCCTGACGGGAGAGACGAGCAGCACTTCCATCGTGCCTCTTTCCTTCTCCCGCACGATGCTGACAGACGTCATCATCGCGCAGATGAGCATCAGCAACATGCCCATGATGGCAGGCACGAAGTTGTAGGCCGACTTCATTTGCGGGTTGTAGAGCATCTTCGTGTTGGCCGTCTGCGCCTGCCCTCCCGTCAAAGTCTGCGTGGCATAGGCCGTCCATTGCTGTGCCATGTTGGGGTCCGAGGCATCGACGATGAACTGCAGCCCGCTTTTCTTCGAAGCGAAGTTGCTGGCAAAGACGATGGCCAAGTCAGCCTTCTGCCGCCGGATGAGCGTTTCGGCCTCCCCGGCGGTGCTGGCCGTGGCGGTGATGTCGAAGTACTCCGACGCCGCCAGACGCTCTACGGCTTGCCGCGTGAGGTGGTCCATCTGCGACGTCACGACGATTGTCCGCACGTTCTTCACATCGTTGGTGATGGCAAAGCCGAACAGCAACATCAGCACAATAGGCATCCCAAAGAGGATGAGCATCGTGCGACGGTCGCGCAGGATGTGTCGCGATTCCTTTATGACAAAACTGGTGAACAGGTTCATAGGCGTGTCGTTTCGTTAGTCGCTGCTGCGTGTGGCTTGTCTTGCCAAGTAGGTAAACACGTGGTCCATATCGGGTTGATGGAAGCGGCGCTTCAGCTCGTCGGGCGTTCCCAAGGCGCTTATCTTGCCGTCCACCATGATGGAGATGCGGTCGCAATACTCCGCCTCGTCCATATAATGCGTAGTGACGAAGACCGTGATGCCGTGTTCTGCCGCGTCGTAGATGAGCTGCCAGAACTGACGCCGCGTGGCGGGATCGACGCCGCCCGTCGGTTCGTCGAGGAAGACGACACCCGGCTCGTGGAAGATAGCCACGGAGAATGCCAGCTTCTGCTTCCATCCGAGGGGAAGAGAGGCGACGAGGTCGTCCCGATGCTCCTCGAAGTTCAGGCGCCGCAACACTTCCTCCATCTTCCGCTCGACGTGCTCCTTCTTCATTCCATATATGCCGGCAAAGAGGCTGATGTTCTCCGCGACGGTCAGATCCTCGTAGAGCGAGAACTTCTGCGACATGTAGCCGATGCGCTTCTTTATCTGCTCGTGCTGCGTCCGGATGTCGTATCCCACCACCGTCCCCGTGCCGCTGGTGGGTTGGTTCAAGCCCGTCAGCATGTGCATGGCAGTGGTCTTGCCCGCTCCATTCGCGCCGAGGAAGCCGAAGATTTCTCCTTTCTTGACGCTGAAGGTGATGTCATCCACGGCATGGAACGTGCCGAAAGCCTTGACGAGATGTTCCACCTCGATGACATTCTCGTTCTCTGTCGCCTCCTTCCTGCTGTGGCCGATGCCCGGAGGGTTGAAGATGTCGGCAAACTGACTGAGGATGATGTCGGGTTTGTCAATGCCGCGAATCTTCCCGTGGTCAAGGAAAGCCACCCGCTCGCAACGCCTCACCTCGTCGAGATATGGTGTGGAGACGACGATGGTGATGCCTCTTTCCTTCAGCGAACCCAGCATGTCCCAGAACTCCTTACGGCTTACGGGGTCGACGCCGGTAGTGGGTTCGTCGAGAAACAACAGGCTCGGCGAGTGAACCAAAGCGCAGCAAAGGGCCAACTTCTGCTTCATGCCACCCGATAGCGCACCAGCTTTGCGGTCGCGGAAGCGTTCTATCTGCGAATAGATGGCCTTGATGCTGTCGTATCCCTCTGCTATTGTCGTGCCGAAGAGGGTGGCGAAGAACTCCAGATTCTCCTGTACCGTCAGGTCCTGATACAGGGAGAACTTGCCCGGCATGTAGCCCACGCGCCGCCTTACCTCCTTCATCTGTCGCACGACATCAAAGCCATCGACGGTGGCAGAGCCTTCCTCGGGCAGCAACAGGGTGCAGAGGATGCGGAACATCGACGTTTTGCCTGCGCCGTCGGGCCCTATCAGTCCGAACACTTCGCCCTTGCTGACGGAGAAGGAAACGCTGTCCAAAGCCCTTGCCTTGCCGTAGCTCTTGCTGACATTCTTTACTTCTATGGCGTTCATGACGTGCGTTTAGAACTTCACTTCCCCGTACATGCCTATCTTTGCAAACCCGTCGTTCCTGATGGCGACCTTGACGGCATAGACCAGGTCTGCACGTTCATCATCGGTGAGAATCGTTTTGGGTGTGAACTCGGAACGGTTCGAAATCCAGCTTACGGTGCCCTGGTATTCCTTCTTCTGCCCGCCGCCGAAGTCGGCGAAGACGGTTGCCTTCTGTCCCACCCTGATGCTCTGCAACTGACCCGACGTGACGTAGGCGCGGATGAATATGTTCTCGGTGTCGGCCACCTTCAGCAGTGGCTTCCCGAGAGCCACGAACTCGCCGCGCTCGACGTACTTCTCGAAAACTGTTCCGCCGATGGGTGCGACCACATGGCACTTGCCGAGCTGGTCGCGGAGCTGTTGGATCTGGACGTCGATGGCGTTCATCTGCCTGCTGAGCGACTCGGTGGTGGTGGAGAGGGAGGACACCTGAGCGTCGAGCTGCCGCTGGAGTACCTGCACTTGTGCCGTGGCATCGTCGAGCATCTTGCTTGGCGCGGCACCGTCGGCCACGAGCTCTTTGTAGCGACGCTGTTCGGTCTGAGCCTTCGCGAGCTGTTGCCTGGTGGCTGCAATCTGCTTCTCCATGTCGGGTTTCTGACTTTGGAAGACCTCCTTGTTGGCTTCCAGTCCGAGGATTTTCAGCCAGAGCTGCGTCGTGTCCACCAGTCCTATCTCCTGCCCGGCCGACAGGTTGTCGCCTTCATCGACGTTCCACGTCAGCAGCGTCCCACTTTGTTCTGCCGAGACGGTTATTTCCGTGGCCTCGAACGTGCCAGTGGCATCGTATTCCTGTTCCTTGTCGTGGCAGGCGACAAGCAACAGCGCGGCACCTGCCGCCATCAGTATCTTCTTCATAGGGCTTAGTTATTTGTGGTATATTTCAACTTGTAAATCTCCTTGAGCATCTCTATTTCGTGGGTGGAGAGCTGCAGTCGGGCGGCATTCTCGGCGTTGATTTCGCGGACGAGGTCGCCGGTGTCGATGATGCCGTGCTGCAGTTTTGACTCGGCAGCCTTGCGGACGGACGAGCGGAGGGCAATGATGTCCTCGTCGTCGGCCATGAGCTGTCGGTAGCGAAGGATGTCCTCGTTCTGCTGAATCTGCTGTAGGTTGTTGTTGAAGAGGAATACTTCGCGACTGTTCTCGGCACTCTGTCGGACGAGTTGCAGCTTGGCCTTGTCGTTCTTGTGGCTGTAGAGAGCGCCGATGTTCCAAGTGAGGCGGGCGCCTATCATGCCGCCAGTCGACCACTTGCGGCTCATCATGTCCTCGAAGAGGTTGTAGCCCGGATAGCCATAGAACCCTTGGGCGAACACGCCGAGGCGTGGCATGAGAGCCGAGCGGAGTGCCTTCTGCTGTGCATCGGCCAGCCGTATCTGCGCGTCAATCAGCAGGAGTTCGGGGCGGAGGTTGCCTTCGGCGGGCATGACGGCAGCAGGCTTGACGGGACTCTTCACGTCGATGCCGCAGAACGTGCTGAGCATCCGGACCATCGTGGCACGCCGTGCCTGCAGATTCGTCAGTCCCTGGGCGACGTTGAGGCGTTCCGCCTTGACGCTCAGATAGTCGCTTTCGGCGGCCGTCCCCCTTTTGAACATGGCGGAGAGCTTGTTCTCGTTGGATTGCAACAGCGCTTGGAGGTCGGTCTGCAGGCGTATCTGGTCGTTCAGAAGAAGCAAGGCGAAGTACATCTCATTCACGCGTTCGCGTACATTATAAAGATTTACTTCCGTCTGCGCCTCTTCCACCTTTCCCTCTTGCGCCGCTATGTCTTTCCGGTTCCTGATGGCTCCGCCGTCGTAGATGGTTTGGTTCAGGTCGATGGCAATGCGGTATTGGTCCTTCCTGAGCCCTTTCATGTCGATGCCGAACTGCTGGTAGAGCGACTGTATCTGCTCGGGGAAAGCCGTCACGTCGCTCTGGTAGGTGGCCTGTGCGGAAGCCGACACCTGCGGCAGCCACCCTTTCTGGATGTTCTTTACGTTGAGGTCTGTGGTCTGACGGATGAGGTCCATCCGTCGGATGAGCGGGTAGTTTCTCTCGGCGGCCTGCTGGCATTCGTCGAGCGTCTGCGCCTGCGTCACCGTCAGGCCCACGGCCAAAAGGAGTAAGCTGAGTGTTTTCCTCATGTCGATACTGCGGTTTGTGTGATGTTTCCGAGTGCAAAGTTACGGGTTTTTATGCAGAGCGTCGCTATCTTTTCCGTAGAATATATGTCCTTTTCGTACGATTTTCTCGTCGGAGAGCTGTTTTTTGCGTTATTTTGTGTACTTTTGTGTCGTCAAAGACGAAATGCGATGAAGAAGTTCCACCAATTCGATTTGAAGCAACTGAGCGAGCTGCTGCGCGGCGAGGCTAACGGGCAGATGCTGGACGACTATATTTCCGAGAACCTGGTCGTAGCGTACAATCCGCCCGTGGGACGTTTGTTGTCGCGCCTCTCGGATGACACCTACGTGCTGCCAGAAATGCGTGTGATGGTCTTGCTGAAGGGTACGGCGCATCCCACGGTCAACCTGATTCCCAGAACCTTCGAGGCGGGTCAGGTCGTCTTCCTCAGCCATAACAGCATCGTCCGCCTTGGCGCCTTCTCCGACGACATACGTGGCTTCGGCATATCCCTCACCGACAAGCTGGTCAGCCTTGCCTTCCCCACCTCGCTCCCCACGATGCTCGACGGACATGTCCGTGACTTCAACTTCATGCTGACTGCTCGGGAGAGGCAACGCCTAGAGTCGCTCCATGCCATGCTCCGCGATGTGATGCAGAGCGACGGACGCGACGCGCAGGTCATCCTGCATCTGGTGGCGGCGTTCCTCTGGCAGGTAAACAGCTACTGGAACCGCTACGAGAACGACAGCCGCGCTTCTCTCTCTCGCGACAGACGGTTGTTTGCCGACTTCGTGCAACTGGTCAGCCAGTATGCCACGCAGGAGCACGGCATCGACTTCTATGCCAGCCGGCTCTTCCTCTCGCCCCGCTACATGAGCACACTCGTGAAGCGCGTCAGCGGGAAGGTTGCCAAGCAATGGATAGACGAAGCCATCGTGACCCGCATCAAAGTGGAGCTGCGGCACTCGGACAAGAGCGTGGCGCAGATAGCCGACAGCATGAACTTCCCCAACCCATCGTTCTTCTGCAAATACTTCAAGCGCATGACCGGCATGACCACGCAGGCCTACCGCAACAGAGGCTGAGACTCCCGGAGCGCCAACCGCCATGTTTCGTCGTGAGAAAAGTTTGACAAAAAGCGGCAAAAAACGCGACGTGATTTTCTTCAAAATAATGTAAAGATTTTTTACTTTCGCCGTTTTTGAGCTCAAAAAACGCAGAATTTGGCGACGCTCCACGGGGGAAAATCCGACGCAATATAGTGCGTTCGCCTTTGCAGTACTATGCGTCATCCGTTTCAGCACGTTGCATCACCCCTCGCGACACGTCATTTTGCCCCCTTTTGCACGCTTTTTGACACCCCTCGAAAAGCTAAGCTCCTGATAATAAGGCATCAGCCTTATTCCAAAAACAGCCGTTCTTTTAGCCCGCGGCACGCCGAGGCCGCAAATTTTTAATTCTCAGAGGGTCACTTTTATGCAATTTTCTTGACAAAATGCCCTTTTTCTGGATGTTCTGTCGGATTTGTAATCCGACAGTGTGGCATATAACTGAAGTTTCTGAAGTTAAAGTGGAAGTTAAAATGGAAGTAGACTCGCTACGCTCGTGGAAGTTATAAAAGGACAATACCATTAAGCAGTCAGCATCCAATGCTATTGTCCAGCCAACTTGTTGGCTTAACTCCCTGCGCGTAGCGCATAACTTCCTATTTAACTCCATTTTATAACTCCAGAAACTTAAAAATATAAGCATTTGCAATGCGCTGAACCTCTCGAGCCGCAGCATTGCGGGATTGCAAATCCCTATATACAGCACGAGCGGATTACAAATCCGCTCGAACCGCCGCGAAGGTGCTTCCCTTCGTGAGAATCATTACTGGTTAACGGCTTCCGACAAGCATCTTACGGCCGTCCATGATGTAGATGCCGGGGCTCTTCGGCTGCCTGCCGCTCGTCGTTTGCCATTGCCGTCCTTGCAGGTCGAAGCATCCTTCCCAGCCATTCTCCACTCCTTTGGAGGGGACGGGAGAGGTCCCCGTGGCGTCATCCTCGCTGAGCAATCCCAGTTCCACCAGTTTGCCAAACATCCTCTGGGCAGCGTCGGCCTCGCCCACGGCGTCGAAGTGGAGGTTGTCCGACCCGAGTTTACAGTCGCTCATGTCCACGACGTGGAAGTTTGCGTCCTCCTCCGCCAGCTGAAGCACCGCTTGCTCCACGACGGCGTTGTACTGCGTGCTGCTTCGGTTCACTGTGCCCGCAATGAAGGGCAGCGTGGCGTAACGCTCGTCGCCCGTCTTCTCTACGAGCCACGAACGCAGGTACGACACAAGCCCTTGAAGGTTATCGTGATAGGAAGCCGCTTGTGTGCGGTCCGATTCGCCCTGATGCCACATGATGCACTTTATTTGGTAGCCCTCCTCAAGCTGTGAGAGAGCGCCATCGATGCACAGCCCTATGTTCTCCGTAAACTCGAGGGCCAGCGAGTGGCCACTGCGTGGAGCAGCCGTTGCCAACCACTCCGGAGCCGCGTTCCACCAGAGGTTGCCCGTGCTGGAGCAGCGTGTGTCGATGGCTGTGCCGCCTCGGCTCTCCTTGATGACAAAGAAGCGTTCGTGCAAGGCCTGCTCTATGAGGTGATAGACGATGCCATCGAAGCCGCAGCGGGACGTCGTGTTGTTGTCAGTGTAGGGCATGTATGGAGCGAACTTTCCACCGAACATCTGCCAGGCCTCTTCTGTGCCGTTTGCATAGCTCCAGTAGCAGAACTTGCTCCCTCCATTGGCATAGTCCTGGATATACTGTGGCATGGTGCCGATTGCGGCGCGTCCGTCGGCATTACTCTGCCCGCCCATCAGGAAGACTTTGCGAGGCGGAAAGGCATAGCCGGGCTGTAGGGAGCCGCAGACAAGGCAGTGACCCTTCTCGAACTGGTGGCCTGCGACGACCAGCCCCTCGTCCTCGTTCGAGAAGAACGACTCGTCGGCAATCAAGCTTCCGTCGCAGTTGGACTTGCCGCAAAGGTAGACCTTTGGGCCGTCTCCCAGTGGAAGCGGACCGTCGTCGCTGCCTAATGTCTGCCTCCAGACGTCGCCGTTCTGTCCGAGAGACAGGAAGTAGCAGAGCTCGCCGCTCGTTAGGGGAGCATCCGTCACCCAGTCCTTCTTGATGCCTTGCGTGTAGATGGAGCTTTTGTAGAGGTCGAAGATGTTTCGGACGACAGAGGAACCTCCGTGGCGCACCATGTTGCGCTTGTCGCCGTCGATGCCCGTGAGGCGCCCCGTATTGTAGCAACTCTCCACGAGCGAGCCGGCGTTGTCGCCCAGCCAGCCCGCTATCGTGGCTGATTCGCCTGAGCCTCGGATGATTCCCTTATTGATGCAACCCAGAATGTGAATGGCCGGATGAGGACTCATACTGCCTCCCAGGATGCCGCCAACAGCGGTGCTTGTGCCCGTGATGTTCGCCTCGTTGATGCAGTTCTCGATGACAATCGGGTCGCCCGTTATGGTCTGAGCAAAGGCGGCAATGCCTCCCACACGTTGCTTGCCTGTAATCTGGCACGACTTATCAATGATGAGATTGCTGACTCTTGTGCCTCCGCCTCGCAATCCGCCGAAGAAGCCTTGCAGATCCTTCGAGGTGCGCAGCTTGAGATTGAGTATGCGATGACCCTGTCCGTCGAAGCGGCCGTTGAACTTCGTCGCATCACTCACCCCGATGGGAGTGTGCGTGACGCCCGTGAAATCTATGTCTGCCACCATCTTTCCCCATAGGAAGATGTTGTTGCCGCCCTGGTTCACTTGTGCAGAGAACCATTCGACATTGCCGGCATTGCTGAGCAAATGCCAGCCGTCTTGCAAGGGGGCGGGCTGATAAGGCTCGCTGCAATCGGCATCGGTGCAGATGCCTTGGTCGTTGTAGTTGTGTGCCTGCGCCGCAGGAACTAAGGCAAAAAAACCGATGAAAACGGCAGAAATGAACTTAGCGAAAGACTTCATAGAACAGCTTGTTTGTGTATATCGTCTGCAAAAATATGAAAAACAATCGACTCTACAAAGCAAAAATAAGAAAAATGAAGAGCCGCAGCACTGACTAAGCAATGTTGCGACTCTTGCTATATATAAGAGTAAAGTAGGATTTCTTGGGTCCTGTGTATTACATCTTACTTCTTCTCGGGCTCTTCCACGATGTTCTTGCCTCTGGTGAGGTAAGCCGTGGGAGCAGCCACGAAGATAGAAGACAGCGTACCGAAGATGACACCCAGAATCATGGCGAAGGCGAACGAGCGGATGCTGGCACCGCCAAGGCAGAAGATGACTGCAAGTACGATGAACGTAGATACAGAGGTGTTGATGGTACGGTTCAAGGTGCTGTTCAGAGACTCGTTGAAGAGTTCCTGCTTGTCGCGCTTCGGGTGCAGGTGGAGGAACTCGCGGATGCGGTCGAAGACTACCACCTTGTCGTTGATAGAATAACCGATGGCGGTCAGCACGGCACCGATGAACGTCTGGTCAATCTCGAGGGAGAAGGGCATCCAGCCCCAGCAGATGCTGTACATTCCCAGAATGAGGATGATGTCCACAATCAGTGCAGTGATGGCACCAATGGAGAACGACAGGTTGCGGAAGCGGATGAAGATGTAGACGAAGATGGCGATGAAGGCCAGAATGACACTCCAGATGGCACCGTTCGTGATGTCTTCAGCCACGGAGGGACCTACCTTTTGGCTGCTGATGATAGAGCCTCCGGCACGTTCGTCGCGGTTGATGAAGTTCTCAAGGGTAAGGTCGCTTGCCAGCAGACCACCGCCCTTCAGCGTCTCGAAGAGCTTTGCCTCAATCTCGCTGTCCACGTCTGTGCCGTCCTCCTCAATGCGATAGTTCGTAGAGATACGGATGGTCTTGCCTTCGGTGCCCAGTGCAATGGCGCTGGTATTGCTTTCGGGGAATGCTTCGGCAAGCAGGCTGCGGACAGCTTCGGGCTGTACATTGTTCTCAAACAGAACCACGAAGTTGCGACCTCCAGTGAAGTCGATGCTCTTGCTGAAGCCACGAGTGAGCATGAAGGCAATGCTGATGACTGCCAGCGTGCCGAAGATAGCGAAGCTCTTCTTGTAGGCACTCATGAACTTATATGTGGGGTTCTGGAAGGAAATCTTGTCGCCAATGGCGGTGCGGAAGGTGAGGCCGAGCCACTTGTCCTTTTCCATAACCTGAGAATATACAACACGTGTCAGGAACACTGCGGTGAAGAAGCTGACGATGATACCGATGAGCAGCGTCGTAGCGAAGCCGCGGATTGGACCCGTACCGAAGTAGTAGAGGATGATAGCCGTGATGACTGATGTCAAGTTAGAGTCAAAGATAGCGCTGAAGGCATTGCTGTAACCTGCAGCAAGTGCTTCGCGAACCTTCTTGCCTGCCTTCATCTCTTCCTTCGTACGCTCGTAGATGAGCACGTTAGCATCCACTGCCATACCCAGCGACAGCACCATACCGGCGATGCCACTCATGGTCAGGGCAGCCTGGAAACTTGTCAGGACACCGATTGTGAAGAAGAGGTTCAGGATGAGGGCGCAGTTGGCAACCATGCCGGGAATGAAGCCGTACATGACAATCATGTAAACCATGAGGATGACGAAGGCGATGACGCAGCTCCAGATACCCTGGCGGATAGACTCTGCACCGAGAGACGGACCGACGATTTCCTCGCTCACAATCTTCGCAGGAGCAGGCATCTTACCAGACTTCAGCACATTGGCAAGGTCGCGGGTGTCTTCGGCAGTGAAGTTACCAGTAATTTCGGAGTTACCACCAGTAATCTCGCTCTGCACGGTGGGAGCGCTATAGACATTGTCATCAAGTACAATGGCAACGCTACGCTTGAGGTTAGCCTTTGTGAGGGCAGCCCAGCGGCGTGCACCGTCAACATTCATCTTCATGCTTACGCAGGGGCGTCCCTGCTGGTCGAATGAGTCGCTGGCATCGGTAACGACGTCACCTTCGAGGGGCGCGCGGCCGTTGCGCTCTGTCACCTTGATGGCGTAGAGCTCGTAGATGTTTGCACCGGCGCCTTCACCCATGCCCTTCACGCCCCACTTGAGGCGGAGGTCGGAGGGAAGCACTTCCTTAGCTTCGGGCGAAGCAAGAAGTTCGTTGATGTCGTCCATGTCGCGCTTGCTGGCGAAACCTACCACGCAACCATAGGCACCCTGTGCGAGCTGCAAGCGGCTCAAGAGGGGATGTGCCTTGTGTGCCTTCTCGATGTCGGCTGCAGAAGCATTTGCAGCAGGACTCTCGTCGTTGTTCTCTGCAATGGCAGATGCGAGGTCGGCTGTAGTCTTGGCTGTGTCTGCCTTCTCTTCAGCCTTTGGCTCTTCGGCCTGTGCAGCGGTCTCTGCAACAGCCTCTGCAACGGTCTCTGTGCTGTCGGCAGGTGTCTCTTCCTTGATGCCGCTCAGAGCTGCAGCAAGTTTTGTGTCGAGGTTGACGAGGAAGGGCACGATTTCTTGTGTGTTATAGGTCTCCCAGAACTCGAGGTTGGCACTGCCTTGCAGCAGCTTACGTACGCGTTCGGGTTCCTTCACGCCGGGCATTTCGACCATGATGCGGCCTTCCTGACCTTCGAGGGCCTGGATGTTAGGCTGTACGACACCGAAGCGGTCGATACGTGTGCGCAGGACGTTGTAGGAGTTGTCGATGGCGCTCTTGACTTCAGCGCGGAGGACGTTTTCGACTTCCTTGTCTGTGCTCTTGGTTGTCACCTTGTCGCGCAGCTGTTGTGTTGCGAAGAGTTCGGCGAGGGCCTTGTTTGGCTCGAGAGCTTTGTAGTCCTTTACGAATAAGGTAATAAAGTCACTTTGGCTGGCGGCAGCCTCTTTTGTGGCCTGTTCGACGGCCTTGCGGAAGCTTTCGTCTGTTTCTTCTTTGTGGTCGGCAAGTGCTTTGATGACATCAGGCACGCTGACTTCGAGAATGACATTCATACCTCCTTTGAGGTCAAGACCCAGGCCGATGCCCATTTCGCGGCATTCTTTCAATGTCCATACATTGAGGTAGACCTTGTTGTTGAGCAGGGAATCCAGGTAGCGGTCGGCAGTTGCCTGACCTTCTGTCTGTGCGAGTGCTTCGGCCTTGTTCTCGTAGTGACTGGTTACGACTGAGAAGCTAAGGTAGAAGAGGCACACGAGTGTCAGCAGAACTGCGAAAACCTTTACAAATCCTTTGTTTTGCATTGTTGATTGAATTATTTAAGTTTTAATTATTTTTAATCTGTTTTGTGCATTATAGCGTGCAAAGATACGACTTTTTTCCTTAATGGAAGCCTAAAAGTTGATTTTTTTATGCGTTAAAGAAGGATTAATGCATTTTTTTGCTTAATCGGACGATGAGGGGGTAGTGGTCAGAGGTTGTGACGGTGTTGTCTATGTGGCATGAGTGGCATGTCCAGTGTTTGGAGTAGAAGAGGTGGTCTATTCGCACTGGGAAGGAGCGTCGGGAGTAGGTGAATCCTGGTCCGAGTCCTGTTTGCCTGTATGCTGAGTGGAGTTGACGTGCGAGTCGTTGGTAGGTGTATGAGATGGGTGTGTCGTTGAAGTCTCCGCAGACGATGACGGGGTGGTTGGCGTTGCGCAGGGCGAGTGAGCGTATGCTGTCGGCTTGTGCGCCTCTGAATGCTGCTGCTTCGCTGAGTTTCTTGAGGAGCATTCTTGAGCTGCTTTTGATGGTTTCCTTGTGTGGGTCGGTGATGGTGTTGGTGTATTCGTCTTGTTCTTGTGGGCTGAGGTGGTTGCTTTCGAGGTGGTTGTTGACGACGAGCAGGCTGTCTCCGTGGCAGTCTATCCAGCATGCAGTGCTGTGGTTGCTGCGTGTGGGGTATGGGATGCTGATGGTGTCGCTGAGTATGGGGAGTCGTGTGATGATGGCGTCGTTGCCGCTTTGCAGGTAATGGTAGGCTGCGGTGTCGAGCCATTCCTGGTGGTTGGTGAGGAAGCTTTTACTGAGTTCCTGGAGGCAGATGATGTCGGCGTCGGTGGTGGTGAGGAAGGTGAGTAGTCCTTCTCGCTGCTGGTCGTCTTTCATGTGTCCGACGTTGAAGGAGACGATGGTGATGGTTGTGCTGTCTGTGTCGGCGTGGTTTGCTGTGGGGTTGAGGGGGCAGTAGTCGAGGATGTAGCTGCCTGCGAGCAGGGCTCCTGCGATGGGGACCCATGCCAGTCTTGCCTTGAAGAGGAGCCAGAGTATGATGAAGAGGAGGTCGGCGATGAGGAAGACGGGGAATGCGAGTGTGAGGAGTGAGAGGCGTGGGCATACGTCGGGGGAGACGTATGTGAGTGCGATGCACGTCCATAGGAGCAGGATGGTGCAGAGGTTGGCGCCGAGCAGGATGCTTATGGTGAGGCGCTTGAGGAGTTCTTTCATTCTGTTTAAGGACTTTAGGGACCTTAAGGACTTTAAGGACCTTAGGGTCTTTAGGGTCTTGGGGCTTTACTTCCGTGTGATGTCGAAGAGGCGTCGCTTCTCTTCGGGTGTGAGGCCGTCGTAGCCGCTTTGTTTCACTTTGTCGAGGATGCGGTTGAGTTCTTCTTCCTGCTCTTTCTTTTGCTGCCGGTAGGCTGCTTCCTGCCCGTAGCGTCCGCCGTAGGTGACGTCGATGTGTGGCTCTTTCTTCTTGAAGAGGGACGCGAACCATTGGCGGAAACCCGACCAGGAGTTGCTGCCTCGGTCGTAGTGTGTGTAGCCGCCTCGTCCTCTGCTGCCGCCTCCGCCTCGCCAGTAGAGTATGAGCAGCAGTCCGACGAGCATGCCGCCCAGGTGTGCCATGTGTGCCACTCCGTCGCCTCTTTGGGAGAGGGCTGAGAGGAGTTCGATGACGGCATAGCCTACGACGAAGTACTTGGCCTTGATGGGGACGGGCAGGGGGAAGATGAAGAGGCGTTCATTTGGGAATGTCATGCCGAAGGCGAGCAGTATGCCGTAGACGGCTCCGGAGGCTCCGACGGTGTTCCATCGGTTGAGGTATTCTGCCATGGGGAGGATGACTCCGCCGAGGTCGATCTGCTGGTAGGCTGCGAAGCCGTAGTACCAGTACTCGGCTGCCTGCACGATTTCCTGCATGAGTCCGGCTCCGAGTCCGCAGGTGAGGTAGTAGAAGAGGAATCGCCGCTGGCCCATGGTCTGCTCGATGATGCGTCCGAACATCCAGACGGCGAACATGTTGAAGAAGAGGTGCTGCCAGCTGGCGTGCATGAACATATATGTGAAGAGTTGCCATGGGCGGAAGCCTTCGGCCAGGAGGAAGTGGAGGCCGAACATCTCGTCGAGTTCTATGCCGTGGGTATGGAAGGCGAGGCTGGCCAGAAAGCACAGCACGTTGATGATGAGCAGGTTTTTTGTGATGGGAGGCATCGGGTTCATGTTTATAATGCGAAATGTTAGGTTTTTGCGTGCAAAGTTACGAAAATTAGACGTAGAAACAGGTAAAAAAGGGGTTTATATCAAGTTTTTTAGCGATTTATTGCATTTTTTTAAGAAAAAGCTTTGCAGATATTCCAAGTTTCGCTAAATTTGTAAGGCAAAACAGCAAATATACAGTGTATTAAATAACCCAATTACAAACAACTTAACATTTATCTTATGAACAAGACTGAATTAGTAGCCAAGATCGCTGAGGGCGCTGGCTTGAGCAAGGTTGACGCAAAGAAGGCTCTGGACGCAGCTCTGGACGCTATCAAGAAGGCCGTTAAGAAGAGCGACAAGGTGGCTCTCGTTGGCTTCGGTACATTCTCTGTTGCAAAGCGCGGTGCTCGCAAGGGTATCAACCCCGCTACCAAGAAGGCTATCACCATTCCTGCAAAGAAGGTGGTTAAGTTCAAGGCTGGTAAGGAACTGGCACTCTAAGAAAAGCTTAGTTCTAAGCTCCTCTACAAACAGAGGAGCTTTTTTTATGCCTCTTCCCGAAAGGGAGGGGGCTTTTTTTGTATGCCTTTCCCGGGAGGCGGCTGCAGGGGTACGCTCAAAGAGGTATACCTCTTGAACGAAATCGGCAGTGCTTGTTGGCGAAAGAGGTAGTGCTTGTTGGCGAAAGAGGCAGTGCTTGTTGAAAGATGGTCTTTGCCCCTCTATAGAAATCCGTACGCGCAGATGCGCGCATGAATATATAATAATGTGCAGGGAAAAAATTTGTGTTTTTCTGTAAAAAAGTTGGGTCTTGGGGTTAAAAAAAAGGGGGGTGCCCTGTATATAAAGACAGAAGCGCTTCAAGAGAACAACAATCCAATCCATTAACCTAAAACCAAACAACTATGATTAATTACAGTATCGCAATCCTGAGTTCTAAACCCGGCACTAAGAAAGCCGACATCAAGGAAACCAAGGCCTATGGCATGGCTCAAAGCAGTGGCAAGGTCGACATCAACGACTTCGCCCGCCACATCGCCAGTCACGGCTGCGTCTATAGCCGAGGCGACATCGTGGGTCTCCTCACCCAGGCCGTCGACTGCCTGAAGGAACTCCTGCTCGAGGGCAAACGCGTCAAGCTCGGCGACCTCGGCGACTTCCAGGCTCGACTCAAGAGCAAGGGCGCCAAGACCACCGACGACTTCAACGCCAGCTACATCGAGGCCGTCAACGTCAGCTGGGAGCCCGGCAAGCTCTTCCAGAACCTCCGCAGCGAGGCCACCTTCCAGCTCGTGCCAAGCCGAGAGGCACAGGCCGACGCCATCGAAGTCATCCGCAACGAAGACACCATCCAAGGACTTGAATAAAGCCTCTCCCCAACCCTCTCCCGCGGGAGAGGGGGAAGGGAGGCAAAGACAAATGACACTATGACAACACAAGCAAATCCAAGTAAAGTGTACTTCCCCAAAGGTATCCGCAACTGCAACCCGCTGAACATACGGCGGGTTGCAGGTACAGAATGGAAAGGACAGAGAGCGGAGCAGACGGACAGGCACTTCGTGCAGTTCGAGCGGATAGAGTGGGGCCTCCGAGCCGCCTTCTGCATCCTCCGCACCTATGCACGCCGCCACAATGCCTTCTGCATCTGCGACATCGTCCACCGCTGGGCACCGCCCTCCGAAAACCTTACCGAGCAGTACATCCGCAACGTCTGCCTCTGGACAGGCTTCGGCGGACTGCAGCGACTCACCGAGAGCGACTGGCCCCGACTCGTCAAGGCAATGGCCAGGCAGGAATGCGGCATCCTACTCGAAGACGCAACAGTCGTAAGAGCATTCTGCCTCTACAAACTAAACTATTAACACAACTAAAGAAACACACACAAAATGAAAAAGACAAACATCGTAGAACTCGTGGCGAAGGTGCTCGTGGCAGCACTCACCGCCTTCCTCACCGCACTGACCACCACCTCATGTATGGGCTGCGGACCATTCTGAGGCACATCACGAAACAGGCCTCCTCGCTCAGCGGGGAGGCCTGTTGGCTTTTCAGAATATCCTGTAAGAGACGCCTACCGAAAGGTTCGGATAGACCTTCACCTTCGAGACGACATCAATGATGTCCCCGGCCTTGCCCGGAATATCCTTCAGGTCGCGGACCAAATCCACACCGTTCCGGACATCACTGCAGTCGATATACTTCTCTCTCACGCCGTCCCAGTCGTAGCGAAGCATCTCGCCGTAGTACTTGTCGTAGCTGTCAACGCCAATGCCGCTCACATAGAAGTCGTTCTCGTCAAGCACCAGGGAACTTGCGTCGAACTTGTACACATTGTCCACATATATGCTCGGCGCACCGCAAAGGAACAGGATGCCGGCATCGACATTCAGCTTCCAACGCTTGTCCTTGGAGAGATGCGTGTTGTAGCCCACGCCCAGATACGGACGCACCTTGCTCACCCTCATCTCGCCACGGGCCCTGTTGTCCGCACCCGGAACCATCATCGCCTTGTCGCCGTCCTCGAAGGTGCCAAGGCTGAAACCTGCCATGCCGTACTTGTAGAATGGGTCATCGGCAGCCTTACCCGGTGCATGCAGCCAAGTACCGTTGATGCCTTTCACGGGATACTCGGCATAGATGCCGTTGTAGGTATTGATAGCCTCCAGCAGAAGCGACTCCTTGTCCAGACTGACGGCATCAGCCACAGCAGCGGGACCGGCATAGAAGCCGGCCGTAAAGCTCCAGTGCTTGTTCTTGAAGGGCAGGACGTCAACCATGAACTTGAACTGGTGGAGGGTGGGCTTCATGCTCAGGGTGACATAGTCCTTTGCCTCAATCTGGCTGAACTTGTCGAACATCTCCTTGTATTCTGCATAGCCCTCGTCGTTGAGGTCAATGCCATACTCGGCAAGCTTCTCGTCAATCTTCCCAACCTTCTCAAGCAGTTTCCCGACACCGCCACTGCGCGTCTCGACGTTGAAGTCGGAGTGGAAGGTGAAGCGGGGCATATAGTTGTAGCCGGCACGCACGCGCACATATTCGCCCACTGGCATAGCCACCTCGACGCCAAGGCCAAGTGTGCCCACATTGACGCCGATGTCCAGGTGATTGAGAATTCCATTCTCAGTCACCACGGATGTCTTGTACTGGGCAGACATGCCTGATGCCACCGCCACCATAAGTACGAATAAGCCAAACTTCTTCATCGCGCGCGTATATGTTATATAATGTATAAGGCTCTCTCTCTGCAGGAGGCTCTTATCTCACGACAACCTTCTTGCCGCCTACGATATACAGGCCGGCTGGCAGTCCGGCAGTGTCGCTTGTCGGGCGGAGCTGCGCTCCGCTGACGGAGTACACGCCCTTGCCAGATGCCTTCCTCTCGCCAGGCAGATTGCCTATGTCAGTGGGGTCGGACGTCAGCTCAATCACACTCTCTGTGTTCTCGTCAGCCTTCAGGTAGCTGGTATTAGCATACAGGCAATCGGCAGAAACCGTTGTGTAATTAACATAATCGTTGACCTTAATATTGTTGAGGCGGCCAGTGGCATCATTGCTCAGCACGAGCTTGCCGTCGGTCACCGTGAAGACTCTCATCGTGGCTGCATCAAACTTTATGTAGGCATTAGCAGACTCCTTCGGACGTGTGCCATTGCAGAAATACAGGCCGCTAAGCTTGTTGCCCGTGACTTGTGCAGACGTGGAAGCCAGGAGCTCGATGCGATTGTCGGAGGGATCGGTCGAGGCACATTCTATAATGACAGGCGTGCCGGCAGGAATGTCCCCCTCAATCTCCTGCATGAGTGCCCACCTGCCTTCAACATCACTGATATAATAGATGTGCATCTCAGGCGAGGCTGCCCTGAAGGGGAAAGCAGCACAGAAGGGCTGGTAATACGTCCCATTGAGTTCTATGGTAGGCGCGATGCCCACATAGTTGGTGGCATGGTCTGTCGTAATCTTGTCCACAATCCAGCGGCGGTAATCCTCGCTCTTGCCAGATGTGCTCATGCTTCCTTGCTGGGCTGTGGAGCTCGACTTGCCGTCGTAGAGGTACTTCGTCACATTGGACTTGGTGGCCGAGACTTCGTATGTCCCGTTCCTCTGCTTGGTGACGTTGACATAGTAGCCGGTAAGAGAGTGAACCCCTGTCCCCTGTGCCGTCAGGTCATACTGCGTATCGTTGTTCTTAATGATATACACAACGCTGGCAGGATCGGAAACAGCCTTTCCGATGTTCTTCCATAGTTGGATAGCCTGGAAGTCATAACTCTCACGGGCTACCTCGGAATAGTCCTTGTTGTCGGTAACGTAGACGTATCGTTGAGTGGCAAAGTTCTGGATACGATAATACCCATTGTCAACGAATCCTGTTCCGGTATCCTGTGACTTGGCAACCGTGACGGCCAAGGCAAGTAAAGCAAAAGAAATGAGTCTTCTCATCGATGATAATTCATCCCCCCGTCACACTACGTTCTCTTGGCAGAATGGCGGGGGGAAGTTAATAATGTTTTTGTTAATAATTACTCAGCAATGCAGATTGTGACACGGTTGAGGTCGTTCTGCTCATAGGGCTGAACGGTATCACCCTTGCTGTCCACTGTCATGCGGCTACGCTCAATGCCATACTTGTTGTTCAGTATGTCTGCTACCCCCTGGGCACGGCTGCGTGCATAGCCAACGTTCAGAGTCGGGTTGCCAGTATTCTTGTCAGCATAACCTGTAATGGTAACATTTGCCTCGGGATATTTGTTGAGGTAGTTTACGACATCCTCAATCTTAGCCATCTCAGTCCTGCTGATATCTGAACCACGGAGAGTATAGAAGATGTCGCGGCGCAGTGTCTCACGCTTCTCGGGAGCAGGCTGGTCTTTATAGACAACCTTCTCGACAACCTTCTCGACGGGCTTCTCTACAATCTTCTCTACAATCTTCTCAACGACTACAGGTTCTACAGGTGTGGCAGTAGCCTTCTTGCCAAGCTTGCCAAGGCGAACCTTGACACCTGCCAGCAGATTGAAGTACCAGTCAACATTGCCTGCATCCTTGGAGTTGTAGGTGTCGGAAAGGAAATTGTTGTTCAACTCAAGTCCGAGAGCAACCCTACGGCTTACGTTGAAGTCGAGATAGGCACCGAACCTGCCCACTACACGTGTCGTGGTGCCGTCCCAAAGATATGTCATCTGGTGTTCCAGGGGAGCTGTGATGCCTGTGGCAACCTCTGTAGCTGCTACCAAACCATAAAGGCTTTGTGCTTCACAATTGTGCCATGCGAAGTTCAAGCCAATGCCTGCCAACAGACCAAAGTTGCAAACGCGGCCTGCCTTGTAACCAAGAATCCAGTTGGTCAAGTCGCATGTAACATCGAGTGAAGGTGCAATGTACTTGTACTTCCAAGTCCTTTCGCCTAAGCCCAGATAGTCAAGGTCGGAACCACCCTTGCTCTGCCAGGCGTTAAGAGAGAGGCGCAGTCCCCATACGGGTGTGAAGTTATAGCCTGCACCAACTTGAACGTTGCCAGAGAGAAGGTCGCTGAAGTCAACCTCGCCCAATGTGTACTGCCCGCCAGCCTGAGCCTGAAGGTACCAGTGAGGAGCAAAGGCATTAGCAGCCTTTGCCGCAGGCTGCGACTCTTGCGCGGATGCTGTGAGGCATCCGGCAAGTAGTGCAGCTGACATTATAATATTCTTAAGTTTCATAACTGTTATTCTTTTTATAATTCAAAAGCAGGTTTATTCTACAGTTACATAGTATTTGCGGGTAGAGATGTTGCCATCGAAGTCGAGGATAGAGTAAGCAACCTCATAAACGAAGCCCTTCTGCAGACCTGTTACTTCGAACCAGCGAACCGTACCGTCAATAACTGTATTCATCTTGCCAGTATTGGCAGCCTTCAAGGCATTCTGGCATTCTGTGTTACCATCCTGAGCACTTGCACTGCCCTTGAAGACGTTGGTTACTGCAACGTGCTTTCTTGCAAGAGGAACAATGAGTTCAAGGCTCTTTGTCGTGGGATAGAACTTGAGTCCAGTAGACTGCAGTGCTGTGGGATATTCCTTACTTCCGCTCATGCGCTTGAAGCCCTTATCGCTGCTTGCAACCAAGAAGGGACCGAAGCGGCGGTTGATGGAGTTGAAGAAGTCCACAACGTCTTCGTTGATTTGGTTCAGGTACTTTCTGAGGAACTCATCGAAGCCTTGGTCAATCCAACCATTAACGACGCTATGATAGTTATTGATGTTGGTCAGCATTGCATTCAGTTGTGTTACAACATCATTCATAGTTGCGCCTTGGCGTGCGAGCAGGCTGCGTATATTGCTTGAAACCTCAAGTGCTACAGGAAGATTAAGTGTACCACCTGTGCCTATTACGTTGCTGAGTACAAGTCTTGGTGTGCAGCCAGTTGTGTTGACAGCTGTTCCGCTTACGTTGGCAATTGTATAAGTACCGTCAGGTGTGGTGAGTGTGATAGCATCAGGAGTTGCTGTGAGACTTGCAGATGCTTCATCAAGCTTCAGGCTTGCATAAGCTGCAACCACTCCATCATCTACGCCCTTTGCAGGAACAACGAGTGTTGCGGTCATGCCAGTGACGATATCACCACCGATTACAATGGCAGCTCTTTCGATAGTGACGCGGTCTTCATCATATGCAACTGCTGCGGGAATAGACATGGCAGCACCATTAGCTTTCAGGTTCTTGTTGAACTTCACGTCAAATCCGCCAGCAGCAGGAACCATTATGCGATAGTCAACGCCATTCAGTACGATATGAGATACTCTTGCTTCGAAGTGGCTGATGAGGTCGTTTGCCTCGCCGACATATTTGAGCTCGTCAATCTGAACGTTGCCGATGAGGTCTTGAATAGCTCCGATGTTGATGGCATCGTCAAAGAGGACGTCAACATGATTCTTCAATGTGTTTTCGAAACGGTTCAGGAATTCGTCGAAGAACTCGTAGCCAGGCATTGTTACATAATTGAAGTCCTCGCCCCAGTGCAGATTGAGAGGATAGAAGAATGTGGAGGCCATGTTGTACTCAGAGTAAACAGATGTCTCCTTGCCGTCGTCTGTAGTGTATGTGCACTTCAGACCTGTTCTGTCAGCCTTGATGTTGCTGATAACCTGGTAAACGCTGGTAGCCAGTTTCTCCAAGTCGGTTTGCTTGCCAGGAGTGTGGAAGTTGTTGGCCAAGCCCATAATCTGTTCTTGTACGTCGTGGTAGAGAGCGGTGATGTCATCTCTTGTGAGAGTGAGGCCATTGTCTTCTTCCATGACTGTCTTGGGTGTGGCTGTAGCGTTTGCTACATAGAAGCCATTGTCTGCGCGAGAGTAACCCCACTGAAGCTTCTCGTTGCACTTCTGGATGGGAGAGAGCTTGATGGGAGACTCTTCGTCCAGAGTGTTGACGATGCTCAGCTTCAGGCCTTCGAGGTTTGCATTGTTGGGGTTGATGGTCATATAAACCTTGCCTGCGTTGCCTTCCTCGTTCAAGAGGGGAAGATTTCGACCTGCCTCAAAGATGGTCAAGCCAGAAGATACTTCTGTGAGCATCTTCATATCCTTCTCCGTGAGGGCTTCGTCTTTGCGAACATAGTTCCCATCATCATCAGTTGGGAATTCAACGTCATTTCTGGGTACACCGTAATATGCAACGAGAACGTTGGTCTGGATGTTTGCGGGAATGTTGAAGGAACCGAACATTGGGTTGTAAGTGCCCTGGATGATGATGCCGGTCACTTGCTTAGCGAGAGCATTCTGGATGGCAGCAACGTCCTTCTGGAGTTGCTCGATGGCATCGTCAATGTCGTCGAGTCTGTCTTCAACGTCGTCCATGCGAGTCTTCAGGTCGGTAATGTCGTCCTGAATAGTCTCAAGGGTGCTGTTGATTGTTTCAAGTTGGCTCTTGATGTTGCTAATCTCACTTGTGTTGTTGTTAACCTTATCCCAGAGTTCCTGCTTGTCGAGCTCATAGTCTTCTACTTTGACGGTTGTGTTTTCGAGCGTCTTGACGCGTGTCACGAGTTCAACGAGTGACTGGATATCGTCTCCGCTTGCACCTGCAATGATTGCGTCAACGATGGGTTCAACGTCGTCTTCGGTGATATAGTTGCCGTCGTCGAGGATTTGATTAATCTTGTCGTCGAGTTCATTGTTGATTTCGTCCTTGAGGTCAGAAATCTTCTCATTCATTGTGTTGATGAGGTTGTTGGTGATTTCTTCCTTTGTCTGGCCGAGCAGGGCATCGACTTCTGTACTGGTGTAGTAGTTGTCGAACTTAGCTGAGAGATACTTGAGAGCTTCGTTAATGTACCAGATAGCAGTCTCGTTGGCAGAGATTCTTTCGCGGTCCTTGCTAATTTCGGAGAGTACTGACTGCATGATGCTTCTCAGGGAATCCTTGAACTGTTCCTGTGTTACGAATTGTTCAAAGTCGGGGAGGTCTGCCTTCTTGACATAATCCTCGAGGCGAGTAGCTACTTCTGCGAGTATTTCAGTCTTAGCGGCAGCTACTTCTTCCTTGGCGATGAGGCGTGCCTTGTCGAGGAGTCCTTCGCAGGTTGCCTTCACTTCTGCCAGTTCTGTCTTCAGATCGCTTACTACGGTGCCGAGGCTGTCGAGCTTGGTTGAGAGTCTGTCGACGGTGCTTGTCAGGTTGTTGACAGAGGTCTGGAGGCCTTCAATCTTGGCTGTGTTGCCGCCTACCACCTCAGTGAGGTGCTGCAGGTTCTGTGTCAGCGTGCTTGTTGTGCTCTCGAGGGTGCTGAACTTCTCGTCGTACTTTGACTGGAGGCTTGCAATGGTTGAGTTGATGCCGCTGATGAGTTCGTAGTTAGCTTCAGCCTTTGCATAAGCCTCGTTTGCGCGGTCAAGAGCTCTTTGAGTAGCTTCGCTCATTGTGGTGAGCTGAGTCTTGATGCTGCTGATTTCGTTGGCATTGTTCTGGATGTTCTGGGCATTGGTCTGGATGTTCTGTGCATTGGTAGCGATGTCCTGAGCATTCTTGGCAATGTCTTCAGTATTCTTCTGGACTTTTCCCTTCAGTTCTGTGATGTCCTGAGCATTCTGGGCGATGTCCTGAGTGTTCTTGTTGACGAGGTTCTCTACGATGCGAGCGTTCTCTTGCAGTGTGGCAATGTTGGCAGCGTTCTCGTTAGCCTTATCCAGTGCGCTCTGTGCAATGGTGTTGGCAGTTGTGGCGAGAGCATTGGCTGCGTTAGCTGTCTGCAGTGCGGTGTTAGCATTTTCCTGTGCCTGCTGAGCAAACTGCTTAGCCTCGTTGGCTGTGAGTCCTGCTGCTTCGGCAGCCTGCTGTGCGAGGGCTGCGGTGGTTACTGCCTGCTGTGCAGCGTTGGTGGCTGCTGTGGCAGCTGTTGTTGCTGCGTCGGCTGCATCCTTTGCCTGCTGTGCTGTCAGCTTAGCTTCGTTGGCTGTGTTGCTTGCCTGGTTTGCTGTGTTAGTAGCATTGTCGGCCTTGGTGTTTGCTGCTGTTGCGAGTTCGTAAGCTTGCTTGGCTTGTGCCTCTGCTGCAGACATTTTTGTCTCGAGCTCGACCAGTTTGTTGGTGACGTAGTTATAGTCGCACTTGCATTGGTTCACGCCGGCGAGGTCGGCTTTCACCTGGTTGAGTTCTTTTGTCAAATCGTCGACGACGCCCTGGAGAATGTCCTGAGCGGTCTTGTATGATGCGAACTCGGATGCGAGGGGATTGAATGCAGCGACGAGGGCCTTGAGGGCTGTGTCGATGTCATCCACCTGCTGTTGCAGCTTTGAGATAGTTGTGTTGATAGCGTTTACGTCGTCCTTTGTTGCTGCATTGGCGAGTCCGGCCGTGAGTGTTGTGATTTGGTTGTTGATTTGCTCGATTTGTCTTGTGAGGCCATTGATGAGTGTCTGGATGCCGTCATCGCCTTCACTTCCTCCGGTGCATGTGCATGACTTGAAGCCGGCGAATGCTGCCTCGAGGGCATCGAGGGATGCCTTGTAGGTGGCAATCTGTCCTTCCAGTTCTGCCACTTGTGCATCGAAGGCTTCCTGGAGGGAGGCGTTATCCTTGATGTACTGAGTGCGCAACTCGTTGTACATGTCTTCGTTGGTATCCTTACAAGATACGAACGACCCTACACTTACTGCTACCACGAGCAGCATGAGTGATTGAATGAGTTTCTTTTTCATTGTTGTTTTATAAAATTAATTAATTAAAGATGTAGTTTCACTTTTGTGCATAGTATGGGCTTTTGTGGGCTCATACTCTTTGCAAAGGTACGACTAAACGCAATAACATGGGTTACAGCACGGGTTCTGTTAACTTAATTTAACAGGAACGGCATATTATTCAGTAAAATTAACGTAGAAAGGTAGGTGCTTTTTCGCAAAAGGGTGTTATTGCTTATACTTTTTTGCTGCTTGGGTAGTTGTTCCAGAAGAGTGCCATGAGGAGGATGGAGAGTATGGCGCACAGTGCCATGGTGACGGAGACGGCTGTGTCTCCTCCGAGCAGGTCGGCGTAGGAGATGCTGTCGAGGTCTTCTCCGAGGAGGCACATTTGCAGGGCTGCTGCGCTGTTGTTGATGATGTGTAGGAGGGCGGTGACGAGGATGTTGCCTGTCTTATAGTAGATGATGCCGAAGATGATGCCGAGTGGCAGTGCGTAGAGGCCTTGTGCGAGGTTGAAGTGTACGGTTCCGAAGGCGATGGCTGAGACGAGTATTGCGGTCCAGGGGTTGGCTCCTCTGCGGAGCATTTCGCCTTCGATGGCTTCGCGGAAGAGTAGTTCTTCGGCGATGGGTCCTATGATGGCGAGGGCGAGCAGTCCCCAGGTGTTGTGGGACATGGCGAGTGCCATGTCCTGCATGATGTCGGGCAGGGGGACGTTTTCTGTGAGGATGGATGTGCTGAGGGCTGCGAGGATGCCTCCGGCGATGGCGAGCGTGGCTGGTTTCCACTGGATGGCGGCGAGGTCGCTCTGCGTGAGGGGACGGATGTTGTGCAGGAAGAGGTGGCAGAGCAGTACGGCGATGATGTCGGTGACGATGAGGATGACGGAGAAGGCTGAGACGGGCATCAGTTCGAATGCCGGCATGCCTTGTGCTGTCCCGGCGGCGTAGGCTTTGATAGCGGCGTTGAATTCGGGCGAAGTCAGCATGCCGAAGCCGAAGAGCAGGATGGTTCCGAGTCCTTGTGCCAGCAGGAACACGAGGATGGTGAGGATGGCGGGTGAGAGTCGATACAGTTTCATGACAGGTGGAGTGGTATGAGTGTTTTTAGATTCCTCTGCAATTCATGGCTCAAGGTATTAGCATTCTTTCCCCAAGGTATTAGCATTCTTTCCCCAAAGTATTAGCATTCTTTTCCCAAGGTATTAGTATTCTTTGCTCAAAGAGGTAGTACTCTTTGCCCCAAGAGGTAGTACTCTTTTGTCAGGGTGTTGGTATGCCTTGTCCGATGCGGGTGGTTCCGTATGCTAAGCTGGTTGCATGAACCGTCTGTCCTGCTTGTCCGTGGTTATTATGGGTTTAACAGGCAATTGGCTAAACAGGGTTATGGGAGAGGTGCTTCTGGCAGGGAGTGAGTGAGCCGGAGCCTATTTAATCTTGCCGGATCGGGCAGGGGGATTCTTCCCGTCCTCGATGGCTTGCTTGCGGATGGCTTCGTCGAGGAGCTCCTCAAAGGTCTTGATGCGGGTCAGCTGCTCGTATTCTTCCAGTATCTTGCGGTCGCGGGCGTGCTTCTTTTCCCTCTTTCTGTCCTTGATGGCAAAGGGGTGCATGATCTTGTCCGTCGCTCTTGCACCGATTACGTCGCTCACAGAAGGGTATCCGATGCGCCCCTCCTTGTCTTTCCCTATTGCTCGGCGGATGGCTTCGTTGACGCGAAGGATGGAGTCTCCCTTCACCTGCACCTCGCGCAGCGTGTCGGCAAGAATGGTGTCGGCCGTCTGAGCACGAAGCATCCCGAAAGGCAGCACGATGAATAATATGATAAGGAGACGTTTCATGCGTTTCGTTGTCTTTTTCGGCACAAAATTAAATATTTTTTTGTGAATGACAAAAGATTTCACGAACTTTGCACCAAACATTAACAAGTTTTAATCATGTTCTACACAAAACGAATGGCTCTTTTGTGCCTCGCAGTATGCACATACGTGAGCAACAGTGTGGCGACCGACTACACGAAGTATGTCAATCCGTTCATCGGTACACAGACCGACGACACAGGTGCCCTCAGTGGCAGCACGTTCCCTGGTCCGACGATGCCTCAAGGCATGGTGCAACTCGCTCCGGAAACCGAGCAATATGTCACTTGGGACCCTTGTTGCGGCTACGACTACAACCGCGACTCCATTTTCGGCTTCACCCATACGCACCTCAGCGGCACTGGTTGCACCGACCTCATCGACATCTCCCTAATGCCCACCACCAAGCATGTCACGCCCGAACTGCTGCGCAAGGGCATCTTTGCTTTGCCCTTCAAGCACTCACAAGAGAAAGCGGCTCCGGGTTATTATATGGTTGACTTGCTCGGCGGAGAGAATATCAACGTGGAACTCTCTGCAACAGTTCATGCCGGCATCCATAAGTACACGTTCCCCGAAGGTAAGGAGCAGACCGTCATCCTCGACCTCGACCGTATGACCTTCCGTGGTGATGCCTACTACACAGGACGTCGCGCCTATCAGATTATTCAGAGCCAGATACGCATCCTCGACGACAAGACCATCGAAGGCTTCCGTGTCCTGACTGGCTGGGCTAAGCTTCGTAAAGTGTATTTCCGCATAGAGTTCTCCCGTCCTTTCGAGAGCCGAATCCTGATGGACGGCGGGCGTAATGCAGGAGGAAGCGATGTCGTCAACGGCCGAACACTCCGCGCTGCACTCCGCTTCCCCAATAATAAGAAAGATGTACTGGTCAAGGTGGCTATCTCTCCCGTTGATAACGATGGAGCCCGTGGAAATATGAAGGCAGAGGCACAGCCTTGGGACTTCAACTACTACACCCGCGCCGCTCATGATGCCTGGGAGAAGGAACTTTCCACCATAGACATCGAAGGTACGGACGACCAGAAGACCATCTTCTACACCGGCCTCTATCATGTCCTCATGCAGCCCAACACGATGAGTGACGTAGATGGCCGCTACATGGACACTAACTTCGAGATTAAGCAGATGCCTAAGGGACAAGCATACCACAGCACCTTCAGCCTCTGGGACACCTTCCGTGCAGCTCATCCTCTCTACACCTTGCTATATCCCGACATTGCCGTGCAGTTCGTCCGCGATATGGTTCTGCATCACGAGACATACGGTTACCTGCCCATCTGGGACCTCTGGGGACAGGACAACTACTGCATGATAGGCAATCACGCTATACCCGTTGTGGCCGATGCCATTATGTCGGAATTGCCTGGGCTCGATGTCGAGAGGGCTTACAAAGCTATGGTGGAAAGTAGCACCCGTACGCATCCCAACAGTCCCTTCGAAGTGTGGGAGGAGTTTGGCTACATGCCGCAGAACCGGCAGAACGTCAGTGTGTCAATCACTATGGAACAGGCTTTCGACGACTGGTGCGTAGCTGCTGTGGCAAAGAAGCTCGGCAAGACGGCCGACTACGAACGCTTCATCAAGCGCAGCGAGTACTATCGTAACCTCTTCAATCCTGCTACGGGCTTCTTCCAACCCAAGGACGACAAGGGCAACTGGCTGGAGCCCTTCGATCCGCTGAGCTATGAGAATCCTTGCTTCGTAGAAGGCAACGCATGGCAATATATGTGGTTCGTGCCGCAGAACCCGCAAGGACTTATCGACCTCTTTGGCGGCGTGAAACCTTTCATCAAGAAGCTCAACGAGAACTTTACGCTGACGGAGACCAGCGGCGAAGTGAACGGCAATGCAAGTGGCTTCATAGGACAATACGCTCACGGTAATGAGCCAAGCCATCACACCGTCTATCTCTATAACTTCGCTGGCCAGCCTTGGCGCACGCAGGAGCTTGTGGAACAGGTTCGAAGCACCTTCTACAATGCTTCACCCTGCGGCTATGCGGGCAACGACGACTGCGGACAGATGTCTGCCTGGTATATCTTCTCTTCCCTGGGCTTCTATCCCTTCAATGCCGGCTCGGCAGAATACGTCATCGGCACGCCTTTGTTCCGTCATGCAGTACTGCATATGCCTGGAGGCAAAGAGTTGACCATCAACGCGCCACGTAAGTCGGACAAAGCCATCTATGTGAAAGGCGTGAAGCTCAACGGCAAGAAGATTACCGACTGGAAGCTTACGCATCAGCAACTCATTGCGGGCGGCACACTCGACTTCACAATGAGCGAGAAGAAATAGAATAATAGGAGTCCTAGGATAGCCTAGTAAAGCCCAGGAATTCCTAGGAAGTGCCAGGAAAGAAAGGCGCCTTCACATCGTGGAGGCGCCTTTTGTGTTTATAGAGTTCCTTGCTTGAGTTTCTCGACGAAGCTGTCAATGCGTTGCATTTCGCGAGGAATGTCAATTTGTTGCGGGCAGTGTGATATGCACTCGCGGCACTCGATGCAATGGTTTGCCTGGCGTAGTTTAGGCACACTCCTGTCGTATCCGACGAGGAAGGCTCGCCTTGCCTTTTGGTAGTTCTCTGCTTGCTGGCTCTCGGGGACATTACCTTTGTTTACACATTTATTATAATGTACGAAGATGCCCGGAATGTCGAGTCCATAGGGGCAGGGCATGCAGTATTTGCAATCGTTGCAGTCGATGGTGGGATAGCTCTTGATAAGCGTTGCTGTCTCGCCTTCCAGCCATTGCTGCTCCTCCTCGGTGAGCGGCTCGAGGGGGGAGTATGTGCGAAGGTTGTCCTCCAGATGCTCCATATAAGTCATGCCGCTGAGTACGGTGAGTACTGCAGGTTTGGAGCCAATGTATCGGAAGGCCCATGATGCGACGCTGTCTTCCGGCTTGCGACGCTTGAAGTGGGCCACGACATGGTCTGGCACTTTGGACAGACGTCCGCCGAGCAGTGGTTCCATAATGACAACGGGGATGCCGCGCTTCTCGAGTTCTTCGTAGAGGTACTTGCCCGAGCGTCCCTTGTCTTCCTCATTGTTCCAGTCAACATAGTTTGCCTGAATCTGCACGAAGTCCCAGTGATATTCGTCGTGATGTGCCAAAGCCCAGTCGAAGACAGCCACATCCCCATGGAAGGAGAAGCCGAGGTTTCGGATGCGTCCTGCCTCACGTTGCTCCATGAGCCAGTCAAGGAGGCCGTTGTCGAGGTAGCGCTGATGTACTGGTCCCATGCCACCGCCGCCGATGCTGTGCAGTAGGAGGTAGTCGATGTAGTCGGTCTTTAGGTATTGCAGGCTACGCTCAAACATTGCCTTTCCCTCCTCGAAGTCGTATTGCGTGGGGGAGAAGTTGGAGAGTTTTGTAGCAATGAAGTAGTCGCTTCGCTTATAGCCGCTTGCTTCGAGGGCTATGCCAAGGCTTTCTTCGCTTTTACCCCGACAGTAGGCAGGCGACGTGTCGAAGTAGTTGACGCCGTGGTCGAGGGCGTATTTGCAAAGGCGGTTCACCTGTTCCTGATCTATTTCGTCGCCACGCGTGTTCTCTTGTGTGCGGGCACTGCCATTGTTCATGGTCGGCAGTCGCATCCATCCATAGCCGAGCAGGCTTATCTTGTCACCCTGCTTCGGATTGGTGCGATAGGTCATCTTGTCAGTGGGGATGGGACCATCGTGGTGTCCCATGTAGTCCACTTCGCCGTCGGTGTTGCCGCTTTGTATGCCGCAGGATGCCAATGCGGCCGTTGCAGCTGTGGTGCCTGAGACTTTAAGGAAGTCTCGTCTGCTTATATCTTTCATAGTCTTTCGTCTCTAATCTTTAATCCTTAATCCCTATTCCTTAATTAAATCTCTCTGTGTACCTCGTGCCCTTCGACGTGTATGGCGCTGATGGGATTCGAGGGGCAGAGGTTCTCGCATGCGCCGCAACCGATGCATTTCTCTTCGTTGACGACGGGAATAAGCAGCACTTTCTCTCTTGGGATTTCGTTGCCGTCGGCGTCTTTCCAGCGCCATCCGTCCTGATGCACACCGGCTTGGAGGGGAACCATCTGGATGGCCTGAGCCGGGCACTTGCGCGAGCAGAGTCCGCAAGGCTTCTCGTCCTTGACGGGGATGCAGAAGTCGCGTGTCCAGACGGCGTGTCCGACTTGTATGGCAGTGCGCTCTTCTACGGAGACGGGCTGTATGGCTGTTGTCGGGCAGACCTGTGAACAGCGGTTACATTCGGGCCTGCAGTAGCCGCGCTCGTAGCTTACCTCGGGCTGCATGAAGTGGTCGAGGCTGCTGCTTGGGCGCAGGACGTCGTTGGGACAGGCATCGATGCAGAGCTGGCAAGCCGTGCAATGTGAGCGCAGGTTGCGTATGGAGAGGGAGCCCGGAGGCGTGATGGGCTTCTCGCGCTGGGGCTTTTTCTTCTTGATGATATCGGCGAAGCCGCCGTCCGTCGTCTTGGGCTCGACCTTGTTCTGCGCCTTTGCGATGGCAGTGCCCGCAAGGAGTGCAATGCCTGTCAGGGCAGCACGGCGGCCAGACCCCTCTAAATCTCCCCTTAAAGGGGAGACTTTCTGCACTGTGTCCTCCCCCTTTAAGGGGGAGTTAGAGGGGGTCTTGGAGAGGCTTGAGTAGTGCAGCGCGTCGAACTTACACTGCTCGAGGCAGTTGCCGCACACCACGCAGCGGCTGTAATCGACGGTGTGTGTGTCGAGGTCGATGCAGGCGGCTTTGCAGTTGCGCTCGCATTTGCGGCAGTTCTTACACTTCTCGGCGTCGATGTTTATCTTGAGGAACGACTGCTTGCTGATGAGGCCGAGCAGTGTTCCGACGGGACAAATCGTGTTGCACCAAGTGCGTCCGTTCTTCCAGGCCAGTACTGCGATGACGCCCAGACTTAGCAGGGCTACCACAAGCGCACCGATGCTCTTGAACCAGACGTCAACCGAATAGAATGCGTAACTGTCGTAATGTTCTGCAATCGAAGCAAGGCCGTTGTTCGCCAACTTGTAGAGAGGAGCGAAGATGGTCGATACGATGCGGCCATAAGTGCTGTAGGGGAAGATGAGTCCGCCCAACCAGGCAACGCCCAGAGCCAGCGAGGCGCATGCCACAACCAGCACGGTGTAGCGCAATGTCGTCTTTGCGGGCGAGTAGCTGTACTTGTTCTTCTTCCTGCGCAGCCAGGCGATGGCGTCCTGCATCACGCCCAGCGGACAGATGATGGAGCAGTAGATGCGCCCCGTCAGCAGCGTGAGTGTGACAACGAAGAGCAGAGCCCCGATGTTCAGAGCCAACAGCGCTGGAATGAACTGGATTTTGGCCATCCATCCCAGGTAGGCCTGTGCGGTCCCCGTGAAGTCCAGCAGGAGCCAGGTTATCAGCACCCAGAAGATGATGGCGAGTGTCAAACGGATTTTCTTAAGCATACTTATTTATAATTATATTATGTGTTTTCGGCGAGACAAAATTACTAAAAAATAGTGAAAGCTGTGGCATGTTCGGGCAAAAAAAGTGCAAAACAGGCAGATTTTGTTGCATTCAAAGCCGCAGGTACGGCAATGTTAGATTTAGACAAAAAGTAAGTAAAATCTGGAATTACCTTGCATTATGATATTTCGCATACTGCTGAAAAATGGCTCAAATTACGCTGAATTAGCCAATTCGGCAGGGAGGAGTTTTCAAAGCATTATAGGTCTTTTGCGATATCAATATGCCATCTTTGAAAATCCCTTAGTGTTCTTTGGGTGAAAAATCACGTCGAAAAATGCCAAAAATCACGGTGAAATGGCCGATTTTGTAATGTGGAGTTGTCAATTCGGCAGTTTGTCTCAAAAATTGCGTTTTGTAACCTGTTCAGTATCAGGCAAAAGCGTTTTAAGCGCAAAAAAGCCGAAAAATGAGTAAAAGTATGCCGCGAGGCAAATTTGACGCATTTTCGCGAGTCGGCAAAAAGCAAAGTGTAAGCAAAAACGATGAAAAGCGTGACAAAATGTCAAATTGTGTATCGCATCGCCAAATCTGCTCAAAGCAATGTCAAAAGTTATTGCATAATGTTAAGAATGCTTATATAAAGGAAAAAATACAGCTCTGGGCAGTACAACATAAGCAAATTTTCCGTACCTTTGCACGCAATAATAAAATAAAAAAGGTTATGGTATCATTTATTGCAGACAAGATTGTGATGGACGGTCTGACGTACGACGACGTCCTTTTGGTTCCAGGTTATTCAGAGGTTCTGCCTCGTACGGTGTCCCTCGAAACAAAGTTTTCGAGGCACATCGAACTAAAAATCCCCTTCGTGACTGCCGCTATGGACACTGTCACAGAAGCCCCGATGGCAATAGCTATTGCCCGCGAAGGTGGCATCGGCGTGATTCATAAGAACATGAGCATCGACGAACAGGCTCGTCAGGTGGCCATCGTGAAGCGTGCCGAGAATGGTATGATCTACGATCCCATCACCATCAAGTTGGGCAGTAGCGTTCGGGATGCACTCGAGCTGATGTCGGAATATCACATCGGAGGCATCCCCGTCGTCGATGATGAGCGCCATCTGAAGGGCATCGTCACTAATCGTGACCTCCGTTTCGAGCAGAACATCGACCGCCCCGTCGATGAGGTGATGACATGCAAGAACCTTGTAACCACTCACGTCCAGACCGACCTCGGTGCAGCCGCTAAGATTCTGCAGGAGAACAAGATAGAGAAGTTGCCCGTCCTCGACGACGACAACAAGCTCATCGGCCTGATTACCTACAAGGACATCACGAAGGCGAAGGACAAGCCCATGGCCTGCAAGGACAGCAAAGGACGTCTGCGCGTGGCTGCCGGCGTGGGTGTCACACCCGACACACTCGACCGCATCAAGGCACTCGTCGAGGCAGACGTTGACGCCATCGTTATTGATACTGCCCACGGACACAGCAAGTTCGTCGTGGAGAAGCTGAAGGAAGCCAAGAAAGCCTTCCCCGATGTGGACATCGTGGTAGGCAACGTCGCCACAGGCGAAGCAGCCCGTATGCTCGTTGATGCAGGCGCCGACGGCATCAAGGTCGGCATCGGCCCGGGTAGCATCTGCACAACCCGTGTCGTGGCTGGCGTCGGTGTGCCTCAGCTCAGCGCCGTCTATGATGTGGCCAAGGCACTGGAAGGAACCGGCGTGCCTCTCATAGCCGATGGCGGCTTGCGCTACAGCGGCGACGTCGTCAAGGCTCTCGCAGCCGGCGGATACAGCGTCATGATAGGTTCCCTCGTGGCAGGCACGGAAGAAAGCCCAGGCGATACCATCATCTATAACGGCCGTAAGTTCAAGAGCTACCGCGGCATGGGCTCGCTCGAGGCAATGGAGTGCGGCTCGAAGGACCGCTACTTCCAGGGGAACGTCAAGGACGCCAAGAAGCTTGTGCCAGAAGGAATCGCAGGTCGCGTGCCCTATAAGGGCTCCGTCCAGGAGGTTATCTATCAGCTCATAGGCGGTCTGCGCAGCGGCATGGGCTATTGCGGCGCTGCAACCATACAGGACCTTCACAATGCCAAGTTCGTCAGAATCACCAATGCAGGCGTACAGGAGAGCCATCCCCACGATGTGACCATCACCAGCGAGGCTCCCAACTATAGCCGTCCACAGTAATGCCAAACCTAAACTACACAAACAGTCTAATAATTCCATCAGAGATGAAAAAAATACTTATCAGCTTATCCTTGGTAGCCCTCGCTATGACGGCTGCCGCTCAGGAAGACCCCATCGTGATGCGCATCAATGGAGTCCCCGTCACTCGCAGTGAATTTGAATATAACTATAACAAGAACAACTCGGAAGGCGTCATAGACAAGAAGAACGTCGATGAGTATGTGGACCTCTTCGTGAACTACAAGCTCAAGGTTCAAGCCGCCCTCGATGATAAGTTGGACACACTCTCCAGCTATCAGAAAGAGTTCCGCCAGTATCGCGACCAGCAGATACGTCCGCTGCTCGTGCCGGAAGGAGCCAAAGAGGCAGAGGTGCGCAAATACTACGACGGACTGCTTTCTCGCCTCGAGGGCAAGCAACTCATCCAGCCCGCACACATCCTCATCCGTCTGGCACAAGATGCAACCGAGGAGCAGAAGGCGGCTGCAAAGGTGACGATAGACTCAGTCTATCAGGCACTGAAGGATGGGGCCGACTTCGCAGAGCTGGCTAAGCAGGTGTCGCAAGACCCGGGCTCCGCCATGCGCGGCGGTATGCTGCCTTGGATAGGCCCCAATCAGGTGGTCAAGGAATTCGAGGACGTGGCTTACTCCCTCAATGTGGGCGAGATGAGCGAACCCTTCCTCATGCCCTTCGGATACGACATCGTCAAACTGATGGACAGGAAAGACCTCGAAACCTATGAGGAACTCCACGACAGAATCCAGCAGTACCTCGAAGGCCAAGGCGTGGAGAATCACCTCGCCCAGCAAGTCCTTGACTCCATCGCAGAACAAAACCAGAAGACCGTGGAGCAGATTCTCGACGAGAAGACAGAGGAGTTCTGTGCCAAGGACGACGAACTGAAGTACCTCGTCCAGGAGTATCACGACGGTCTGCTCCTCTTCGAGGAGTGCAACAGCAAGATATGGGAACCCGCTGCCAAGGACACACTTGCACTGGAGAACTACTTCAAGAAGAACAAGAAACAGTACGCTTGGGACGAACCTCACTACAGTGGCATGGTCTATTATTGCAAGGAAGCAGCCGATGTCAAGGCTGTGCAGAAGCTCGTCAAGAAGTTGCCGCAGGACAAATGGATGGCTTCCATCCGCGAGACCTTCAACAAGGACAGCATCATGGTGCGCGTGGAGCGTCGCGTCTTCAAGAAGGGCGACAATGCCAACATCGACAAGCTCGCCTTCAAGGATAAGAGTGCAGAACTGAAGCCCATCAAGAACTATCCCAATATAGGCATCTTCGGCAAGGTGCTCAAGAAAGGTCCGGCTCAGTGGACAGACGTGAGCAACCAGGTAGTCAATGACTATCAGCGCCTCAAGGAAGACGAGTTCGTGGCAGAACTCCGCAAGCGCTATACCGTCGAGATAGACAAGGAAGTGCTCAAGACAGTAAACAATCACTAAGCGCATGAACGCAAGCAAACGATATACGCTCAGCCTCTTTGCCGTGCTCCTCAGCCTGCTCTCTATGGCTCAAAAGAATGTCATAGACGAAGTGGTATGGGTTGTAGGCGATGAGGCCATCCTTCGCTCCGACATCGAGAAGCGTCGTCTGGAGTACGGCTCGCAGCTGAAGGGCAATCCCTATTGCGTCATCCCCGAGCAGATGGCCATCCAGAAACTCTTCCTCCACCAGGCTGTCATCGACAGTATTGAAGTGACCGATGCCGACGTCAATCCCTATGTCGAGGAGAAACTCAACGAGAGGATTATGATGGCCGGCTCCAAGGAGAAGCTCGAGGAGTACATGAAGATGCCGATGGTGCAGATACGCGAGGAACTCTTCGACATGATAAAGAACGAGATGATTTCCATGCGTATGCGTGAGCAACTGACCTCGGACGTGAAGGTGACGCCTGCCGAAGTGCGACGCTACTTCAAGGATATGCCGGAAGACAGTCTGCCTCTCATCCCCACTCAGGTGGAGGTGCAGATAATCGTGCTGCAGCCACGTATCCCTCAGACAGAGATAGAACGCATCAAAGGCATGTTGCGCGACTATGCCGAGCGTGTCAACAGTGGCACGACATCCTTCTCCACCCTGGCTCGCCTCTACAGCGAAGACCCAGGCTCTGCCCGTCAGGGAGGCGAGATGCCCTATATGGGAAAGGGAGAACTCGACCCTGGCTTTGCCAACGTCGCATTCGGCTTGACGGACACCAAGAAGGTGAGCAAGATAGCGCAGAGCGAGTTTGGCTATCACATCATACAGCTCATCGACAAACGTGGCGACAAGGTGAAATGCCGACACATCTTGAAACGTCCGGAAGTGGCACAGGCCGACATAGACAGCGCCCTTGTCGTCCTCGACTCTATAAAGGCCGACATACTTGCTGGCAAGATATCGTTTGAGGACGCTGCACGCTATGCCTCGGACGATAAGGACACGCGCAACAACCGCGGCATCCTGTCTAACATCAGGGAAACGGGCGAGGTTACCACTCGTTTCGAGATGAGCGAGCTCTCCACCCTCTCTTCCGAACTGGCCCGCACCGTCGAGTCTCTCGAGATAGGCGAGATATCCAAGCCCTTCACGATGATTAATACCAAGGGCAAGACCGTCTGTGCCATCGCCCGACTCAAGAACCGTTCCCTGTCACATCGTGCCAGCATCACCGAAGACTTCCAGGCCATGAAGGGTGTCGTTGAGGCGAAGAAAGGCGAAGAGGCCATCCTTAATTGGATAAAGGAAAAGCAGAAGAGTACTTATATCCGCATCAATCCCGACTGGAGAGACTGCGATTTCGAATACGAGGGCTGGGTGAAGTGAAGAGACGGCGACTATACATCCTTTGTGCGTCCCTGTTCTTCTGCCTTTGCATGATGATGGCTGTGACACCGGACCGCAAGCCTGGAGGAGCGCGAACGCAATCCGACAGCAAGGTGCACCTGTTGCATGCCGACCGCCTTTACTTCGACGACCGTCTGCATCGCACGGCACAGATTCTCGTCGGCGACGTGCGGTTCAGTCACGAGGGCGTACTGATGTATTGCGACAGTGCTCTCTATTACGAAGCCACCAATTCCTTTGATGCTTTCGGCAATGTCCGGATGAATCAGGGCGATACGCTCAAGCTGAACAGCGAGGTGCTTTATTACAATGGCCTCGACCGCTTGGCAAGGGCTCGCTATGATGTCGTCTTCAAGCATGGCACCATGACCATCTTCACGGACAGCCTCGACTATGACCGCCTCTACGACTTGGGCTACTTCTTCGAGGGCGGACGTGTCCTCGACCACGACAACCAGCTCACAAGCGACTGGGGCGAGTACAGCCCTGCCACGCATAAGGCTGTCTTCAACTACAACGTCCGCCTCGTCAATCCCGCACCGCCTGCAAAGCCCGAGACAACTCTTATCTCCGATACCCTCCATTATAATACCGAGACTGCCATAGCCCACATCGTCGGACCCTCGAATATTGAGAATGGCGAGAACCACATCTATTCTGAACTGGGCTATTACGACACGCAGGCCAAGCATACCCATCTGCTGGACCGTAGCATTCTCTCCAACAATGGCAAGCGGCTCGTGGGCGACAGTGTCGTCTGGAATGATGATGTCGCTACGGCCGAGGCCTTTGGCAACGTGGAATATACGGATGTCGTGGGCAAGAACATGTTCACTGGCGAGTATGTCTATTACGAGGACAGCACAGGCTATGTCATGGCTACGGACAGTGCACTCGCCATTGACTACAGCCAGCAGGACACAATGTATGCCCATGCCGACACCATCAAGGTCTTTACATATAATATAGATACGGACTCCACCTACCGCATCGTGCATGCCTACTACCACATGCGTGCCTTCCGTCGCGACATACAGGCTGTCTGCGACTCCCTGGTCTATGACACCCGCGACAGTGTCCTCTTCATGTATCGCGACCCGATTATTTGGCAGGAGGGACAGCAGCAGTTGGGCGAGGAGATACGCATCTTCTTCAGCGGAGAGAATATCGATAGCATCCAGGTGCTCAGGCAGGCACTCTCGGTCGAAAAGATTGACAGCATCCACTATAATCAAGTGTCGGGGCACGAGATGCACTCCTACTTCAAGGACGGCGAGCTCTATCTCTCCACTTCCGAGGGCAACGTCTTCCTCAACTACTATCCTTTCGACGAGGACAGCGTCATGGTCGAGCTGAACCATACCGAGACGTCCTTGCTCAAGATGTATGTAAGGAACAGGAGGGCAGACCACATTTGGATGCCTGCTGCTACGGGCACGATGTACCCCATACCGCTCATTCCTGCCGACAAGTACTATCTGCAGAACTTTGCATGGTTCGACTACATCAGACCTGTCGATAGATACGACCTCTTCGAGTGGCGGCCCAAGAAGGCTGGCACAGAACTCAAGGAGAGCGTGCGCCATGCAGCACCGAAGCAGAAGCTCAGCGATATCAAGAAGAAAAGAGGAATCAAGGACTCGGAGGAACCAAAGACTCCTGAGCCCGCAGAAAAGACAGAAGGAGAATAAAGCATGAAACTCTTCAGCACGAGGAAGCCTCGAGGCTTCCGCAGGGTAAGCATCTACACAGACGAGTCGCGCGACCGTCTGCAGAAGCTCGTCGATGAAGTGAAGCGCGAGCAAGGCGAAATGCCTGAGGGCGAGGAACACTACGATACGGACAAGTTCCGTGGCACGTTCATCAACTACACCCCTCGTGCCCAGCAGCACAAGGAGAACGGCTCTAAGCTTGGTTGGCCCGTCATCATTGTCATCCTCTTTGGCTTGCTCATCCTGTGGCGTTTCCTGCTGACGGGCGTGAGATAATAAATAGTAAATAGTCAATCGTCAAATAGTAAATTCCAAAGTGGACATCATACACCTTCTTCCCGATTCTGTTGCCAACCAGATAGCCGCAGGCGAGGTCGTGCAGCGTCCGGCATCCGTCATCAAGGAACTGATGGAGAATGCTGTCGATGCAGGTGCCTCCACTGTTGACGTGCTGGTGCAGGATGCCGGTCGCACCTCCATACAGGTCATCGACGACGGCAAGGGAATGACGGAGACGGATGCCCGAATGGCTTTCGAACGTCATGCCACCTCCAAGATAGCGAAGGCGGAGGACCTCTTCACACTTCAGACGATGGGCTTCCGAGGCGAGGCATTGCCCTCCATTGCTGCCGTCTCGCAGGTCAAGCTGGTCACTCGCACTGCCGAGCAGGAACTGGGTGTGCAGCTGTGCCTCGAGGGTTCGAGGGTCGTCTCGCAGGAAGTATGTACTTGTCCAGCAGGAGCCAACTTCGAGGTGAGCAACCTCTTCTTCAACGTACCGGCACGACGTAAGTTCCTCAAGTCGAACCAGACGGAGCTGAACAACATCATACAGGAGTTCGAGCGCATTGCCTTGGTCAACCCTTCTGTTGCCTTCACCCTCTCCAGCAATGGCAGTCAGTTGATGCAGTTGCCTGCCGGCGGAAGCTTGCAGCGTATCGTGGGCATCTTCGGCAAGAAGCTTGGCGAGCAGTTGCTGCCGGTGCAGGTGGAGACGTCGCTCGTCAGGATAAGCGGCTTCGTGGGCAAACCCGAGTCGGCAAGGAAGAAAGGTGCATCGCAGTACCTCTTCGTCAACGGTCGCTTCATGCGCCATCCGCGTTTCCACTATGCCGTGATGGAAGCCTTCAGCCATCTCATCCCCGAGGGCGACCAGGTGCCATACTTCATCTCCTTCCAGGTGGACCCGGCCAACATCGATGTCAATATCCATCCCACCAAGACGGAGATAAAGTTCGAGAACGAGCAGGAGATATGGAGCATCACACTGGCAGCCGTGCGCGATGCCTTGGGCAAGTTCAATGCCGTGCCCACCATCGACTTCGATGTGGAAGGACGTCCCGACATCCCCACCTTCGAGGCAAGCAAGCTGACCGACGTCAAGGTGCCTCGCGTCCAGTATAATCCCAGCTACAACCCCTTCAGCGGTCATAGTGAGACGACACGCAAGCCCGCCCGCCAGTGGGAGAAGCTGTTCGAGGAAGCAGGGAGCAAGGGACAAAGGAGCATGGAGCAAGGGGCAAGGAGCATGGAGCATGGAGCAAGAGAATACAACGGGGAGTCGGACCTCCTCGGTAATCCTCTTGCCCCTTGCCCCTCGACCCTTCCCCCTTCTCTCTTCCCCGAGGGGGCTTTGGAGATGAGTTCCCAGCACTTCCAGTACAAAGGTCAGTACATACTCATCGCCGTGCAGTCGGGCCTGATGATGGTGGACCAGCGGCGTGCCCACATACGCATCCTCTACGAACGCTACATGCGTCAGATGCAGGAGCACAATGCCCCCACGCAAGGTCTCCTCTTCCCCGAGCTGCTTGAGCTCCCGCCCAGCGATGCGGCTCTGCTTACAGGCATCCTCGACGACGTGCGGGCACTCGGCTTCGACATCACACCTCTTGGCGGCAGCTCGTTCTCCATTGTGGGAGCACCCACCGGGCAGAACAATCCTGTGGCTGTCGTACAGCAGATGGTGGAGACCGTCAAGCAGCAGGATGCCGTCGGCTCCGAGGCATTGCACCACCAGCTGGCACTCGTGCTGGCACGCGCTGGTGCCATCGAGGTGGGCGAAGCGCTCACACCCGTACAGATGGAGACACTCATCGGAGACCTCTTCCAGTGCTCCAACCCCAAGCTCTCGCCCAGCGGCAAGACCATACTCACCATCCTCCAGCAGGAACAGATAGAAAAGATGTTTAGGACCCCCTAACCCCCTTTAGGGGGACCCCATTAACCCCATTAACCCCATTAACCCCATCCAAATGAGCAAAAAGATTATCCTAACAGGCGACCGCCCGACCGGCAAGCTCCACATCGGTCACTACGTCGGTTCCTTGCGTCGTCGCGTTGAACTCCAGAACTCTGGCCTCTACGACAAGATATTCGTCTTCGAGGCCGATGCACAGGCACTCACAGACAATATCGACAACCCCGAGAAGGTGCGGCAGAACGTCATCGAGGTAGCCCTCGACTACCTTGCAGCAGGCCTCGACCCTGCCAAGACGACACTCTTCATCCAGAGCCAGATACCCGAGCTCTGCGAACTGTCATTCTACTTCATGGACCTCGTCAGCGTATCCCGCCTGCAGCGTAACCCCACCGTCAAGACCGAGATACAGATGCGTGGCTTCAGCGGCGAGAGTATTCCCGTAGGCTTCTTCACCTATCCCATCAGCCAAGCAGCCGACATCGCCATGTTCAAGGCAACTACCGTGCCCGCAGGCGACGACCAGGAACCCATGCTCGAGCAGTGTCGCGAGATAGTGCGTCGCTTCAACAACATCTACGGAGAGACCCTCGTGGAGCCCAACATCCTGCTGCCCGAGAATGCCGCCTGCCTCCGTCTGCCCGGCACCGACGGCAAGGCCAAGATGAGCAAGAGCCTCGGCAACTGCATCTATCTCAGCGACCCGGCCGACGAGGTGGTTCGCAAAGTCAAGACAATGTACACCGACCCCACACACCTGCAGGTCAGCGACCCGGGTCATCTCGAGGGCAACACCGTCTTCACCTACCTCGACGCCTTCGCTTCCGACGAGCAGGTGGCACGCCTCACCACCGACTACCAGACCCTCCAGGAGATGAAGGACCACTACACCCGTGGCGGCCTGGGCGACATGAAGTGCAAGAAGCTCCTCACCGCCGTCCTCCAGGAAGTGCTCGAACCCATCCGTCAGCGTCGTGCCGAGTACGAGAAGGACATCCCCGCCGTCTATGAGATACTCCGCAAGGGCTGCGAAGTGGCACGCGAAGCAGCATGCGAGACCATGGACCAAGTGCGCCGCGCCATGAAAATCAACTACTTCGACGACCAGGCACTCATCCAGGAGCAAGCCCGCCGCTTCCAGAAGTAACCCACTCATCAGGTTAACGTGTCTTTGTGTTTATATGACACCTTAGCCATATCTGTTTTATCCGTCCAATCCGTGTTCGTATAGGGACGCGTCCCTATCGCCAACGGGACACGTCCCTATCGCCTACGCGACTAGTCGATGTTGTAGAACCCTCACGTGGACTTCTCGAAATCCACGTGAGGATTTCATCAAATCCACTGCAGGATTTCATCAAATCCACAGCAGGATTTTGGCAAATCCTCTAGAGGATTTTCTGGCCTTCCAACTGTCCCTATATCACAACGGTGTAAGGCAATTATTCCCAATCTCTTGTCTATTTCTGCCGAATTAACATAAATTAACGCATATTTTGTATTCAGTAAAGCATAAACACCTATCTTTGCCACCGTACTTGGGTTTTTGCGCACATGCAGTGACGTTAAGAGCCCTCGCGCGTACATATATATATTAATATATAGAACCCGCACCCAGCCGCAGCGGCGGCACCAAACGAAACGACTAACATATTACTAACTCATAACAAATCAAAACGAAATCAAGACAGATGCCCTATGCAAGCTATTTCGATAGATAATGCCCTATACGCCCAGGCAAAGGCATACGCCTCTGCCAACAACACCACTGTTGAGCAGTGGGTGGCATCGCTCATAGCACGTTTCATCCCCCAAAGGAAGAAACATTACAAGATGAAGACCATGCATGAGCTGTCACCTGAACTGCTTCAGTATGCAGGCTTTGCCAAACCGTCAGCAGCAGAGGATGATATGAACGGAGAGAAGGCAAGAGATGAGTACCTTACCTCAAGATACTAAGATGAAAGTATTCATAGATACTAACATCCTATTGGATATCATAGAAGGCAGAGAAAAGTTTCTCATCCCTGCGCTGAATATATTTGACCTTGGCATGAACGGCAATATAGAGATGTACGCAACATCACTCACGTTTGCCAACTGTATGTATGTCGCAAGGAAAAATGTGGGACAAGCTAAGGCGATTGAGGGATTGAGATTCTTGAAGAAATATGTGAAGATAGCGTCTATGGATGACATGCAGTGCGTCCGAGCTTTAAATAGTGACATGACGGACTTTGAAGATATGCTACAATATGAGGCAGCCTTGGCAGAAGGATGTGAAGTGATAGTAACACGGGATGCCAACAGACATTTTCCCACAGACACCATTCCTATACTTTCGCCACACGCATTTCTTGATAGTCTTGCGTCATAAAACTAATGCAAGAAGCACCCAGCCGCAGCGGCGGCTTCAAACGAAACGACTAACAAATTATTAACTCATAACAAATCAAGACAATGAAACAAAAACTAAC
>JAFUGG010000074.1 GCA_017469525.1 Bacteroidaceae bacterium | reverse complement strand
GTAGGGCGTGAAGTCGAACGACTCCTTGCGCCGGTTGCCCTCGTCGAGGCACTGCTGCCGCCACTGGGCACACTCCTTCCAGAAGGCGGCGAGTTCCTTGTCCGTGGCGAACTCGTGGTACACGGGCTCTCCCTCTGCCGTCTCGCCTATCTTGAACGTGACGGGGGCCACGCCCTGGGCGAAGTTGAGTTGGTTCTCCACGGAGAGCCACACGGGTTTCCCGTTCCACACGAAGCCTGAGATGATCTTCTCGCGGGTCTGGTCGTTGATGTCTTCGAGGATGGCCTGCCTGGCGCGCTTGAAGTCTGGCCTTCCCTGCTTCTTGTAGAAGTAGATTTCCAGCCACGTGGCATTCGCGCCGTCGGTCTCTTCGTTGAAGCCGTAACTGACGATCACCCGGCTTGCGTCCTCTCTGACGGGCGCATAGCACTCTTTCTTTCCGAATACTTTATTCATAACTGTTCTCCTTATAATTAAATGGTTTGTTCATTGTCGTTATGCTGCTGCTGAATGCCGCCACTCTCAGGAACCTTGCCCTGAGAAACAGACGGCGGCGTATGTTGTATGTCCTGTAGTGAGAGAGCACGCCCAGGAACGAGTTGACGGAGCGGTAGACCTGACCAGTGTCGCTCATGTTCAGCCGTGCCATGTTTCTGTTCATTCGCCGCAGGCAGTTCCTGGAGGCGTATGTCCTGTAGGGCTTGACGAACGCACCGAGGAAGTCCACGCCGTAGTGTGCCTCGGTGACTGACACCTTGCCCATATGGAGTTCGAGACCGAGTGCGTCGGCAAGAAAGGCCCTTACACGGGGCACGATGGAGAGCAGCCACCAGCGGTCGTGGCTGACCACGTAGGCATCGTCGACATAGCGTCCGTAGTGCTTGCACTTCAAGGTGCGCTTCATATATTGGTCGAGCAGGTTCAGGTAGACATTGGAGAAGAGTTGCGAGGTGAGGTTGCCGATGGGCAGACCGCGCCCGTTGGCGGCAAAGCGTATGCTCTTGGCCGGGTCGAGCCCTGTCCAGTCGCTTTCCCTGCCATGCACCCTGCAATTCTCATTCGGGTCGAGCAGTATGATTTCGCGCGTCAGCCAGCGGATGAAGTCATAGTCTATCCTGTCCTGCCATGTTTCTTTCTCTCCTTTCACTATCCTATGGGTACGCATCTTCTCCAGCGACGCAAGGGCTATGGAGAGCAGCCGCTGCCGGTCGATGTGCATGAAGTAGCCTCGGATGTCGAGTTTCATCACGTAGCACCTGCGCCTGTGGCTCAGGCTCTCCTTGCGGATATGCCCCGCCAGCCTGTCAATGCCATAGTGCGTGCCCCGTTCGGGTATGCACGAGTAGGTGTCGTGGATGAAGGTGCGCTCGAAGAGGGTGTGGGTGTAGTTGTAATAGAGGTGGTGGACGATGCGGTCGCGGAACTGTGCGGCAAAGACCTCCCGCTTCTTGGGCCGCTCGATGATGAAGCATGACGAGGGAGCGGGTCTGTACGTCCTGTCCCACAGCGAGTCGCGCAGCAGAAGCAGGTTGCGCTTCAAGTGCTTCTCGAAGCGCACCACATAGGGTTTCCTCCCCTTGTGCCTCTTTGCACAGAGGAATGCCGCATAGAGGTCGAGCAGCAGTGCCTCGCGTGTCAGTGTGTATGCCATTTTTCGTCTGTTCCCGTCGCAACTTCCTTGTCTTGTTATAACCATGCCGTCACGAAAAGGACGAGTGCTGAACAGCCCGCACCGAGTACCCGAGGTACCGATTGTTGTTGTTCTGAGGATTGACGTTCGAACTATTGAAGTTCATGTTGTACGCGTTAGCACCGGAGTTCCACGACGATGACCAATAGTTGCCGTTCGAGCCGACATTATTGATGCTCGTACCGTTGCCGTTGCCAGCCGCAGGAAAGAAAAATCCTCTTGAGCGGTCATCGCCTGTCACGAACGAATGGAAGAACTGAATGTTTCAGAGCCACCATACATCTTATGCTTTTTCCCACTCTCACAGGAGCAGGACGGATGACCTTTGAATTCGCCATTTTGAACAGCCGCTACGGTTATCTTCGAAAGATTCTGAAAGAGCGCATTTCCCTTGCGGGAGGTCTTTTATTGTTTTTACTTGTTTTCTTGGTTTACAGCAGTGATGCCAACTGCTGTTTGAGTGTCGCAATGAAGTCCATGTTCTCCTGCGGCGTCTTCGCCTCCAGTGGATAGGAGAGAATCTGCGAGAGAATCTGGAACATTCCCATCCTGCTCCCCTGCGTGTCGACCTGTGCCGTCGGACGCGGCCTGGCCACGGCCTTTGTCTCTTTCTCGGGCAGCGTCTGCTTCCACTGCTCAAAGGCGGCCGCCAACTCCTCGTAGGTGGCAGAGCCTATGCTCTCCACCGGCACGGTGAACTCCGCATAGTCCTCGATGGTCTGGAAGTCCACGCTGCCGAAAAGAGGCATATACTTCGACAGCGACTCCAGCGGAAATCCGATGCTGGCATACTCGCCCTTCTTGGTCACGTAGCGATACGCCGTCAGCATCTTCTCGTCGCCGCGCTGCCTCTGGAAGTCCTCGGTGCACACTACCGTCTTGATGAGCCATGCCGACCATTCGTAGGCGTGGAAGAACTTCCCGTCCTTGTGCAGGAAAATCTTGTTCCACGAGGCAGCATCCTCGCGCAACTTCTCGTATTCCAAAGCAGGTGTCAGTCTCATAGTCTTTTTCTCCTATTTTTTCTTTGTTGATGATAGTTTTTTATGCTGCCGTTTTCCCTTCGAGGCGCGACGCGCTTTGTGAGCGCGTCTGTTATGCGCCTCGAGTGGGAAAACGGGTGATGGCGAATCACTGAACAGCCCGCACCGAG
>JAFUGG010000034.1 GCA_017469525.1 Bacteroidaceae bacterium | reverse complement strand
GGCAAGGAAGGCAATCCGTTCCCTTGGGAAAGCAAAGAAGTCAAAAGCGACAAGGGATGCTTCTACGCCAACTTCAAGCCCGACCGGGGCAACTACACACAGGACGGCTCGCTCATCACCAGCAAGTGCGGCATCTTCTCGGCCAACAGCAACGGCCTCTACGACATGGCTGGCAACGTAGCCGAATGGACAAGCACCGTCTACACGGAAGCCGGCGTGGAAAGCATGGCAGACATGAACCCAGAACTCTCCTACAACGCAGCCAAGGAAGACCCCTACCGACTGAAGAAGAAATCTGTTCGTGGCGGTTCATGGAAAGACCCCGAAAGCATGATCAGAAGCGCCTGGCGTTCCTATGAATATCAGAACCAGCCCCGATGCTTCGTAGGCTTCCGCTGTGTTCGCACAATGGTGAACGACAAGGCCGGAACCAACAAGGTAAGCGGCGGCTCATCCAAAGGCGGTGGCAAGAGCCCCAAGTCATCTTCAACAGGACAAACACTCAGCACACGCAAGACACGTCGATAAAACGACTCTCCAACAGCAAAACAACAACAGAAAAGATACAAAGATATGAATCCTATAGCTAAATTGCAGAAGTGGATGGACTCGCCATCCGGTCAAGTATTCATGAACTACGCTTACAGCTGGGGTGCTGCAGTCGTGGTATTAGGTGCATTGTTCAAACTGACACATATCCCCGGAGCCAACGAGATATTGTTTGTCAGCATGATAACCGAGGTACTGGTCTTCTTCATCTCAGGCTTCGAAAAGACCTACGAGAAGACGCCCAGCAGCGATGCAGGCAGTGCAGGCGCAGGCGGACAGGCAATCGTAGTGGCAGGCGGCACACCGCTGCCCGAAGGAGCTGAAGTGCCGGAAGGTCCCATCGTTATCGGCGGCGGAGGTCCTGCAGTGATTGGTGGCGGCGCAGTTGCCGCAGCAAGTGGCCCCATCGACCCCGATGCATTGGCAGCAGGGACTGGCCTCAGCGCAGCAGCAGCCAACCTCGCAGCAGCAGGTCAGGCAGCAGCACAGGCTCAGCTTGCACTCGAGCAGATACAGAACGGCGGCCCAACCGTGGACGGCAACCAAATCAAGGCAACCGATCCAGCTACTGTCGAGGAGGCTATCACGAACTATGCTGAAGTCCTTCAAGAGCTTACCGAGGTATTCGGACGCGTCAAGAAGCAGGCAGAGCGCATGTCAACCGACAGCGAGGAAATGGAGAACCTCAACCGTTCCATCACTGGCATTGCCACCGTTTACGAGCTTCAACTGCGCAACATCAGCAAGCAAGTCAGCACCATCGAGCAGATTGATGAACAGACACGCCGCATGGCTCAGCAGATTGAAGAACTCAACAATGTCTATGCACGCATGATAAAGGCACTGACCGTCAACATGAAAGTCGTGCCAGGCACAGAAGAAAGCGAGAAGTAAACAGGCTCGGATTAATCAGAATACTCAGATTACTCTGAATACTCAGAAAGCAATAAAGCAATGCCTATAAAGAAGAAAAGGATATCCCCACGTCAGAAGATGATCAACCTGATGTACTTGGTCCTCTTGGCCATGCTGGCACTCAATGTGTCGAGCGATGTACTGAATGGTTTCTCTCTTGTGGCAGACGGGTTAAAGAAGAGTACCGAGAATGCCTCCAAATCCAACATGGGCATTTACAGCACCTTCGACCAGCAGATGAAAAACAACCCTGCAAAGGTGAAGGAATGGTACGAGAAGGCACAATATGTGCGCGGCATGAGCGACTCTCTCTACAACTTGGCAGAGGAGCTCAAGGAGGCTATCGTACGCAAGAGCGATGGCAAGGATGCCGACGTCAATAACATAAAGAACCGCGAAGACCTGGAAGCCAGCACACAGGTGATGCTTGCCCCTGGCACAGGACGCGGCAAAGAACTCTACAACGCCATCAACAATTATCGCGAACGCATCGTGAAGATGGTGACGGACAAGGAGAAGAAGGACATCATCGCCAGCAACTTCGACACTGAAGTACCTACGAAAGCAAAGGTCCTGGGCAAGAACTGGCAGGAGTATTCCTTCGAGAATATGCCAACAGCGGCTGCCGTGACGCTGCTCACAAAGCTGCAGAACGATGTCCGCTACGCCGAGGGCGAGGTGCTTCACAATCTTGTAAGCAACATCGATGTCAAGGACATTCGCGTAAACCAACTGAATGCCTATGTCATCCCCAATGCTCAGACAGTTGTTCAGGGCGGACGTTTCAGCGCACAAATCATCATGGCAGCTGTCGACACGACGCGCCGTCCGACCATCTACATTGGCGGCAGGCAGATACAGAGCGACAAGGGCTACTATGAGACGGTGTGCTCGAAGACTGGCGACTTTACCTTCAGTGGCTACATCGAGATGCTGAACGGCTCTGGAGAGAAGGTACGACGCGACTTCACACAGAAGTACAGCGTAGTTGCTCCCAGTGCAACTGTCAGTGCAGACATCATGAATGTACTCTACGCAGGTTACGACAACCCGATGAGCGTTTCTGTTCCTGGCATTCCAAGCAGTAAGTTACGCGTCAGCATGACAGGCGGAAGCTTCGAACAGAAAGGCGAAGGCAAGTATATTGCCCGTCCTTCAACGCCTGGCACAGAAGCTGTCATCACTGTTGCTGCCGAGAGTGAAGGCCGTATGCAGGAGATGGGTAAGTTCACATTCCGCGTCCGCAAGTTGCCCGACCCTACTGCCTATATTGCATATGCTGCTGAAGGCGGCGGCGACAACCACTTCACGGGTGGTGGCCTTTCGAAGCAAATCCTTATGGGCACTGACGGCATTGGTGCAGCTATTGACGACGGACTGCTCAACATTGCCTTCCGCGTGAACAAATTCGAGATAGTCTTCTTTGATGCAATGGGCAATGCTGTGCCATACCAAAGCAACGGCGCGAAGTTCTCCGACCAGCAGAAGGCACAGATGCGTGGCTTGGCTCGCAACAAACGATTCTACATCAGGGAAATACATGCCACAGGTCCCGACGGCATAGAGCGCACGCTCAATGGTGTCATGGAGGTCATTATAAAATAAGATACCAGACGTATATCACGTCATAACGAAATAACGTCATAACGAAACATAGAAACACAAAAGATATGAAGCGCATACTCTTTCTCATCACGGTCACACTCCTCGTGGCAAGTGCCGCACAGGCTCAGCCGACAAAGCGTCGTGTCGCTGCCCCAGCAACTGCCGAGCAAGCAGCGAAAGCCACTGCTACTGACCGTGCATCGCTTATGTTCCCCACCACGGCAGCCATGCCTGAAGATGTGGTTTGGAAACGTGACATCTATCGCCAGCTTGACCTGACGAAGGACAAGAACGCACCGATGTACTATCCCGTAGAGCCTATGGGCAGACAGGTGAACCTCTTCACCTACCTCTTCCGCCTCATCCTCACGGGCCGCATCAATGCCTATACTTATAAGCTGGACGGCAACGAGTCGTTCGACGAAAAGGATAAACTTCCTGTGAAGGACATGCTGGAGCGTTATGGCATCTACTATGAAGAGAATGGTGGCAAGTTGACCGTTGCCGACAGCGACGTGCCAAGTGCTGAAGCAACACGCTACTACATCAAGGAGAGCATATATATGGACCAGCGCACAGGCACCTTCAAGACCAAGGTGACAGCCCTGTGCCCTGTGCTCATGCGTGGTGCTGACGAGTTCAGCAGCGATGCGACGCCTTATCCTCTCTTTTGGGTCAACTACAACGACGTAGCTCCTTGGCTCGCCAAGTTGCCTATGATGCCCAGCGACCTCAACAATGTCACCAACATGACTGCAGACGATTTCTTCACGATGAACCGTTATGAGGGTCAAATCTACAAGACCAATAACATGCAGGGCAAGATGCTGCATAACTACTGCCCCACCGACAGCGACATGGTGGCTGAGCAGAAGCGCATCGAGAAGCAGCTAGGCGACTTCGAGAAGAACGTCTGGGGAAGCGGCTTCCTGCCTGACACGACGAAGAAGGACAGCCTGGACGCCGAGATGGCAGCAAAGGAAGCAAAGCCTGCAAAGAAGCCCCTCTTCGGTAGCAGCCGTACATCTAAAGCAAAGAGTAGCGATACGACGACAAAGAAAGAGAAGAGCGAAGGCACTGCCAGTGCAGCTCCCCGTGTCAGCGCACGTCGTCAGAGAAGATAAGTAATACATTATCTATATAAAGAGAGCCCCCTGCAGGATGTCTGCAGAGGGCTCTTCTTGTTATGATTGATGTGATGATGTATTACATCATGCCGCCCATGCCTGGAGCGCCGCCCATAGGCATCTCGGGCTTATCTTCCTTAGCTTCGCAGATGACGCATTCTGTGGTGAGGAACATGCCTGCTATGCTGGCTGCATTCTCCAGAGCAACACGTGTCACCTTGGCAGGGTCGATGATGCCTGAAGCCTTCAGGTTCTCGTACTTGTCCACGCGAGCATTGTAACCGTAATCGCCCTTGCCGTTGCGAACCTCGTTGACAACGACGCTGCCTTCCAAGCCTGCATTCTCCACAATCTGACGGAGAGGCTCTTCGATGGCACGGCGAATGATCTGGATACCTGTTTCTTCATCGGCATTGTCGCCCTTCATGCCTTCCAATGTTTCCTGCGCGCGGATATAAGCCACGCCGCCACCAGGGATGATACCCTCTTCGATGGCAGCACGGGTAGCGCAGAGAGCATCGTCCACGCGGTCTTTCTTCTCCTTCATCTCGACCTCGCTGGGAGCACCGACATACAGCACAGCCACGCCGCCGCTCAGTTTTGCGAGACGCTCCTGAAGCTTTTCCTTGTCGTAATCGCTTGTGGAGTTGCTGATCTCGTTCTTAATCTGGTTGATGCGATCCTGAATGAGTTCCTTCTGACCATGGCCGTTAACAATGGTCGTGTTGTCTTTCGAAACAGTCACCTTATCGCAGGTGCCAAGCATTTCGATAGTGGCCTGTTCGAGCTTGAGGCCTGTGTCTTCGCTGATTACGACGCCGCCAGTCAGGATGGCAATATCTTGAAGCATGGCTTTGCGACGGTCTCCAAAGCCTGGAGCCTTGACTGCACAAATCTTGAGCTGCGTGCGAAGACGGTTCACGACGAGTGTTGTGAGGGCTTCACTATCTACGTCTTCTGCAATGACGAGCAGAGGACGACCGCTCTGAACGGCTGGCTCGAGGATGGGCAGGAAGTCCTTCAGGTTCGAAATCTTCTTGTCGTAGATGAGGATGTAGGGGTTCTCCATAACGCACTCCATCTTCTCCGTATCGGTTACAAAGTAGGAGCTGAGGTAACCGCGGTCAAACTGCATGCCTTCCACGACACCGATTGTTGTATCACGACCCTTGGCTTCTTCGATGGTAATGACGCCGTCCTTGCTGACTTTCTGCATGGCGTCGGCCAGGAGCTTGCCTATCTCAGGGTCGTTGTTGGCGCTTACGGTAGCCACTTGTTCTATCTTCTGATAGTCAGAAGCAACGGGTTCCGACTGCTTCTTGATGCTCTCGACGACAGCAGTGACTGCCTTGTCGATGCCACGCTTCAGGTCCATTGGGTTGGCACCTGCTGCCACGTTCTTGAGGCCTTCGCGTACGATGGCCTGAGCCAGAACGGTTGCTGTGGTCGTGCCGTCGCCTGCATCATCGCCAGTCTTACTTGCCACGCTCTTGACGAGCTGTGCTCCGGCGTTCTGGAAAGCGTCTGCGAGCTCCACTTCTTTAGCGACTGTGACGCCATCCTTCGTGATTTGAGGTGCGCCGAACTTCTTTTCGATAATCACATTGCGACCCTTCGGACCGAGGGTCACCTTGACTGCATTTGCCAACTGGTCAACGCCCTGCTTCATTACATCGCGGGCCTCGAGGTTGAATTTAATATCTTTTGCCATGATTTTCCTGTTTTAATTTGTCGTTATTTCGTTATTACGTTATCACATTATTACGAGGCTCTTTACGAAAGGATAGCCACCACGTCGCTCTGACGCATGATGAGATACTTCGTTCCCTCTATCTCGACTTCCGTTCCGGCGTACTTGCCGTAGAGGACCTGGTCACCTGTCTTGAGGACCATTTCCTCGTCTTTCGTGCCATTACCTACGGCAACGATGGTGCCCTTCAGGGGCTTTTCCTTTGCGGTGTCGGGGATGATGATGCCGCCTACTGTCTTTGTCTCTGCAGGAGCGGGCTCAATGAGCACGCGGTCTGCCAATGGTTTTACGTTCATTGTCTTATTTATTTAATTGGTTAAACTTTCCACATTCTTATATACAAAGTGCGTGCCAAACCATATTGGCACGCACTTTTGTCTGTCACGACTGACATAATTACTGACAGAGGCAGGCTTCGTCGGTTCTATAGGCTTACTTCTGCTGTTTCTTCCTATAGATGCTGATGCCGAGCAGGCCGATGAGCATCAATGCAAGCACAGCCAGGGCGCTGTAGGCTATCGCTTCGGTGATGTGGACAGTCTGCGGGTCGAAGGTCATGACGACTTCGTGCTCACCGGCAGGAACCTTGATGGCTCGAAGCACATAATTAGCGCGGGCAATCTCCGAAGGCTGTCCGTCTATGGTGCAAGTCCAGCCGGGATAATAGATTTCGCTGAAGATGACGACGCCTCCCTGCTTGCTCTTCACCTTGTACGACAGGCGATTTGCTTCGTAGCTGGTCAATTCGACGGTCCCCTCCAAACCTCCCCGTAAAGGGGAGGCTTCTTGCCCAAGGATACCTTCGAACTGCTTGTCCACCACGGCCATCGTTCTGAGGTCGATATAGTGCAAGGCTGCAATCTCCGAATCGGCATCAGGAACATACTCAATCTGCTCGACGAACCAGCCGTTGCCTTGTGCCCAAGGATTCTGGACGGGCAGCTTGCCGTTGTCCTTCAAAGGCAAGATGACGTACTTTGTGTTGAGCATGTTGAGCACAGCGAAGAGGCTGTCGCCATTGCATGCCTCCAGATGTCCGCCAGTTTCCACAACTGCCTGATTGATTCTGCCCATCTCGCCCTGCAGATGCTCCTCGATAAGTTCCTGATAGCGACGCAGTTTGGCAGGATGATAGCCACCGATGCTCTTGTGATAGAACGAGGTGGTATTGTCGTTGAAGGTGCTCACGCTGAGGTTCAGAACGCGGTAATAGGTGTCGGTATCCTGCAGAATCATCTTGTCGGCCTCTGTCTCGGGGAAGGCCTGAGCGTTTGTCTGCGGACGAGAGAACATGCCGTCGTTGAGGTAGCGCTTGTTCACGCCCCACATATCGACGAGGCAAAGCAGGATGATACCTGCTATCATCGGGGTCGCCTTCAGTTTCTCGAAGCGATAGGCAAGCAGCAGAACTGTGCCGATTGCCACGACGATGAAGCTGCGGAGGGCATCCGCGGTGAACATCGCCCTACGCATCTCGCTCATGTTCGCCAGGATTTGTCCAGCCATCTCCTGCGGGATATAACCTGCCGAAACGTATTGCTGCATGTACATCTGGTCGGATGTTGAGACGTAATTGCCAAAGAAAACGTCCGGCATGAGCCAGAAAAGCAGAGCCATACCACCGGTGAGACAGAAGCTTATAGTAATATAATGTACGCGCGAGATGTGGTCCTCTTTGCCACGCAGGCAGTCGGGGTTGGTCACAATCTCTTTCAAGGCGAGCATCGCAAGCAAAGGAATCGTGAATTCAGCTATGACGAGGATGCTGGCGACGGTACGGAACTTGTCGTACATCGGCACGTAATCGAGGAAGAAGTCCGTGAAGCCCATGAAGTTTTTGCCCCATGAAAGCAGGATACTCAGCACGGTTGCCGCGACGAGACACCACTTCATGGGCCCCTTCACGATGAAGAACCCGAGCCAGAAGAGCATGAGGACGAAGGCTCCGACATACACCGGTCCGCTCGTCCCGGGCTGTTCGCCCCAGTATTGTGTAAAGGCGCGATAGACGGGGACGAACTCTTGTTTGGCATGCTTCATAGCCGTCTCGCTGTCGGCCAGCAGCTGGCTTGCGCCGCCTTTCACGTTCGGAACGAGCAACGTCCAAGTCTCCCCGATGCCATACGACCACATGGTGATGTAGCTTCGCTCAAGTCCGCTTGATGTCTGGTCAGCAGGGTCTTTGGTCTTCTGTGTAAGTTCGCTCTTGCCGCGCATGCTTTCCTTGCTGTATTCCCAAGTGTGGTAGAGGTTACTCAGGTTGATTAGGACGCCCAGAATGCCGCCGATGGCGAAGCACAAGGTTGCTTTCAGCCACTTGGCAAACGCTTTCTGCCGGATGGCGTCGATGAGGAAAGCGAGCGACATGAAACCGATGACGAACAGGAAATAATAGCTCATCTGGACGTGGTTGCTGAGGACCTGCATCGCCGTGAAGAAGCCCGTCACCACGATGCCCAGCATGTACCGGCCCCTGTAGCACAGCACCATGCCTCCGATGGTTGGCGGAATGAAGCTGAGCGTCAGGAGTTTCCAGATGTGGCCGGCCTGTATGATGATGAAGTAATAGCTGCTGAAGGCCCAGAGCACTGCGCCGAGGGCTGCCATCCAGACGCGGAAGTCGAACGCCCGGAGCATGATGTAGAAGCCCAGAAGCATCATGAAGACGTAGGCGGCATAGGCCGAGAGACCAGGCAAGCCGAGCTGATAGACCTGTTCCAGCGTGCTGAGCGTCTCCGTGCTGCGGTAGCTGGGACTCATCTGATAAGTGGGCATGCCGCAGAAGAGTGTGTTGGTCCAGCGCGTACGCTCGCCATTATGAGTGGCTCTGTACTGGTCCATCTCCACACCACTGCCGACGCCTCCGGTGTGGTCGTGTCCCGTCAGGACCAACCCATCGCGGATGGGCACAATGAAATACACGACGCTGACGGCCACGAAGAACAGGACGGCCAGCACATCGGAGACCCACCCCCTGCCCTCCCTTGTAGGGAGGGAGCGGTTACTGCTAAACGATTTTGTTTCGCTCATCTTATATAATTACTTGTTATCACAGGAAAAAAATAAGTGAGGAGTGCTCGCACTTCTCACTTTGTCCAGTCTTAACTGAAAGGTAACCTCTCCCTCCCTACAAGGGAGGGCAGGGGTGGGTCTGCTTACTTACGCAGGCCGAGAGCCTTGACGATGGCACGATAGCGAGTGATGTCGCGGCTCTTCAGGTAGTTGAGCAGGGCGCGACGCTTACCTACAAGACCTGTCAGAGCACGCTCGGTGCTGTGGTCCTTGCGGTTCTGCTTCATGTGCTCGGTCAGGTGCTTGATGCGATAGGTGAAAAGAGCAATCTGGCTCTCCGCACTGCCTGTGTCAGCCTTACCCTGGCCGTACTGTTCAAAGATCTCTTCTTTCTTAGCTGTGTCTAAGTACATAATGTTGTGTGTTATGTGTTGAACTTGTTTGTCGAACAGCACCTCTCGTCGGCACTGTTTCGCAAATGCGGGTGCAAAGGTACAACAAAATGTGAAAAGTGAAAAGTGAAAAGTGAAAAATTATTGGTTTCTAACGCATTTTTTACTTTTTCGGAAGGATTCTGGCGTCATTCCGACAGGCAACCAAGGCTTTCCACAGCGTAAAAGCATTGTCCTTACACCTCGGGAACAGCGTCAGCCTTCTTAATGCTGCTGCTCACCACCTCGCGTCCGAAGGGCGTCAGAATGATGGAAGCCAGCTTGAAGTGCTGCTTGCCGAAGGGTATGCCGACGATGGTGATGCAGAAGATGACACCGATGATGGCATGCGTCAATGCAAGCCAGATGCCCCCTATCAGTATCCAAATCAGGTTCATACCCGTGTTGAGACAGCCCGTGCTCTGTTCCTTGTTCCTGACTTCCTTGCCGAAAGGCCAAAGCGCAAGGCCTGACAGCTTCAGGATTTGCCACCCGAACGGGATGCCAATGATAGTGATGCAAAGCAGAAGACCACTGAAGAGATAGCCCATGGCAAGGAACAACCCGCCAAAAAGCAACCAGATAATGTTTCCAAGAAGTTTCATAATAATGATGTTAAATTAGTAAATAAATAAAGAGAGAACACTATTGTTATTCTGATTAAATCAGGAGCAAATATACGACAAAATGTATAACGCACAAAGAAAAACGCAAAGAAAATGCTCCTTCTTGCAACTTTTCCTACTTTTCCGACAGAAAATGAGAGTCTTACCATCACTTTTCCCCGCGTCACATAGCAGGATGGCATGCCGCAGGTATCACAGAGGGGAGTTTGCACGTACATGTAGATGCAATTGCATCTACATGTATATGCAATTGCATCTACATGTACGTGCAAACAACTCAATACGCTGCAACAGCCTTCGAGCCACGTGTGTACGGGCATTTCGGCAGCATGGAGCGGTCAAAGTTCAGCGGAGGGCAGGATTTCGCGCAAGGGAATCATGACAAAGTCGCGCTCCTGCATGTGTGGATGAGGCAGGGTGAGTCGAGGCGTGGAAAGGTGGAGGTCGCCGTAGAGAAGCAGGTCGATGTCGATGGGGCGGTCATGATAGACGCCGCCTTTCGACTTCTTCTTGCGGCCCAGCTCACGCTCGATCTGCTGCGTCCGGTCGAGGCATTCGATGGGGGAAAGCGTCGTCCTGACCATCACGGCAGCGTTCAGGAAGGGATGCTTGCTTTGGAAACCCCACGGCTCGGTCTCGATGAACGTAGAAACACGCTGCACCATGCCGACACGCTCCTCGATGAGCGCGATGGCACGGTGCAGCATATCTTCCCTGTCACCGAGGTTGCTCCCCAACGATAGGTAAAGTTCATAGTTCATAATTCATAGTTCATAGTTATTTCCCACTCATTGACTTTACTATCGAGGTTAATATTTTTATTAACTCCCGACAGTCTTCCAATAAAGACTGGGCAGAGTCCTGAGGTAAGTAATCTGTGTTTGTCAGCAGTTCTATCCAGTATTCACACTCGCTGGCTTCTTTTAATGAGATATTCATCTTGGCTGTGAAATCAGGACGACTCTGCCCTCTCAACGCTTCCTTTATGTTTGCTCCGACACTTGTTCCACTGCGAAGCATCTGTTTGGAAAGGATAAATTCATGTTTTTCCTCAACCAAATACTTGTAGCAACGCACTATCCTAATGGCAAAGGACATGCTTTTATCCCTGACGATACTCTCTTTCACAGCACAATCTCCTCAACTATGAACTATGAACTATGAACTACGAACTACGATTAGTCATTGAGAATGAGCATGGCATCGCCGTAGGGGCCGAAGCGGTAACGCTTGTCCTCGTCGTTCTCATTGTAGCGAAGTGCCTCCTTATACGCTTTCATGATGAGGTCGTAGCCGCCAAAGGCAGCAGTCAACATGAGCAGCGTGCTGTAAGGCATGTAGAAGTTCGCTATCATGGCGTCTGCCATGTGGAAGTCGTAGGGCGGGAAGATGAAGCGGTTCGTCCAGCCGTGGAACTCCTTGAGCTGTCCGTCGGTGGAGACAGAAGTCTCGAGGACGCGCTGGACAGTAGTGCCGACCGCCACGACCTTGTGTCCGTCGAGGTGTGCCTTGTTGATGATGTCGCACGCCTTCTGGTCGATGTGCATCTCCTCGCTGTCCATTTTGTGCTTCGTCAAATCCTCGACATCTATCTCGCGGAAGTTGCTGAGTCCGCAATGGAGGGTAACGAAAGCGAAGTCCACGCCCTTGATTTCCATCATCTTCATCAGCTGGGGCGAGAAGTGGAGGCCAGCCGTCGGAGCCGTCACGGCACCTTCCTTCTCGGCGAAAATCGTTTGGAAGTTCTCGACATCCTCGGGCATGACGTCGCGCTTGATGATTTGCTTGGGGATGGGCGTCTCGCCGAGGGCGAAGAGGGCACGCTTGAACTCGTCGTGCGTACCGTCGAAGAGGAAGCGGAGCGTGCGGCCGCGGCTCGTCGTGTTGTCTATCACTTCAGCCACCAACGACTCGTCCTCGCCGAAGTAGAGCTTGTTGCCGATGCGTATTTTGCGTGCAGGATCGACCAGCACGTCCCATAGACGCATGTCTTTATTCAGCTCGCGGAGCAGGAAGACCTCTATCTTGGCGCCCGTCTTCTCCTTGTTGCCGTAGAGACGCGCAGGGAAGACTTTAGTGTCGTTGAACACAAAGACGTCCTTCTCATCGAAGTAGTTGAGCACGTCGCGGAACGATTCGTGATGCTCGATGACACCCTTCTTGGCATGTATCACCATGAGTCGGCAGTCGTCGCGGAAAGGAGTGGGTTCCTTTGCAATGCGGTCCTCGGGAAGCTTGTACTTGAATTGTTGTAGTTTCATGTTGTATTTGGTCGTTTAGGAAATTGGTCGTTTGGTCGTTTGGGGAATATAGTTTGGTCGTTTGGGAAATTGGTCGTTTGGTCGTTTGGGGAGTATAGTTTGGCCGCCAAAGATATTATTATGAATTGTGAATTATGAATTGTGAATTGCTTTCCAGCCAGTCGGGAAAGTCCTCCACCTGTATGCAGTCCTCCACTTTGACGTCTCCTACGCGGGTTCTTCGCAAGGCGATGAGATGGGCGCCGCTGTTCAAGGCCTCACCGATGTCGCGGGCCAAGGCCCGGATATACGTGCCTTTGCTGCAGACGACGCGTATCGTGGCCTGCATCTTCTCGGGGTTGAAGTCCTGAAGCTCTATTTCGTCGATGACCAAGACCTTGGGCTTGAGCTCCACTTCCCTACCCTTGCGGGCCAAATCATACGCGCGCTTCCCGTCGATCTTGCAGGCCGAGAAGGCTGGCGGCACTTGTTCGATGCGGCCGATGAACTTGCTGAGCACCTCGCGGAGCAACGGCTCGGTGATGTGGTCGGTGGGATAAGTCTTGTCGATAGGCTTCTCGAGGTCGAAACAAGGAGTCGTGGCACCGAGCTGGAGGGTTGCTACATATTCCTTGACATGCGCCTGAAGTTCGTCGATGCGCTTCGTAGCCTTGCCTGTGCAGACGACCATAACGCCTGTCGCCAACGGGTCGAGCGTGCCGGCATGACCTACCTTGAGCTTCCTGACGCCGAGTCGATGACACAGCTGACTCCGTATCTTAGCGACAAGATTGAAGCTCGTCCAGTGCAACGGCTTGTCGAAACAAAGTATCTCTCCCTCGATGAAATCCATCAGTCAACCATTTGAAGTGAATGCCCCGTCCAGAGAAGGGCGAGGATGATGACGCCCACGATGATGCGATAGACGCCAAATGCCTTGAAACCATACTTGGCGAGGAAGCCGACGAACCACTTCATGGCGAGCAACGCCACGACGAAAGCCACCACGCATCCCAGCCCGAGCATCATCAAGTTGTCGCGTGTGGCCCAGCTGGCATCAGCCTCATCGCCGAAGAAGAGTTGCAGGAAGTCCAGTGCGGTGGCTGCTGCCATGGTCGGTACGGCCAGGAAGAACGAGAACTCCGCTGCGGCGCGACGCGTCAGCTTCTGTGCCATGCCGCCCACGATGGTTGCCATCGAGCGCGACACGCCAGGTATCATGGCGATGCATTGGAACAGACCGATGCGGAAGGCTCTGCCCTCTGTCAACTCGGTTTGCTCACTGCCTTTGCCCCAGAGCCTGTCGCAGAAGAGCATGAAGATGCCGCCAAGCACGAGCATGACTGCCACGACCTCGACGCTCTCGAGGAAACGATCTATCAGACCCGACATCTTGCCGATGAAACCAATTACTATGGCAGGCACGAACGCCACGAGTAGCTTCCAGTAGAAGTCCCATCTGTGGAGGAAGGCTTGCAGCGGTGTACTGCCTGCAGGAGCCGGTGTCTGGTTCAGGCGGAAGAAGCGGTTCCAGTAGAGACATACCACCGAAAGGATGGCGCCGAACTGGATGATGATGGTGAACGCCTTGACGAAAGGAGTGCTCTCCACGCCCAGAAGGTTCTGCGTGATAATCATGTGGCCGGTGGACGACACGGGAAGGAACTCCGTCAGCCCTTCCACGATGGCAATGATGATAGTCTCGATGGCTGTCATTCACGTGCCTCCTTCTTCATTTCTTTCTTTGTCCCGGGCTTGTACATGATGGCGAACATGATGAAGACAAAGCCCAGAAGGCTTACCAGAGGTGCAACCTTGATGCGGCGGGCGCTGAATATGTCGGGATTGAAGAAGCCTTCGCCGCTTCCCGGACCTGCCATGAGGACCAGACCGACAATGACTATGGCCATGCCGATGGCCAGCAGGATGTAGTTCTTTTTACTGAATGCCATATTATTTACTATTTAACAACTTACAATTTACTATTATATTCACCCCATCTTTGGAGGGGTCGGGGGAGGCTTTTAGTACAGTTCCGAGTCTCTCATCTTGAGGCAATGTGTCACGGAGAAATATGTGCAGACGAGGGTGAGCAGCAGTCCGATGACGAGCACCGAGGCGGCTGTGATGATGATGTTCTGCTCGGTGACGTAATGCAACACGCTGCCGTCATAGCGCGACGCCCAGTAGATGCCGCCGAGGATGACTGCGTCTGCTATGATGGCCGAGACGAATCCTATCCAGAAGCCTCTGATGAGGAACGGACGGCGGATGAAACTCCACTTCGCACCTACCAGCTTCATGGTGTGAAGCACAAAGCGGTGGCTGAAGACGCTCAGCCGTACGGTGTTGTTGATGAGGCTCAGAGAGATGATGACCAGCAAGAGGGCCACGGCGAGCAGGAAGAAAGAAGCGCGATGGAGGTTCCAGTTGAGGCTCTCCACCAAGTCTTTCTGGTACATGACGTCTGCCACGAGGTCGGACCTTCGCAACTCTTGACTGATGCGAAACAGGCTGTCGGCGGAGGAATACTCTGGCTTCACCCTCATTTCCATCGAGATAGAGAACGGATTGGCGCCGAGGAATTCCGTTGGGTCGAGGCCCATGTTCTCTACCTGTTCCTGCAGAGCCTGCTCGCGGCTGATGTAGTCGATGCCGCTGACGTAGTGCATCCCCTTCAGCGAGTCGAGCAGATGCACGGCTTGCTGTGTCTGGACATCATCGCCCAGCACGAGCGTGACGGCGAGGTTCTCCTTGACGCTGTCGGCCACCACTCTTGCCGTGAGCGAGAGCATCACAACGAGGCCAATGAGGACGAGCAGCAGGCTGACGCTGATGATGCTGATGACGGCCTGCATCCGCCATGCTATCTTGCTTTTCCTTCTTCTGTTTTTTGACATTATGCTTCCTTAATCTATTACTTTTCCTTTTAGCGTGGCGCTGCTGCTCTCCGTGACTGTGACGCGGACGGTCTGCCCGACATGCAGGCCTTCACGAGACACGATGACCACTTTGTTCTGTCCTGTGCGGCCGAAGAGTTCGTCGCGGCTGCGCTTGCTGACGCCTTCGATGAGGACCTCATACTCCTGTCCGATGCACTTCCGGTTGGCCTCGGCTGAGAGTTCGTTCTGCAAGGCGATGATTTCGTTCAGTCGGCGTATCTTCACCTCTTCGGGGACGTCGTCGGGCAGATGTCGGCTGGCATAGGTGCCTGGCCGCTCACTGTACTTGAACATGAAGGCGCTGTCGTAGCCCACCTCGCGCATGAGGGAGAGGCTCTGCTGGTGGTCTTCCTCCGTCTCGCTGCTATAGCCCACGAAGATGTCTGTCGTGATGGCGCAGTCAGGGATGATAGAGCGGATGGCGTTGACGCGGTCGAGGTACCACTCCCTTGTGTACTTGCGATTCATGAGCCCCAGTATGCGGTTGCTTCCGCTCTGCACGGGCAGGTGGATGTGATGGCAGATGTTGGGTTCCTGGGCAATGACGCGGAGGGTCTCGTCACTCATGTCCTTGGGGTGCGAAGTAGTGAAGCGCACCCGCATCTGCGGCACCTCGCGCGCCACCATGCGCAATAAATCTGGGAAAGAAGCCAGACCCTCCCCCAACCCCTCCCTTGTAGGGAGGGGAGCAAATTGTTCTGCCACAGATAAGGCAGTCTGGTTGGTATCTGTCCCCCTCCCTGCAAGGGAGGGGTTAGGGGTGGGTCCGGAGGCTTTGTAGCTGTTCACGTTCTGCCCGAGCAGTGTCACCTCCTTGTATCCTTTCTCCTGCAGGTCGCGGCATTCGCGCAGGATGCTCTCCACGTCGCGGCTGCGCTCGCGGCCTCGGGTGTAGGGAACGATGCAGTAGTGGCAGAAGTTGTTGCAGCCTCGCATGATGCTGACGAAGCCCGAGATGTGTGGTCCGCAGAGGCGCTGCGGCACGATGTCTCGGTAGGTTTCCGACGTGGAGAGCTCCACGTTGATGGCTTTCTGTCCGAGCTCGGCCTGTGCGATGAGGTCGGGAAGCGAGAGATAGGCGTCGGGGCCTGCCACGAGGTCGGCATGGTGCTCATTGATGAGTCCGTCGCGCACTCTCTCAGCCATGCAGCCGAGCACGCCGACGATGATGCGGCGGCCTTGTTTCTTCTGCAGGCTATGGTAGTAATCGAGGCGGGAGAGTATCTTCTGCTCGGCATTGTCGCGTACGGAACAAGTGTTCAGGAACACGGCATCGGCCTCGTCCTGACTCTCCGTCACCTCGTATCCGGCCATGCCCATCACGCTGGCCACCACCTCGCTGTCGGCCACGTTCATCTGGCATCCGTATGTCTCAATGAGTAATTTCTTCATCCTTGTAAAACATGAGCTCTCACTCTGCGAACGGGGCATACTCCCCCATTTTCGCGGCAAAGATACTACTTTTTTGCGAGAAACACGATTTTTTGCGAACAAAATGTGGCTTTCCGACTGCCTTTATAATTAAATAATGTGAAAAACCTTCACATACGCCCCCACCTTCGCACGGAAAACCCTACTCAAGTAAGCCACAAACCTGACTGACATCGACCTGTCGGATGACTGGCGTCGAGCTACCGGTTGACTGGCGTCGACCTACCGGTTGACTGGCGTCGAGCTAAAGCTTCTCCAGAGAAGTTCGCAAAGTTCTGCAGAGAAGTTGGCTGACTTCTGCAGAGAAGTTCGCAAAGTTCTCTGCAGTAATTTCTATATTGCTGTCCAGTAAAGTCAGGCAAGCATCCCAAGCCTGGAAGGCTTCACTTTGAGTAACCGGGGGCAACGCCCTCGGACAAGGTGCAAGACCTTCCCAGCTCCTGCCTGGAAGGCAGTACCATCGGCACCTCATAGTACTGTCTTCCAGGCAGCGGAGAGCATATCATGCGCTGATTCCGAGGGCTTCGCCACCGGTTACTCATAGTAAAGCCTTCCAGGCTTCTTGCCTATCAAGCATTATCAAGCCCCATTCAATCAGAGTTGACTCGGAAGGACATCGCTCTTAAAGAAACAATGAATGACGAACGCGACACATCCCTCTTATGAAAGGGACGTGTCGCGTTTGGGATATCCTCGTGTGAAGATAAGAAAGACGACCTATACCAGATGGCCGATGATTTGTTCGCGGTCGCCGGGGAGATAGTCGATGACTGGTATCTCGATCATCGTGTAGGCGCCGGGCTGCTGCTTCACCGTGGCACGGGCTGCATTCACCAGCACCTGAGCCGTGAGAGCGGGGTTGTTGATTTTCATGTTGAACTCGAAGAGCTGATTGTGCGTCTGGCCGCTCACGCCCTTACGAACGAGGTTCACTCCGTGGCCTACATCATTCAGGGCATCAACGCTCTCCACCTGGAAGACGTGCGTCTCGTCGCTGGCAAAATAGGGGTCGGCCTTGATTTCCTTCGTCACCTCCTCGAGGCTCACGCCGTCCTCCAGCTCCACATATACCATGCGGCGGTGGATGCCTTCGCCCACGGGGATGGTCATCGAGAGAGCATCCCTGACGCCTTTCTTGCTGCGGACGCAGACACTATGTCCCATCGAGCGGCCCGGGCCGAAATTCGTGTAGGTCAAACCCTTGGGAGCAAGGCTCTCCATAAGGGTGCGGACGATGCTGTCGCTGCCTGGATCCCAGCCTGCAGAGATGATGCTCACGGCACCGTGCTGCTTGGCGGCTGCCGAGAGCGAGCGACGCAGGTCGAGAATGGACGTATGGATGTCGAAGCTGTCCACCGTGTTGATGCCCAAAGCCAGGCATCTGAGCGCGTGTTCCTCGACAGAACGCGTCGGCGTTGCCAATATCGCAACATCCACTTTCCCCAACTCCGTGATGTCCTTCACCACCTTATAGTCAGCCAACTCAGCAGGCTTGTCGGCAGCGCCGTTACGACGGACAATGCCGGCAATCTCCATGTCAGGAGCCGCCTGCAATGCCTGAACTGTGTACTTTCCAATGTTGCCATAGCCGACAACTGCAATCCTTAATTTGCTCATGATTTATGTACTTTTAGTTAGATTAATCCCGAAATCGCCGACAAAGGTAAAGCATTTTTACGAAATGAGCAACAAAATGTTCATTTTTATTGCATATCCCCCCATGAGCCCACACCTCAAACCCTGCAAAACCATACCTGAAGTCATCGACTTCCATACATTATTATATTATATCACGCGCGAGAAATTGCACACTTCCGCCCGTATTGTTCCGTCCGACGACAAAAGGCCAGAAAGTTTTCCAACAGAAACAACCCATCCACAGACACAAATACACTTTTTGGGAAACTTTTTGTTCTATGGAACACATTCATACAGTTGTATTTCAGAAACTTGACTTTTTGTTTTGGAAAACTTTTATTTTTCTTGAACTTTTTTCTTGTTTTATTTTGGTCAACTCAAAAAAATATTCTACCTTTGTAGTCGTTTTCCACAAGTAAACATTTCGTACTTAAAATTAACACACTATAACACCATGATCGTAATTAAAAGAGACGGCTCGCAGGAAGAGTTTAACAGAGCCAAAATCAAGAATGCCATCATAGGGGCATTGCAGTCGGTGAACAAACTTGACGAGGAAAAAATCAAAAGTGTTGCCACCGACTTGAGTGAAAGCATCTCAGTGCGCGACGGATTTACCGTCGAAGAGATACAGAATCGTGTAGAGCTTGCATTGATGCAGAACGGCTACTACGACGAAGCCAAGGCATACATCCTCTATCGCCAGCAGCACGCCGAAGCACGCTTCATCAAGGAACGCATCGACTACATGAACGAATACAGCCACAGCAGCGACAATGCCGCCACGGCCTCGGAGACGGACGCCAACGCCAACGTCACAATGAAGAACGTGGCTAACCTGGAGGGCGAGGTCTACAAGACCACCAACCGCGTCATACAGCGCCAGCGCATGAAGGACAAACTCAACCAGATGTATCCCGAGGTGTCTAAACAGTACGAGGCAGACCTCAACCACCACATCATCTACACACACGACGAAGCCTCCACTCCCGTACTGAAGCAGTACTGCATGGCCGTCAGCCTCTATCCCCTCATGACAGAAGGCGTGGGCAACATCGACGGCGTGACCCCCGGCCCGCCTAACGACCTCCAGTCCTTCTCCGGACAAATCACGAACCTCACCTTCCTGCTCTCTTCCCAGTGCAAAGGTGCCGTGGCATTCGGCGAATACTTTGTCGTGCTCAACTATTATATCATCTCGGAGTTCGGCCAAAAGTGGTACGAACACCTCGACGACGTGGCAACGACAAGCATCTGCCTGCAGGAACGCACCGTGCGCGACCATATCCTCAAGGCCTTCAAACAGTTCATCTGGGGCATTAACCAGCCCGCCGGCAACCGCTCATACCAGTCGCCCTTCACCAACGTCTCTTATTACGACCACACATACTTCAACAGCCTCTTTGCCGACTTCTGCTATCCCGACGGGACAAAGCCCGAATGGAAGGCTGTCGACACACTGCAGCGCATGTTCATGAAATGGTTCAACAAGCTTCGCCTCAAGCAGCTGCTCACCTTCCCCGTCGAGACAATGGCCATGGTTTATGACCCCGAGACGAAGGACATCATCGATAAGGAATACAAGGACTTCACGGCCGAGATGTATGCCGAAGGCCACTCCTTCTTCACCTACATTTCAGACAGTGCCGACTCCCTGGCCTCTTGCTGCCGACTGAAAAACGAGCTGACGGAGAACACCTTCAATCCCACGTCGGGCCTGACGGGCGTAATGACAGGCTCATGCAACGTCATCACCCTGAACATCAACCGCATCGTACAGGACGCCAAGCGCACCGTCACCGGCACCGAAGGCGACTACGACTTCTACTCCTTCCTGCGTCTATACCTGACCACTATCCTCGAGCGCGTCTACAAGTACCATATCGCCTACAAGACTATGCTCTATGAGATGGAGGACCGTGGCATGTTCGCTGCATCCAACGGCGGATATATCTACATCAGCAAACTCTACAGCACCATCGGCATCAACGGTCTGAACGAGGCTGCACGCTTCCTCGGTCTGACGGTGGGTAACAATCCTGAGTACATCGAGTTCCTGCAACTCATCCTGGGCACCATCAAGGAGGAGAACAAACGTCACAGCATCCACGACAAGAAGAAACCTTTCCTCTTCAACTCCGAAGTTGTTCCTGCAGAAGGTCTTGGCGGCAAGAACTACCGTTGGGACAAGGAAGACGGATACTGGGTACCCGAGGACGAGAACCTCTACAACTCGTACTTCTACGACGCTCACGACGATACACGCGTGCTCGACAAGTTTATCCTGCACGGACGTCAGACGTATCAGTTCACCGACGGAGGCAGCGCCCTGCACTGCAACTTGCAGGACCACCTGTCGAAGGAGCAGTATCTCAAGCTCATCGACTTCGCCATCGGCAACGGCACGTCGTATTATACCTTCAACATTCCCAACTCGAAGTGCGAGGACTGCGGGCACATCATCAAGAAGCCCATTGAGGTTTGCCCCTGCTGCGGCAGCTCGAACATCACGCAGTATACACGCATCATCGGCTACCTGCGTCCTATTCCCGCCTTCGGTAAGGACAGACAAATCGAGGCTGCCAAGCGCACCTATAGCTGCGGCCTGGGATGATAAGGTACGTCGACGTCAAGGAAGTCTTTGCCGAGATTCCCGACGAAATAACACTGGCCGTCAGTATCAGCGGCTGCCCTATACACTGCCCGAGCTGTCACAGCAAGTATCTCTGGGCCGACGTGGGCGAGCCGCTGACTACGGAGGCTTTGGATTCGATGTTGGAAAGCCATGTCGGCATCACGTGCCTCTGCCTGATGGGCGGAGACCAAGACCCTGCCGAGATTGACCGCCTGGCACAATGGGTGAAGGAGAACTCGAAGGTCAGAACGGCCTGGTACAGCGGTCGGGACGAACTTCCGCAAGAGATAACCCTGTCCAACTTCGACTACGTGAAGACGGGACCCTACGATGATGACTGCGGACCGCTGAACGTCAGGACTACCAACCAAAGGCTCTACCGCGTGGAGCAAGGAAATCTCGCGGACATCACCCACCGCTTCTGGAAGTAAAACACGCGGCTCCGTTTCCAGCTCTGCAATACCTCTCAAAAGGAATACTAATACTTAGGGCAAGGAATTACTAATACTTAGGGCAAGGAATTAGTATTCCTTGCCCTAAGTATTATATTGCCTTGTGGAAAGCTCGGCAAAGCCTCAGCTCCCCATGCTTTCTTTACTTCATCATGAACTTCTTTCCGCCTCGGATATAAATGTTGCCCGGACGGAGTTCTGCAACCTTGCGGCCCATCAGGTCGTAGGTCTCATCGGTCATTGAACTTTGTCCGCCGACCACTTCCTCTTCGGGAAGAGCCTCAATACCATCTACGATTTCCTCCGTAAGGTCGCCAACGATGATGCCGAACTCTGCCCAACGTGAATTCTGGTAAGCCTCGACAGCGCTGGGATAGACATGGATGTAGGGGCTGGAGGAGAAGAGGTAGTTGCTGACAGTAGGCGGGGTGAGGGCCGTGACATAGGCATTCTTCACGTTCGAACTGTAGAATGCACCCTGTGCGATAGTCTTGACGCCACTGCCGATGAGGACAGTGTTCAGCTGGCTGCTATAGGCAAAGGCATCGCCGCCTATCGAAGTCACGTTGTCGGGGATAATTATCGACTTCAGTGCAGAACCGGAGAAGGTCGTCGCATTGATGGTGGTCAGCGAGAGCGGCAGCTTTATTGCAACAATCTTCTTATTGTTCTGGAAGGTGCTGGCAGCAATCGATGTGATAACAGCCTCCTCCAGGTCGAGCGACTGCAGGTTCTGCTTGTTGACGAGCTGCTTCATGTAGTTGACGTCTGTCGCATTAATCGGGCCGCTGACGATGAGCTTGATGGCCTGGTCATTCTTCAGCTCTGTCTTGAGCGTGCCGGCACGGGAGAGGGTGACATACACAGTGCCGCTTCCGCCCATGGGAATCTCGTGGAGGGAGCCGTCGGCATCCATGGCATAGATGGTGAAGTCCCTTCCCGCAACGCTTGGGATGCAGAAGTTCCAGGAATTGGAGGCGTACTTGATGTTGTTTTCTTCATCGAGCATCAGGAAGCCTAGGCCGCCCGAGCCTTCCAAGGCATAAAGTGAATCGGAACGCAGATAGACGTAGCTCGAGGGCTCGCAGGCTCCGGGGAGATAGTCGGTAAACTGTCCGACGTTGCCACACTGCCCGACTTGCTCGTTACCGTTGCGTTTCTTTCCGGCTGCCTGAAGGAAGCCCGTGGAGAGAACATAATCGGAGCGGTCCTCTACGAAGATTATCTCGCGGTTCTTGACTGGATACTTGGCGATATTATTCTTCGTGCTGTTGATGCCTGACTTCGTGACAGCGATGGGATGGCTTCCGTAGTCATCGATTTTAGTGCCTGCCTTGATGGGCTCAAAGAAACCCCAGATGTCGAAGAAATCAGTAAGGTCTTCCTGAGCCACTTCGCAGACCTTGCGGACGAACTTCAAGCCTCCATTGTTGTTGTTACTGCTGTTATACAGCGTCATCGGGTCGTTGCGGAGGGCCTTGAAGAGTTCGGGATAGAACGAGGTATTCTTCTGCCCCAGATGATAATAGAGATAGAGGTTCCAGTACATGCGCAGGCGGCTATTCACGTCCCTGAAGTAGAAGGGCTCGTGACGGGAATACTCTTCCATGACGGTGGCAAGCGTGGAGCCGCCAGACGTATTGAGGCCGTCGAGGTATCGGACGAGGTTCGAGAAGACATTGTTCGATGCCTCGGTACATCCCTCCACGTTGATGGCACGCTGGTTATTGTGGCCGCACTCGTGGCCTGCGCACCAGTCGTCCATATTGGTATTGAGGGCGTTCAGGCAGTTCTTGATGCAGTCGATGCCATTGTACGAGGTGCGGTAAGGCGTGGAGTTGGCATAGCCTGCATCTTCCGGTTCGCCTTCGATGGCAAAGTTCGGGTTGTTGTAATACAGGGGATAAATGGCTTCGCCACCAGTCAGATACCAGGGATAGCCGGCCTTCTTTCCCGAGGCGACGCTCTCGCACATACCCATCAGTTCCTTCTCCCAGACGGCCACGCTGTCGAACCATGCAATGCTCTTATCGACGGAACGCGGGAAGACGCTCTTATAGGAAGTGCGCTTGAGGTTCCAGAGGGAGTGGCTTCCCTTGACGGTGAAGCGCTCATGGGTAGAAGCATTGAGGATGGCTCTGTAGTCTGTATCGCTATGGCGTGCTGCTGCGTCGTAGTAGCCGTTCACCTTGCCGCCCTCGACGTGAATCTTTATCTCGGGCCACTGGTCGAGCGTCTTCGTCATCGACTTTGTGTCGGCCGTATAGACGACGTAGTAGAGAGCGTTCTTCACACCGTCGATGATGTTGAGTCCCTTCACCAGCTTCTGTCCTGTCTTGGCATTATATATGAGCTGATTGTCCACGCAGCCGGCGAAGTAGAGCGTTGCGTCGCTTGGTACATCTTCGTCCACAAAGACATAAATCTCGTCGCCGTCCTCGGCAGCATAGATGCCGGTGGGATTGCCCATGTAGGAGCCTCCCGTGCTCATCATCTTGTCGTTCCAGTAGCTGGCATCGCTGTAGGCCTTGTAGCTGTGGATGCGGAAGTCCTGCTCAAACTTTGCCCACGACTGGTTCTTCACCTTGAGGGCAATGGCAGTCATCAGCTCCGGCATGCCCACTTCAGCAAAGGCTGCCGTGAGCTCCTCATCAGTCATGGCTTGATACTCTGCCTTGAGCTGGGTGCATGCAGCATCCTCGAAGAAGTTGCCACACAGGGCCTTGGCAGCGTCGCTAGGGTCGAGTTCTCTCGGATAGGTATTCTCCAGGCCGCCGTAGAAGGTGCCATAGCTATTCCAACTCGATGCCTTGTAGTCTGCCAGAGCCTCGGTATAGACGTACATCTTCGGGCTGGAGGAGAAGAGGTAGGCAGGTGTCGTTGGAGGCGTGAGAGGCTTGATGTAAGCAGTCTTCACGCCTGAGCTATAGAAGACGCCTTGTCCGAGTGAGTTCACTTTACGTCCGATGACGACGGTCTCCAGCGAGCTGCAGTAGGCAAAGCAGTCGCCGCCGAGCTTCGTCACGGTGCTCGGGATGTCGATGGCCTTCAGTCCTGTCCTGGCGAAGGCATTCGTCTGAATGGCCGTGATGGTAGTCGGCAGGACCATCTCCTGCAGTTTCGAGCACTCGTAGAACATCTTTTCGCCGATGACGTCACCCGTCGTCGTGTAGCTGTCGAGATAGGCCTCGCCGCCAGCCACGATGCGGACGCCCGACCAGTCGAGGCCTGTCACCGTGCCAGCCACAACGAGCTCGCGCATGAAGCGTATGTCGGTGCCATTGATGACACCCGTCACCTTCAGTTCCTTGTCAGTACTGGTCAGCAGGGACGATAGCGTACCGGCCGTCTCGACGTTGACTTCCGTCACAGCCCAGAGGCTGGTAGAGGTGAAACACAACAGGGCTGCCAATGCCAGCCTGACTGACCTTGAGTAGAATTTCATGTCCATAATAATGTTAGTTTTAAGTTTTATTTGCGAGCAAATATACGTTTTTTTACGATACGAGTCAAGGAAATGAGAGGAAAATATTGGCTCAGGCATTCGCATGCACCATGCCCCTTGCTCCTTCTTCCCTTCGCTCAGGCGCAGGCGGAAGCCCCATGTTTCTTGCCCCGTATTCCTTGCCTCGCCTGCCAATTTGGCGTGCTGGGTTGTTTGCACATACATGTAGATGCAATTGCATGTACATGTAGATGCAATTGCATCTACATGTATGTGCAAACTCTTTGGCGTAGTATCTCAGCCTGAGCGGGCGGGACGCCCGCGCTTCCAGGAGTGCTGAATCGGATCGTTCTGAGTGCCGGACAAAGGGACCTTGCTATCTTCGCATAATCAACTACTTCAGGAACTTCATACCTTTATAAATATGATAAGTAGAGGTAGTTTGTCTGGGCAGGATACTCGGCAGCGAGGGTATCAATCTGGTTGACTGTTGGCATGATGCCTAACTCCTGGCGCCATTTGCGAACTACAAGTCCGGCCCGCTCCATATTCATGTCTGCTTCGAGGCCAAGAGCACGGGCTATCTGGAAATCGGAGAAGCCGCAGGTCTTTGCCTCAAGCAACAGCGTGGAGAACTCCGGGGCGTCCAGGGCTTCGAGAAATTCTGAATACTCTGCCTCTTGCAAGTATTCCGCTAACCACGAGAACTCTTTCAGCCTGTCATTGACCAGCATGATGTGCCTGAGCTTCTCAAGAAACCAACAGTCTATCTTCGTTTGTTCATGAATCTGTTTTACGGAATAGCCCATCGCCATGGCCTTAGCGACTGCAAAAACACGGATGTCCGTGGCATGCCTGAGAGCCTCCACTAAACGCAGCCCCTCTCCACGCTCCCCCAAAAGGGGGAGAGCCTCGCTATCGCTCGAAAGCTGCGCGCCAACCTTCTCCCCTCCATTAAGGGAGGGGTCGGGGGTGGGTCTTCTATTATCGACGAAGCCATGCATGCCTTGTCCTATCATGCGCAAGCCCTTTTGGATGGCCTCCTCGAATGTGCGGCCGATGGCCATCACCTCACCTACGCTCTTCATGCTGGAGCCCAGTTCGTGGTTCACGCCGTGGAACTTCGAGAGGTCCCAACGCGGTATCTTGCAGACGACATAGTCGAGGGCAGGCTCAAAGAAGGCGCTAGTGGTCTTGGTGACGGAGTTCTTCAGTTCAAAGAGTCCGTAACCCAGCCCGAGTTTGGCAGCAACGAAGGCCAAGGGATATCCCGTCGCCTTTGATGCCAAAGCAGACGAACGACTGAGACGGGCGTTGACTTCAATGACACGATAGTCCTCGGAAGCAGGGTCGAGGGCGTACTGCACATTGCATTCACCCACGATGCCGATATGTCGGATTATCTTGATGGCAAGTTCTCGCAACTTGTGATACTCGCTGTTCGAGAGCGTCTGCGATGGAGCAACAACAATGCTCTCGCCTGTATGGATGCCGAGAGGGTCGAAGTTCTCCATGTTGCAGACGGTGATGCAGTTGTCGTAGCGGTCGCGCACCACTTCATATTCAATCTCCTTCCATCCTTTCAACGACTTCTCAACCAAGACCTGAGGAGAGAAGGCGAAAGCTTCCTCTGCCTGAGTCAGCAGTTCCTCATCATTGTCACAGAAGCCCGAGCCAAGGCCACCGAGGGCATAGGCGGCACGGAGTATGACGGGGAAGCCCAGTTCGTGAGCAGCTTTCTGCACCTCCTCGATGGTATTGCAAGCTTCGCTCTTGATGGTCTTCACACCAATCTCGTCAAGACGCTTGACAAAGAGGTCGCGGTCTTCGGTATCGATGATTGCCTGAACGGGCGTGCCAAGAACTTTGACACCATATTTCTCGAATACACCTCTCCTGTAAAGCTCCACGCCGCAGTTCAAGGCAGTCTGTCCTCCGAAGCTCAGCAGGATGCCGTCCGGCCGCTCCTTCTCTATGACATGCTCCACGAAATCAGGCGTAACAGGCTGAAAATAGATGGTGTCCGCCACGTCCTTAGAGGTTTGGACAGTTGCGATGTTAGGATTGATGAGCACCGACCTGACGCCTTCTTCTTTCAAAGCCTTCAGAGCCTGAGCACCGCTATAGTCAAACTCTCCCGCCTGGCCAATCTTGAGAGCACCGCTACCAAGAAGAAGGACTTTATCTGGTCGTTTAGGAGATTGGTCGTTTGGTCGTTTAGGTATGTCAGTTACTTCTCCCAAACGACTAAGCAAAGCAACAAACTCATCGAACATCCATTCCGTATCTGTCGGTCCTGAGCAGGCTTCGGGATGGAACTGTGCAGAGAACCACGGCATTGTCTTGTGACGTATGCCTTCGTTGGAGCCGTCGTTCATATTGACGAACAGAGGTTCCCAGTCGGCAGGCAACGTCGAGGCATCGACGACATAGCCATGATTCTGGCTTGTGATGAAGCAACGGGTGGTGCCTACAAGCTGCACCGGCTGGTTATGACTGCGATGACCATACTTCAGCTTGTATGTCTTGGCTCCTGCAGCCCTTGCCAAGAGTTGGTTGCCGAGACAGATGCCCATAAGGGGTCGAGGACCCTCTCCCCGCTCCCCCATAAGGGAGAGAGCCTCGCTACGCTCGAGTTCATTTTTCAAAAACATGCGGATGTGCTCCACGGTCTTATCGCATCGCTCAGGGTCGCCAGGGCCATTCGCCAAGAACAAGCCATCGAAGTCAAGTTGGTTGAAGTCATAGTTCCACGGAACCCTGATGACTTCAACGCCTCTATTCACCAAGCAACGGATGATGTTTGCCTTTACACCACAGTCAACAAGAACGACTCTTGGAAATGAGGAATGAAGAGTGAATAATGAAGAATTTGCTGCCGCCGTAGGGTCTGGCTTGTACGTGATGACCTCTTTGCAGCTCACTTGCTCCACCCAATTGATGCTACCATAGTCAGAGTGTTCTGAGTAATCAGAGTTCTCAGAGATGATGATACGACCTCGCATCACGCCAGACTCTCTGAGCCGTTGGGTGAGCCTTCGCGTGTCGATGCCCGTGATGGCAGGAATCTTTTCCCGCTTTAGCCATTCGGCAAGCGACTCCTTTGCATTCCAATGGCTGTACTTCTCGCTGTAATCTGCCACAACGAGGCCCTTGACGTGAATCCGCTCGCTTTCCATGAACTTGGGCAAGGGCTCGCCTCCTGTTTCAGGAACGCCATAGTTTCCTATCAAGGGATAAGTCGTCACCAGTATCTGACCTGCATAGCTCGGGTCGGTCAGGCTTTCTGGATAGCCTGTCATTGCCGTATTGAACACCACTTCGCCTACGGCATTTGCTTCGTAGCCAAACGACCAACCGCAGAACTCCGTGCCGTCATCAAGTATCAATCTCGCTTCTTGCTTCATCATTTTTCAACTTTCAACTTTTAACTATCAATATGCTTGTTCGTGAACCCCCTTGACAGCTCTTCCGCTGGGGTCGTTCATATTCTTGAAAGCAGCATCCCATTCGAGGGCGATGGCTGTCGAGCACGCCACGCTTGCCTCCTGGTTGACGCTTCGGGCAGCAGAGTCGCTAGGGAAGTGTTCGGCAAAGATGCTGCGATAATAGTACTCCTCCTTGTTGAGCGGCGGATTGATGGGGAAACGTTCTGCCGCATGAGCCATCTGTTCGTCGCTCACAGCTTCGGAAGTAATCTTCTTCAATGTGTCAATCCACGAATAGCCCACGCCGTCGCTGAACTGCTCCTTCTGCCGCCAAGCAATCTCTGCCGGCAACATATCGGCAAAAGCTTCGCGGACTATTTTCTTCTCAATCGTTGAGCCAGGGCACATCTTTGCCTCGGGGTTGGTGCGCATGGCCACGTCGAGGAACTCCTTGTCGAGGAAGGGCACACGTCCCTCCACGCCCCAAGCCGATAGGCTCTTGTTGGCGCGGAGGCAATCGTAGAAGTGGAGTTTGCTGAGCTTGCGGACTGTCTCCTCGTGGAATGCCTTTGCGCTCGGTGCTTTATGGAAATAGAGATAGCCGCCGAACACCTCGTCTGCTCCTTCGCCACTGAGCACCATCTTGATGCCCATTGACTTGATGACACGGGCAAGCAGGTACATCGGAGTTGAGGCACGGACAGTCGTCACGTCGTATGTCTCGATGAAGTAGATGACATCGCGTATGGCATCAAGCCCCTCCTGTATGGTGTAGTTGATTTCGTGATGTACGGTGCCGATATGGTCAGCCACCAGCTTTGCTTTTGCCAAGTCAGGAGCTCCCTTCAAGCCTACCGCGAAGGAATGCAGACGAGGCCAATAGGCGCGTGTCTGCGAGTTGTCCTCTATACGATGCTCGCTGAACTTCTCGGCAATAGCAGAGATGACAGAAGAGTCAAGTCCGCCGCTGAGCAGTACGCCATAGGGAACATCGGACATCAACTGACGCCTCACCGAGTCCTTGAGAGCATCGCGAATAGCGTCGACGCTTGATTCGTTATTCTTCAAAGCATCATATTCAAACCAGTCGCGCTGGTAGTAGCGTTTCATACCAGGCTCTCTGCTCCAATAGTAGTGCCCTGGCAGGAAGGGTTCGTATCGCTCACATTGTCCTTCGAGCGCCTTCAGTTCGGAGGCGACATACACCGTGCCGTCGCTGTCATAGCCTATATACAGAGGTATCACGCCGATGGGGTCGCGGGCTATCAGGAAGGCATCTTTCTCCTCATCATAAAGAGCGAAGGCAAAGATGCCGGAGATGTCTTCCAGGAAGTTGATGCCCTTGTCGCGATAGAGCGCAAGGATGACTTCGCAGTCGCTGCCCGTCTGGAAGTCGTAACGTCCGGCATATTGGCGGCGAATCTCCTGATGATTGTAAATCTCGCCGTTGACGGCCAGCACCACCTTCCTGTCGGGCGAGAAGAGAGGCTGCCCTCCGCTCTCGGGGTCGACGATAGAGAGACGTTCGTGGGCAAGGATGGCCGAGCCGCCACAATATATGCCGCTCCAGTCCGGACCACGGTGCCTGATTTTCTGACTCATGCGCAGAGCCTTCTCGCGAAGCTCGTGCGTCTGCTTCTTGATGTTGAAGATTGATACTATTCCACACATAATGTTATTTACTATTTAATGATTTACGATTTACTATATTATTTAGCGAGGCCTTCTCAAAAACGGGAGAACTTAGTTCGCAGTATGGGGCATGACTTTGTCTCACGTGTGAGACAAACTTTTCTCACATGTGAGACAGCCGTTTCTCACATGTGAGACAGCGTGATGCCATGTAGAGCTTTTTTCCATGTTGCTAAGGCCTCTATGGGTTGAGGTATTTTATTCCACCGTTACACTCTTGGCGAGATTCCTTGGGCGGTCAACGTCTTTGCCCTTGCAGACAGCAATGTGGTAGGCCAGCAGCTGAAGAGGGATGCTGGCGATGAGCGGCTGGAAGCACTCAAGAGTGTCGGGCAGGGTGATGATGTGGTCGGCAAACTTCTGTATCTGCATGTCGCCCTCGGTGACGAGCGCCGTGACGCGTCCGCCGCGCGCCCTCACTTCCTGGATGTTCGAGATGACCTTCTCGTAGAGACGGTCGCGGGTGGCAATGACGAAGACGGGCATCTCGCTGTCGATGAGGGCGATGGGGCCGTGCTTCATCTCGGCAGCAGGATAGCCTTCGGCATGGATGTAGGAGATTTCCTTCAGCTTCAATGCGCCTTCCAGAGCCAGGGGATAGTTGTAGCCGCGTCCTAAGTAGAGGCAATTCCTGGCGTAAGTGAAGATGGGAGCAAGCTGTGCTATCTGCTCGTTTGTCTTGAGGGCTTGCTCCATCTTGGCAGGAATCTGCGTCAGTTCCCTTACCATCTGCTTATATAGCTCCGCTGAGATAGTTTTCCGTTCCGCTGCCAGACATAGCGCCAACATCGTGAGCACCGTCACTTGACTCGTGAAGGCCTTGGTTGAGGCAACACCAATTTCCGGACCGACGTGGATGTATGTCCCCGTGTCCGTGGCTCGGGGAATGCTGGAACCAATGGCGTTGCAGATGCCGTAGATGAAGGCTCCTTGCTCCTTTGCCAGTTGGATGGCGGCCAGCGTGTCGGCAGTCTCGCCGCTCTGCGAGATGGCTATCACCACATCGTCCTTCGTCACGACGGGGTTGCGATAGCGGAACTCCGAAGCGTACTCCACTTCGCAGGGAATGCGGCACAGGCTCTCGAAGAGCTGCCCCGCGATAAGTCCGGCGTGCCATGAAGTGCCGCAGGCCACAATGACGATACGCTTCGCGCCAAGCAACTGCCTGCGATGGTCAATCATGGCCGACAGCGTCACATGGTCTCCCTCGATGTTGATGCGCCCTCGCATACAGTTCTTCAGGCACTCAGGTTGCTCGAAGATTTCCTTCAGCATGAAGTGCTCATAGCCACCCTTCTCTATTTGTCCGAGGTCGATGTCCACGGTGCTTATCTTCAATTCCTGCTCCTTGCCGAGGATGCTCAATACTTTCAGCTCCTCGCCCAAGCGAATAACCGCGATATTGCCGTCCTCCAGATAGACCACCTTATCGGTATACTCGATAATGGGACTGGCGTCGGAACCCAGAAAGAACTCGTCCTTGCCGATGCCCACTACAAGGGGACTCTGCTTGCGTGCTGCAATAATCTGTCGCGGGTCGCGCTTGTCGACGATGGCAATAGCATAGGCTCCTATCACCTGATGCAGAGCCACCTGTACGGCCTCGAGCAGCGACAGGTTCTTCTTTACCATGATGTACTCCACGAGCTGCACAAGCACCTCCGTATCGGTGTCGCTCTTGAACTCCACACCCTTTGCCTGAAGCTGCATCTTGATGTCGGCATAGTTCTCGATGATGCCGTTATGGATGATGGCAAGGTTCTGGCTCCGGGAGTAATGGGGATGAGCGTTGCGTGCCGACGGCTCGCCATGCGTTGCCCAACGCGTATGAGCAATGCCCACGCAGCCCGTCACATCCTTGTCGCTGCAATACTCCGTCAGGTTGTCAACCTTGCCTTTGGTCTTATACACATTCAGTTCGCCGCTGTCGCTGATCATTGCCACCCCGGCACTGTCGTAGCCACGATACTCCAGACGCTTCAGGCCTTTAATCAGTATCGGATAGGCTTTCTTCGTTCCGATGTAACCTACAATTCCACACATAATGTTATTTACTATTTAATGGCCCCCTCCCCGCTCCCCCTTTGGGGGTGTGCTCCGTTGCCGCCTAATCTCCTTGTTCAGCGGGATTGAGGCACTCCCCCAAAGGGGGAGCGGGGAGGGGGCTGTTGGTGTTTTCTCTATATTTCACAAATGCTTGGTTGACGAGACGGTTGCCGCCTGGAGTGGGATAATGTCCTGTGAAGTACCAGTCGCCTTGATGCTCAGGACAGGCGGCGTGCAAGCCCTCGATTGTCTGAAAGACGAACTCCACGGGCGCTTGCATCCCACTGGGACGGAGCATCTCGGCCATCTTTCCGTTGATGTCTTCTGTACTGAAAGGCTCGTATATGGCGCTGACACAGTTGCGTTGCTCTGCCGCCGGCTTACGGAGCTCGGCAAGGCAAGCCTCGTATGTGTCTGTGATTAGTTGCCACATGCCACGCTCTTCGATGAGGGCGATGGCGGCACGGAAAGCGCAGAACTCCTCCAGACGCGCCATGTCGATGCCATAATAGTCAGGGTAGCGAATCTGTGGCGAACTGCTCACCATTACTATCTTCCGAGGATGCAGGCGGTCGAGTATCTTGAAGATGCTTTCCTTCAAAGTGGTGCCCCGAACAATGCTGTCGTCAATGATGACAAGGTTGTCTTCGTATGGCCGCAGGGAGCCGTAGGTGATGTCATAGACATGCGAGGCGAGGTCGTTGCGCGAGCCTGCTTCCGTGATGAAGGTGCGCAGCTTGATGTCCTTCCATGCCACCTTCTCGCTGCGCACATGAAGGCCTTGGCTTCGCAAGCCCTCCATCATGCCATAGAAGGCAACCTCGGCTGTGTTGGGGATGAAGGAAAAGACCGTATGCTCGGTGTCGCCGTGGATGGCCTTGAGGATAGGTGCCGTGAGTTGCTGCCCAAGTTGTTTGCGCTCACGGTAGATGTCGCGGTCGGAACCACGACTGAAGTAGATGCGCTCGAACGAACATCGCGTCTGCTTCTTGGATTCGAGGATTGTTTCCAGAGCAGAGGTGCCGTCCTTATGCACGATGAGCGCCTCACCTGCCGGCAACTCCTGCACGTCTTCGCAGGCGAGGTCGAAGGTCGTCTGCAATACGGCACGCTCGCTGGCAACGGCCACGACTTCATCGTCCCGATAGAAGAAGGCAGGCCGTATGCCCCAAGGGTCTCGCATGGCGAACATCTCGCCGCTGCCTGTCATGCCGCACATCACGTAGCCTCCGTCGTAGTCTGCCATCGTGGTGCGCAATACGTTTGCCATCTGAACGTTGTCTTCGATGTAATTGGTGATGTCTGTGCCTTCCAATCCTTTTGTCTTAGCTTCGACAAAGAGACGTTCAACTTCGCGGTCCAGGCGATGCCCCATCAGCTCGAGTGTGATGTAGGAGTCGCTGTAGATGCGCGGCGACTGTCCCTGCCTGACCATCTTCGTGAATATCTCGTCAATGTTCGTCATGTTGAAGTTGCCGCAAAGACAGAGGTTCTTTGCCCGCCAGTTGTTGCGGCGCAGGAAAGGATGAACGTACTGCAAGCCGCTCTTTCCTGTCGTGCTGTAGCGCAGGTGTCCCATATAGAGTGAAGCCCCCTCCCAACCTCTCCCTTGGGGGAGGCTTTCGAACACTTCCGTGATGGCATCCTTTCCTAAAGCCTTCTCACGAAACATGTACTCCGAGCCAACGGGTGCATTCATGTCAACGCAGGCAATGCCCGCACCTTCCTGTCCACGGTTATGTTGCTTCTCCATCATCAGATAGAGCTTACTGAGGCCGTAGGACGCTGTGCCATACTTTTCTTTATAATAGTCTTGCGGCTTCAGCAGCCTTATCAATGCCACACCGCATTCATGTTTTAACTGTTCCATATCAGATGCAAGCTTTTATAAACGACATGAACAAGGGATGCGGATGTAGCACCGTTGAGGAGTATTCAGGGTGGAATTGCGTTCCGATGTACCAACGTAGGGACGGTATTTCCACAATCTCAACAAGGTTTGTGCCAGGGTTGATGCCAACGCACTTCATGCCCCCCTTCTCGTATTCCTCTTTATACCGATTGTTGAACTCATAGCGATGCCGATGCCTTTCGCTAATCTTTGTCGTGCCTCCGTATGCTTCACAGGCACGGCTGCCTTCGGTGAGTTCGCAATCGTAAGCGCCAAGTCGCATGGTGCCGCCCATCTGCGTGACAGACTTCTGTTCTTCCATCATGTCGATGACGTTGTGTTCGGTCTGATTGTCCATCTCACTGCTGTTGGCGTCCTCGTAGCCCAGCACATTCCTCGCAAACTCAATCACCATCATCTGCATGCCCAGACAGATGCCGAAGGTAGGTATGTCGTGGGTGCGTGTACAGGCAGCGGCAACTATCTTTCCTTCGATGCCACGTTGTCCGAAGCCCGGACAGATGATGATGCCTGCCATGCCGTCCAGCTTCTCCACAATATTCTCATCGGTTATCCCTTCGCTGTCGATGAAGTGCAACTTCGCCTTTACATTATTATATATACTTGCAAGATGAAGACTCTCGCGGATACTCTTGTAGGCATCTTGCAGGTCGTACTTGCCCACCAAGCCGATATGGACCTCCCTCATGGCACTGCGTTCCTTAGCGAGAAAGTCGTGCCAAGGCTTCATGGCAGGAGTCTCACCGACGGGTATGCCTATCTTGCGCAGGATGGCAGCATCGAGTCCTTGCCTCTGCATACTCACAGGCACTTCGTAGATGCTTGCCATGTCTTCGCTCTGCACTACGCATTCCAGGCTGACATTGCAGAACGAAGCCACCTTCAGACGCAATGCGTCGTCGAGGTGGCGTTCGGTTCGCAGCACAAGGATGTCGGGCTGGATGCCCATGCCTTGCAGTTCCTTGACGGAATGTTGGGTGGGCTTCGTCTTCAGTTCGTCGGCAGCTTTCAGATAAGGAACGTATGTGAGGTGTACGCAGACAGCGTCGCGCCCCAACTGCCACCGAAGCTGACGGATGGCTTCCATGAACGGCGCGCTCTCTATGTCGCCGATGGTGCCGCCTACCTCTGTGATGACGAAGTCCAACTCCTCTTCCTCTACATCTTCGCGAAGCATTCGCCGCTTTATCTCGTCCGTGATGTGCGGCACCACCTGAATGGTCTTACCCAGGTAGTCGCCACGGCGTTCGCGGTCGATGACTGCCTTGTAGATGCGTCCCGTTGTGATGCTGTTGTGGCGGGTAGTGCGTATGCCGGTGAACCGCTCGTAGTGTCCGAGGTCAAGATCTGTCTCCATGCCGTCCTCCGTCACATAACATTCGCCGTGCTCATAGGGGTTGAGCGTACCCGGGTCGATGTTGATGTACGGGTCGAACTTCTGGATAGTGATTTTGTAGCCGCGTGCTTGCAGCAGCTTGCCGATGCTGGCGGAGATGATTCCTTTCCCGAGAGAGGAAACCACGCCGCCAGTGACGAAGATGTACTTTGTGTTCATGTGTCTGAAGGTTTTTTATATAGAGAATGATGTGCCGCAGATGATGTAGAGCTTCTCTGCCCTTGGGTTGCCGGTCAGCCCCACATAGACGGGGAGGTGCCATTTCTGCTTGATGACGAAATCCTTGGTGGCACGCAGGGAGATGTTCGTGACGGCGAAACCGTTGGCACCGTAGGATGTGGTGGCATAGGGCACGGCTCCGAAGGTGGCTGTCCAGTCGAGTTTGGCAAGACGAAAGGGTGCCGCGAGCTCGAAGTAACTGCTGTAGGCTCTCTTGCCGCTGCGGTTCAGACCGTCGTTGCCGGCAAAGTTCGTAAACCATTGCACGCTGAGGAAGCCGAAGTCATAGCCGACGTTTGCTTCCCACACATGGGTTGTCTGGTGAGCCTTATAGTTGAAGTAGTTGCCTTCAGAGAACCAATAGTCGGTCAGACCCACGTTGAAGCCTTTGAATTCATAGGCCAACGTGAAGTCAAGCTCTTTTGCATCGTCCGAATCGAAGCCGACGCTGCCCCAAGAGGTCAGGCTCAAGCCTTTGTAATTGATGCCAAGTGTGGGCTGCAGGCTGACGCCTCCGAGCTTCTGACCACGCCAGATGTACTGGCCTACAAAATCAATTCCTATGGTAGCGTTCATTTTATCCTTTGCTCCCGCCGCAGTCAGGCAGACTGCGGACAGGAGCGTCAAAATCAATCTTTTCATGTGCTTTGTATGTTTGGTGTGTTTGTTGTGAATAAACTTCTCACGAGAAGTTTGCCATCTTCTCACAAGAAGTTGGTCATTTACTCACGAGAAGTTGGTCATTTTCTCACGAGAAGTTTGCTATTTTCTCACGAGAAGTTTTTCTCTTTTAATTGTAACATGTCTCTCCGTGCTCATACACATCCAGTCCTTCGTCCTCGATGCGAGCATCGACACGAAGGCCATGGAGTTTCCTTATTCCGTAGAACAGGGCGAAGCCGCAAACTGCTGCCCAGAGGTCGATGACAAGGACGCCGAAGCACTGTGCCCCGAAGAAGCCCCAGCCACCGCCGTACAGAGCACCGCCCGATGTAGAGAGCAGACCCGTCAGCAAAGTGCCGAGGATGCCGCAGACACCGTGAACGGAACTGGCGCCAACGGGGTCGTCGATGTGCAACTGATGGTCGATGAACTCAATGGAATAGACAAGTATGGTGCCACACACAAGTCCGATGGCGACGGCTCCCACGGGCGAGACGAGGTCGCAACCTGCTGTGATGCCCACCAGCCCTGCCAGCACGCCGTTGAGCATCAGGGAGAACGAGGGCTTGCCATACTTCAACCATGTCACGAACATTGTCGCTATGCCTCCGGCAGCTGCGGCAAGGTTTGTGGTCAGAAGCACGTGGCAGATGGCCTTGCGGTTTACTTCGCCCGAGGCTGCCAATTGTGAGCCGGGGTTGAAGCCAAACCATCCGAGCCAAAGGATGAATACTCCGAGGGCGGCCAACGTCAGTGAATGGCCGGGAATGGCTCTGCTGCTGCCGTCCTTTGCATATTTGCCGCGACGGGCACCAAGCGCCATCGCTCCTATCAATGCCAGAACGCCGCCCACGCTATGAACAATGGCAGAACCGGCGAAGTCATGGAAGACGGCACCGAAGGTCTGCATCATGAACCCGTCGGCTGTATCGTTGCAGAGCCAGCCGCCACCCCATGTCCAGTGTCCCTCAATGGGATAGATGAACAATGATATGACAGCGCTGTAGATGACGTACATCGAGAACTTGGTTCGCTCGGCCATTGCTCCGCTGACAATCGTTGCAGAGGTGGCACAGAAGACGGTCTCGAACATCAGAAAACCCTCTACGGGCAGGTCGCCATGATAAAAGGAGAGGTCGCCCCAGTTGGGCATTCCGATGAAGCCTGCGCCGTCCGAGCCGAACATAAATCCAAAGCCGACGAACCAGAACAGCAACGAGCCGAACATGAAGTCCACGAAGTTCTTGAACAGAATGTTTGCGGTGTTCTTGCCGCGCGTGAAGCCTGCTTCGCACAGGGCAAAGCCCGGCTGCATCCAGAAAACAAGCATGGCTGCCAACAGCATCCATACGGTATCGAGTGAAAGTGCAATGTCGTTCATAATTAAATAATGTGTTGTGTTTCGTTATCCTGATTATTTTTTGTCTCTCAGCACCGTGTCGCCATGCTCGCCGGTACGGATGCTCCATGTGTCTATCATGTCGCTCACGAAGATGCGGCCGTCGCCCACTTCGCCTGTATGCGCCGTTTCGATGATTACCTTCACGGTGGGTTGGACAAACTGGTCGCGACAAACGATGGTCAGTGCCACACGTTCTATGACATCGGTCGAGTATTGAACGCCACGATAGATACGCTCTTGTCGGCTCTGACCAATGCCATGCACGTCATGATACTCAAACCAATCGATGTCCGACGAAAGCAACGCTTCCTTAACATCTTCAAACTTCGTTTTGCGAATGATTGCTTCAATCCTTTTCATACTTTAATAAATGTTACTAATGAGCGTCCTATTCTTACACATTGCAATGTTTTCGATGCAAAGGTATGACAATATGTTCGATTAAACAAGAACAGACGGTCAAAATGATATGTTTTGATGTGTTTTACTTGATATATGTCAATTAAAACATAGTTAAAGTGTGCTTTTGTTTGCGAAATTAGGTTGTTTTGTTTCAAAATGCTTACCTTTGCATCAGAATTAAGTAAATATGTCAGTCAAATAAAGAAATTCTATACAAAATGAAACATAAGATTCATTTCACAAAGATGCATGGTGCTGGCAACGACTATATATATGTTGACACATTATTATATAATATAGAAGAGCCCGAGGAGTTGGCACGCCGGTGGAGCGACAGGCATAAAGGCATCGGCTCCGACGGACTTGTACTGATAGGACGCAGCCGCATACCTGAGGCTGACTTTACGATGCGCATCTTCAATGCCGACGGGTCGGAGGCCATGATGTGCGGCAATGCCAGCCGATGCGTGGGGAAGTATGTGTATGAAAAGGGACTGACGACCAACAAGGAAGTCAGATTGCTCACTCCTTCCGGCATAAAGACAATCCATTTGAGTGTCCGTGATGGTCTCGTCGATGCCAGCACGGTCAATATGGGCGAGCCTGTCTTCGAGAACCCCTTGCAGTTTCTGCCTCAGGGAACAAGTCTCAGGGAGGGGACTTTCGTTTCGATGGGCAATCCCCACTATGTCATTTTCACTGAAGATATAGATGCCGTTGAGCAGGAAGGCTGTGGACTGGAACACCACTGCGCGTTTCCTGAACGCTGCAACATCGAGTTTGCCGAAATGCGTCCTGACGGCATTCGAGTGCGCGTTTGGGAGCGCGGCAGTGGTATAACACAAGCTTGTGGCACGGGAGCCTGTGCCGTGGCTGTGGCAGCTGCATTGACTGGACGTGCAGAAAGAAGGAGTCGCATCCTCATGGATGGCGGTACGCTCGACGTCGAATGGCGCCTTCAGGACAATCACGTCTATTTAACCGGACCAGCCGAGTTCGTGTTTGAAGGAGAAATAGAACTGTCGTAATAACGAAATAAAGAAATGATCAGCGAAAACTACTTAAAGCTGTCTGAGTCGTATCTCTTTGCAGAGATTGCCCGGAAGGTAAACGACTACAAGAAGAAACATCCGGAGGCGGATGTCATCTCATTGGGAATAGGCGACGTGACGCAGCCTCTTGCTCCGGCTGTTGTGGAGGCTCTGCACAAGGCCGTGGACGAGATGGCTGTGGCAGCATCGTTCCGCGGCTATGGCCCTGAACGTGGCTATGACTTCCTGCGCGAAGCAATTGTAGAGAATGACTTCCGCAGACACGGCATCGATGTTGAGGCGGACGAGATATTCGTCAGTGATGGAGCGAAGAGCGACACAGGCAACTTCCAGGAACTGCTTTCCGAGAAGTGTGTGGTGGCTGTCACGGACCCCGTTTATCCTGTCTATGTAGACTCCAATCTCATGGCAGGCAGGACTATCGTCAAGCTTCCTTGCACGCCGGAGAACGGCTTCGTGCCCGAACTGCCCAGTGACCATGTGGACGTCATCTACCTCTGCTATCCCAACAATCCGACGGGCACGACGCTCACAAAAGCGCAGCTGAAGGCGTGGGTCGATTATGCTACACAGGAAGAGGCTCTCATCTTCTACGATGCAGCCTATGAGGCTTATATCCAGAGCAAAGATGTGCCGCACAGCATCTACGAGATACCCAGAGCAAACAAGTGTGCCGTGGAGTTTCACTCCTATTCCAAGACGGCAGGCTTCACCGGCATTCGATGTGGATATACCGTAGTGCCGAAGACATTGAAAATGCCGCTGAATCGATTGTGGAACAGGCGGCAATCGACCAAGTTCAATGGCGCGAGCTACCTCTCCCAAAGGGCGGCGGAAGCCATCTACACATCCAAAGGCAAGGTTCAAATAAAGGAAACGATTGCCTATTATATGGAGAATGCGCACGTGATGCGGGCATCATTGACAGACATGGGCTTCAAGGTCTATGGCGGCATAGATGCACCTTACCTGTGGGTCAAGACGCCCAGCAATATGACGTCGTGGAAGTTCTTCGATTGGATGCTTCAATCACCCCACATCGTCTGCACTCCGGGCGTAGGCTTTGGCGACCAGGGAGAAGGCTTTGTACGTCTCACCGCCTTTGGCACAAAAGAGAACACAGTAAAGGCGCTTCGCCGAATTGCAAATCGATTGTGAAAGAAACGTACAGTCAACACTCCTTGAGCATGATGAGCATGGAGACCGAAAAAACGCCCCGTGGAGCATCGGCCGATGCGGCGTGCTGCGTTGGCAATCGCGGCGTGCTGCGTTTTTCGTCACCCTGTACGGCAGGGTGTCCTCACCCATTGATATTGGTACAACAGTCAACAATTAAAATCCCAAAGAACAAATGACACAAGGTTTATATCAAGAAGCATACGAGCACGATGCCTGCGGCGTGGGCATGGTGGTAAACATCCACGGAGGCAAGAGCCACGAGCTGGTGGACAATGCCCTGAAAGTGCTGGAGAACATGGAGCACAGAGGTGCCGAGACGCGCGACAAGACGGGCGACGGAGCAGGCATCATGTTGCAGATTCCTCATGAATTCATCTTGCTGCAAGGCATCCCTGTTCCAGAAAAGGGCAGGTATGGCACAGGACTTGTCTTCCTGCCCAAAGATGAAAAGGCTCAGCAAGAGATTTTCTCTGTAATAACTGAGGAGATAGAGCGCGAAGGACTGGAGCTGATGCATGTCAGGGCTGTGCCGACATGTCCCGAAGTATTGGGCGTTGCCGCAAGGGAAGTGGAGCCAGACATCAAGCAGATATTCGT
>JAFUGG010000073.1 GCA_017469525.1 Bacteroidaceae bacterium | reverse complement strand
GTCGCGCACGGGCTCCTGAATCCAGTTGTCGCACGCGTCCATGAGCTCCATACCCTTAGCTTCCCATTCAGGTACACCGTTCAGGGCACCGAGTGCAGAGCCACGGATGAATGGAGTGTCCTCCTCGAACTCATACTGAGCGAGAAGTTCCTGCATTTCCATCTCAACGAGTTCGAGCATCTCCTCGTCCTCGACCATATCACACTTGTTCAGGAACACAACCAGACGGGGAACGTTCACCTGACGAGCGAGTAGGATGTGCTCACGGGTCTGAGGCATAGGACCGTCAGTTGCAGCAACCACGATGATAGCACCGTCCATCTGGGCAGCACCAGTTACCATGTTCTTCACATAGTCGGCGTGACCCGGGCAGTCCACGTGAGCGTAGTGACGCTTTGCAGTCTCGTACTCTACGTGAGCGGTGTTGATAGTAATACCACGCTCCTTCTCCTCGGGAGCATTGTCAATCTGGTCGAAAGACTTGATCTCTGAGAGACCCTGCTTTGCCAGAACGGTGGTGATAGCTGCGGTCAAGGTAGTCTTACCATGATCGACGTGACCAATAGTACCGATGTTTACATGCGGTTTGGTTCTTTCGAATTTTTCTTTTGCCATAACGTTTGTTTTTACTATATTAAATAATGTAGTTAGTTGTCTTAATCTTTCTTGAGCTGCTTCCGAGAGTTGAACTCGGGACCTCATCCTTACCAAGGATGCGCTCTACCACTGAGCTAAAGCAGCAATACCTGTTATCTTACATCTCACCTTTGAAGAGCGGAAGACGGGGCTCAAACCCGCGACCCCCAGCTTGGAAGGCTAGTGCTCTATCGACTGAGCTACTTCCGCATGTTCTTTCAGCAAGATGTGGGTGGTGATGGATTCGAACCACCGAAGGCGAAAGCCAGCAGATTTACAGTCTGCCCCATTTGGCCACTCTGGTAACCACCCTTTTTGTTTTCTGTTCAGCGGACCACTCTTGGTCCTGCTGAGCCTCTTGTCGGATTCGAACCAACGACCCCGAGATTACAAATCACGTGCTCTGGCCAACTGAGCTAAAGAGGCATTTTACAGCCTTTAGACGTTCAAAAAGCGCCTAATCGGCTGCAAAATTACATATATTTTTTGAACCAGCAAAACGTTTCGTCGTTTTTTTAACGATTTTTTTGCTTTTCTTTATATTTGGAAGCTTGCCGCAGCAAGGATTCCACTGTTTTGTCGATTGCTTCCTCAAATGTGTTGCATGTTTCCTGAGCGAACAATTCAGTTCCTGGCAGTATTGCTTTCAGGGCAGCTTCCTTGTTCAGTGCTGTCTCAGGTTTCACAACTTTTAGTGACACCTCTATCCTTCCTATTTCGTCGTTGAACTTTGCGAGTTTAGAGAGTTTCTTCTCGATAAACTTCTCCAGTTTCTCTGCCATCTCAAAATGGATTGCCTGAATTTTGATTTCCATAGTTACCTCCTTTTGTTTTTGCCCGTGGGTGGGCTTGGTTATACATTTCTTTCAATTGCTCGAAAGTGGTGTGCGTGTAGATTTCTGTTGTTGACAGGCTTTCGTGCCCGAGCAGTTCCTTGACAGACTGCAGGTCGGCATTGTGGTTGAGCATTGCGGTGGCAAACGTGTGCCGAAGCACATGTGGGCTGTTGCGTTGTTGCGTTGTGACCATCGACAGATACTTTTTGACGATATTCCGGACCTTGACAGGCGACATCCTTCTTCCCGTCTTCTCATCAAGGAAGAGACATGGCTCTGTCTCCACCTTCTGCTGCTTTGCGAAACTGTTGCGCTCGGCAAGATACAGCCTCAGGCTGTCGCCGTACTCATCGCCATAAGGAATGATGCGTTGTTTGTTGCGCTTTCCTGTGACTTTGATTTGCATCTGATCCAGGTCGATGTCCTTGTCGTCGAGGCCGACGAGTTCGGAGAGCCGAATTCCTGTGGAATAGAACGTGAGCAGCATCATGCGGTCGCGTTTCCCTGGGTAGTCTTCTCCGAAGAAGTCTCCGTCGAGGAGTCTGTCCATTTCTTTTTCGCGAACGAAGGCGGGCAGTTTCTTTTCCACTTGGGGCCCTGACATGTTGTGCACAGGGTCTTTGGTGACGAGTCTGCGTCGCAGCAGAAACTTGTAGAAGGAGCGGAGCGAACTGAGACGCCGGCGCACGCTGGTGGCCGAGTTACCCTTGTCCATCATCTCCATCACCCATTGCCGGACGATGTCGGCGGGCATTTCTGCCCAGCTCAAATTGCTGTCTATTGCCTCATAGAACCGCTTGAACGCTTCCAAGTCGGCTTGATAGCCTTCGGTCGTCCTGCTGGAGTAATTCCGTTCGTACCGAAGGTAGTCTATGAAGTTTTTAATCCAATTCACGCACTTCGCATACTGATTACAGTGCGAAGGTAGCTGTTTTTTTTGACAATTCCAAGAGAATGGCAAAAAATTTAAGGTCTTTTAATCTTCTACGCGATGGAGCTTCTGCACATAGATGGCACGTTCCATAGCGAGGCGCTTAAGAACTGAGGGCTTGTCGAACTGCTGGCGGGCACGGAGTTCCTTCACCACACCGGTCTTTTCGTACTTGCGCTTGAACTTCTTCAGAGCTCTCTCGATGTTCTCACCTTCTTTTACGGGTACTACAATCATTGTCTCTTTTTTTTGTTGTTTAGGTTAGTTAATTTGTTTATATAGCGAAAATGCGGCGCAAAATTACACATACTTTTTGAATTGACAAAGCTTTTATGCAAAAATTTACACTAAGTGTCGGCTTACGGCATGCGTTTGCCCGAAAACGCCGAGTGGAGTGATAGCTTTTCCCGAGTGGAGTGTCGGGAAACGCAGCACGCGGCGTTTCTTGTCGCCGCGTGCTGACTTTTATCATTGCGAAGAGAGGTTTCTGTCTTCGCCTCCATTATAATAATATATATAATGTACGCGCGAACCTTAATGTATTACAGGTTGGCGTTGTCTTCCTTCCAATTAGCTACGGGAGGAATGATGCCGAGTTCGATGATTTCGTCGCGCATCTTCTGCAGATGTTCGTAGGAAGCCTGGAGGGCAGCCATTTCCTCTGCAGTGCCTTCGGGAGCGGTGAAGCGGACGCCGTCCTTGTCGATAACGGTTGGCATCGCCATCATCACATTCTTGAAGCCACACTTGTCGCAGTTGACGTAGCAACCTGCGGGCCACTTGAAGGGCTCGCCACCCATAGCGCCTTCTATCATCTTGACTGCCTGATAAGCGGGGCTCTGGAATGAAGAACGGCCACGCAGCTTGATGATGTTCGAGCCGCCCTGAGTGGTCATGTGCTTAATCTCTGCCCAACGCTCGGCAGAAAGGGGAAGTTCGCTGAGGGGCTTGCCGTCGATTTTTGCTTTCGAAGCGAAGACTGCCATCTGTTCGCCGTGGCCGCCATAGGTGTAGGCGTCGGTCACTTTGTCCTGCTGCACGCCGAACTCCTGAGCGAGCTGCTGCTGCAGACGTGTAGAGTCGAGGGCTGCGAGTGAGGTGAGCTGGTTGGGCTTCAGACCTGAATGGATGAGAGCGGTGAGGGCTGTCACGTCGGCAGGATTGAAGATGACGACCACGTGCTTCACGTCGGGGCAGTACTTCTTGATGTTCTCGCCGAACTCAGCAGCAATCTTGCAGTTGCCCTTGAGCAGGTCTTCGCGTGTCATGCCCTCCTTTCGGGGAGCGCCGCCACTGGAGATGATGTACTTGGCGCCTGTGAAAGCCTCAGCCGGATCAACGGTGTAGGAGATGTTAGCGCCGGGGAAAGCGCAGTGGCACATCTCGTCGTAAACGCCGTGAACGCCGGGTTCGTAGATGTCATACAGACAAATGTTGGGAGTGAGGCCGAGCATCAGAACGCTCTGAACCATGTTGGAACCGATCATGCCGCCGGCACCAACGATAACGAGTTTCTCGTCAGTAAGGAATTTCATTTTCGTTTGTTATTTTAGATGTTATACATTCGTTCAGACTGCAAAGTTACACTTTTTTTCATAAGCATCAAAGCTTTTTGCATAAAAAAACGTACTTCCCACATACTTAATTTCGAGGAAACAGAAAAAGGCTGCAGAGAAGTCGGTGAAGTTCTGCAGAGAAGTCGGCGAAGTTCTGCAGAGAAGTTGGGCCACTTCTCGTGTGAAGTTTTAGCCCGATGACCGTCAAGCCCGCCGGCGACACTTGCGAATTTCGCATAAGTCTCGAATTGACGCATGACAAAAAAGCAGCCTCGGACAACATTTTTTTCTTTTCACTTTTCACTTTTCACTTTTTTTCGTATCTTTGCACAATGAAAATCATTGTCGAAGGATAACATCACTACGTTTATACAAACATCCTAAAAAACATTTAAAGCTATGAGAGTCATCATTGAACCAGACTATGAGAACCTGAGCCGCTGGGCTGCCGAGTATGTTGCTGCCAAGATTAATGCTGCGAAGCCAACCGCAGAGAAACCCTTCAAGCTGGGTTGCCCCACCGGTTCTTCGCCGCTGGGTCTCTACAAGCACCTCATCGAGATGTACAAGGCCGGCAAGGTCTCGTTCCAGAACGTCGTCACCTTCAACATGGACGAATACGTGGGTCTGCCCGAAGAGCACCCCGAGAGCTACCACAGCTTCATGTGGACCAACTTCTTCTCACACATCGACATCAAGCCGGAGAACGTGCATATCCTCAATGGCAACGCCCCCGATCTGGCCGCTGAATGTGCCCAGTACGAGGCTGCCATCCAGGCTGCCGGCGGCATCGACCTCTTCATGGGAGGCATCGGTCCCGACGGACACATCGCCTTCAACGAGCCTTTCAGCTCGCTCCAAAGCCGCACCCGCGTCAAGAGCCTCACGACGGACACCATCATCGCCAACAGTCGTTTCTTCGACAACGACGTCAACAAGGTGCCCAAGACCGCGCTGACCGTCGGCGTAGGCACAGTGATGGACGCCAAGGAAGTGCTCATCGTGGCCAATGGTCACAATAAGGCCCGCGCCCTTCAGCACGCCATCGAGTGCGGCGTCAGCCAGGAGTGGACCATCAGCGCCCTGCAGATGCACCCGCACGCCATCATCGTCTGCGACGAAGCAGCCACCGACGAGCTCAAGCACGGCACATACAAATACTTCAAGGATATCGAAAAGAACAACCTGTAAACACAACAACTATGCAAACAACCATCATCGGCATCATCACCGGCATACTGGCCGGCTTCATCGCAAGCAAGCTTCAGAGCGGCAACGGAAAAGGTCTGCTCCTCGATCTCTTCCTGGGTATCGTCGGCAGCCTCTTCGGCAGCTGGCTCTTCTCGCTGCTTGGCATCCAGGCAAACGGATGGATTGGTCAGCTCATCTGCGCAGTCGTAGGTGCTATCATCATCCTCTGGGTCGTTTCGAAACTGAAGTAGCATCGCCTCTCACCCCCTGCCCAGGCAGGAGGTGAGAGCAGACTTTTTGTCACCATGAAAGCATTGCCAGCGTATCTCTTCTTACTGTTGGTCAGTTGTTCCATGCACCTCTTAGCTCACTCCACAAAGGAGCTGAGCCGCGACGTACTGCTCGACAAGATTAAAGGCGGCTGGGCAGGACAGACCATCGGCTGTGCCTACGGCGGCCCCACGGAGTTCTGCTACCGAGGCGTCACCATTCCCGACGACGTCGAGATTGCTTATCCCGAGCATCACCTGCAATGGTTCTACGACCACTCACCCGGCCTCTTCGACGACGTCTATATGGACTTGACCTTCGTCAAGGTGTTCAGCGAGGAAGGACTCGACGCGCCTGCATCGTCGATGGCAAAGGCCTTTGCCTACGCCCCCTACCCCCTCTGGCACGCCAACCAGCAGGCACGCTACAACATCCTGCAGGGCATCATGCCTCCTCAGTCAGGCCATTGGAAGAACAACCCCCATGCTGATTGCATTGACTACCAGATAGAAAGCGACTTCGCTGGCTTGATGTCGCCCGGAATGCCCAATACTGCTTCGAAGATATCCGACAGAGTGGGACATCTCATGAACTACGGCGACGGCTGGTACGGCGGTGTCTTTGTCGGCGCCATGTACACCCTGGCATTCATCGAGAACGACATCCCCACCATCGTGGAACAGGCTCTTCAGACCATTCCCGCCAAGAGCAAGTTCCACCAACGCATAGCACAAGTCATACAATGGTACAGGGAAGAACCCAACGACTGGAAGCGCGCCTGGACACTCTACAATGAACGTTTCAGCGAAGACATCGGCTGTCCCGAACTCATCCTTGCTCCCGGCAACATCGACGCCACGATGAACTCGGCCTACGTCGTCATCGGTCTGCTCTACGGACACGGCGACTTCGGCCAAACAATGGAGATCTCCACCCGATGCGGACAGGACTCCGACTGCAACCCCTCAACGGCAGCAGGCATCATTGCCACCATGCTGGGCTACAAAGGCATTCCCGAGAAGTGGATGCCCAACCTTCGAGAAGTGGAAGGACGCAACTTCTCCTACACCACCATGTCGCTCCTCGACGTCTATCAGCAAAGCCTCGACCTCGCCCTGAAGAACATCGAAAGGAACGGCGGCAAGGTCTTCGACGACAAAGTCATCATCAAGGTGCAGCAGCCAAAGGCAGTCCGTCTGGAACAAGGCTTTGTGGGCATGACCCCGAAGCTGCTGAAGGAAGGCATCGAGCACTTCGGAGGCCCCAACTCCGCAGAAAGCATCTTCAACTTCCAGGGCACAGGTATCACCGTCTATGGCAACATCGAATGCCCCGACAAAACTTACGAAGCACAGCTCGAGGTCAGCATCGACGGCAAACTGGACAAGGTGATGAAGCTCACCTCCGACTTCCATAACCGCACAGCCGACTGCCTCTACTGGCGCTACAACCTTAAGGACGGCTCCCATCGCATCGCATTCCGACTCCTCAACCCACGCTACGACGTCAACATCAAAGCATGGCGCATCATCGGGTACGAAAAGGTGAAAAGGTAAAATGTTGAGGAGGTGAAAAGGTTTCGCACTGTAAAGAAATGTTAAAATACAGGCATCAAGCTAAAATTCTTCATCCTTCATTCCTCATTCTTCATTTTTTTGTTGTACCTTTGCACCGCAATTGAGGAGAACCCTCCTTTGCATAGCCAACACGGTGCCTATAGTTCAGTTGGTTAGAGCGTCAGATTGTGGTTCTGAATGTCGTCGGTTCGAGTCCGACTAGGCACCCACAGAAATCCCCGCAAGCATCAGCCTGCGGGGATTTTCTTTTTTATTAAGAAGGAAAGACAAGCGGACAACATTAGAGGAGATGCTGTTCACTCCATCAGGACGTAGTCGATGCAGCCGATGAAATGATGCTCGTTGCCTGGCAGCTCCTTGGCGAGCCGATTGACGGAGATGTCGGCTGCTTCGATACGAAGCGACACCTTGTCGCCACGTTTTATTTTTACGTCGGCCCGATGGAGTGCTGGTCCGCTCTCGCCTGCCGAAGGCTTGAGGATTAGATTCCCGGCAAGGCGGTCGTTGATGTATATCGACATGCTCTTCGTGTCTGTCGTGCCAGCTAATGTTGCCACGGTGAGCGTGCTGCCGTTGCTCTTCGAATAGAACTCCACACCATCGCCCAGTCTTGCTATCTCTGCTACGCCTGCGCCGTTCGACAGAAGGGAATCGACCTTCAACGCTGCATGTCCCGTCAGTTCCATCCCTTCAGCTTCATACTTGTGTGCCTTCGCCTCGCCCTTTCGGTCGAGCGTTATCTCCCTGAGACACATGGCGTATCTTGAACCTCCGATGGTGGGAAGGGGACTGCTCTTGTAGCCGTAGTTCGAAGAGTAACAGAGCCACATGGTGCGTCCGTCGCCAGAGATGAACGACGACGGGATGTTCATGAAGTACGACTGAGTGGCGAAGCCTTTCAGATACTGCACCACGCGATACTTGCCGTCGATGGCGTCCGACTCCAGAATCAGTGTATTGAAGCGGTTGTGGTCGTCATCGGAGACTCGGCTCAAAGTCATTATGAACCGTCCCAGCGGTGCGTCGTATGTCAGTCCGACGTTGCCCATGAAGCCTTTGGCACTGACGATGGGGCGGATGTTGGAATACACTTCACGAAGATTGTCGCGGTTCCATGGACGATACGACCCGTCCTGCGACAGATACTGCCAGTTGGCCGGATTGTTCATGTAGCGGAAGTTCTCCTCTTTGTCCCTTCCTTCGGGCATGAGGATGCGCAGCAGGTAGATGTTGTCGCCCGACACCCAGCTGTTGTGTGCCAGTTCGCACTGGGCGTCTGCCCCGTGTGCCACCATGTAGGCCCACTTGCGTCCAGTCGCCTCATCCACAGGTGCATGTCTTAGGTTCTGGCCGAAGTCCACAAAATGCGGAGCCCCTATCATCACTTCATAAGGGTTGAAATCCACGCCGTGAGCGTCAATCCACTTGTCGTGGAAGTTCTCGAGCAGCGGATCCTCAGGCGTCGTGTGGTCGCACCAACTTTCGCCGAAGTCGTCGGACACGCGGAAACCAACGAACGGTTGCAGTATGGGCCAGTCGAAGTTAGGCACATACACCGATCGGTCGTTCTGCTCGAGCAGATAAGTTCCATAGTACCATATGTCGTTATACATCAGTTGAGCGCACGGATAGCGACCGAACCTGCCCGCTATCTTGTCATTGCCATTGTGGTCTATCAGCTTACCGACGGCGCTCACCTGCAGGTCGAGCGGGTCGGTCCCGACGATGCGTGCGCTGCGAGGCTTGGGCGAGAAAGCACCTTCGCCATTGACCGACCCGTCGGTATAGCAGCTATACATGGTGCCGTCGGTGGCGAGAGTGATGTACCAAGTGTCGGCTTTTGTGTAGGAAGCATAGCGTCCCGTGAACGAAATGCCGCCGAAGTCCTTCGAAAGAGGCAGACGACATTCCTTCGGCAGACGGTTGTTTCCCCAGCTTGTCCAGTCGTAGTTTTCGCTAAAATCAAGCATACTCTTGTCCTTCTGCCCATGGGCGGAAAGGCATACCATGCTGAAACACATAACAATAGTTGTCAGAGAGATACTTTTCATGTAGTGAGATATTTAAGGTTTCATGTGCCCCGGCGAATCGTATTCACGACGTTTTTATTCGTCGAAGACAGGCAAAATTAGAAAGAAATTTCCGAACCTGCAAGAAATCCACATTTATTTTGATGTCTCGGGGTAAACATCAGCTGAAGTCATGATGCGCCTGCCCATCGGCATTTCACTTGTAACTTCAAATCACCCACACACGCCTCGTCCCCAAACTACTAACGTGTAATTGGCCGTTTACTAATGAGTAGTTTGCCCATCATTCATAACGCACAAACCAATGGTACAGCCATCATAAAGGGATGGAAAACGAGTGACGATGGTAAATCCATGTACTGGGGAGAAGAAGAGAATTACGTCTACACTATTCAGGGCAACAACATTACTTTAATAGGGCCTAAGGGGGATAAGACAAGTGCCGTATACTACCCCGAAGATCATCACATTGCCTATACTCTGCTCACTTATGACGATTTCGGCAATTTGATAACATCCAACATCTTCTTCAAAAAATAAGCTGAAGAAGTCTTATCAAAAGCAGACTGCCAAATGAAATGACTGCAGCAGACTACAGTCATTTGCAGAAGAGCAGGGGGCATCACGAATCTGTGATACCCCCTGCTCTTTTAATTTAACGTCAGTTCGACGAAAATAATATTAATGCGCAATTCGTTATAGAGTATTCGGTGATGCCAAGCGACAGATGCTACCTCGTTTGATATAATGTAAGCAAAATACATGAAATGCTGTCAAAGTGTCAGAAATTGCACACTCAGAAAAGTGTCAAAAAAGGGCACTTTTTACGTCGCTTTTGCTGAATCGACGTGAGGCCTTTCAAAAGTTCACGTGTGAAGTTTGAAAAGTTCACGTGTCGCGTTCGAAAACTTCTCGTGTGAATTTGGTGGAAGCTCTACGTCGAAAAGTGTGCAATTTCGGGTCAAAACGGCCTATTTTGCCATCCACAGATAGCAAAGTGACAAGTCGGAATAAAATGGCTGTCGTGTGGAGGTTCTTCTAACGTACTGAGGCAAAGTCAGTTGAGAAATCGTCTTCGATTTAAGGCCATGTTTTTGCTCGGGGGTCGAAAAACAAGGTCGAAAGCAAAAGAAGCGATTCTGACGCGTTCAGGAAAAATTCGACTGTAAGCAAAACTGCCGAAATGCTTTCATTTTGTCAAAGTACCAGAATGGCACTTCAAATTGCAAACGTCAGAAATAAAAGCGATTTTCACACATTAACGTGAGTTCGACGAATTAGCATTTGACAATTAATTTCATCGAACTCACGTTAATATAAATAATGTAAATCTTTTACTTTGTGCTGAACTTATAGATGGTTGTGGTGTTGTACTCTTCGCCGGGGCGGAGGGTTGTGCTGGGCCATTCGGGATGGTTGGGGCTGTCGGGATAGTGCTGTGTCTCGAAGCAGAAGGCACTGCGGCGGGGATAAAGGACGCCCTTCTTGCCTACGAAGCTGCCGTCGAGGAAGTTGCCTGCATAGAACTGTACGCCGGGCTGGTCGGTGAACATCTCCATCTGGATGCCCGTGTTGGGGTCGTAGAGACAGCCAAAGGCCTTGTTGATGTCGCTGGCGTTGAGAATCCAGTTATGGTCATAGCCGTGGCCGTTGACGATCTGCTGGTTGCTCTCGTCGTCGATGCGCTCGCCGATGGCAGTTGCTGTACGGAAGTCAAAGGGAGTGCCTTCAACGTCGAGCACTTCGCCCGTTACGGCCACGTCAGCATCAACAGCGGTGAACTTGTCGGCATCGAGCCAGAGCACTTCGTCGAGGCAATCCTTCGAGCCGTCACCACTGAGGTTGAAGTAGCAGTGGTTGGTCAGGTTCAGGACAGTTGCCTTGTCTGTCGTAGCCTGATAAGTGATCTTCAGGGCGTTGTCATCAGTCACGGTGTACGTCACCTTCACGTTGAGGTTGCCAGGATAACCGTCCTCGCCGTCAGCACTGAAGGTAGTGAACTCGATGTTCTGTCCGTCCAGCTGATTGGCTGTCCAGATGCGGTTGTGGAAGGCAACGGGGCCGCCGCCGTGCAAGCTGTTGGGACCGTTGTTGATAGGAAGCTGATAGCTCTCGCCGTCAAGCGAGAACTGGCCTTTGGCAATGCGGTTGCCGTAGCGACCGATGAGGGCACCGAAGTTGCAGCCCTCTGCTCCGTACTTCTCATAGTCGGCAATGTTGTCGTGGCCAAGGCAGACGTCCGTCATGTTGCCATCTTTGTCGGGCACCATGATGCTGACGATGCGACCGCCGAAGTTGGTGAAGCACACTTCCATGCCTGCCTCATTGCTGAGGACATAGAGAGCCGTCGAGTCGCTCTGGAAGTTGGCGGGGTTAAGACCTGAGAGTGTGAGGCTGTCTGCACTCTCCTGACTGTCTGCCGTCTTGCCTTCGCAAGCAGTCAGACACAGTCCTGCTACGATTGCAGCAAGACCAAGAAAGAGATTCTTTTTCATCTTTTTTACAGATTAGTATTATGTTATTGTGTCCTTTTTGCCACAAAGATACGAGAATACTATTAAAAAGCAAAAGAAATGTCACAAAATGTTGCTTTGTATTGTATTTTCCGCTATCTTTGTAGGCAAATATGCAATATAAACAGATATGATACGAGTCTCGAATTTAATCAAACATTCCCTTGCCATTATGTGCATCGGGGTTCTGTGGAACTGTACGGAGAGCGTCGATACTTCAGCACGCTATGTTTTCAAGGAGGACACCATTCTGAGCTATTTGGAGAAACACCCGGCCTACAGCAGCTACGTTGACATACTGCAGAAGGTGAACATCAGCATCATCAGCGACTCGAAGGTGAGCCAGCTGCTAAGTGCCCGAGGCGTCTATACCGTCTTCGCCCCCACCAACGATGCCATCCAGAAATATCTGGAAAGTCTCGTGGAGGAAGGGCTCATTACGGAGCCGTCGTGGGATGCTTTCCCCAGCGAGCATAAGGCAGACTCCATCCGCAAGGTCATCGTCTTCAACAGCATCATCAACGGCGGAGACGAGACAAACGCCTTCTACTACTCCTCTGACTTCCCCAACGACAAGGATGAGTTCGTCCTTGGCACGCTCAACGACAAGAAATTGTCCGTGAGGAGACCTCAAAGCCAGCCGGACAGCATCTACATCAACGACGACTGTCCCGTCAGCGTAGACCAACGAGACATCCTGACCATCAACGGCATCATCCATCAGATGGAGAAGGTCATTGCTCCTAAGGACATCACTGCTGCCGACTACATCCAGGAATGTCTCGACGAGCAGAAGGACGGCTATCTCACCTGCTTCCGCGTCATTCAGGCATGTGGTCTGCTCGACGACTTGCGCCAGGTGCGTGATGAGGTGTACGAGACGCTCTACCAGACCGGTCAGATAAAAGACTTGGTGGGCATGACAAGCTACGGCTTTGCCGAAGGCGATGTCGCCTCTGCTCCCAAGCATCGTCTCTACGGCTTCACCATCTTTGCCGAGACGGACGACTTCTGGCGCAGCGAAGGCATCGACCCGCAAGACCCCGACCTACTACCGAAACTCATGCAATGGATTCTCGACAACAAGCAGTATAGCGAAGACGACATCTTTACCACCGATGACAAGTACGATAGCGAAGACAATCTGCTCTACCAGTGGATTACCTACCACATCCTGCCCATGCGCATCCCGAAAGGCAAACTGGTGTTCCACATCAACGAGTATGGCTACAACCTGAGCAGGCCCAACTTCTACACCATTCCTGTCTATGAGTACTACACGACGATGGGCAAGCGTCGCCTCTTCAAGCTCATAGAAAGCGGAGCCAGCAATGGTGTGTGGATTAACCGCTTCCCCATTACAGACAACGATCGTCATGGTACGGGCGAGGAGATAGGTTGCGAAGCAGACAAGGAGGGCAGCCGTATAGACACGGAATCGGACATGGCCATTCTCAACGACATGGCCAATTGCAACATCTATCCCATCAGCGCACCAATCTCCTACAACGACCAGACACGCGACAACCTTCACAAGGAACGCATCCGCTTCGACGGCATGAGCCTGTTCCCCGAGGCCATGAACAACGACATACGACTCAAGAAGGCCAGCGAGGAGAAATACAAACATGTGTATATCCCCAATACGGTCAGTGCCTACAACTACTTCGAGAACATGCAGCAGAACGAGGACATGAACTTCGTCTATTACAACGCATGGAACGACGACTGGTGCAACCTTCACCGCGACGAAATGAAGGCTGTGGGCAGGTTCGATGTCATGTTCACCCTTCCTCCCGTTCCGCGTCGCGGAACGTATGAGGTGCGCTACAAGGTGCTCGCCAATAGCAACCGTGGCGTGGCGCAGATCTATTTCGGCTCCGACCCGGAGAGACTGCCCGTGGCCGGCATTCCTATCGACTTGACAATGGATTGCAGAAACGCCCTGGACGCTTTGAAGGTAGGTTGGGAAGACGATGACCCCAATGATGATGACGTCAGTGCCGAGATTGACAAGCGCATGCGCAACAACGGCTACATGAAGGGCCCGCAGTCCATCAACTCAAACGATGGCACGGAACGCGGCAAGAACGACCGAGAGAACATACGTCACATCTTTGTGCGTCAGACCCTCGACCCCAACGAGACATACTACATCAGGCTGAAGTCCGTTCTCGACTCCGACCGCAAGGAATTCTACATGGACTTCATCGAGTATTGTCCGAAGGAGGTTTACGACAATCCTAACACTCCGGAAGACATCTGGTAGCAGGAGAGCCATCCGACGCGACACGAGACATTGGTTTTTCCCATGCATGGGAAAAGCTGACGGGACACGAGGCGTTGACGTTTCCCACGCATGGGAAAATCCAACGCCTCGTGTCCCTTTTTTCTTATCTCCTTTTTACGCCACGGACAGCCTCAGCCTCCAGTGGGTTGTCGGGCCAGTAATGTTTGGGATAGCGGCGGCGCAGTTCGCCCCGCACCTCGAAGTATGTGTTCTGCCAAAAACTGGTGAGGTCGCTGGTGAGCTGTACCGGTTTGTAGCCCGGCGACAGCAGTTCCATCAATACAGGCACGCGGCCATTGTCCACTCGGGGCGTCTCCTGCATCCCGAAGCACTCCTGCAAGCGCACACTCAGCACAGGCGCCTCGGCTCCGAGACGGTAGTCCAGACGGATATGACTGCCCGTCGGGACCTCGATATGCGAGGGTGCGAGGCGGTTTATCTGCTCCTGTAAGTCGTAAGGGAGAAGCGCCCAAAGCACTTCACACAAATTTATTTTGCGAAGCTCTGCACCCGTCGAGCGCAGCCGTCCCACGTCGTCATATATATAATAATGTAGCCAGTCGCTTGCCGAAGCAAGGAGATGCGGCGTGGAAAGGTCGGGAATGCCCAGCTCGGGATGCCATGCGGCCACTTGGGCAACGCGTCGCTGGAGGGCGCTCACCTCGTCGTTCCACGACAACAGGCTGAGACCGTCTCTCTTCACAGCATCGCACAGCACATGTTCCAGCACCTCGCGCGGCGCATCGTGGATGGGTTTGGAGCGAAGCAAAAGCCGCCCGATGCGCCATTCGTGCTGCATGACGAGGCAGTCCTTGCCTGAGTCCCAAGCCACCAGGTCGCGTTCTGTAGCCAGTTCCTCCAGGTCGGCAGGGTCGACGGAAGACCCTACCAAACCTCCCCTTAAAGGGGAGGCTTCCTTACTTGTGCTATTGATGGAATTCGTTTTAGCAAAGACAAGCCACGGATGAGCAGAGAGAGGGTCGCTCAGGTCTATGCGAACCTCGTCGCCACTGGCAAGTCTGTAACGCCCAGCCTTATCCATTTGCATGGCCACACGCTCAGAGTAAGCGTAAGCCAACAAAGCCCCACAAAGGGCCTCCACCGTCCCCTCCGAAGGAGAGGGGAACGATGGAACATTCATCATCCTGCGGTAAGCATCAGCTGCCTCAATTATGCGTTGCCAAGAATTACTGTGCGGCGGTTCCCCCTTCCTTTGGAGGGGACGGGGGAGGCTTTCGAGGCGCAGTGCGATGTCGGCACTCGTCTCCTTTCCTGCCAACGGGTCCTTCTCCTCAATCAGCGCAGCGATGTCGCAGGCGAGGCTGGTCTGGCCGAGCGAGGCGGCACGGAGTATCATCCTGGAGATGCGGGGATGGCAAGGCAGTTCAGCCATCTTCTTGCCCAATGTGGTGATGCCTTTCTCATTGATTGCACCGAGGGAAAGGAGCAGATGGCGGGCCTCAACAAGACTTTTCACAGGCGGCGGCGTGAGCCACGGCAGGGCGGAAGCGTCGGATTCGCCAAAGGCGGCGACGTCCAGAAGCAAGGGCGCAAGGTCGGCATCCAGTATCTCAGGCCTCCTCTGCTCAGCCATGCGATGTTCCGCAGCCTTCGTCCAAAGCCGATAACACGTGCCGGGAGCCAGTCGGCCTGCGCGTCCGGCACGCTGCTTCGCCATGTCCATGCTGACGGGGACTGTTTCGAGATGGCTCAGGCCACTGCGTCCGTCGAAGACAAGGGTGCGGCAAAGTCCGCTATCTACCACGACGCGGACGCCTTCAATCGTCAGCGAAGTCTCGGCGATGGACGTGGCTATGACCACTTTCCGCTCGCCTTCCTTGGACGGAAGGATGGCTCTGCGTTGCTCCGCAGGCGGCAGGTTGCCGTAGAGAGGCAGGACGGCGGGAGGGATTCCCTGCAGCAAGTCGGCACACTTCATGATGTCCGCCTGGCCGGGAAGAAAGACGAGGACGTCGCCTTCGTGTTCCTTGAGGGCACGACGGACAGCGCTTGCGGCCACCTGCGGCATGTCGCGGAGGTCGGCGTCCTCTTTCGCATAGACAATATCGACGGGGAACATCCGCCCTTGACTCTCGATGAGGGGAGCCTGCAACGCTTGGCAGATGGCCGAAGCATCGATGGTGGCGGACATGATGACAAGGCGGAGGTCGGGCCGGAGGAGTTGCTGAGCCTGTCGGGAAAGCGCAAGGGCGAGGTCGGAATGCAGGCTGCGTTCGTGAAACTCGTCGAAGATGACGATGCCCACGCCGTCGAGCGTCGGGTCACGCTCCAGCATTCGCGTCAGGATGCCCTCTGTCAGGACCTCGATTCTGGTGTCCTTGCTGACCTGAGTATCAAAGCGGATGCGGTAGCCGACGCGCTTCCCGACGGGTTCGCCAAGCAGCGATGCCATGCGTTCCGCTATTTGTCGGGCGGCCAGGCGGCGTGGCTCGAGCATCAGAATCTTGCCCTCCACCGGCGCATCGAGCATGAGGGTGAGGGGCAAGAGGGTCGATTTGCCGGCTCCCGGAGGCGCGGTGATGACCACGCTCGGCCTTTCGTCAAGCGTCCGGCTCACCTCCTCGGCAATCGACCAAGCAGGCAATTCGCCTGAACGCTCAAGGAGAAGCTTCCTATCCATTGCCTTTTCTTCTCCCCATTAAGGGGGAGTCAGAGGGGGTCTTCTTAGCCCACAATCCACTTGCTGCCAGGCAGCAGGGAGACTATCTTCGTGGTGATGGCGCAGCAGATGAAGCTCGCGATGGCAATCACGGGGATGGCCAACCAGACGGGCAGCATGGGTTCTGCCACGTTGCCATTGATGATGTAGACCGCAATGGGCGCGAGGAAGAACAGATGCATCAGGTACATACCGAAGCTGAGCTTGGCCAGAGAGGTGATGATGCGCGGTGCCGGACGGTGAATCGTCGAGAAGAGGAGGAAGAGGCCATACGTCGCGATGAGCACGTTAAGCGTGCAGAACTCCCAACTCCATTCGAGCATCGGGGTCTCGATGGCAACTCCGGGAACACCTTTCAACCAGAAGCTCCAGCCCGTGAATGCGGCACCTACGATGAAGCAGAACAGTCCGACGGCCACACGCTTACGGTCCGTCCACTGGAGATGATAGCGGATGTAGTGTGCGAGGACCAGATATCCGAGGTAGCCGGAGCAGTACCAGAGCATGTGGAAGCCGTTCCAGAAGCACTCGCCCCACAATTCGTCGCTCACAAAGCGATGCAGCCAGGGCATCAGCGTCGAGAAGACGAAGATCCAGATGAACAGTCTTTCTTCCTTTGCAGAAGCCTTCTCGAGCCAAGGCGACACGACGGGAATGATGAGATAAAGGCTGATGAGGGGATACATGAACCAGAGGTGGCCTGCCATCGACGGGAAGTTCCAGGGTAGGCGGCACAGGTCCTGCATCGACGTCTCCCACGTCATGCCTCCCCACGCCAGGGGAAGGAAGCAGTAGAGGAGCATGAAGATGACCATCGGCGGCAGTATGCGGAGGAAGCGCCGGCGGTAGAAGTCGGTCATGCTCATGCCCTTCTTCATCGGCACAAGCAGGAAGGCGCTGATAATCATAAAGAGAGGAACGGAGACGCGGCCGAGGGCTCCGTCGTAGAAAGCCACCCAGAAGCGGTTGGATTCCGTGGCAAGTTTGGACATGTTGCCCGCCAGTCCGCTGTCGTCGGCACCATAAAAATTCTCACTTGCATGCACAAGCATCACCAGGAAACACGCGATGACGCGTATCCAGTCAACGAATGCTATGCGATCTTTCACTTCATTTTTCATTGCTGTTCACTTGAAGAAGGGTTAATAGAAGAGCTAGTGGAACTAGTAATACTAGTAGAACTAGTAGAATTAGAAGGGCTGTCAGGCATGGGTTTCTTGATAGAAGTGCAGATGACCTTGCGGACCTTCATGGGCTGCTCGATGCAATGCACCTGATGCGACGTGCCTCCGCTGCCCACCATCTCCACACAACCCGTGCCGAGAAGCCTTTGCCAGAAGGACTGATAGAAGTTCACGGTCTCGATGCGAGCCAAGGGAATCTCCGTCATCTTAATGTTGAAGATGCCGTCCTTCTGCACGAAACGGGTATCTGTGACGGCAAACTCGCTGCGCGTCCGCACGATGCGGCCCACAATCCAGATGAAGAAAGCAAGCACCAGAAAGGCAATGCCTGTGTAGAAAAGCGCTGTCTTTTGCTCGGGATACTTGTAGTAAGCCAGATAGATAACGACGATTCCGCCCACCAGAAACAGCAGGCTGAAGAAGAGATAACGGAAGATGTAGGACCAATGAAGGCGGCCCTTGAAGATGATTGTCTCGCCTTCTTCGAGACTTTGTTTGATGTAGTTTGCCATTTCGATATAGATTAATGCTCTGCAAAGTTAGTGAAAATATCCGAATTAACAGCCTGTCCGACTAAGTTTTTCACTTCGAAGCACGCATTTCACTACATGAAGACACTCAACCTCACACGACAATTTCATTGCACGTACATGTATATGCAATTGCACGTACATGTAAATGCAATTGCATATACATGTACGTGCAATAAACTTGACCTGTCATGTCTGGCAACGAGATGTGTTTAAGGAGCCACTCAAACGGCAAAAAATTGGTGCCAAGACTGCGTTCGTATTCAAAAATTTGCTATCTTTGCAGACGAATAAACATTATTATAATATGTATAGAACCTTACATCTCATCCTCTTCAGCCTGTTTTGGGCGCTGCAGACGCGTGCTGCGCTCTACATCGTGGGATCGGCCATCACGACGGGCTGGACGCGTCAGCCGATGACGGAACAGGCTTCGGGCGTCTATTCATGGAGCGGGTTCCTCTTCCACGGCGGCGAGCTGAAGTTCATGACCAGTGCCTCGGACTGGGGCAACCACTGGGGACCGTCCACTACAGACACGCCGCTCCGCATGGGCACACAGGCCATCGCGCTCCACACAAGCGGTGACTTTAAGTATCGCGTCGATAACATCGGGCTCTGCCAGGTGCAGGTCGATACCAATACGAAGCAGATTCAGATAGCCGACACGAACGGGAACTTGCCCCACGCGCCACTCTATCCCCCCTGCCTCTACCCTATCGGGACAGCCGTCCCCTCTGCCTTCAGCGATGGGAACGACTTCGCCCTCCGCGAGGATTCGCCCGAGGCAGGCACCTATACAGGCTTGCTCACGCTCTCTTCAGGTACACTTGCTCTGCACTCGAAGCCTTACAAAAAGACCGTCGACGTGCGGCCCATCGCCCCGCTTCTCGCGACGGGTGCATCGGTGAAACTGCCCAAGTTGCGTTATCAAATTGAGACCGACAGGTGCAGCTACAGCCCTGGCGATACGGTTACGCTGACCTGCTCGGCTGTTCCGCCATCGGGTGCGAGGGTGCGCTACCGCTTCCTCGGCGACATCATCGCAGACACGCTGCTCACATCGCGCAGTTGGACCTGGACGGCTCCAACGGAGGACTTCCGCGGATATATGGTCGAGGTCTATCGTCCTGCTGAGGACAACGACGAAATCCTCGCGACAATCGGCATCGACATCAGTAGCGACTGGACGCACTTCCCGCGTTACGGCTTCGTGGCAACCTTCGGAAACGACAAGACGCTCAGCAAGGCGAGGAACGAGATGAAGTGGCTCAACCGCTGCCACATCAATGGTGTGCAGTTCCAGGACTGGCACTACTGCCACGACTGGCCACTCGGCGGCACCAGAAACGGCGGGCTGTGGACCTCGTACAAGGACGTCGCGAACCGCACCATCTACAACTCCGCCATCAAGAACTACATTCGTGCTCAGCACGACAGGGGCATGAAGAGCATCTTCTACAACCTTTGCTTCGGCGCCCTCGACGGGTGGCAGGAGCGCGGCGTGCAGCCCGAATGGTTTATCTTCAAAGACCGAAACCACTCGGCAATCGACTCTCACGACTTGCCAGACAGTTGGAAGAGCGACATCTACCTGCTCAATCCGGCTAACGACGGCTGGCTGTCATACCTGGCAGAACGTAACGACGAGGTCTATTCGATGCTCGACTTCGACGGATTTCAAATAGACCAGCTCGGCTGGCGAGGCACCGTCTATGACTACAACGGCAACTCCGTCAACCTGCGCGACGCGTATGCTGACTTCATCAGCCACATGAAGAACCGTCACCCGGGCAAGCGACTCGTCATGAACGCTGTCGGACAATGGGGCGCGCAACAGATTGCGGGGACTGGAAAGGTTGATTTCCTTTACTCGGAAGTCTGGGGGAATCAGGCTGGCAGCAGTCTCACGAGTGGTGACGGACGCTTCTCGAACATCAAGAACGTCATTGATGAGAACCTCAGCCTCAACCCTGCGTTGCGCTCCGTCCTTGCCGCCTACATGAACTATGCCGCTGATAATAAGAACTTTAATACGCCCGGAGTGGTTATGGCAGATGCCGTCATGTTCGCGCTCGGCGGGTCGCATCTCGAACTTGGGGGCGATCACATGCTCTGCAGGGAGTACTTCCCCTACGCAGGCATGAAGTGGCATAATCAAATTGAGGACTGGATGACGCGCTATTACGACTTCCTCACGGCCTACGAGAACCTGTTGCGAGACGATTGGAAGGAGAAGACAAATGTCAAGGCAACGTGCTCCGACGTCACGATTAACACATGGGAACCGGTGGCAAATCAAGTGACGATGCTCGCCAGGGAAGTGAACGGCAGGCAAGTTATCCACCTGCTCAACTTCACGCACGATGACTCGGCGACCGACGTCACGGATGATTACATGCTCTGCTGGCATGATAATCAAGCCACACGACCTTGGCCGAAACGTTTCGAGGCACTTTCCATCAAACTGACCGGCATGACAGGAATGGGCAAAGTGCGTCGCATCTGGGTGGCTTCGCCAGACTATTGCGGCGGCGCCATGCAGGAACTCACGGACTATCGCTACACCTCTTCGACCGGCACCGTTACCCTCACGCTCCCCTCCTTGCAGTTCTGGACGATGATTGTCATCGAGCCGGAGAACGCCACAACGAAGGACAACGTCTGCTACGCCCCGTCGACCAACGGCGAGTCTCTCGTTCCTGACATCCCCTCGACGCTCGCCGCCACCACTTCCGCCACACGTTCCTGGAGCCTCCAGCTCGACGAAGGTGTTTATCAAGCACATGCCGACATCCCATCCGGCACGCTGACGCTGTTCAGAGACAACGACGATGCCATCGTTCTCCCTCTCGGAGAAGACAGAGGGAGGCTGTTTACTCCTGCCGGGCTGCCTGCCACTTCTCGCACCCGAGGCATTGTGATTAGCCAAGACAAAAAGGTGCTCCGATAAGCTTTCAATTGTCACTTTTCAATCTTTTAACTTAAAAAGTTGCCCGCTCGGCGTGACATTTCACCTCTTTGTGTCTATATAAAGCAGAATGACACACGACGACAACATCATCTTAGAACGCATACGCGGCGGCGAGACAAGTGAGTTCGCACAGCTGGTAAAGCGTTACGGCCCATCGCTCATGGTGTTTGTCGGACGCATCGTGGGGGTGCAGGAGGACACCGAGGACGTGGTGCAGAACACTTTCGTTGCGGCCTATCAGCACATGAAGGACTTCGACCCGCAGAAGGCATCTGTCTCAACGTGGCTTCAACGCATTGCCTATCACGAAGCGCTCTACCATCTGAGGAAGCGAAAACGGCAAGTCATGCTGCCGCTTGACATAAGTGATGACGTTCCCGACGAGCTGCCTGAAGACACGACAGCACAGCAACTGGACGAAGCCATACAGCAGCTCTCACCCGAAGACCAGATGCTCCTGCAACTCTACTACTACGACGGGCGCTCGCTCAAAGAGATTGCCTACATCACAAACAAGGCGAATGAAGCCACAGCCCGCGAGGTGTCGCGCCTCAGTAGCCAGCTTCACCGCATCCGACAAAGACTCAGATTCATCTTAACACACACACGAAACCATGAATGACGACAACTTTTTCCGCCAAGCCCTGCAGCGGCAGAACGACCGCGCAGCAGGCATGAAGATGCCCGACGACATGGAGCAGAGGGTGATGAAAAGCCTCAAAGCACAAACAACGAAACGTCGCTGGCTCTATCCTCTATCTTCTTTTGCCATCGCTGCCTGCGCGCTCTTGCTCATCATGTTAAATACCGGAAAGCAACAACCAAAGCAGCTTCCTGTCATTACAGAAGTGGTGACGGTGCCAAAAGACAACATAAAGGAAACACCGCATGCGATAGTTCCTACGGAAACTATAGAGCAACCCATCGTGGCACAAGCAGAGAAGCCTCAGCCAACTAAGAAACGCAGAAAAGTCCACAAACCTATCCTCGAAGAACCTGTACCCCAAGAAGCAGAACCAGCACAGGTAGAGCCTGAGCAAGAGAATGAATACCTGCCCCAACAACCCGACTTGTACCTGATGGCAATAGCAGATGCTCAGGACATCCGCTCTCGAGGCGAACGCCTTTACCAAGAAGTAGCTCAACTGATGAATAACCATTAATAATATAGAACAATGAAAAAGATTCTTACTTTCATGCTTTTGGCAACCCTTACTGCCACAACTTATGGGCAGCAGCCAAGCGTCCGCCTCACTCAGTTGGAACAATACTTGCCGACACAATACATCAATGTCAACAAACGGCAGGCCAATAGCGCAGGAAGAATCACTTACAGGATAGAGACTGGTGGCGTCAACAACACAGGTGGATGGAAATCCTATTTCAAGAAGGGACTGAGCGAAGAAGAAAGACAACAACGTGTCCTTACGGTTAATAGCCGCATTACTCAAGAGCGTCAGAAAATGGAGGGAGTCATTGAATACTTCCGCACAACTTTCGCCAGCTTAGGCAAGGATGCTGCAGAAAGCTACTTGTATGAGTTCCACAAGAACGGCTTGGACACCATCAAGTATTCCTATATGGGGCCTTCCCACGAAGCTGCCAACTTCGAATACCACAATAAACCCCATAAAAACAATGACAATGGAATTATTGACTATAGCGACTATTACTACTCTTACTATCACTCATATACTGTTTCCACAGGTATCAAAGAGGACGACATGAAGCCCTTCGACGGCGAAGCTTTCTGCGAACACATCCAGCCCGTTCTCAAGAAGTTCATGAAGTTGAAGGGAGCGAAGGCTTATCCTGTGCATTGGCAGCACGACGAAGGATTCGAGAATGACCGAGATTTCTTCTTGACACCCAAATATGGCCGTAACAAGCATGAGTTCGAAACGCATCCAGGCCTTGTTACTGGCACGCACTATATCATTCCCTCCTGGCACGAAGCCGAAGCAAAAGCCCTATACAAGGAACTGGATGCGCTAGCTCACGAATACGTTAACAGTCATCCCGAACAGCCCTACTCCTATAAATTCACTACTGAATTCGCAGGGTCAGATGATAGCCACATTATTCATGGACTCCCCGACATGGTAAAAGGGAACATCCATAAAGGCAGCGACGAGTTCTTCCTCTGCTGCAAACGCGAACAGGATGGCAACTACCACATCCTCACCCTCAACAGCAAAGGTGTGTACTGGGTTCCCGTCGACTATGCCATCCTCAAGAGCTACATCAACGGAGAGAAGACTTACCTCAAAGGCATGGAACCTAAGGAAAAGAAGAAATAAGCACAATTTGGTTTTTTGAAGTTAATAGATTGCTCCTGCGTCGCGAGATGCGGGAGCTGTTTCATATACATAAAAAAAAGAGACTTGCGAAGCGGGATATTATCCGCTTTTTGTCGTATAACAAGTAGGACGAACCCATAAGGAAGCGAGAAGTGAAGACAGACAAGCAGATTGCAGAAGCAGTAAGGAGCGGTCGGCGCGAGGGGCAAGACCTGATGGTCAGCCGCTACGGACAGGAGGTCTTCGCCATGGTTGCGAGGCAGGTTCCTGGCACGATGGATGCTGAGGAGCTGACGCAAGACACTTTCCTGAAGGCTTTCGCTGCCATCGACAGCTACGACTCGCAGCGGGCTTCGCTCGGCACATGGCTCTGCCGCATCGCCTACCGCCTGACGCTCGACTTTCTGAAACGCCGCCGACAGTTCACCGTCTCGATAGAAGACACGGAGGTCCGGCAGACGGACATCTCGGACGAGCAACTGGAGGCGGAGCTTTCCACAGGGAACGAGGAACGCATACAGAGGCTGGAACTGCTGATAGACAACCTGCCGCCCGACGAGCGCCTGCTGCTCACGCTCCATTACTTCGAGAGCCGCACCCTGGAGGAATGTTCGTTCATCATGGATGCCACACCTCATGCCCTGGCCAACCGCCTCTACCGAATACGTAAGAAACTATACAAGCAACTCATAAGCAACTATGAAAACACCTAAGGATACTGACTTGCGCGAAGCACTCCGACGCAAATATGCCCACGAGCCACAACTCCCGGCAGACTTCATAAGCAGGATGAATAGTCAACAGAAGCGTCGCTGGCTGCTCCCTGCATCGGCTATTGCCGTCGCTGCCAGCGTCCTCTTGCTCATTATGCTAAATACAGAGAAGCAACAGCCTGAGCAGCAGATGCCTTCCATTGCCGAGGTGGTGACGGAGCCGCAAGCGACAGCTCCGACGGAAGTCACAGAACAGAAGCAACCTGCCATGGCTCATGCAGAGAAACCTAAACCGAGAAGGAGACAAAAACCTGCCGTCCAGAAGGAAACAATAGCAGAGCCGCCTGCCGAGGAAGCCGTTCCCGTGGAGATGCCTGCTGAGGACGTGTTCCCGGAGGATAGGCTGCTCGACACGAACAACCCTTATCTCGTTGCTGCTGCTCAATTGCAGGACGTCCGTGCGCGCGGCGAACGTCTCGACCGAGAGGTGGCAATGTTAATGAACAGACCATAAAACCATCACGTCATGAAAAGACTATCAGCACTCGTATTACTGGCTGCATCCGCCGCAGCCACATTCTGCCAGGCGCCGAACAAGCAGCTTCAGGGACTGGAGGAATACCTAAGACAGCAGGGCTTCAGCTCCTATCGCGAACAAAGTTCCACATGGGGCAGGGGCATCACGCACGAGCTGGGCGCCGGCTTCCACTTCTACATCACCGACAATCCGCCTATGCACGAGAGCATGAGCCAGGAGCAAAGAGAGAAGGCCGTTCATATGAATGACAGCCTCAACGCCCAGCGCCGCAGAATCATGGCCTGTGGTCTCGACTCCATCCGCCGCACCTTTGCCCTCCTCGGAGCGGAAGCCGCGGAAAGTCACCTCTACGAATACCATCAGTTAGGCACAGACACCATCCGGTACTCGCTGGTGTTCCCGCAGAAGATGGAAGAGGTCATGCCCGACTCCTTCTGCTTCAGAGACCCCGAGATAGCAAACTTCTATTACCACAGATACAAGGACACGAAGGGCGACGGCGGCATCGTGGAGTCGGCCACCCTCAGTCATCTCATCACCGTGCCCAGCGGCATACGGAGAAGCGACATGAAGGCCTTCGACATCACGGCTTTCGAGGCACTGATTCTGCCTGAGCTGAAGCCCCTGATGAAGAAGAAAGGCGCGAAGGTTTATCCCGTACATTGGCAGCACGACGCGGGCTTCGACGACGAAGTGGACAAAGGTCTTATGTATAAAGCCACGACGTGGTCTTCGCCAGAATCTGAAGAGAATCTGCACACAGGCCTGACGACCGGCTCGCACTACTTCATTCCTATCAAATATGAAGCAGAAGCCACAGCCCTCTGCCAAAGGTTCTACTCGCTGACACTGGATTACGTCAACAGCCACCCCGAACAGCTCTATAACTATGAGTTCATGCCGTCTCACTTCCCCTACCCTGGCGAACCCTACGAAGTCGTTCGGGGAAGCGACCGGATGGGCAGCAACGAGTACTACCTTTGCCTCATGAAAGACAAGGAAGGCTTCCACATCCTCAGCCTCAAGAGCAAGGGTGAACGCTGGGTTCCCAAGGACTGGCAGAGGCTCGAGAGCTACATCAACGGAGAGAAGACTTACCTCAAAGGCATGGAGCCGAAGGATGAAAAGGAGTAAAAGACAGTTTGGTTTCTAGTTGACTTCATCGAGCTAAAGCTTCACACGTGAAGTTGGCAAAGTTCTCAAGAGAAGTTGGCAAAGTTCTCACGAGAAGTTCGTTAACTTCACGTGTGTTATTTAGACATAACGTACGTCACACCTTCTTTGTTTCTGAATGCAAAGATACGAATTATTTCACAACGACAAAAGCGTTTTGCAGAAAAGTTGTTTCTAAGGAAGCTGCAAAAGCCTAAAACGAAGCGTGCCCAGTCGGTTGGCTGGGCACGCTGTATTATCAAACTTATCGTTACTTCCAGTAGATGTCGGTGAACTCCTTCTTGATGTTCACCTCTTCGAGCTTGAAGTACTTGCGGAAGAGGCTCCACGTGACGTCGAGCATCTCCTCGGTGTTGAGGTTGACGTCGATGGCAAGGAGCTTGCTCGAGTAGTCCTTCGCGAAGTCGAGGCAACGGTTGTCATAGTCGGTGAGGTCGAAGCCGTTCTCCAGTTTTGTCTTGGCATTGGCAGCGTCGGCATAGAGTCGGATGGCTGCGTTCATGACCTGGCTGTGGTCCTTTCTGGTCTTCTTACCTGCAACAAGTTGCTTCAAGCGGCTGAGCGAACGGAACGGATCGACGATAACCTTGCCCACATCACTGTCGCGACGCAGGTAGAGCTGACCCTCCGTGATGTAACCTGTGTTGTCGGGCACGGCATGAGTAATATCGCCGCCTGACAGGGTGGTCACAGCGATGATGGTGATGGAGCCGCCGCCTGCGCTTTCGGGGAACTGCACGGCCTTCTCGTAAATCTTCGCCAAGTCGGAGTAGAGCGAGCCAGGCATCGAGTCCTTCGACGGGATTTGGTCCATACGGTTGCTCACGATGGAGAGCGAGTCGGCGTATGAGGTCATGTCGGTCAGCAGGACGAGCACGGTCTCGTGCTTCTCTACGGCGAAGTACTCGGCTGCCGTCAGCGCCATGTCGGGAATGAGGAGTCGCTCCACGGCAGGGTCCTCGGTGGTGTTGATGAAGGAGATGATGCGGTCGAGCGCACCGGCACTGGCGAAGGTGTTACGGAAGAAGTAGTAGTCATCGTTGGTCATACCCATGCCACCAAGAATGATTTTGTCGCACTTGGCACGCATGGCAACGAGGGCCATCACTTCGTTGAAGGGCTGGTCAGGGTCGGCGAAGAAGGGAATCTTTTGTCCCGATACGAGCGTGTTGTTAAGGTCGATGCCGGCAATACCCGTGGCGATGAGTTCGCTGGGCTGCTTTCTGCGAACAGGGTTCACAGACGGGCCGCCAATCTCCACCTCTTTGCCTTCCACCTCTGGGCCACCGTCGATGGGATGACCGTAAGCGTTGAAGAAGCGTCCTGCCAGTTGGTCGCTGACCTTGAGGGACGGACTCTTGCCGAGGAAGACGACCTCCGCATTGGTGGGAATGCCGCCTGTGCCTTCGAACACCTGCAGCGTTACGTCGTCGCCCATTATCTTCACCACCTGAGCAAGCTTGCCGTTGATGGTTGCCAACTCATTGTAGCCGACACCTTTCGCCTTGAGCGAACAGGTAGCCTTCGTTATCTGGCTTATCTTGGTATATACTTTCTGAAATGCTGTTGCCATAGTTTTTACGCATTGAGCAAGTTCTCGACTTGCGATTTGAACTCATAGTATTGCTCGCTCTTATAGACAGAATAGTTCATCTGCTTGCAGAGGTTGATCATCTTCTTGAAGTAGTCGATGACGTCGAGGAAGGTGTCGAACTTGTAGTCCTCCTTGTCGCAAATCTTCGTAACGAGGTTGAGAATCTCCTCCTGTCGCTCGAGAGGCGTCACGGCGTCCACCTCGTCGAAGGCATCCTGCTGCAGGATGACGTAGTCAATCACTTCGGACTTCCAGAAGACGATGTGGTAGTCGACGGGCACACCATCGTCGCCCAGGATGTTGATTTGTTCGGCAATCTCCTTACCGCGCTGCATACGAGTCTTCAAGGCGAGTATCTTCGGAATCCACTCTTCGTTGATATGCCCCTTGATGTACTCTGCGAACTCGGGATACTCGAGGTACTTGGAGTAAGAGTCAATGGGATTGACGGCAGGATAACGCTTCTTGTCGGCACGATCCTGCTCGAGGGCATAGAAGCAACGGGCAACCTTCTTGGTGTTCTCGGTTACGGGTTCTTTCAAGTTACCACCGGCAGGTGAAACGGTTCCCAAGAAGGTGACGGAGCCAACCTCACCGTTATTGAGGTAAACATAGCCGGCACGTCCGTAGAAGTTCGATATGAGGGCACCGAGGTCCATAGGGAAGGCATCGGGTCCCGGCAGTTCCTCCATGCGGTTCGACATCTCGCGCAGAGCCTGTGCCCAACGGGAGGTGGAGTCGGCCATCAAGAGGACGCGGAGACCCATCGAGCGGTAGTACTCGGCCATCGTCATGGCTGTATAGACGGAAGCCTCGCGGGCAGCGACGGGCATGTTTGAGGTGTTGGCGATGATGATGGTGCGCTCCATGAGCTTGCGGCCTGTGTGCGGGTCAACCAGTTCGGGGAACTCGGTGAAGATCTCCACGACCTCATTGGCACGTTCACCGCAGGCAGCGATAATTACAATGTCGGCCTCGGCCTGCTTCGAAATGGCGTGCTGCAGCACGGTCTTGCCCGTACCGAAGGGACCGGGGATGAAGCCTGTGCCACCTTCCACGATGGGATTGAACGTATCGATGGTGCGGACGCCTGTCTCAAGCAGTTTGAATGGACGCGGTTTCTCCTTGTAGTTGGTCATCGCGAACTTCACGGGCCAGTGCTGCACCATGTCGACCTTGATGTCGTTGCCCTGCTCGTCGGTCAGGACGGCAATGGTGTCGTGAATCTTATACTGACCTTTCGCCACGATGCTCTTGACTGTGGCTGTGCCCTTCATCTGGAAGGGAGCCATAATCTTCAAGGGCTGATGGTTCTCCTCTACCTTGCCGAGCCAGTCGCTGGCCTGCACCTTGTCGCCTTCCTTCACGAGCGGTTCGAAGTCCCAAAGGCGTTCGCCATCGAGTGCATCGGTGTACTCGCCGCGCTTCAGAAAGACGCCTTCCATCTTGTCGAGGTCGTTCTGAAGTCCATCGTAGTTGTGGCTGAGCATACCAGGACCGAGCTGAATCTCGAGCATGTGTCCTGTGAACTCGGCTTCGGCACCGACCTTCAGGCCGCGTGTGCTTTCGAAGACCTGCACATATACGTCTTGACCGAGAATCTTGATGACCTCAGCCATCAGTCGGTCGCCGCCTGTTGTGATGTAGCATATCTCGCCTTGGAGCACCGGACCGTCCACACGGAGGGTGACCATATTGGCGACAACGCCACTTACAATTCCTTTTGTCATGTTTATATTTTGTGTTTGTTTTTATCTATGAATAGTTGGAGCTTTGAATTCTTCGGGCACCTGAGCCTCGGAGCGCAGGTCGTCGATGATTTTCTGGAAGGTTTCCTTGCCTTGTTCGACGTCGAGCTTTGCCCAGCGCTCCTGCATCTTGAGCTTGCAGAGGTAGGCGAAGACGGCTTCCATGCTGAAGGGCTCGAAGAAGGTCCGCTCGTCGAGCCAGACCCATTTGAAGGCGTCTATCATCTTCTCCTTGCGGACGGGGTCGGCTTCCTCCACTATCTTCATGAGCTGGGGGATGTAGTCGAACTCCAGCCCCAGATTGAAGTCTTTGGTCTTGTTCTCGCGTATCATTTCCTGCACTTCGCCCTCTCCCTTGATGAAGTCGCCGATGCTCCAGCCCTGGCTGCGTGCCAGCATGGCTGTGAGGATGTTGGTGATGTCGAGGTTGAGCTTGTACCAGCGTCTCATCATCTTGTTCGGGCAAGTCCTGATGGCGTAGTCGAGGAACTGATAAGCCATCTCATCCTCGGGGAAGTAGCCTGCCTTGTCCTTGTTGAAAGCGTATTCACGAGCGAAGATACTCATGAAGGCCGGGTAGCGATGCACGTTGAAGTTGAGTTCGGTGGCACTGGTGATGAGGTCGCGAAGCTGTTCGAGCGAGAAGTTGCCCCACTGGTCAATCTCTGCCTCGGGATTCTTCAGGAGCTTGACCAAGTTGACGCAATCGAAGTGCAAGAAGAAGTAGAAGAGCAACTTCCTGTCCCCCGGTGTGAGCACCTCTTCGCATTGCTCCCGCATCTCCTCAATGCTCAGGCCCGGCTTTGCATCCTTCAGGTCGATGTCCGGCAAGCCGGCTATCATGCAATAATAGTTTGCCATCAGCCTTTATGCTAGAAAAGCATCTCCACGAGCTGTGGACGAAGGAAATTCTTGAAGTAGGTTTCGAACTCTTCCTGGCCGAAGTTAACCTTGTAGCTGCCGTCTGCGGGAGCTATCGTGAGCAGGGTGTCCTTACCGTTGACCTTGTTGATGGTGACGCCTTTGTCGAGCAGTGCCTTTGCTTTGGCTGCGAAGTATGCCTTGAGGCTGTCGGCTTCACTGCTGGAGATGACTGGGGGTTCGCCTTCCTGCCACTTTTCAGCCAAGGCGACGGCAAACTGCCCGAGGAAGTCGGGACTTGCCTTGAGGCCTTCGACAGCTTCTTTAACGACGCCGTCGGTCAGCACGTTGGTCACTTCGCTCTTGAGGGCGCTCATGGCTTGGCTTGTGTACATCTTGAGCTCGCTGCGTGTGTTGGCAGCCGTCTCGTCGGCTTTCTTCTGTGCCTGGACAGCGATTTCCTGAGCCTGCTGGCGTGCTTCCTGCAGAATCTTCTCTGCCTGCTGCTTTGCCTCGGCTATGATGCGGTCGGCTTCAGCCTGACCCTTCTCTACGCCTTCGCGCAGGATTTTCTCGGTGAGTTCTTGTATCTTTTCCATTATGATTTAGTGTATATTTTTGCGAATTACGGCACGAAGGTACAAAATTCTTCTGACATTTCAATGCGAAGCCCTAAAAAAAATGCCCTATCTGTCATTATCTGAGCAGAAAGGGCACAAGGGGGAGGCTGCTTTAGTAGATGCCCACTTCGGTAAGGGCCACAGTGCCGTGATGACGGGTCACTGTGATGCGCACTTTTTCGGCATTGACGGGTGCGAAGCGATGCTGCTTGACGCGACACTCGGGGACGATGCCTTCAAAGAGTGTGTACCAACGTTTGCCTTTCTTGTATTCGAGCCTGTATGACTGGATGTTGCCGTTTGTCTGTTCCATGATGCTGACGAGGGAGATGGTGTGCTTGCCTCGGAGGTCGACTTCCCACCAGGGCTCTGCGACGGAGGGATGCGAGGTCCAGGCCGAGGAAAAATCGTCGTCGCAGGCGAAGTCGCCTATTCCATAATCGTAGCTCCAGCTGTATTCGGTGGGGCAATGCTTGGCGATGTTGCGCTGCGTGATGGGTGCATCGCACTCGGGCACAGGCTTCGTGGGGCCTTCATGATGCCATATCTGGCCTATCCTGCGGAGTGCTTCGAGGGCGTTGGCGTCCATCTGTCCGTCGCGGTTAGGGGCGACGTTGAGGATGAAGTTGCAGTAGGCTTCGTTGTAGGGACGGATATTCTCCTCTACGATCCAGCGGACGTCGCGGAGACAGTCGGTTGGCATGGACTCTTTCCAGAACCATGTGCGCTGCAGGGGCAGGCAGGCCAGGGCGGGCAGGCGATTCTCGGAGGTGCTGATCTTCTGCCCAGCGCCCTGCTCATACGACTTGATGTCGGTGTAGAAGAGGGCTTCACGGGGGTACTTGGCTGCATTGAGGTCCATGACGAGACAATTGGGTTGCAGGCTCTTGATGTAGGCGTATATCTCAGGGAAAGAGATGTCGTCGTAGGAGATGCGGGACCATGGTGCGTCCCAGCCGTCGATGATGAGTGCGGTGATGTCGCCGTACTTGGTGAGCAGTTCCTTTAGCTGTGCCTTGATGAACTTCGTGTGCTCGGGTTTGATGTGGCCCGGGCGGATGCGATGATGGGTGTCGAGGATGCTGAAGTAGAGCATCACGCCGAGTCCCTCCTGCCGGAAGGCATCGACATACTGGCGGACTACGTCAATGCGAGCGGGCGACTTCATGGAGCAATAGTCGGTCGTTTTGGTGTCCCAAATGCAGAAACCGCTATGGTGCTTAGTCGTGAGGCACCCATAGGTCATGCCAGCCGACTTGGCAGCCTTGGCCCACTGCTGGCAGACGAGTTTGGTTGGAGCGAAGGCCGACACAGGCATGTCGGGGTCGGGCCAGTCCTCGGTGGAATAGGTGGGCATGCCAAAGTGGATGAACATACCGAAGCGCAGGTCGACAAACGCCTGTTGCAGTTCGCGCAACGACTTCTGCTGGGCCGATGCCAGCAGGCCTGTCAGCAAAAGGGGGAGAAGGATGAATATACGTTTCATATTGTTTGATTTATTTATTTTAATGGACCATTCTCTCATGCAAAATGCCGGAGCTGTAAAATCGGTGTACCGATGTTTAAAAATCGACGTGCCGATGTTGCGAAATCGACGTGTCGATATTGTGAAATCGACGTGTCGATATTGTGAAATCGACGTGTCGATATTGCGAAGTCGACGTGTCGCGTTGACAGACACGACTGGCGGCCTCGGAAAACAAAGCGTGCTCTTACCATCATAAAAGCACGCTCCGTCATATTTCTCAGCCCACCTTACCAGACATCCTCAGGCCTCTCGGGGCTGTCGTAGATTTCCTTCGGGCAGTACTCGAAGTAGTCGAGATAGAGCTCCGGGCGGCTCAAATCAGGCTGAACCGACTTGAAGCGTACATAGTATGTCTCGTTCGGGTCGAGCGTCTGGCGCACGATGATGTGGCGGCTGCAATTGCTCTTGTCGCGGGCCAATTCGCTGTCGTGCTCGTGCTTCGTCGCCTTCATCAGGCCGTGATTGCGCAGCTTGTGGTCGATTTCAATAATCTCGTCGTCGTCCTTACTGCCGTCCTGCAGGTCCGACCACGTAGCATTGTCACCAAAGAAGACCTCTACGTTCTTTCTCATGTCAATAGGGATGCCGGCCACTGGCAGTCTGTCGGGGTCAGTGCCGAAATAGACCTGCACGATGCCTCGGGCAGCCGTGGCAAGAAGCTTATAGCGGAACTCGTAGGTATTGCGGACAGGGACAGGGGGCAGCTTGAACATGATGTCGAAGTGGCCGAATGCCTTGTCCTCGTCGCCACTATAGTTTGCCCAGTTGGCCTTATAGCCATTGTAGTGGATGAAGTGGGTCTCCTCGTTCAGAATGGTCATGTTCTCGAAGTACTGGTATCTGTTGTAGAGAGACACGAACACATGCTGCCACTTGCCAAGAGGACTGTCGGCACGGCGGATGCCGTTGGTGATGGCCTCGGGGAAGAGAGCAAAGAGGTCGAAGCGGATGCGCTCCTTGCCCAGGTCCTCGCGCACGACATCAGTATAGGCCAAAGGCTTGTCGATGGGATAGATGCAGGCGTTGACGATGTCCGTCACCACTGCCCTATCATCGTTCGTGAGTATCTGGATGCCACGCTTCTCGGGAGCGCAGTAGCTCTCGTGTCCCGTGCCTCTGATGTCATTGTCACGCTCGGGGAAACTGTTCAGGAAGATGCCGTTGCTCTCTGCACTCTCGTATATCTTCAGCAGTCGACCGCCTTCATACACAGGATACCACTCGAATACGGGAATCGTGTACTTGTTGTTCGTATTGTAGAAGTAACCGTTCTCGTTGCAGTGATAGACCAGTTTGTTGGCAGGAATCCTCATGGGCAGGATATGATAGACCAGCCACTGGTGCAACATGTTCTTGGGTGAAGCATAGTTATTGTTGACCTGATAGCCGCCGTCGCTGAGGTACATGCCGTTCGAGGCAATCCACTCCTGCAGCTTCTCCACGGCATCGGATGCCTTCGGGTCGATGCCCTGAGACTGCCAGAAGTCGTCCGTCTCGCAGAAGAACGTAAAGCCATACTTGCGATGCTCCGGAGCATAGGCATGGGGGTCGCCGGAGATGGTGGTCATGTCATAGCCACCCTTGTCCATGTAGTTCTCCATGTTGAGTGCATCACCCTGTGCCTGATAGAGCGACTCGTACACCTCGTCGCGAACCTTGCTCAGCGTGTCGAGCAGGCCGCAAGCCTGAATAGCCTTGGCAAACATAAGGTATCCCTCGCGCTGCTCGTCGAGGATAATCTGCAGATAGCGGGCACACGACTCGTCCTTGGGAGCTATCACCTTATGCAACTGGTGCAGCACACCGTTGATGGCAGGAATATCGCAGTTGAGGGGGTCTATGTTACAATCGTTGTCGAGGTAGATAACGTCCTCCTTGTCTTGACGGACCGTCAACTTATGGTCATATATCGTAGGCAGAGGCAACTCTGCATTCTCTTTTGCGCCTCCAACAGAAGTAATAAGGTCAATCGTATATCGCTGCGACTCCATATCACCTCCATCGATGACAGTATTCTGCACCACTACCTTACGCACGGAGTCGAGCTTCCTGTCATCTGTAAATGCGTCCCACGAGGGTTCGCTGATCAAGCCCTGTTCCACCAGGTCTTGCAAGTATTTGTCTATCGCCTCGTTCGTGAGGGCGAAACATGTATAGTTACCACGCGCCGTCAGGAGCTGGTAAACGGAAGACTTACTCCTCCCACTCACTGGCACCAACTTCGTCAGTTCTACGTACTGCGAATATTCCTCGTGTGCATCCAGATAACCGGCCACTGTATATTCCGAGAAGACATAACGGGCCGAAGTATCTATTTCCTCCGTGCAAGAACAAATGATGAAAAGAAATGTGAAAAGTGAAAGAACAAGCTTCCTCATTATTGCTGGTTGTTTATTATTACCTTTTTACCTTTATTTAAATATATTCTCTTGGTCAGGCACGAAGCCTGACCAAGAGAATTGAGAGAGAGTTATCTAATGACCTTTGTGAGCATTACTGCTGGGCCATGATGTTCAGGACTGCTACTACGTCAGCAATGTCCACAACGCCGTCGCCATTCACGTCGCCGGTGAGATTGTCAGAGTCGGATGCCATGATGTTCAAGACAGCCACGACATCTGCAATGTCCACTTCGTTGTCGCCATTCACGTCAGCAAATCCGCCATTGATGGGACTGCCACCTGCAGCCTGCATCTCAGCCCTTGTGATGAAATGGAAGTTGCGGGCCTGGAGTTCGATAGAGTTATCCTTCGTAGCTTCGCTGCTGATGCTCCAGAAGATTGAGTGATCGATAGCAGAACCGAATCCATAAGTATTGATGCCCTTGTCCACCTTGACGTAAACGGTCTTCCATTCGCCTTCGGTTGCAGGCAGAACGAACTCTTCCTTGACATCTGTCAGCAGGTTGGGAGACTCATAGTACATGTAGCCACCCTTGATAGTATCTGCAGAGGCATAGTCGAAGGCAAGAATTACCTCGTCCTTCTCGAGAGGCTCATAGAGCGTTGTCAGCTCGATAGAAGGATTAACGCCAGTTGTAATGATGTCCAGAGTGAAGGCATCGTGTGTATAGTCAACGTTTGTACCCTTGTCACCCTTAACCTGGAGATATTCAGGATAGTCAGTGTAGAGCTGAGCCTTGGCAGCCAGAGCAGCTTCGGCATCGTCATAAGCACCGGTATCCAAGCCGTCCTTGACATCATAAACAGCGTCCTCTGCCTCATCAACACCAGCCCAGTCATACCACTTTTCGTGAACCTTCTCCGATGCCTCATGGAGAGCATAGTATGCATTCTTGGTATCATAGATAGCCTGCATGGTTTCACTGATAGCCTTTTCAGCTGCATAGGTTTCTATGCCACTGTTCTTTGTGAGAGCCTCCTTCTGAGCAGCACCGAAGCCAGGATCTACGTATGTATGCTCTACTGCTTCAGTAGCCTCGTAAATCTCAGTCAGCGTCGTGATGCGTTCTGCGTTGTACCCGGCGGCCTCAGCAAGAGCTGCTGCTGCGTCAGCCTCTGTCTCACCAAGGTAAACAAGACCGAAGTTACCTGCTGCTGTCCAGTCGCCACCCTTGACGGTACCGTCGTTCTTCACGCCGACAGTCAGAGTGCCGTCTGTTACCTGAGCCACCAGAGTGACTGCATAGCGACCGTTGCTAAATGCATGTGATGCACCTTCGCAACCCCAGATGCCTATGCCATAGCTCTCTGTAGAGTCGGCATTGTAGATCATCTTGTCGGGATATTGTCCGAGATAAGCATCGGTAGAATCTTCCACTACATCCTCGCGGACAACAGGGATATAGGTAGCCACGTCGTTGGCGTATGCCATAGCAGCATAGTCATAGCTCAGCAGATTGCCCTGAGCACGGAAGCCTGCATTGAGGGTCAGCTTGTAGAAACCATTCTTCAGGTCGGTGAGCGTCTGGTTGATGTCGAACTTAGAAACTTCGTTGCAGAACTCAGCGGCAAACAGCTTGCTCTCGCCATCGTTGTTGGTGCGATAGATGTATCCGTTCCAGCCTTCTGCCTCACGACCGAGGTTCTTGCCGTCCTCATCCTTCAGCATGTCGCCAGCCTTAGCAAAGGTGCGGTTCACGATGAGAGAGCTTACATCCATGCCTGGGCCATAGCCTGCAGCAACGGCAGCAGCCTTGAGTTCCTCGAGGAAGTCGAGCTCAGCGATTACTACGCTGTCAGCAAGAACATGGTCGCCAAGGATGTTGACTGAAGTTCCGTTGGGATAG
>JAFUGG010000033.1 GCA_017469525.1 Bacteroidaceae bacterium | reverse complement strand
TTCTTGTCCATGTCGATCATTTTTTACTCTCTGTACGTTTAACAGCACTCATGCGAGCTACTATAATAACGTAAATTCTCCGACCTACATGGTATACTTTTCAATTATTATGGTGGTATACTTTTCAATTACTATTTACACCACATCTACATGCTGTATTTTGCGGACAGTAATATCACAAAAAAAAGTTTGCCCTCCGAAGCCTAGAGCCTCAGGGGGCAACCTTTTGTTCTAACAAAAACAGTCAGAAGAATTACTTCAGGGTGACTGTCACGACCTTGTCAGCCTCTGCGACTACAACCTTGTCTTCGCGAAGCAGCCAGCCGAGAGCCAGGAACAGATCCTTGTCTGTCTTGATCTTTGCAAGCTTCTTGAGGTCCTTGGTGTTCAGAGCACCATTCTCATTGAGGGCAGTCCAAACTGCACCTGCCAATGTTCCAACTAATGCTGTCATAACGTTTAATGATTTTGTTTGTTATACTTCAATCAATCTCTATTCTCTCTTTTCTGTGTGCAAAGATACGGCAACTTTTCAAAACAAAACAAATATCTGAGGCATTATTTTATGTTTTGCGGCATATTTTTGACATTTATCAAGCACAAGCATGTGTTTATCTCGGAAAAAATTATATCTTTGCGCCTCAATCAGACAAAAAGGACACGATGAAAACGTATAAGGTATTAGCCGTTTGCCTGCTGGCAATGCTCGCCCAGGCATGCCAGCGAGAGACGAAGGACGAACGGTTCCGCCGCGAATTCCGGCAGTTCACGGAAAAGGAATGCCCCAAGTTCGTGGACGCATGCACCCGTCTGGACAGCGCCGTCTTCGACATCGAAAGCAGGACGCTCTGCTATCACTACACCGTGCAGGACGACCTCGACGACGAGACCATCTACACCGACAAACTCATCTCGCAACATCAGGGCGACATCCTGAGCGGGCTCAGAAACAGCCTGCAGCTCAAGGTCTACAAAGACGAAGGCATCAACTTCTGCTATCAATACAGAAGCATCACGACGGGCAAGACGCTCCTCGAACTGACATTCACGCAGGAGGACTACGGCAGGTAATATAAAAAAAAGAGGGAGCAAATAGCATCTATGCAGGACATCATCTACTATGCCGACCTGCAGGTCGACACCACTGCCCGCCAGACCTTGCAGGCAGGCAAGTCCGTGCCGCTCACGGAGACGGAGTATCGCATGCTCGTCTTCCTGCTCAGGCATCAGGGCGTGGTGTGCCGCAGGGACGATATAATAAATAATGTATGGGGCGAACGTTTCCTCTACGACACGGGGACGCTCGACGTGCATCTCTCCTCCCTGCGACGCAAGCTGGGATGGACGAAGGAGGGTCCCGTGCGTTCCATACGTGGCGTAGGGTTCATCCTGCCGCACGAAGCGCCTGCCTCGAAGGTAGTGAAGATAGACACCTTCCTGCGCGAGCTACTCATGCTCCACGAGGACGCCCTGCGGGAGAAGGGCATACACTGCTATCTCAGGCTCACGCCTTTTGTCTATGAGATAGCCGTAGAGGAGGCCACGCTGAGGCAAATCTTCTCCGACATCTTCGCCTTCCTCCTGGAACATGCTCCGCAGGAGGCTCGATGGGAGATAGCATCGCAACTCACCATCCGCGAATACACCATCACCATCACATCGACTGGAAGCTGCAGCGACTTCTCGCAGCTGACCGCTGCCCGACAGCAGGCAGCCTTCCTCGGCATCCCCGTCCGCATGGGAAGCAAGCCGACAAGGGGGGGAGACATCATGGGGGTGGAACTCGCCATTCCGATGGAGAGCATGGATTCTTAAGTCTATCTTAAGGAAAGGCTGCGAGTTTTTCCGTACCTTTGCAGCCGAAAAGAAAAACGACAAGAATCGAGAAGTAAATGAAGAACAAATTATTCCATGGCATCCTTGCGCTGTGCTTCATGGCCTCAGCCGTGCCATCCCTGGCAAGTATCAATGAAAACGAGGCAGTTGACTCGAGCCGCGTGGTGGACCTTGACGAAGTATTCGTAATAGCGCAGCCAAAGGAAAAGCTACGTCTCCGTATGCAACCGCTCTCGAGCAACATACTCGATGCTACTGCCATTGCCAACCTGGGCGTGCGCGACATTAGGGAACTGTCGCACTATGTCCCCTCTTTCGTCATGCCCGATTATGGCTCGCGCTACACGTCTGCAGCCTATATCCGTGGCATCGGCTCGCGTGCCAACGACCCCGCCCTGGGGATGTACGTCGACGGGGTGCCCCTGCTGAGCAGATGCATGTTCAACTCCCATCTGTACGAAGTGGAGCGCATAGATGTCCTTCGCGGACCACAAGGCACGCTCTATGGCATGAACACCGAAGGCGGCCTGGTGCGCATATATTCCAAAAGCCCCTTCCAATATCAGGGAACCGACATCAACCTGAGTCTCGGATCCCATATGTACCGCAAGGCAGAGGCTGCACACTATCATAAGGTGAACGACAAGTTCGCCTTCTCCGTGGCAGGCTTCTACGGAGGACAGAACGGCTTCTTCTGGAACGAGACGACAGGCAACCGTGCCGACAAGTACAACGAGGCAGGAGGCAAGCTGCGCCTGCTCTGGAGACCAACCGAAAGGCTTTCCTTCGACTTCCTGGCCGACTATCAATGGGTCGACCAGAACGCTTTCCCCTACGGGCTGATGGATGCCGAGACGGGCAAGGTGGCAAATGTGGCAACGACCATCGACGGCAAGTATCGCCGCTCAATGCTCAACACGGGGCTGAAGATGAAGTACGACGCCAAGGCTTTCGAACTCTACAGCACCACGTCATATCAATACCTGGATGACTACATGCTGATGGACATCGACTATCTCTCCAAGCCAAACATGCGCATGGAGGAAAAACAGCTCCAGAACGGACTACTCGAGGAAATCGTGTTCAAAGGAAAGACAACCGGCATCTGGCATTGGACGGCAGGCATATACGGCTCCTATCTCTGGAACAAGACGGACGCACCTGTCTATTTCGACCCGGGCTTCAGCGAGACGGTGACGAATGCTGCATGGCTGGCTCAGAAGGGAGCCATGTCGCTCTCCGGCATGACACTCACCGACGACAGCCACATGACGCTCGACATGAGTCCCGTCGTCCCCGGACTTTTCCATACGCCGCGATACAACCTGGCTCTCTTCCATGAGTCGAACATCGACATCACCAAGCACCTGACGGCAACGCTCGGGCTGAGATACGACTACAACCACGTGAAGCTCGACTACGTGACCTCCGGCTACATGGACATTGACTTGCTGATGAAGATGCAGCGCGGCCCCGCCGTGATTCCAATGGCCAGCTACAACGCACGCATCAGCGATGCACTGGCCCATACCTATCAAGACGACTTCAACCAGCTGCTGCCAAAGGTGGCACTCACCTATAGATTCGACAACGGCAGCAACATCTATGCCACATGGAGCAAGGGCTACCGCGCAGGAGGCTACAACATCCAGATGTTCTCGGACGTTATCTCGGGCGAGATAGAGGCCAACGAGAGGACTTTGAGCGACCTGGACATCCAGCACGACGAGGCTGCATACGCCGACATCGAACGAACCATTTCCTACAAGCCCGAGACGTCATGGAACTATGAACTCGGCATGCACCTCAACCTGCTACCCAACCTGAAGGTGGACCTCTCGGGTTTCTTCACCCAGGTGCACGACCTGCAGCTCACCATCATGGCCGGCGACACATCCTACGGCCGCATGATGAAGAACGTGGGCAAATCCAACAACGGCGGCGTTGAGCTCTGCGTGAACGGCTCTGCCTTCGACAACCACCTCACCTACAATGCCAGCTACGGCTTCACCCACTCCGTGTTCCGCGACTACACCGACATGCTGGAGGTGAAGGTAGGTGGACAGGAAGTAGAGGTGGACGGACACAAGGTCATGGTACGACAGACAGTGGAGAAGCGACTCGCTGACTATAGCGGGAACCATGTGCCCTACATCCCCATGCACACCCTGGGCATGATGGCCGACTACCGCATAGACATCAACAACTCGCCGCTCCGAAGCCTGACTCTCGGAGCAAACCTGCACGCTCAGGGCAAGACATACTGGGACGAAGCCAACAAGTCCTCGCAGAACTTCTATGCGTTGCTGGGGCTTCACGCCCTGGCCGACCTCGGCAACGTTTCCGTGAACCTATGGGCACGCAACGTCACCAACACGCACTACACCGTCTTTGGGCTTGAGAACGTCAAAGGAGGCAACTACATCGGACAACGCGGGAACCCCATCCAGTTCGGCATCGACTGCCGCCTGAAGCTCTGACACAAAAGGCTTTGACAAAATGTAAGCAAAAACGGCCTTTTGCTTACACAACCCATTTTTGCAAACCGTCCAGAATCGCTTATTTTTGTCTCGGAGGCACTTTTCGCCCCCCGAGCAAAAATAAGGGCTTAAATCGAAGGCGCTTTTACAACCATCTGATTCATAGACGATAATTTCCAACTCCTCACTTTTACTTATTATCACAAAAGTGACAAAATGCAATGTCCGTATTGCAAAATCGGCACTTTTGAGCCTTTTTTGCACACTTTTCGCCTCATCAAAAAGGTGAACTTGGCTCAAGGGTCTTACAATATCGACGTGTCGATTTTATAGAATCGACACGTCGATATTGCCAAAGCCCCACGTCGCATCAGGGAAACAGCCACATCGAAGCGCATTTTTCGACGTTTTGGGGAGTGTGCAATAATTGACACCTTAACAGATTTCGGCGCAAAACGCTGACAACTTGTCAAAATGACAATTGCGTATAATGAGTGTTAGGGAGTCAGACGAATTGTGTCAGCCCAATCCATATCCCACTTGATATTGAAGCCAGGCTGCACATTAGGCTCATCGTCATCGCCATTTACGAAGATTTCCCCCTGCCAAGTCGTCAGATAATTGATGCGGAGAGGAACGTCATTAAAGCGCTTCTCGTAAAGCACTGCATTGCCTTGTCCAAGAGCCTGAACAGTGTAACTGCCATTGGTCTGTTCCGAAGGCAGGAAAAGATAGACAGTGAAGTCAACGCCTTGTGCGCCTACATAACTATTAGGCACGCTTATCTCTGAAGTCCGACCTGTGCTTTGTTTCGCAAGACCAGTCACAGCATCCAGCACCGTGCCACCAGCAGAACTGCTGAAGCGCATCGTCTTCAACTCGGCAGGGATGGCATCATCGGCTGTCACACGAAAAGCAGCCACGACATGCTTGAGCGTAATCTCCTTGTTGAGGTTCGCACCCTCGCCAAGCGTAAACTCCTCGCAGTAGAGGAAGGTGTTTGGCACATAATCGTCCTCCCAAGAAATATGATTAAGGGAAGCTATGTTGCACGCTTTCTTGCCGTTGTAGCCAAGCACAAGAATGCGGTATCGGCCATAAGGCAAACTGACAGAAAACTGTGAGAACTCCGTTGGTTTATCCATATAGTCATCACTCTTATGCAGGACAGTGGGAGAAACAATCTCTTTCGTGTCAGCATCGAAGACCGTAAGAGAGAGATTGGCAAGCGTCATGCTTATTGTTTCCGCCCGTGATACAGCAGAAGACGAAAGGTCATCGAAACTAATTTGCCTGTAGTTAGTGACCGAGAAGTTCACGGTGCATTCCCCTTCCTGGCTCGGTGCTTCATCCAGGCCAGACTGGCAGGAAACGAGGAGAGGCAACAGACAAGAGACGAATAGCAATAAAATGTTCCTAGTGCTCATATACAAAGACATACTGCAACGATTATTTGTTTCTGACTGCAAATTTACGCTTTATTTTTTCATTATTCAATATATTTATTGTAATTTTGCAACAAATATCTCAATCTTTTCCGTCAAGCTATGAATTACGCCATGATGTTATTGCTTGCCTGGGGCATTTTCCTCTGCCTCGTTTATCTGCTGCTTTTGGGCGACACGGTCTATTATAAATACAATGTGCCAAAGGTCTGCAAAAAGGTTCTGGATGCTTTCACTGAAGAGGAATAGCTGGCTGCTCTGCCTGCTGCTGAGCTGCTGCCAGAAGGCTGACCTGACCGTGGAGCCGGAGAATACCGATGCGGCTGAAGGCGAGGCAAAGCCCGCCTCCATCATCGGCACGGGCGAAGGCTCGCGGCAATGTCCGTATACGGTGACAGACCTTCTCTCGGCCGAAAACCTGGGCAATGAGCCGGTGTGGGTGATAGGCTACATGGTGGGCACCGCACCCCGCTCTATGAACAACGCCATCTTCACCACGGAAGCCGACAACCAAAGCAACATCCTGCTATCCAATGACTCCCTCTGCACGGACATAGACCGCTGCATTCCCGTCGAACTCTCTTCTGCCAAGAGCAAGACAAACTTTTCCCTGCCTACCAACACGAGTCACTTCCGCAAGTGCATCGTCCTGGAAGGCACTCCCTCTACCTACCTGTACAGAAAAGGCCTACGGAAGGTTTCCGCAGGCCTTTGGATGGATGGCTTCGACATTTCTACTGTCGCGCCACAAGGATGGAACTACATCACTATTTCGTGGTGACCATCACGATGGTGACGATAGCCGAGATGACGCTGATGATGCTTGCGCCTGCGCCAAGGAAGGCGTAGAAGGCACTGCTCTTGATGCTCTGGCTCTTGTTGGGCTCTACATATATCAGGTCATTCTGCTGCACATAGTAGGCAGGGCTCTGGAAGATGTCGGTGGTGGTGAGGTCGATGGAATACTTCTTCCTTTCGCCATTCTCTTCACGATAGAGGGTTATCTTCTGCCTGAGGCCAGTGTCTGCTATGTCGCCACAACGTGAGAGGACGTCGAGCACGGTGTTGCGTTCGCTGGTGAGGCTGACTACTTGCGGACTCCTGACAGCTCCGAGCACGGCGACACGAGCATTGAGCAGGCGGACAGTCACCTCGGGGTCTTTGATGAGGTTGGCTGCGATGATGCTCTCTTCGATGCGACGAGCGGCCTCGTCGGAGGTAAGCCCGGCCACAGGGACACGTCCCACGGCTGGCAGGATGACGTAGCCGTCGTTGCTGACCGTATAGCCGTAGGCATTGGTCAGGGAGCCGGAGTTGGAGATGTTCTGCGAGTTGGTGTTGCCAGAAGTACCCATCGTGACGTCCTGAGCAAAGATGCTGAGCAGCAAGGGCTCGGAACATGTGACTTTGATGAGGACTTGATCGGCAGGCTTGAGACGCATCTCATATTGCTGCAGGATTTGCTTTCCTGCCTCGAAGACCTGGTCCGGATCCTGGAAATAAACAATCTTTTTGGTTGACACACAACTCGACATCATGAGCATTGCCACGAGAGCGAGCAAGAGGGGTGCTGACTTTTTCATTTCTTTACTGGTTATTTGCGGTGCAAAGGTACAAAAAAGATTAGAGATTAACGTTCAGATATTGAGAGATTTTTTATCTTTCCTATCATTTTTCATTTTTTACTTTTCATTTTTCATTTTAATGTTGTACCTTTGTCCCCTGAAACAATGACACGATAAAAGATTATGACAATAGCTGTTGACTTCGATGGGACGATTGTTGAACACCGCTACCCGGAGATTGGTAAGGAGTTGCCTTTTGCCACACAGACGCTCAGGATGCTGACCGAGCAACGCCACAAGCTGATACTGTGGAGCGTGCGCGAGGGCAAGCTGCTGGATGATGCGGTGGAATGGTGCAGGAAGAGAGGCGTGGAGTTCTATGCCGTGAACAAGGACTTCCCTGAAGAGGTGGAGGGCAAGAACAGGAGCTTCAGTCGCAAGCTCAAGGCTGACGTCTGGATTGACGACCGCAATGTGGGAGGATTGCCCGACTGGGGCACCATCTACCAAATGATTACGGAAAAGAAGACATACGAACAGATTATGACGGAGAGGCTCTCGGAAGACCATCCGAAACCTAAGAAGAAGTGGTGGCAGTTCTGATGGAAAGTTAAAAATTGAGGGATGAAAGCAAAAATCTTTCAGCTTTGAGCCGTTATCTCTAATCTTTTTCTTATCTTTGCAGAGCAAAAGAGTATAATCAACACAAAACGACATACTACTATGAATTGGAAACAGAACCTGGGTATCATCCTGATTGTGCTGGGCGCATTGCTGCTTATCGTTAGCTATTTCGCCGACCTGGTGGACTTTAACTTCTACAATGTCGGTGCATTGCTCATCATCATTGCAGGCATCGTGACGCACATCGCCATGACGAAGCGCTCGTAGCTTCTGCCTTTTTTCTATATTAACACTAACCAAAGAAGCCATGACAACCACCCGATTTAAAATGGCTCTGCTTGCCGTGCTGTGCATTGGCGTGAACGCTCGGGCACAGTTTGACGACACGTATGACGTGGAAGAGTGGACGCTCGACGATGTGGAAGAGGCCGCTCCGAAGCCGCAACACAAGGAATACAAGAACGCTCTCTTCCTGCAATACTCGCCATCCCGCTATAAGGTGGACGAGTCTGACCGCATCAAGTTCAACGAGATGCTGATGGGCTACAGCCGCTTCATCGAGGTTGTGGAGGACAAGCCTTACTTCGTGGAAGTGGGAGCCAACATGAAGTTCTCGTGGGAGACGAGCGTGATGGATGCGCGTGTCCTGACGTTCCGCATCCCTGTCAACGTCATGTACAAATGGTATCCTTGGGACAAGAAGGACTTTGCCATTGCGCCCTATGCCGGTGTTTCCATACGCGCCATTGCGATGGCACGGGAGCATACAGGCGAGGAGAGCAAGAGCCTCATTGGCGGCACTCACGACTGGCATCACTTCCAGGTAGCCTGGCAAGTAGGCCTTCGCTTCTTCCTGGACCGCTATTTCCTGGGAGCCAGCTACTCCAGGGACTTCCGCGACTCGAGCAAATATCCTGGCGTACGCGAGTGTGGCGTGCACTTCGGTGTATGCTTCTGAGCGTCTTTCTCGCTTATCCTATCAGGCGAACCACCTCGTCGAGCGTGTTGGCCACAAGGATGTAGTCCTCAAGTGGTTTGTTGACGACGCCCCGCTTCTCCATTGCCCTGAAGAGCCGGAACAGCTCGTCCCAGAAGCCATCGATGTTCCAGAAGAGCACGCGCTTGCTGTGAATGCCGATGGTGTTGGCAGCGAGAACGGTGAAGACTTCGTCGAGCGTGCCCACGCTTCCCGGCAAGGCAAGGATGATGTCCGAGCGGTCGATGATGCCTTGCTTGCGCTGGTTGAGGTCAGGCGTCAGGACTGTTTCGTCGATGTAACGGCTCACCCTACCCTGCTCCACCAGTATCTGCGGAACCACACCCAGCACCCGTCCGCCTGCCTCATGCACAGACTTGGCGAGCGTCTCCATGAGTCCACAGTTTGCTCCGCCATAGACAAGCGTCCTGCCCTGGCGTCCAATCCATTCCCCAAGGCGTTGCGCCTCATCGTAAAACACGGGAGCCATCCTGTTCGACGAGGCACAAAAGATTCCTATATTCCTGTTCATACGACCATTCTGTGAGTTAAGTCTGCCTGCCTTCCACAGGGCTGTTTCCCAAGACCTATAGTGCATCGGCCAAGGTATTAGTAATTCATCGGCCAAAGTATTAGCATTCATCGGCCAAAGTATTAGCATTCATCGGCCAAAGTATTAGCATTCATTGGTCAAAGTATTAGCATTCATCGGCAGGTGCTCCATGAAGGGGAAGCTCATCATCCCCGACAGTTCATCTCTCGTTCCCTGCCAGACGCTTTGTTGCCCTACCGTCCGGAGTGCGCTGAATGCATATGCCCCGTGGCTTTTCTATGCGACGGCCGCTCAGGTCATAGTAAAGAGGCTGGCCGCCTGCCTGCATGTCCACGATGCCTGTCGCGTCTCCGAGCAGGAAGTCGATGGCTTTCACCTCCGTCCCGTCAGCACTTTGTGTCTCGAAATAGGCGCGGAGACCATTCTGCTTGACAGAATTCAAGTAGTGGTAAAACCGGCCGACCGACAGATAGAAGCTGCCCACGGGCAATGTCTCCTTAGGGTAGTAGCCCGTGAACGTCAGTCTGTTGCCGGCCTTGTCCGTCAGTTTGATGGGGCTGTTGGTAGTCATCTTGACGTTGAGACCGCTGGCAGGTATCAGTTCGAAGCCGCTTATGGTGTTTTGCGTACGCACCAAGCAGGGACGACCTGCCCTGATACTCGTGACCTCGTCGAACGCCACAAGCCACTCACCACCATCGCACGGCTCGAATGCACACGGCTCTCGAACCTCCGTCCCTTCGCCAAGCAGCTCGGTTATCTGAGCCGAGGTCAAGGCAAAAGGCAGGCAAAGGGTGGTCCAAGTATTCCTCGTAAACTTCTTGTTCACCTTGACGCTCAGACAGATGCCTCCGTCTGGAACCTCTGTGGAAGTCTCGTCGAGGATGACCTGCTCAATGGCTTCTCCCGTCCGATAAATGCCGCAGTCGAAGTAGGCACCGCCTGTGTTTTGCTGAACCATGACGGCAATGACGTTGCGACCATTCTTGAGGTAGCGCGACACATTCTTCTCGACCGGCGTGTCCGTCGTCCATCCGTCCTCCGAAAGCACCAGCGTACCGTTGATGTAGAGCTTGTAATCATCGTCGTGAAAGACACGGAGCGTGTAAGGAAGCAACGAAGTGAAACCTTCCAGGTTGAACTCTCGGCGTATCCAATAGCAGTTGTACTCGCCCATCCAACGCGTGATGTATGGAAGGCTGAAATTGGGGCTCCCCATCGGGAACGTCTGTTCCTGCCACTCGGCATCATCATAGTCGGGACGATACCAGGTAGTGGCCGGAGCCCTCAGGGCATCGACAGCACTGGAAGTTTGCGACTCCGCATCCTTGCGATAGACGCGTCCCGTCCACGGAACATCGCTGCCCATCGGCAGAACCCATTCTGCTCCGGGAGCCGATGGAGCCTTTGCCGTAGCCTGACAATTCTCGATGATGGCATCGACGAGGAGCTGTCCGCGCGTGTCATGACTGGAGAACGTGAGCGAATAACGGTCGGTTCCGGCGAAGTCCATCAGTATGACGCCGGTCGGACCGCTGTGGGAATGGAGGTAGTTCAGCGCAAGTTCATTGCACTTCTCTGCGCAGTCGGCCACGTAATGATTGTTGATGACGTAGTTCTCCTTCGTATAGCCCGAGGTGTGGTTGATGTAGAACTTCCCCGTCGTTCCAGCCATCGCCTCGGAAAGCAGGCGTTCGATGTCGGCCTTCTTCCTGTTCAGGTTGTCCGAAGAAGCCACGTTGTAGATGTCCTGAATACGGCATTGCAGCTCGTCGCCGAAGTATCCACGATACGTCATGTCGAAGGTTGCATTGTCCTGCCAACCGTTCACCCTGACCGCACCATAGTTGCTCTCGCCCCAACTGTCGCGGCTCAGGACGAGAATCTTGCCGCGCATCTGCTCGACGGTAAGGTAAGGATTGAGCTCCAGCAAACGGGACGAATGGGCATCGAGCACCTCTTTCATCTTCTCTGCCCAGTTGCTGCTGCCTATCTCGTTCTTGAGGAAAACGATGAGGAACTCGCCCGGATGGGCCGCAAGAAAGCTGTCGTAGGTGTCGAAGATGTTGCCAAGCGTCTCGCTGCCATGTGTTGCCGTACCGTGATAAATGACTATGTTGCTGCCGTTCACGCCGGGACGAAGGTCGAAGGCACGCACGCCGAGCGTAAGCTGGTCGCTGATGCTGAACCTCTGGCATTCGGCATTCCACGAGAATCCTTTCGTGCCGGCATCGTGAGTCCCTGGGATGGAAAGACTGCGCAACGGTGCTCTCCCTGGCAAAGCTGCCATCCAGTTGCTGCGGTCGATGTCTGCTTGGGCACCAATCGCAAGCAGAAGTAGCAGGATGTTGAGCAGAATTCTACGCATACACATATTTATTATATAGTTTGTCTCTGCTTATTACAGCTTATCTCTGTCTGCGTCGGGCCAAGGGATCGCCTACGTTACTGTCGAAGATATTGGCTTCCACGTCGGGAACCATCTCGATTATCTTGCCCTCGCGACACACGACAAGGCTCTGATGGGCTGCACCTGCCCGTTGCCAAAGGCGACTTTGCGCCCTGCGAACGCCCTCGTCTATCAGGCGCTGCATCTCGAGTATCTCTTGCTCTTTCATGCCTCCTCGCCCTCCTCCGGCTTGCTGAACTTCTCCTGAAGCTGCTTGTAGGCCGCTTCGTCATATACCATAACCTTGTCGCCTCCCAGCCCCGACGCGATGTGAACCGCCGGACAATCGCTGTTGTCATACAGCGACCAACTGTCCACAACTGGCATATAGAGCTGGAACAGGTTGCTGAGACCTGCCTCGTAACGTCGCAGAATGACGTCGGTAGGTATGTTGTGACCGCCCATCGCCACGCGTTTCGCCACTCGGGCTATTGCCTGTTCGGGCGTAGAAAGCAGGAAGAAAAGCAGCGTGACAAAGTAGCCGCGCTTCTGGGCCTGCTTGATGAGCTTCACATACGAACGCGTTGCCAATGTCGTCTCAAAGGCGAAGGTCTCGCCCTCCTTCAGCAGATAGATGATACGGTCTATCATGAGTCGGCCGGCTTGAATGGCGACGCCTTCGGGATTGAAGGGCGAGAGGCCGGCTGCTATCTCGTCTGCATTGACGAATTCGCGGCAACCCAACATCTCCGGCAATACGGTGAACGAGGCAGTCGTCTTGCCTGCACCGTTGCAACCGGCTATGATGTAGAGGTTCATTTTCTTCTTTTCCATATCTTTTCTTATTTGTTTTTCCCTTTCTTCTTAGGGCTCGCAGGCTCCTGACCTGCAAGCAAATCGGGACGAAGACGCTGTGTCCGCTCCAGGCTCTGCTGCAGTTCCCACTCCTTTATCAGCCTTTCGTTGCCCGAAAGCAATACCTCCGGCACCTTCCAGCCCTTGTATTCTGCCGGCCGGGTATAGACGGGAGCGGCCAAAAGGTTGTCCTGAAAGGAGTCGGAGAGCGCGCTTTGCTCATCGCCAATCACTCCAGGAATGATGCGAACGATGGCATCCGCCATCACCGCAGCCGCAAGTTCTCCGCCCGTCAGAACATAGTCGCCGATGCTCACCTCCTTGGTAATGAGGTGCTCTCTTATGCGATAGTCGATGCCTTTATAGTGGCCGCAGAGGATGATAATGTTTTCGCAGAGCGAAAGACTATTGGCCATCGGCTGGTTGAATTGCTCGCCGTCGGGCGAGGTGAAGATAATCTCGTCGTAATGTCGCTCGGCTGTCAGGGCCGAGATGCAGCGGTCGATGGGTTCGCACTGCATAACCATGCCAGCAAATCCCCCGAAAGGATAGTCGTCCACACGTCGCCATTTGTCCAACGTATAGTCACGCAGGTTGTGGATATGTATTTCCACCAAACCTTTCTTTTGTGCCCTGCCGACGATGGACTCCTGCATGAAGCCCTGAATCAACTCGGGCAGTACGGTGATGATGTCTATTCGCATAGGCCGATTATCTCTTTAACGCTCGCGAAACCATGTTTCTCGAGGTATTCATTGATGCCTCGGACGACCTTGACACTCACGGTCGGGTCGAGGAAATTGGCTGTCCCTATCTCTATCGCGCTTGCTCCTGCCAGCAGGAACTCCACTGCATCCTTGGCGTTGCTAATGCCTCCGAGACCGATAACGGGCACTCGAACAGCATGAGCCACCTGGTAAACCATGCGCAAGGCTACTGGCTTGATGCACGGCCCGCTGAGTCCTCCCGTGCCGATGCTGAGGATGCGTTTGCGTTTTTCTATGTCGATGGCCATCCCCATCAAAGTATTGATGAGGCTGACAGCATCGGCTCCAGCATCCTCCACAGCGAGGGCGATGTCCGTGATGTTGGTCACATTCGGCGAGAGCTTCACGATGAGTGTCTTCCCGTAAACCTCTCTGACGGCCCTCACGACGCTCGATGCGCCTTCGGTGGTCGTACCGAAGGCCATGCCGCCATGCTTGACGTTGGGACAAGAGATATTGAGTTCGATAGCCGGAATGCAGTCGAGTTCATTGATGCGCGCTGCACATTCGGCATAATCCTCAGGACTGTTGCCGGACACATTCACTATCATGTTGGTCCCGATGCCCTTTATCTGGGGATAGATATGCCGGCAAAAGTAGTCGACACCCTTGTTCTGGAGGCCAACACAATTGAGCATTCCTTGTGCCGTCTCTGCCATTCTGGGGTAGGGATTGCCTTCGCGAGGCGCAAGGGTTGTACCCTTCACGATGATGCCACCCAGTTCCGACAGGTCGATAAAGTCTTGATACTCTATGCCATAACCAAAGGTTCCGCTGGCCGTAAGCACTGGATTCCGGAGCTTCAGACCGGATATATCTACTTGCAAATCTGCCATTGTTCTTCTTCTATTTATTGTATCTTCGGAAAGTACTCACGTGTCGTTGGCAAACTTCTCTCGTGTCGTCGGCAAACTTCTCACGTGTAATTTGTCATTTACTCGTGTGTAGTTTGGAGACTTCACCATTTCAGTTTATCGACTTCAAACACAGGCCCTTCCTTGCAGACACAGACATTGCCGTCCGTCGTCTCTTCCACGCAGCAAAGACATGCGCCCAAGCCGCAGGCCATCATGTTCTCCAGGCTCACCTCGCACGGGACATGTGCCTGCTTTGCATAGGAAGCCATTGCCATCATCATGGGCTTAGGCCCGCACACAGAGATGTGGTCGAACTTTTCCTGCCGCAAGACGCTGTGCTGCGTGACGAAGCCTTTCTCGCCCTCAGAACCGTCTTCTGTCGTGACATAAACGGTTCCCAGGGCACGATATTTGTCGAGCAAAAGCAGGTCGGACTTGCTTCGTGCACCAAGCAGGAACGTGGGCCGGACGCCCTTCCGCAGCATCGCCTCGCCCATGAACAGGAGGGGAGCAATGCCGACTCCGCCGCCGACGAGCAGGAACTTCTGCGACGCCGACTCGGGCATCGTGAAACCTCTGCCAAGAGGCAAGATGACGTTCAGCGTCGAACCTGGTTTCTTCTGCCAAAGCGACGCAGTGCCTTTGCCCGCTTTCTGTATCAGGAAACTCACTTCGTTCTTTTCACAGTCCACGCTATGCAGGCTGATGGGCCGGCGCAGAAACGTCTCCCTGCTGTCGTCGATGCGGAGCTGGGCGAACTGTCCCGGGCACATCTCAGGGAGTCGCCCAGCCGGATTGGTCGCCGTGAGCAACAGATACCGCTCGCTCAACGGTTCGACGGAGGTGACTTGCAAGTCCAAAACGTACTTCCTCATACACATTATTATATATATCGCGCTGCAAAGTTACAAAGAATTCCTCAATAACATTGCAAATCACCCTTGTTTTTTAACTTTCTGCCCTACTTCTGATTTTTTTCGTCATTCAGGTCTCATTTATCAGATTTTATGTGTAAATTTGTAGCGTGTTTTATTAAATATGACGAAATATTAACCTCAAAAAGAAGATTTTGCCTATGCAGAAAGACAAGTAAAAGGCAATATACATAGAAGAAAGCGTTTTAGTTTGAAACTTGGGTCTATAAAAGCTGGACACTTATATAGATGATACACCAAGAGAACAAGCCGAAATGCTCACGCTACGCGTGGGCTTTGTTCCGTTGATTTGGTGTATCAGGTAGTCCAGCAAATCCTATAGACCCAAATTGAGAGACATAGCTCCACGCTTTTTTTGTGTGCCTATCTCGCGATGTTAAGGGGCTGACGGAGTGTATCGAAAAGCCGTTAAGTGAGTAGATATATTTAACAAACGTAACAATGTGCAAAAAACTATTTCCTATTGTAACATTAGTGGTCGGAATGTGCCTGATGACATCATGCGGCGGCCCGTCAAAAATGACACAACGTATTGTTCCAACTGCTGTCAACACTGTCAATTCCGTACGCCTGAACGAGATGAATCTCCAGCACGGCACGGATTACAATATCATAAATACGGTGACAGCAGACGCAACCGTTTTCTATTCCACGAAGAAGAAAGGTCAGGTTGTTATCCTCGAGGAAGAAAATGGAGAATGCTGGCTTGAGTATAAGTTCGACAGCCAGCAAGAGAAGTGGGGACTTGTTGACTTCGAGGGCGTTGCCCGTTATGGCTTCCTCTCTAACGACGAAGGAAGGGTTTCCCTCAGGGAAATCAACCCGGAAGATATGGCTCGCAATATCGCCATCTACCGCCTCATCAATGCGTCTAAGGTGCGCGGCGCTGATGGAGTCATCGAACCTGTCATTAGTACCAATGTCGATGAACGAGAAGGTAAGATTGTCTTCAAGACAACTGTTTCTGCCAAGCTTATGAAGCTGAATGTAGATTCCGGGACAGGCAAGTCCAGCAGCTTGCCAAGCAAGACCGATTCCGAGCCTGACAAGGCCAGCGCCGAACCAGCAGAAAAGGCTGATTCCGAATCGGGCAAAGTCGGCACTAATTTAGGTAAAACCATCACAAAAATAGGTAAAGCTATCACTAAATCAGGGAAGTCCAACACTAAATAAAACGTAAAATCATTAGAAAAAACAATTAGAATTATGAAAGCGAAAACATTTACTGCCCTAATGGCTATCGCGACTATTGTCACCTCCTGCACTTCAATGCGCAAGACCACAGAATCGGCTCCTGTCCCACAAAACATCAACCTTGCACTCGTCAAGCAACCTCAGGCAGACCGCTTCGCCAATCTTGAATACGGCATACGCCTGAATGTTCAGGACGGACGCTCCGACAAGCGCTTGATTCAGCTATATGATGCCGCTGCCACAAGCAAGCCGACTATCTATACCAACCCTGACATCAACTCGTTTGTACCCGAGAGCATGCGCCGATACATGCGCACCATGGGCTTCAATCTGGACGCTGACGTCGCTACCGATTATCTGATGCAGATCACCATCAAGGAATTCCACGTCGATTGGCTTTCCGGTCTCGGATGGAATGGTACGGTCATCATGGACGTGAAGATATTTAACCACAACCGTGACATCGTTTATCCGACGACGGAGGTGTCTGGTCGTGCCAACGTTTACAGCAACGCACAGTCTCTTTCTTCTGCACAGGATGCCATTAACGAAGCCTATGCCAACGCACTTGCCGACATCGATTGGGACAGGGTAGCATACTTCCTACATCGTGCAGACAACCCAAAACAAGAGGCCAACAAAAAAGTGACAGGAGAAGGGGACACGGCTCTTGAACACCTGACCATTCATTATAGAATTACTTCCGACCCGGAAGGAGCGGATATATATTTCCAACTCATATCGGGTGACCCGGAAGTGAAAGTCCAAGCTGGCGAATATCTAGAAACAACACCTATCACTGACATAATACGAACAATTAACGCTAAAGGCTTAACTTACAACAAAGCTGGTAATGTGTCACTTCAAATCAGATGTGAGAAAAAAGGCTATAATCCCCAGATAAAGGAGATTCCCATGCTCAGTCTTATTGAAAGTAATTAACGTGAGTTCGACGAAATTAAATCAGAAGAGAGTAAGCTGATTATCAAGTACTCTGACAACCTGTATTGATGGTTTCTTGGGGAAGTAGCAGTATGCAGCAACTGCTCCCAACAGGTTGGCAGCGAAGTTGCAGACTGACCTGTGTCTTGAGTGTTCAATCTGTGCGATATTCTTGAGCTCGTCGTTGACACTTTCGATAATTGCCCTCTTACGCAGCAGCACTCTGTCCGAAACAGTCATCAGAGCCCCTTTCATATTGCTCTTTAGCTTTGTGATGAGCTGAATGCCGTCCACGAAGAGCTTCTGGAAGAGGCTCTTGCTGATATACCCCTTGTCTGCCACAAGCTTGTCGAATATCATCTCGATGAATCTCCTGTTCTCCAGAGGTTTCCTGTCATCCACATCACCAGGCGTAACCATGAAGTTCAGCAATTCGCCTCTTTCGTTACAGATCAGGTGTAGCTTGAAACCGAAAAACCACCCCATCGAGCACTTGCCCCTGGCTGCAAAGCCCTTGAAAGTCTTATGGATATGGATGCGCTGGTTCTTGCACACACGCAGAGGCGTGGAGTCAACGAAACTGATGCCGGTGCATTTCCCCAAGAGTACCTTCTTGATAAAGATGGTGAGCGGTATGACCGCCTCCTTCTCCAGTTCCACGAAACGATTGTAAGAGACGACCTGCGGGAACAGGTGGCGGAGGCTTACGCAGACCTCATTCAGATAGAAATGCTTCAGGCAACGGTAGCCAGAATTGTGGAACAGTATCATAATGGTCATAATCTCGGGAACAGAGAGCTTTCCTGCCCTATGGTAAGGCCTCTTTCCTGTCATTTTGGGGGCATTGAGACTATATTTGTCTAACATACGGCAAAAAACTTTGTGAAATTCGTCTGCCATAAAGAAAATTTCTGTAACTTTGTCTTCGGTGAACATAGCGATTATTGTTTGTACTACTTTGTAATTGAGCACTATAAAGGTACAACAATTTTCGCTAATCACCAAATTTATAGACAATTATATTTCATCGAACTCACGTTAA
>JAFUGG010000032.1 GCA_017469525.1 Bacteroidaceae bacterium | reverse complement strand
TGACATTCACAGCTCCAGAAGGCTATGTCATCACCAGCCTTGTATTCAATAGTGCTAAGTGGAACGAAGGCAACACAGCTGACGGCGGCGAGTTCGACGGCACGACATGGACAGGTGAAGCAAAGACGGTTGTTGTTACCATCGCAGGAAACTCTCAGATCAACAGCATCGACGTCATCCTCGAGAGAGAGGGTGTGAATATCACGGTAGGCAATGCCCTGTATGCAACATTCTGGACAGACATCGACGTTGACTTCACCTATTCTGGTTTAACAGCATATGCTGCTCAGCTGAAGGACACCTACGTTCACCTCGAGCCCGTGACGGTTGTTCCTTCATACACGGCTGTCGTCGTTAAGGCAGAAACGCCTGGCACATACAGAGCATTCAAGTATGACAATGCTGATGCACGTCCTGAACTGGGCACAGCAAACGACCTTCTTCCTGCACAAAAGGATGTCATTGCCGACGGCACCCAATATATCCTTGCACGCGACGAGGAAAGCGAGACAATGGAAGTTGGATTCTATCAGGCTATACCTGAAACTACCATCGCAATGGGCAAGGCTTACATCGTCATTGACTCGCCCGTCAAGGCGTTCTACGGCTTTACTGACGACGATGCAACTGGCATTTCTGAAGTTGAAAGTTCAAAGTTGAAAGTTGAAGGTCCTATCTACAACCTTGCTGGCCAGCGTGTAAGCAAGATGCAGAAGGGCATCAACATCATTGGTGGCAAGAAAGTTCTGAAGTAAGTACTATCTCCCTCCCTACTCCATCCCCCCAAGAACAAAGGGGGGATGGACCTCAGGGGAGAACATAAAAACAAACTATTTACCAACCTTTAAATTTTGAAAAACATGAAGTACATAGCACCTTCAATCAAGATAGAAGAAGCTCAGGTAATCCAAATGCTGGCTGAGAGCCTGGATATTAACAAAGACAAACAAGTGGACGGCAGCAAGGCCCTGACAAAGGAATACTTCCCATGGGACATTTGGGGCGAATAAACAAGTCTCAATATTTTCACTATTTTGTCTGAACGACAGAATACAATCAACCCCCGATACGCACAAAGGCGTGTCGGGGATTGTTTTTCGCAGTCACGTCATCATGACCCACAAGAGACACAATAAGGGGGATATATCAATCTGTTATGACACATCCCCCTTCTGCTGTAGTCGGAAGTCTGTCTTCCGTCTGCTTTTCGTTTAGAACTCGGCGTTTCTTGGTGTTCTGGGGAACGGAATGACGTCGCGAATGTTCTGCATGCCTGTGACGAAAAGGATAAGGCGCTCAAAGCCCAGTCCGAAGCCGGCATGCGGGCAGCTGCCGTACTTGCGGGTATCGAGGTACCACCAAAGATGTGTCATGTCCATCTGGCGGCGGTCGATTTCCTTCATCAGTTTGTCGTAGCTCTCTTCGCGGACTGAACCGCCGATAATCTCGCCGATGCTCGGGAAAAGAACATCAGTGCCTTGCATCGTAGGACCAGGAGCAACGGCTCCCTTGTAGCCTACGCTGCCACCGTCGGCTGTCTCCTGGTTCTGCTTCATGTAGAATGACTTGAACGAACGCGGGTAGTCCGTCATGATGACAGGCTTCTTGAAGTGTTCCTCCACGAGGTAGCGCTCGTGTTCGCTTGCCAGGTCGTCGCCCCAGTTGCATGGGAACTCGAATTTCTTGCCGTTCTTGATGGCTTCCTGCAGAATGTTGATGCCTTCGGTGTAAGGCAGACGGACGAACGTCTCCTTCAGTACGCCTTCAAGACGCTCGATGAGCCCCTTGTCAATCATCTTGTTCAGGAACTCGAGGTCGTCCTTGCAGTTGTCGAGCGCCCACTTCACGCAGTACTTGATGAAGTCCTCCTCGAGGTCCATCAGTTCTTCCTGGTCCATGAAGGCTATCTCTGGCTCAATCATCCAGAACTCGGCCAAGTGGCGAGGTGTATTGCTATTCTCGGCACGGAAGGTAGGGCCGAAGGTGTAGATGGCACCGAGGGCTGTCGCACCCAGCTCACCCTCGAGCTGGCCGCTCACGGTGAGGCTTGTCTGCTCGCCGAAGAAGTCGTCGTCGTAGATAATCTTGCCCTGCTCGTCCTTCTTCAGGTCGTAGAGGTTCTTGGTCGTCACTTGGAACATGTTGCCGGCTCCCTCGCAGTCGCTTGCCGTGATGAGCGGCGTGTGGAAGTAGAAGTAGCCATGCTCGTGGAAATAAGTATGGATAGCCATTGCCATGTTGTGGCGGATGCGCAGGATGGCGCCAAAGGTGTTTGTGCGGGGACGAAGATGGGCTACGCTGCGGAGGAACTCCCAGCTCGCACCCTTCTTCTGCAGAGGATAAGTGCTGTCGCAGTCACCAAGAATTTCGATGGCCGTAGCTTGAATCTCGCTGGCCTGACCGGTAGCAGGACTCTCCACCAGTTTGCCTACAACGCTAATGCAGGCACCTGTTGTGACGCGCTTCAAGGTCTCCTCGTCGAAGTTGGCATCATCACCTACAATCTGCACGTTCTTTATCGTTGAACCATCGTTCAGGGCAATGAAGAAGATGCCCTTCTGGCCACGCTTTGAGCGCACCCAGCCCTTCACGCAGATGTCATTTCCGTATGCTGTGCTCCTGAGAGCATCAATAACTTTAGTTCTTTTCATATTATTAGGGTCTTTAAGGTCCTTAAGGTCTTTAAGGACATTGGTTCTTTATTCAAACGCTCCCATTCTCAGCATCCCAACTTCCTTTTCCGTAAGGAAGCGCCAGTCGCCACGACGGACGTTTTTCTTTGTCAGGCCGGCAAAGTAAACGCGGTCGAGGCGGATAACTTTGTAGCCAAGGTGTTCGAAGATGCGACGTACGATGCGGTTGCGGCCGCTGTGAATCTCGATGCCGACTTGCTTGCGGTCTGTCTCGTTGGCATATTCGATGGCGTCAGCGTGTATCTCTCCGTCCTCAAGCTCTATGCCATCGGCAATCTGCTTCATGTCGGCAGCCGTGACATTCTTGTCGAGAAAGACGTGATAAATCTTCTTCTTGAGGAACTGCGGATGCGTCAGCTTAGTTGCCAGCTCGCCATCGTTTGTGAGCAGAAGCACGCCAGTGGTGTTGCGGTCGAGGCGACCTACGGGATAGATGCGTTCGCGGCAAGCGCCTTTCACCAGGTCCATCACAGTCTTGCGGTTCTGAGGGTCGTCAACCGTCGTCACATAGTCCTTAGGCTTGTTCAGCAGGATATACACCTTCTTTTCGATGCTGACCAGTTGGTCGTGGAAGTGTACTTCGTCAGAGCGTTTCACCTTTGTGCCCTGTTCGGTCACTATCTCGCCATTGACTTTTACGACACCTGCTTCGATGAACTCGTCGGCCTCGCGGCGAGAGCATACACCGGCATTGGCGAGGTACTTGTTCAGACGAATGGGCTCGTCCGGATCGACGTGCGTTTCCTTGTACTCAATCTGCTTCTTCATGCTGTACTTAGCATGAGGATTATAACCAGCAGTGCGAGGACGATGATTGTATCCACCCTGACGGGGCTGATAGCCGCCTTCCCTCTGCTGATAGCCGCCTTCGCGATTATAGCGGGGGCGAGGCTGGTAGCCTTCTCTCTGCTGATAGCCCTCTCTTGGCTGATATCCTTCACGAGGCTGGTATCCGCCTTCGCGATTGTAGCGAGGACGAGGCTGGTAGCCACCTTCTCTCTGCTGATAGCCACCTTCACGATTGTAGCGGGGACGGGGCTGATAGCCTCCCTCCCTCTGTTGGTAGCCTCCTTCTCTTGGCTGATAGCCTTCGCGAGGTTGGTAACCACCTTGGCCCTGGGTGTTATTGTAGGGGCGATGGATGCGCGGACGCATGGGTCGCCCATTGTTACCTTGTCTGTCGTTGTTGTAGTTGTTGTAACCTTGCGGACGGTAACCCTCGCGGTGACCGCCGTTCTCTTCTTCGGAGTTCCGCACATTAAAAGCGCGTCTTGGTGCTTCAGCATCCGAGAATTTTTCTCTCCAGTTTTCTTCGTTTGTCATTTTGTTTAAGTGTTTTTTTGTTAAATACCTGTGTATGAATAAGGAGTAATCTTACGCAGTTCATCCTTCACGGACTCGCTGACGTTCAATTCCTCTATAAAGTTCTTGATGGTTGCCTCGTCGATAGCCTTGCCCGTACGCGTCAAGGCTTTCAGGGCTTCGTAGGGATGCGGATATGCTTCCCTGCGCAAGATGGTCTGAATGGCTTCCGCACAAACAGCCCAGCAGTTCTCAAGGTCGCGACGGATGGCGTCTTCGTTGAGGACAAGTTTCCGCAAGCCTTTCAGGGTGCTTTGCAGACTGATGAGCATGTGTCCGACGGGCACGCCTACATTCCTGAGCACGGTGCTGTCGGTCAGGTCGCGTTGCAGGCGGCTCACCGGCAGTTTCTGGCTGAGGTGCGAAAGAATGGCGTTGGCGATGCCGAGGTTGCCTTCCGAGTTCTCAAAGTCGATGGGGTTGACCTTATGCGGCATGGCCGAGGAGCCGACTTCGCCTGCCTTGATTTTCTGGCGGAAGTACTCCATCGAGACATACTGCCAGAAGTCGCGGTCGAGGTCGATGATGATGGTGTTGATGCGCTTCATGGCATCGAACAGGGCACCGAGCTGGTCGTAGTTGCTTATCTGCGTAGTGTATTCCTCGCGCTCGAGGCCAAGACTTTCCCCTACAAAGCGTCTGCCGAACTCACGCCAGTCATAACTGGGGAAGGCGACATGGTGGGCATTGAAGTTACCTGTTGCGCCTCCAAACTTAGCAGTAATCGTGCATGAACGGAGCGCATTCAACTGTCTTTCGAGACGATAGACGAACACCATTACCTCCTTGCCCAGGCGGGTCGGACTTGCCGGCTGACCATGTGTCTTTGCCAGCATCGGCACGTCTTTCCACTCTTCTGCATACTGACGGAGCTGCTCGATGAGTTCCTCGATGAGAGGATAATAGACTTGCTCCAGAGCTTCCTTGATGCTCAGTGGCACGCTGGTGTTGTTGATGTCCTGACTGGTGAGGCCGAAATGGATGAATTCCTTGTATGGCTCCAGCCCGCCAATCTTGTCGAACTGCTCCTTGATGAAGTACTCCACGGCCTTGACGTCGTGGTTGGTAATCGATTCTATATCCTTGACACGCTGAGCATCCTGTTCGGTGAAGTCACGATAGATGTTGCGCAACTGCTCGTCGCTTACAGGAATACCCTGCAACTGTGGCAAAGGCAAATGCATGAGTGCAATGAGATACTCAATCTCGACACGAACGCGATAGCGTATCAGCGCATACTCCGAAAAGTATTCTGCCAGAGCCTCTGTCTTGCCTCTGTATCTGCCGTCAATAGGCGAAACGGCCGTCAGCATGTTTAGTTCCATAATATATAAAAGTAGTGAGTAGCCTTCGAAAACGCGTGCAAAGATACGAAAAATAAACGAAAGAACGGCTATTTGCCAAGTATTTTTTTCCTTTAATCTTGCCAATTATATTCCTACGCCACAGAGTCTCGACAAACTCGACGTGTCGCTAAGGCAAACTCGACGTGTCGTGTTTTAAGACACATTCAACAAAAAATGAGAAAAGGGTACGTATAATTGAAAAATTTTGGCTAACTTTGTGCGCGAAAACTAACATTACAACAATCTATAACCTATAATCTATAACCAATCATGGAAAAAATCATCGGACTTATCGACGCGCCGTTCACTCCTTTTTATGAAAACGGTGACGTAAACCTCGAACCTATCCCCGCCTATGCCAAGATGTTGCAAAAGAACGGCCTCAAGGGCGTCTTCATCAACGGCAGCAGCGGCGAAGGCTATATGCTCACATCCGAAGAACGCATGCAACTGGCCGAAGCCTGGATGAAGGCTGCGCCCGAAGGTTTCAAGGTCATTGTTCACGTGGGAAGCTGCTGTGTCAGAGAAAGCAGGAAGCTTGCCGAGCACGCGCAGAAGATAGGCGCCTGGGGCATCGGAGCCATGGCTCCTCCATTCCCCAAGATTGGCCGCATAGAAGAGCTCGTCAAGTATTGCGAGGAGATAGCCGCTGGCGCACCCGCCCTACCCTTCTACTTCTACCACATACCAGCCTTTAATGGAGCCTTCCTGCCTATGGTCGATTTCCTCAAGGCTGTTGATGGCCGCATCCCGAACTTCGCAGGTATCAAGTACACCTTCGAGAGCCTCTACGAATACAACCAGTGCCGACTCTACGCCGACGGCAAGTTCGACATGCTCCACGGACAGGACGAGACCATCCTTCCCTGCCTTGCCATGGGCGGAGCACGCGGAGGCATCGGAGGCACGACGAACTACAACGGCAAGAACCTCGTCGGCATCATAGACGCCTGGAACAAGGGCGATTTAGAGTCGGCACGCAAGCTTCAGGACTACTCGCAGAAGGTCATCAACGTTATCTGCCATTTCCGAGGCAACATCGTCGGTGGCAAGCGCATCATGAAGCTGATTGGCCTCGACCTCGGACCTAATCGAACGCCCTTCCAAAACATTACACCAGAGGAAGAGATTCAACTCAAGAAGGAACTCGACGAGATAGGTTTCTTCCAACATTGCAACGAGTTTTAAATGAAAAATAAAGGTATCATATTCATAGCCTTGTGCCTTTGCGTTTGTGGTTCTCACGCAGCACAGAAGATAAAGGTGGCTTGTGTGGGCAATAGCGTGACCTACGGCTACGGCCTGCAAGACCGCGAGCACGATTCCTACCCGGTTCGCTTGCAGCAGATGCTGGGCGAGGGCTACGAGGTGCAGAACTTCGGGCACTCTGGTGCTACCTTATTATATAAGGGACATCGGCCCTACATCGGCCTGCCGGAGTTCCATCAGGCGCTCCAGTTCAAGCCCGACTGGGTGGTCATCCACTTAGGCCTGAACGACACCGACCCGCGCAACTGGCCCGACTGGAAGGAGGAGTTCATCCCGAACTATCGCGCCCTGATTGATTCCTTCCGCCTGGTGAACCCCGAAGCCCGCATCCTGGTCTGCAAGATGACGCCCATCTTCCATCGCCACCCACGCTTCCAGAGCGGCACACGCGACTGGCACGCACAGATTCAGCAAGCCATCGAGCAGGTGGCACAAGGCTCCGGAGCACAGCTCATCGACCTCTACGAGCCGCTTCACTGCCGTCCCGACCTCTTCCCCGATGCCCTGCACCCCAATCCCGAAGGCGCAAAGATTCTGGCAAAGACCGTCTATTCGGCCCTCACGGGCGACTACGGAGGGCTGCATTTGCCTCCTGTCTATTCCACGGGAATGGTCTTGCCGCGCGACGAGCCCCTCCTGTTGGAAGGTCGTGCCAATGCACGAAGCAAAATAAGACGCGTGCTGAGCAAGGACGGCAAGGTGGTGGATGAGGGTGAGACTTTCTCGCGTGCCGATGGCTCGTGGAGTATGGAGATGCCCGAAATGAAGGCTGGCGGCCCCTATACGCTCACCATCACCGCCAAGCCTTTGAACCCCGACCATTATCGCTTCTACTATCCCGAAAAGTACCCTTATCTTCTTGACAACCTGACGAAAGCCGAGCCGCAGACGCTCACGATAGACAGCCTCTACTTCGGCGACATTTGGCTTGCCAGCGGTCAGTCGAACATGGAGCTGCGCGTGGACCAATCGGGCACGCTCGACGAGGACCTTGCCGACGCCAAACGTCTTGCAGGTCGCCTACATATATATAATATGCCCGCGCGAGCAAGGACGGATGCCGTGGAGTGGGACGACAGCGTGCTTGCCTACACGAATGAGCTGCGCCACATGGACTTCCAGGGATGGAAGACGGCTTCGCCCGAAGTGGTCGCCAAGTTCTCTGCCGTCGCCTTCAACTTCGCCCGCGTGCTTTGCGACAGCCTGCCCGACGTTCCCATCGGCATCATCTGTAACGCCGTGGGAGGCTCCACGACAGAATCATGGATAGACCGCACGACGTTGGAATGGGAGTTTCCCAACATCCTGCACGACTGGCGCAACGGCGACTTCGGACAGGCTTGGGCACGCGGCCGCATGACGCAGAACATTGCCCACGCCCTCAACAAAGAGTCGGCTGCATACAATCCTCTCCAACGCCATCCTTACGAACCCGCCTACCTCTTCGAGGCAGCCATCGCGCCGCTCGGACATCTGCCCATCCGTGGCGTTATCTGGTACCAGGGAGAGAGCAACGCTCACAACATCGAGGTACACGAGAAGCTGTTCACGCTCCTTGAGCAATCCTGGCGCAAGTTTTATGCCCAGCGATGGAGGAGCGAGTTCCACAAGAAGCATTCCCTGCCATTCTACGTCGTCCAGCTCAGCAGCCTGCCGCGACCTTCGTGGCCTGCCTTCCGCGACAGCCAGCGCCGCTTGGCCATTCACACCTCCTTTTTAGGGGACGGGGAAGGCTTGCCAGACACGTGGATGGCTGTCAGCAGTGACCTCGGCGACAAGAACGACGTTCATTACCGCACGAAGCGTCCTGTAGGCGAGCGCCTGGCCCTGCTTGCGCTGAAGCACACTTACGGCCATGAGTTGGTTTGCGAAGGTCCGACCTTGCGCTTTGCTGGCCGCGGAATGGACAACGACATCTTCCTGCATTTCGACAATGCCGACGGCCTCACCTGCACAAAGGGCTTCGAGATTGCCGCCAGCGATGGCATGTTCTATCCTGCTTACATCAAGATAGAGGGCGACAAGATTCTTCTCTCATCGCCTGACGTAAAGTTTCCTGCTGCGGTCCGTTACGGCTGGAGCGGCTTCACAGATGCCGACCTTCGCAACAAGCAAGGGCTCCCTGCCTCGACCTTCTATACGAAGATAAAGTAGGTTTGCACTTTTAAGTATCTTTAATGCCATCAGCACAACATTTCGCCTTCTCGCGCGTTATATATATAAAGGTAAAAAGGTAAAAAAGTAAAAAAGTAAAAAGACATGAAGAAGCTCATCATTACCCTTCTGCTTGCCTTCGTTGCATTGGCCGGGCAAGCGAAAGTGAAGACCATCGTTTGGAAGAAACCTGCAAAGGCTCTTAACTGTGCCGACCTCCTCGAAATAGAGAAGGTGGAACTGACGAAGCAGCAGACAAGGCTCTATGCAAGTTACAGCAATATGCCCGGACAATGGTTTCGGATAGCAAAGGAAAGCTGTTTGCAGTCGGGAGGCAAGACGTTCCGCATCGTCGGTGCCGACAGCATCACGCTCGGCGAGAAGTGTACCTTGGGCGACGACGGCTCGCAGCGGTTCGTGCTCCTTTTCGAGCCTTTGCCCATGAAGACGAAGGAGTTTGACTTCATCGAAGGAATGGGCGACAATGCCTTCAAGGTCTTTGGCATCCATGACTCCACCTACACGATGCCTGCAGCCGCCGTTCCTGCCGAATATCGTGCCGACTATGCAGAAGAAGACCTATTGGAGGACTTGAAGTACAGTGCAGAGCCTGCCGTCGTTCACTTCAAGGCACTCAACTATCGCAAAGGCATGAACCCGAGAATAATGGCACAATACGTTGACCTGAAGAACCCTTCGGAACCCACAGACCTCAACTTCCGTATGAATGATGATGGCGAGGCAGAGATAAAGTTGCACGTCGGCTTCCCGCAGGTAGTTTGGTTCCACATGATTAACTTTCCGTGGAGTTCCAATTGCAATCTTTATCTTGCCCCTGGCAAGGAAGTGACCGTGCTTGTCGATATGCTGAAGGACGACACGTACAAGGGCAATAAGTTCGTCGGCTATAAGGGTTACTTTGCCAAGTTCGCAAGGGAGTATTATCAAATGCAGACGCAAAATGATGATATTAAGATGAAGGAAACGGCTCGTACCGTCGAGGAACTCATCCGAGACTACGATGAGTATAGTGCCAAGAACGACAAGTACATAGAAAACTTGCCATGCGAGCAGGCCGTGAAGGACTGGCTGACACAATTGACAAACAGCGGCTCCTATTCGTTCTCTTACTACGGCAATCCCATTGACTCCCTGTCCAAGCAGCCAGCTTTCACCGAGCATTTACTACAACACCATATAAGCGGCTTAAAAGGTCGAAAGGCCGTTCTCACCTTTGCGTTTACAGAAGGCAGCCGCTACTATGCTATGGACAAGGAAGCACGCGGCATCAATGCCGACCTTGCACGCTACTGCTACTACCTGCCGAAGGTACTCGACGGGCAGGAGGTGGAGAAGCCTCTGATTGAAGATGCCACTCTCTCTGCCCTTTACGATGAGGTTGCCAAGGAGTATCAGAAGACAGTTGCCGTTCAGAAAGAAGGGCTGCCTGCCGATGTTCATTACCTCGACATGACCGACGTCGCTCCCGAAGACATCCTGCCTGCCATCCTCGATAAGTATAAAGGCAAGGCTGTCCTCATCGATGTCTGGGCGACTTGGTGCGGGCCTTGCCGCATGGGACACAAGCTGATGGCTCCCTTGAAGGAAGAACTCAAAGGCAAGGACATCGAGTTTGTCTATATCACCTCGCCTTCGTCGCCTTATGAGGATTGGAAGAACATGATAGGCGACATCACGGGCAATCACTACTATCTCACGAAAGAGCAGTACAATCATCTTCTCGACCTGTACCATTCAGACGGCATCCCTACCTACTCTGTCTACGATGCCAACGGCAAGCAGACATACACGCAGATAGGTTTCCCGGGCGTCGAAACGATTAAAGAAGAAATAGAAAAAGCATTAAATGGTAAATGACATGAAGAAGTTCTCAATCACCCTCTTGCTTGCCCTCTGTGTCGCGGCAGGACAGGCACAGGTGAAGTGCCACATCGAAGGCCAGTTGAAGGACAAGACTCAGGGGACGACGGTTATCGTCTGCCCTGCCAGTGCCGACCTCCGCGCGTCCGACAACTTTGTCAAGGCGAAGGCTGATGCCGAAGGACACTTTGCCCTCGATGTCAAGGCCGACAAGATGTGCCTCTACACAGCGTTCTTAGAGGAACAATATCTGCATGGTTCATGGAGATATGGGAATTTCCTCGTCGAGGACAAGGCAACGGTCAAGCTGCTCTTCGATGACAATACATGGAAAGTCACAAGTGGCGGTCGCGAACAAATGCAGAAAGTCAAGATGGATGCAGAGGCAGAGAAGCTTTACCTCGGCAGGATGGAAGAGATTTCAAATCAAGCCAAGAAGGAAATCCTCCCCATAGTGGAAGAGTTGCAAAAGCAAGGCAAGAACCCGGAAGAAGACTCTTTGCTGATGGCACGAAACAAGGTGTATGAGGACGAATACCAGAAGCTATACGATGCCTACCGTGTGTGGGAAAGTGAATACTACAAGGCTCATCCCATGCTCTATGCTCTCTACGACCTGGCAAACGACATGCGCAATTATACCAGGGACGTGGAAGGTCACGATTATGGTAAGCAGATGAGGCGATGCCTCGACACCTATCACACGACCTACGAGAACTTCCGCCCCAAAGACCCTGTGCATAATCTCATCCGCATGCATGAGGCTGCATGGAACCTAAAGCCGGGCAAGCCATACATCGACTATAAGGTGCGCGGCACAGACGGCGAGCTTGTGGCCGTCTCCTCGCTGATGAAGGACAAGGTGGTGCTCGTTGACCTCTGGGCATCGTGGTGCGGTCCGTGCCGTCAGCACAGCAAGGACATGATTCCTCTCTACGAGAAGTACAAGGACAAAGGCTTCACCGTCCTTGCCATCGCAGCAGAGCGAAGTGCCGAGGATATGCAGAAGGCCGTGGAGAAGGACGGCTATCCCTGGCCCTCGTTGCTGGAGCTGAACCAGGAAAACAACATCTGGGAGAAGAACGCAGGTGGCAATTGTATGTTCCTCGTCGACCGTGACGGCACGATTCTCTCCACATCGAACGATGCCAAGGAACTGGAGCCGCTCATCTGCAAGGCACTTGGTTTGCCGGAAATGCAGACGTATGACTATAAGGCAGAAGCCGAACAGAACCGCATCGAGCCGCAAGACCCGTCAAAGCCCTTCACGGACTTCTCCGTCGTCTATCAGGGCAAGGCCACACGCCTGAGCGACTATGTGGGACGGGGGCATTATGTGCTTGTTGATTTTTGGGCTTCCTGGTGCGAACCTTGCCTAAAGGAAACGCCCAACCTCATCGCCGCCTACGAGAAGTACAAAGACAAAGGCTTGCAGGTCCTTGGTATTGCCGTTTCCGACAAGCCCACTCATACCGAATCCGCCATCAAGGAACTCGGCATCACCTATCCGCAAATCATCAACTCTCAAAGAGTAGCCATCGAAGCCTACAAGTTTAATGGCATTCCTTACATCCTGCTCTTCGACCCCGAAGGCAACATCATCGCGCGCAATCTTCGCGGCGAAGAACTGAAGGCAAAACTCGCCGAAATCTTCGGGGAATAAGGCAAGCTTACTGGCTCTGCAAGCAAAGGTTTGAAACATCTCACGTGTAACTGTTAAACTTCACACATGATGTAGGCAAACTTCACACGTGTAATTAGCAAACTTCACACGTGACGTTTGCCATTTACTTGTGGATGCTTTGCAAAGCATGAACGAGGCTATTTCTATTAATAAAGGTTAAAATCGAAGCTTTCGTGGCAGTTTTTGGCTTCCTGTCTGCGGTTCGTTTTCTTTTTCCTCATACTTTTGCAGCAGAAACAAGCAAGACTATGAAAACGAACAACAGACGAGAGACCATTCTCAGCAAGACGGAATACGACATCATGTCCATCATCTGGGACATCAACCGCTCCGTCTCTGCCCGCGAGATTTACGAACTGCTCGACCCCAAGCCTGCCTACACGACGCTTGCGACTGAGATGCGAACACTCTACGAAAAGGGCTTCGTGGACCATTTCAAGAAGGACGGTGAGGGCAAGACGCACTTCTACGTCGCCAAGGTTGGCAAAGGCGAGTACGTCCGCAAAGCCATGCACGACGTGAAGAAAACATTCTTCGGCGGCAGCCTGCGCTCCATGCTCAGCTACTTCATACGCGAAGAGGAACTGACGGAAGAGGAACTCATCAACTTCCTGCACGAAATGGAAGAAGACAGAGTGAAGAATGAATACGTAGTAAGTGGTTAGAGGTTAGGGGTTAGAGAATACCTCTAGCCCCGAAATACGCATCCCAATCATTCCTCTTACCCCTAACCTCTTACCCCTAACCACAATAATAAATCACCATGTCAGCATTCCTCATCTACGCCATCAAGTCGGCCGTGGTGCTCACGCTGCTCTTCGTGCCGGGCATCTTCCTGATGTTCCGGGAGAAGATGCTCCGCTTCAACAGGATGACGCTCCTCTCCATACTGATGCTGAGCCTTGTGTTGCCGCTCTGCAACTTCCCAGCTCTCTCGATGGACAACATGCCTGCCGTCCGTGCCATCGAGCAAGGTTTGATACAGGCTGGAGTACCTATAGCCTCACCCCCTACCCCTCTCCCGAGTGAGAGGGGAGATGTGGAGAGGCCATTCCCTTGGTTCTATGTCGTCAGCCTTCTCTATGCCATCGGCGTGATGACCATCCTGTTCATCCGCCTGCGCGAAGTGCTTTCCATGGGACGCATCATCCGCCGCGGAAGCATCTGGGCGAAGGACGAGGCCGACGGCATCCGCATCTTTTGCCACGCAGAGAACGTCGCTCCCTTCTCGTGGCTGCGCAACATCGTCATCAGCGAAGCCGACTACAAAGAGAACGGTCGAGAGATTATCCTTCACGAGAAGGCACACATTCTCTATCATCATTCCCTGGACATCCTTCTGCTCACGCTCGTCGAGGCCGTGCAATGGTGGAACCCCTTCGTCTATCTGCTGGGCATATATCTGCGCGACGTGCACGAGTACGAAGCCGACGACTATGTCCTCCGGCAAGGCATCTCCTGCCACGCCTATTCCGAATTAGTCATAAGGAAAGCTGTAGGCGCCAACAGCTACACCTTCGCTAATAATTTCAATCACAGTTTAACTAAAAAGCGAATCAACATGATGCACAAGACAAAACCCAAGGGAAGCCGACGCAGCCGCGTGCTTTACGTCCTCCCCATGATTGCATTGGCGCTGAGTGCCTTTGCCACACCCGAGTTCCAAACGGCAACTGGTCTCATCGAGCGAACCGTCAAGCCCTCCGCCTCAACCTTCACTCTGGAAGGTAAGGTGCCCAAAAGCCTTAGCGTCAGCCACTACCTTATCTATATATGGGACTACGCTGAGCAAGGCGCAATGCCGAAGCCTGCCGACACCGTGGAGGTCAGGAACGGACGCTTTGAATACTCCTGCAACCTAGACCAACCTTATTCGGGCATGTTGCAGGCCATTCACAAAGACGGCACCGCAGGCAAATACTTCATCGAGTTCCTCTTCGTGCCTGGCGAGGAATGCAAGATTGACGTCCGGGGCGAAGGCTTGAATGAGTTCACCCTCGGCGGCAGCAAGTTCTATCGCGACTGGGAAGCATTCGCTCAGTTCTACGAGAAGGCCAAGAAGAAGGCAATCGCGCTGAATGGCGCGGGTGATGATGAATACTTTGCCTCTATCGCCGACTACAATCGCAGACATAAAGGCGAGGAAGGTTCTCTCATGTATCAATGTATGTGGCTTGCATACTCCAACATGGACTTCTCCATTTTCGATGACATCCAAGGTGGCCGCTTCAAGCGTTACATCCAGCATCGCAAGATTCAGTACGGCAAGCAGACCGTCATCGACATCCACATCGACAGCGAGGACAAGCTCTCGTGCGGCATCAATCATGCCAAGCCGGAACCCATCTCGCCCAAAGACATGATGGAGCTGCTCAACAAGCACAAGGGAGAGCCAACAGTCATCAACCTAACTTCGGAAAAAGCGCTCGACGGGATGGAACACATCGTCCGCGAGGCTTGCCGCAAGGACGAACACCTGAGGATAAACTACGAAGTGAAGCCGAAGGGCAAGTAATGAACTAAAACCACGAATTACACGAATTGCACGAATTACACGAATTGGCTACGCGCTCAGTGGGCATAAATAATTCGTGTAATTCGTGCAATTCGTGGTTATAAGAGGACTACACGTCGAGTGAATACCCTTCGCGGTACTTGTAGTGAAGCAGCTTCGTGGCTTCTGCATCGTCCATGAACTTCTGCACGATGGGATTCCAGCGGAGGGGACGGTTCAATTGGATGGCGATGTTGCCGAGGTTGCAGACAGTGCAAGAGGTGTGACCTGTCTCGACGGGGCAGTTCGGGTCAACATGTGCCTTGACGGCGTCAATCCAGATGCGACGGTGTGCCGACTGCGACTCGTAAGCTCCCTTCTCTACTCCGAGGTCCATCTTCTCGAACTTCTTGTCCGACGCACGAAGCGAACCGCGGCAAACCTTCAGCCAACCGTTCTCGCCATAAATCTGCAAGCCTTGCTCGCCGCCATTGTAGGGCTCTTCTGTGATGATGGTGCCGTTGTCGTACTCAAACGTCAGCTGCTCGTAGCGTCCATAGCCAGCAGGACTGACCTTCACGGGGCCGCCGTTGCCATCTTTGCCGATGCTCCACTGTGCGATGTCGAACATGTGAGCGCCCCAGTCGGTCATCAGACCACCGCCAGTCTCCTTGTACCAACGCCATGCGCCCCAAATCTTCTCGTTGTGCTTTTCGTCGATGAATGGGTCGAGCTCTTGATTGTACCAAATGGATGCAGGCAGCGGACCGAGCCACTTGTCCCAGTTCAAGCCCACGGGCACTTCTTGCTTGGGCAAGTTGTAAGGCACAGGGGCTGCGCTGTTAGGATTGGTTGCGTTGCGGCCACAGTGAACCTTTATCTTGTCAATCTTACCGAGGATGCCCTCTCGACACAGAGTGGCGGCATGAATGAACTCGCCGCTGCTGCGCTGCTGACTGCCCACTTGCAGGATGCGGCCATACTTCCGAACTGCCTTCACAAGTTGCTGGCCTTCGTAGATGGTGAGCGTGAGAGGTTTCTCCAGATAGACGTCCTTGCCGGCCTTACAAGCGGCGATGGCGATGATGGCGTGCTGATGGTCGGGCGTAGCGATGACCACAGCATCAATGTCCTTTCGTGCCAAGAGGTCCTGATAGTCCTCATACATGTCCACCTTCACCTTCTTTTCACCCTTCGACTGGTAGAACTCCTTCACACGACGCTCGAAGCGGTCGCGCTTGATGTCATAGACGTCGCAGCCAGCCAGCACACGCACGTCGTCGAACGCCATGAACGTGCTGAGCAAATACATCGCCTGCTGCCCAAGGCCGATGAAGCCCAGATTGACTTTCGCATTGGCCGACTTGGCAGGGGATGTAGAAGCTGGCGTTGCTGCATGAACCAAACCCACAGGCGCAGCCATTGCTGCTGTGCCCAAAGCACTCACTCGGAGGAAATCTCTTCTTTTCATGATAGTATTCAGACTAAAAGTTAATGGTTACATAATAAATTGTTAGCTTGCGACCACAAAGTTACAAAATAATTCTTCATTCTTCATCCTTCATTCTTCATTTTTTTGTATCTTTGTAGCACAAAACGTTCTACATTATATAATTTAATAAGACTTATCCATGAAAAAACATATCTTCCTGTTCATTGCTCTCTGTTTTCTTACCATAGGACATATTCATGCACAAAATACCATCACGGTGATGCCTGCAGGCAAGATGGAACGTGCCGTCTCGGGCCATTTCGCTGGTATTGTCGATGGAAAGCTCAAGACATGGGGCGGTTGCAACTTCCCCGACGTGCCCTGTGCCGACGGCGGACAGAAAGTATTCTACCCCAAAGCCTACGGAGCAAGCGTCCAAGTCCCGGGTGAGACAATATACATTGGAGGCATGAATGAGAACGGGTCGGACAAGACTGTCAGCCCTGCTTCCCTTCCACCTCTTCCTAAACCTCTCGACAACTTTGCTGCCTGTTATGGCGTGGACAGAATCTTCGTGGCAGGAGGTCAGACAAACGGTGTGCCCAACAAGGATGTTTTTGCTCTCGACTGGCCTGACGGGAAGGAATGGGTGAAGTTGTGTGAACTGCCTGATGATGGCCGCTTGCAACCTTGCATGGCCGTACAGAATGCACCAGAAGGGAAAGCACTTTATGTGTTTGGAGGCTTCCTCAAAGATGTCTATACTTATGGCTTGAAGCTTAACCTGAAGTCGTTAGAGTGGACGAAGACAAGTCCGACTGCCGGGCAAGCACTTGTCGGCTCCTGCTGTACTCCTTGCGGCTACAGCCACATCCTCTTCTTTGGCGGCGTGAACTACGCCATCTTCCTCTCTGCCATTCAAGGCAAGCAAGACAGCCTTTACCTTCGTCACGAACCTTCATGGTACAAGTTCCGAAGCGACGTGCTGGCCTATCACACCATCACCGACTCGTGGACGGTCATTAAAGGTGACACAGCCTTAGCAAGAGCCGGTGCAGCCCTCACGCCTTTCGAAGGAGGTTGGTACTATAGCGGAGGCGAGACGATGCCCGGCATCAGGTCGGACAAGATTTCACGCATCGAGACAAAGCACGAGACGCATTTCGGCTGGCTCAACTGGACCGTTCTTATTCTCTACCTTGTCGCCATGCTCGGCATGGGCATCTACTTCATGAAACGCGAGAACGGAGCCGAGGACTTCTTCAAGGGCGGCGGTCGCATCCCCTGGTGGGCAGCAGGCATCAGCATCTACGCCACCATGCTCTCTGCCATCACCTATATGGCAATCCCCGCCAAGGCCTACGCCACCGACTGGACTTACTATCCGATGCTGTGGATGATTCCCGTGGTGGGTTTCCCCGTCATCTGGTACTACCTGCCCTACTTCCGCCGACTCAAGGCAGCATCTGCCTACGCGATACTCGAGGAGCGCTTCAACCTCGCCACTCGCATGATGGCCTCCACGCTGTTCTGCATCTTCATGGTGGCGCGTATGGCGCTGGTCATGTACCTGCCGTCGCTCGCGCTGACCGCCGTAACGGGCATCGACATCTATCTCTGCATCGTGCTCATGGGCTTGGTTACCATTATATATTGTACGATGGGCGGCGTGGAAGCCGTCATCTGGGGCGACGTCGTTCAAGGCTGCATCCTTGTAGGCGGAGCCATCTTTGCGGCCGTCTATCTTTGGGCAGGCACGGAAGGCGGCTTCTCGGGAGCTTGGCAGATAGCCGTTGATAACGACAAGATGCGGATGTTCGTATGGAGTCTCGACTACCGACGCGTCACTTTCTGGGTTGCCATCATTGGCGGAGGCATTGCCAACAACCTTATCTCCTACACAAGCGACCAGACGGTCATCCAGCGTTACATGACCACGAAGGACGAGAAGAGCGCTGGCCGCAGCATCCTGGTGAACGGCTTCATGAGCGTCTTCATCAGCGTCGCCTTCTACTTCATCGGCACGGGTCTCTATACGTTCTACAAGACGCATCCCCAAAGCCTCGACATCACGATGCAACATGCCGATGCCATCTTCCCCTACTTCATGATGAGCCAGATGCCCGCAGGCATTGCCGGACTGCTCATAGCCGCTATCTTTGCTGCCACGATGAGCACTATTTCGAGCAACATCAACAGCGTCTCGACGGCCTTCAGCGTGGACTTCGTGCAGCGGTTCCGCCCGAAGACAACCGACGCGGCCTTGCTCAGAGTGGCACGCTGGACGTGTGTCATCAGCGGACTTATTGGTCTTGGCATCGCCTTGTTGATGGCCACATGGGACATCGCCTCACTCCTCGACTACTTCAACACCATCCTCGGACTGCTGACGAGCGGTTTGGGCGGCCTCTTTGTGATGGCAGTCTTCTTTCCGCGCATCAAGGGAAGAGCCGCTCTGACTGGCTTCATTGCAGGCGAACTGGTGGTCTTCCTGATGTACCTCTACACGGATGTCAACTTCTTCCTCTTCGGCGCTGCGGGAATAGTAGTGAGCGTATTAGTAGCGTTAATGCTGAGCCAGGCCAGCCCCCTCCCCGCTCCCCCTTTGGGGGAGTGCCACAAAGCCGCTGAGTCTTAAGCTATGACGAAGTTCGACAGACATAAAGCGAACTACTGCTACTCTGACCCTGCCCTGTATCCGATTCTGAAAGAACATGCCAAGAGGATGAGGAACCTGCCAACAGATGCGGAACGTATCTTGTGGATGTATCTAAAACAAGAGAAGTTCGGCAAACCTTTCAGAAGGCAACACATCATTGCCAGCAGCATAGCAGACTTCGTATGCCTGCCAGCAAGGTTAGTCATAGAAATAGACGGCAAGTATCACGACGACATACGTCAGCAATACCACGACCAGTTGCGAACAGAAGATATTGAGAAGCTGGGCTTCCGCGTAATAAGGTTCACGAACGAAGACATATTCACTAAATTAGATAATGTATTAGAAACAATTAAAAACAATATCTCATGAAAGAAACAAATCCACAAATCAACAATCAACAAGGCAGCGGCTTTGAGGCACTCCCCAAAAGGGGGAGCGGGGAAGGGGCCAGTTTTTTCTCCTCTCTTGCCGCTCAGTATAAGAGCGAATTGCTGGACAGGGTGATGCCCTTCTGGATGGAAAACAGTATTGACAAAGAGTTCGGCGGGTACTTCACCTGCATCGAGCGTAACGGAGAAGTGTACGACACCGACAAGTTCATCTGGCTGCAAGGCCGGGAAGTGTGGATGCTTTCTACATTATATAATAAGGTAGAGAAGCGACAGGAATGGCTCGATGCTGCCATACAGGGCGCCGAGTTCCTGAAGAAATATGGTCACGACGGCCAGCTCAACTGGTACTTCTCGCTCGACCGACAGGGGCGTCCGCTCGTCGAGCCCTACAACATCTTCTCCTACACCTTTGCCGTCATCGCCTTCGGACAGCTCTACAAGGCAACGGGCAACAAGGAGTATGCCGACATCGCAAAGAAGACCTTCGACATCGTGCTCTCGAAGAGAGGCAATCCGAAAGGCAAGTGGAGCAAGGCCGCCCCTGGTGCCCGTGCCATGAAGGACTTTGCCCTGCCAATGATACTCTGCAACGTCGCCCTCGAAATTGAGGACCTGCTCGACCCGAAGTTCCTGCAGGAGACCATCGACATCTGTCTGCACGAGGTGCTCGACGTGTTCTATCGTCCCGAGCTGGGACTCATCGTGGAGCACGTCAGCAAGGACGGCGAGTTGGTGGACTGCCACGAGGGACGCCTCCTGAACCCCGGTCATGCTATCGAAGCTATGTGGTTCATCATGGATCTGGGCAAACGTCTGGGCCGACAGGACCTCATCGAGAAGGCCGTTCACATTGCCCTGCGCGAGGCTGAGTACGGTTGGGACAAGGAGTTCGGCGGCATCTTCTACTTCATGGACCGTCTGGGCCGCCCCTTGCAGCAGTTGGAATGGGACCAGAAGCTCTGGTGGGTTCACATCGAGACGCTGATAACGATGATAAAGGGCTACGAGCTGACGGGTCGGCAGGAGTGCCTCGACTGGTTCTTGAAAGTGCACGACTACGTCTGGAGCCACTTTGTCGACAAGGAATATCCCGAGTGGTTCGGCTACCTGAACCGTAGGGGCGAGGTGTTACTCACACTCAAAGGCGGCAAGTGGAAAGGCTGCTTCCATGTTCCCAGAGGCCTGATGCAGGTCTATCAGTCGTTGGAAAGAATTGCAGAAAACCAGAAATAAGGATGAAGTTGTCCTGAGATAATTCCAGTACTCACGTGAGAGTACTGGAGTTTTCTCTGCAAAGTACTGGAGTTTTCTCTGCAGAGTACTGGCGACACGACAGCACATGACAGCCGACATCTGCCAGGAACACATAACGGCAAACAAGACAAAAGCGAAACCCAATGAGTTGGATTTCGCTTTTGTCATATTACCAGAAAAACGTCTGTCGGTGTTCAGCGAAGCTTTTCGTAGACTTCGTACTGTTCGTCGTCGATATAAAATCTGCCGTTTAGGACGGTATGGTTGCCGGTGAGGTCTCGTTTGGCGACATAGATTGTGTCGTTGCTGACGAGGCATTTACGGTTGATGCTATAGTAGTCCTGCTCGTTGTTCTCGTTCTCCAGTTGGCCAACGACCTGGCAGCTATCTATTCCATGAAACAATTTACTGTTGTATAACCAATAATACTCTTCCGACATCGACTTGTTAGGCGTCACGATTGAGTCGTAATCGTTCAGGTCGGTATCGAAGTAGCATGAGGCGAAAAGTAGCGTCAGCAGACCGCTCAAAGCAAGATTCTTCATGTTATTATTAGTTTTTCGACTGCAAAGTTAGCGAATTATTCCGTACTGGCAAAGAAAATTCCATTTATTTCTTCATTCCTTTATAAATAAGGTAAAGCACGACGACTGCACCGAGTACAATCATGGCAATCTTAAGCTCGCCATTGTACTGCGCCACCTTCTCATCGAGCTGACCGCTGTAATAGTGGCCGATGTACCATCCCATGCCTGCAAGGATTGAGTTCCAGATGCCAGCACCGAGTGTCGTGTAGAACACGAATCTGCCGAGGCTCATCCTTGCCAGACCGGCAGGAATGGAGATGAGCTGACGAACGGCCGGCACAAGTCTTCCGAAGAAGGTGCCAAGGGCTCCATGCTCGTCGAAATAGCGTTCTGCATTCTCCACCTTTCCCGTATCGATGAGACACATGTGGCCGAAACGACTCTCGGCAAAACGATACACAAGCGGACGCCCAAGATAACGTGCCAGGCCATAGTTCACCAGAGCACCGATGAGAGCTCCAATCGTGGCACATACAACAACGAGAAACACGTTCAGCTCGCCCGTCGTAGCAGCCTTATAGGCAGCAGGCGGCACAACGACCTCGCTGGGAAAGGGGATAAAACTGCTTTCTATGGCCATCAGCAGGGTGATGACCCAGTAGTTCAGATGCTCAAGACACCACGCTATGAAAGGAATTGACTGCATTTTATGAACTTACAATTAGACATTTTGACGACCTGCTCTTTTAGCAAGATGCTGCGGCGGCTGAGAATGATGGAAGTGGTTGGGGCATAGACAGAAAAGGTGCGGCGAAAAATACGCCTGAACAAGCTAATGCTTTTCCCCCGACGCATCGTAAAGACGACGACGTCGCTTCCCGAAGAGTCGTATTGCGAAATGAGCTTACCGAGCCAGTCACCCGTCGGCAAATCCACACCCACGGGAAGGATTATCAGCATCTCGCCAACGGCGGCTTTGGCACCTAAAGTGATAGCAAGTCGTTGGACATCAAGGCCTCTTGAACTTGCAGGGCAGAAAGTATGGCTGAGCAGCGAGTACTGAGCTTCCATGACCTCAAGCCACTCGTCGAGGTCCTTGTCGTGCATCTTATCGACCACAATCACC
>JAFUGG010000072.1 GCA_017469525.1 Bacteroidaceae bacterium | reverse complement strand
GCAGCATTGTGGTTCCACCTGACCCACGGCATCTGGAGCGCTATGCAGACCCTTGGTGTGAGCGGTAAGATTTGGTTCAACCGCTGGCGCTGCATCGGCAACATCTACGCAACCATCGTTGTGCTGATGTTCGCTGCCGTTGTTATTGTGTTTGCCATACAGGGCTGCGGCTCTTGCGGCAGTAGCTGTGGCATCTGATTATGAATTAAGAATTAAGAATTAATAATTGACATAAGTTATGGCAAAAGTATTAGATTCGAAGATTCCTGCAGGTCCAGTGCCTGAGAAATGGAAAGAATATAAAGCTCACCAGCGTCTGGTGAACCCGAAGAACAAGTTGAAGCTCGACGTCATCGTAGTCGGCACAGGTCTTGCTGGAGCAAGTGCTGCCGCTTCCCTTGCCGAGATGGGCTTCAATGTGTATAACTTCTGCATTCAGGACTCGCCCCGTCGCGCTCACTCTATCGCAGCTCAGGGTGGTATCAATGCAGCCAAGAACTATCAGAACGACGGCGACTCTGTCTATCGTCTCTTCTACGATACCGTGAAAGGCGGTGACTATCGTGCTCGCGAAGCCAACGTCTATCGTCTGGCAGAGGTGTCGAACAACATCATTGACCAGTGCGTGGCACAAGGCGTACCCTTCGCTCGTGAGTATGGCGGCATGCTGGCAAACCGTTCGTTCGGTGGCGCTCAGGTAAGCCGTACGTTCTATGCTAAGGGTCAGACAGGTCAGCAGTTGCTTCTCGGTGCTTATTCTTCTTTGAGTAAGGAAGTTCAAAGAGGCAAGGTGAAGCTGTTCACCCGTTATGAGATGGAGGATGTAGTGATTGTTGACGGTCGTGCTCGTGGCATTATCGCCAAGAACCTCGTGACCGGCAAGCTGGAGCGCTTCTCTGCAAACGCTGTCGTCATCGCTACTGGTGGCTATGGCAACACCTACTTCCTCTCGACGAACGCTATGGGTTGTAACTGCACAGCAGCTGTTCAGTGCTTCCGCAAGGGCGCAATGATGGCTAATCCTTCTTACGTTCAGATTCACCCAACTTGTATTCCTGTGCATGGCGACAAGCAGTCGAAGCTGACTCTGATGTCCGAGTCTCTGCGTAACGACGGTCGTATCTGGGTTCCAAAGAAGTTGGAGGACGCTAAGGCACTTCAGGCAGGAACGAAGCAGGGCTATGAGATTCCTGAAGAGGATCGCGACTACTATCTGGAGCGCCGTTATCCTGCCTTCGGTAACCTCGTTCCTCGTGACGTGGCCAGCCGCGCAGCCAAGGAGCGTTGCGACAAGGGCTTTGGCGTGAACAATACAGGTCTCGCCGTGTTCCTTGACTTCTCAGAGAGCATCCAACGCCTCGGCATCGACGAGATTCGTCAGCGTTATGGCAACCTCTTCGATATGTACGAGGAGATTACAGACGTCAATCCAGGCGAGAAGGCTTGCACAAAGGACGGCGTCGATTACTACTATCCCATGATGATCTTCCCCGCCATCCACTATACGATGGGCGGCGTTTGGGTCGATTACGAGTTGCAGACCACTATCCCTGGCCTCTTTGCCATCGGCGAGTGCAACTTCTCAGACCACGGAGCAAACCGTCTTGGCGCTTCTGCCCTCATGCAGGGACTTGCTGACGGCTACTTCGTACTGCCTTACACCATCCAGAACTACCTTGCTGACCAGGCTATCTGGCCGCGTCTCTCAACCGACCTGCCTGAGTTCGCTGAAACGGAGAAGGCTGTCGAGAAGGAGATTGACCGCTTGATGAACATCAAGGGCAAGCGCTCTGTTGACTCCATCCACAAGGAGCTTGGCCACATTATGTGGGAGCACGTCGGCATGGGTCGCACGAAGGAAGGCCTCGAAGAAGGCTTGAAGTTGCTTAAGGAGCTTCGTAAGGAGTTCGACACCAACCTCTTCATTCCTGGAAGCAAGGAAGGCCTGAACGTCGAGCTCGACAAGGCCATCCATCTGCGCGACTTCATCTTGATGGGTGAACTCGTGGCCTACGATGCCCTGCATCGCGAAGAGAGCTGTGGTGGCCACTTCCGCGAGGAGCATCAGACCGAGGAAGGCGAGGCAAAGCGCGACGACGAGAACTTCTTCTACGTAGGCTGCTGGGACTATCAAGGCAGCGACGACAAAGCTCCCGAACTCGTCAAAGAGCCCCTCAACTATGAGATAATTAAGGTTCAACAGAGAAACTACAAGAATTAATTTAGGAGATTGGCAAATTAGTCGTTTAGTCGTTTAGGGATATTAGAAATGGAAACTCATAAGGACTTGCGCGTATGGCAGCAGAGCATAGAGATGGTGACATCAATATATCTGTTGACACGCTCCTTTCCAAAAGAAGAGCTGTTTGGACTGGTATCACAGTTGCGCCGTGCCGCAGTTTCTGTTCCATCTAACATCGCTGAAGGCTATGCCAGAAGCACGGATAAAGAGAAACTACATTTTCTCCGTATATCTTCCGGCTCAATGTCGGAAATTGAGACCCAGCTGATGCTGTGCCTGAATTTAGAATATATTGAAATGGATAAATATGAGGAGTTATCTGAAACAGTAACGTCTGTGTGGAAGCAGTTGAACTCATTGATTAGTTCAATCAAGAAAAGACTGACACCACAGGAGCAGTTGCCTTTCTAACTTTCCCAAACGACCAAACGACCAAACCACTAAACGACCAACAGATATGGCTAAGAATATATCAGTAACAGTTAAGTTCTGGAAGCAGAACGGTCCTAAGGACAAGGGTCACTTCGACACGCATGAGTTGAAGAACATTCCCGACGACACCTCGTTCCTCGAGGCGCTCGACATCATGAACGAGGAGCTTATTAACGAGGGCAAGGAACCTTTCGTGTTCGACCACGACTGCCGCGAAGGTATCTGCGGCATGTGCTCGCTCTACATCAACGGCACACCTCACGGCAAGACAGAGCGCGGCGCTACAACTTGCCAGCTCTACATGCGTAAGTTCAAAGACGGCGAGACCATCACCGTTGAGCCTTGGCGCTCGGCAGGTTTCCCCGTCATCAAGGACTGCATGGTTGACCGCAACGCATTCGACAAGATTATGCAGGCAGGCGGTTACACCACCGTCCGCACAGGTCAGGCTCAGGATGCAAATGCCATCCTTATCCCGAAGGAAGACGCCGACGAGGCTATGGACTGCGCCAGCTGCATCGGTTGCGGTGCCTGCGTGGCAGCCTGCAAGAACGGCTCTGCAATGCTCTTCGTCAGCTCGAAAGTGAGCCAGCTTGCTCTGCTTCCTCAGGGTAAGGTAGAGGCAGCGAAGCGTGCGAAGGCAATGGTAGCGAAGATGGACGAACTGGGCTTCGGCAACTGCACCAACACACGTGCTTGCGAGGCTGTCTGCCCGAAGTGCGAGACCATCTCGAACATCGCCCGCCTGAACCGCGAGTTCATCTGCGCAAAGCTCGCAGACTAAGACTATAACCCAATGGGGCTATGAGGCATTATGTCCCCATAGCCCCATTATAATATATAATGTATAAAGGTAAAGGACTTTGACCACGCATTTATACAAAAGAAACTGATTGTGAATTACAATCATCGTCAGTTTGGTTCAAAGCGTAAGATAAACATTTTGAAGCAAGTAAATAAGGTAAAAAGTATGAAAAAAAGATTATCAATTTCTCTTGTTGCCATATTACTGCTGGCAGCATGCGGAAAGACGTACGAAGATCGTCTGAAGGAGTGTGATGAAGTTGGTGAATTCCATGATGGATACGCTCTATGTAAGCAAGGGGAGAAATACTTCTACATCGACAAGAAGGGTAGGAAGATTGCCGGAGATTTTGATAAAGCGGGCTCGTTTGCAAATGGTTATGCAATAGCCTGGGTCTATGAACCTCATGACCATCATCAACTTGTAGTAGTAGACAAGGAGGAAAAGAAACATATTTATGGTGCAGTGGCTTCTTTCGACAAAGTAAACAAGTATGGTAATCTGTGGATTTGCCTTGAGAGAAGTGCAGTACTGGAAAGATGGGAATTACTTAATGTGGAAACAGGAAGTCCAAGGACACCCATTGTAAATGGTATTTCCAGCGAAGACGAAGAAGGCAATTCTGTAGTATGGTGGAAGGGAAGGGCCGGCTATATGCTTTATAACGGAAAAGGAGAGAAAATGGTCGAGGACGGTCGCTTCAAATACATGGGACGCATCGTGAGCGGTCGCATCCTGTTCTCGTTTGAGGAAAAGAAACAGGTTGAAAATAACAGGAAGTGCGGCTATCTTGACACGAAAGGCAGAATAGTTATTCCGGCACAGTTCCCATCTACGGCATCGGAGTTTTCCAACTTAGGCTATGCCTATTATGCCACTCCTGGCCGCACTATACTAAGCGAAAATGATTTTCACTACTACGATACGTTAGGCAGAATGGTATCCGGCAAGGAACGCTACATCGCACAGGCCTCGTTCAGGGACGATGGGAAGTGGGTGTTGGGAAAAGACGATGAAGGAAGGAAGTTCTTTGTCAACAACAAGGGAGAGGAGACTACCCTGGATGCAGGGTCCCGCCTGGCCGTCTTTGGCGACATCATTGTATCTAAGAAAGGAAAGACTTATACAATATACCAGAGCACACCCGAGGAGATAAAAAAATTGTTCACCCTAAATGGTACGGGCAATCAGGCAGAAGTCTTGGCCTACAGCCCTATGTCGAAAGGCATAGAACTGATAAATGGAAGGACTTGCGAAACATTCTCCCTTGACGGCTCTTCACTGGGCACCACCCAATTGCCGGTAGGTATCAACATGGCCCGAGCTTACGAAAATCGAAAATTCAACTTTGAATAATTTTTCCCCTGCCTTCTTCCAGTAAACTGTCAAGAGAAACACGGATACAACAGTAAAAACATCTTTCCAGTACTCTTAGGAGAAAACTCCAGTACTCTCGTGAGGGTACTGGAGTTTTCTCCTAAGAGTACTGGAAACATGTCGTTTGTAATCCGCAAAAGATATTAGAGGAATTGCATTTTTCCTTGAGAATAACTACTGAGGTTTTTCCTATGCCAGAGCGAAGCAATGTGTACCTAACAACTTAATATAAACTATAAGTATTAAGGACAGAGAGAGGGATAGAAACTGTCAAAAAGAAAGAAAAAGTAACATGATACTTGCAAAGTGTCAGATTTTGAAGTATCGGAAAATGCGGGAAAACGGGTCGATTTTGCCAACTTCTCAGGTCGAGATAAAAAACTTCTCACGTGAACTTTGGCAACTTCACACATGAACTTTGAAAACTCCACTGGTGAACTTAACCCTCCCGAAAAGCCAAAATTGCTTGATTTTTGTATGATTTTGCCATCTCTGCCTTGCAAAATGGCATCATAAGACGAAAGATGACGCTTCATAACTATCTGTGTATCAGTGCCAATTCGATTTAAGCGCGTCTTTTTGCTCGGGGGTAGAAAAGTGCCACCAAAGGAATTTTAAGCGATTCTGAAGAGTTTGCTGAAATACAGGATGTAAGTGAAATTGTCGTTTTGCTTACATCTTGAAAGTTGTTGCTGGCGTCAAGGGAGAACAAATAAACAGCGGAAGAAAAAGACAAATTCCGTGTGTTTTCTTTGCCTGTATGGAAAAATTCCGTAACTTTGCGGACGTAAAAGGATTAATGTATGAGTACGCAAGCATTGAACGGGCTGCGCTACTACCTGACGGGTACGTTGTCCATAGCCGACATGGAATGGCTGGCGGCAGAGCTGACTGAGTTCGCCAGGAAGGAAGAGCATCCTCAGAAGCCTTACACGATGGAAGAACTGAATGCCATGCTCGATGTGGCAGAGGCTGACATCGCAGCAGGCAGAGTCATTGACGATGAAGATGCGTGGGACGAGCTGGACGAGGCACTTGCCCATGAAAAGGAATCCCAAATGGCTGAGGCTGTATGAGGGTGAAGTGGGCTGAGCAGACAGAGTGAATCTATTAATTCGCGGTAATGTCGGATGCTATCGCGGCGCGTCACTACATTAATCTGGCGAAAAGACAATTACAGACAAATACAGGTCATAGATTAAGAGGACGTGTCAAAATGTAAATTTAGTCGCCCTTCGGGCAAGAAATCTTAATCTAAAGCAAAACCGTTTTATAAAGAAACGAATTGGAATAATGACAATAATAAATCCGCTGAGCCGCAATTTACTAACGTGTAAATGAAGATTTACTAACGTGTCGTTTGTCTGCCATACAAGCGTCCTGTGTTTTTCTGTGCTTTCTGTGCGACATCTGTGCCGCGATTTGGGTTTCATGGGTCATTCTTTCGCCAATTCATTTTTTCTTCGTATCTTTGCGGCATGGAAGTGAAAGACAAGATTACAGAACAGCCGTCGCACTTCGACCACCTGGAGCGGATGTCGGTAGGGGAACTGCTGAGGCACATCAACGACGAAGATGCACTGGTGGCGGAGGCTGTGCGCAAGGCTCTGCCTGAGATTCAAGCCTTTGTGGAAGCCGTCGAACCACGAATGAAGCAGGGCGGCAGGCTCTTCTATGTGGGAGCAGGAACGAGCGGACGACTTGGCGTGCTCGATGCCAGCGAACTGCCTCCGACGTTCGGCGTGCCTGCCGACAGGGTGATTGGCATTATTGCTGGCGGCGACAGAGCTCTGCGTTCGGCAGTCGAGAATGCTGAGGATTTCCCCGAAAAGGGTTGGCAAGACCTGCAGAAGTTCTCTCCCACAAAAGATGATACTGTGCTTGGCATAGCCGCTTCTGGTACAACACCTTACGTCTTGGGAGCTGTCGAAGAGGCAAGGAGGCAAGGCTTGCTGACGGGCTGCATCACGAGCAATCCGCATACACCTTTGGCAGCGGCTTCAAAGTTCCCCATCGAGACCATTGTAGGTCCTGAATTTGTTACGGGTTCAAGCCGCATGAAGAGTGGTACGGCTCAGAAGATGGTGCTCAACATGATTTCCACTTCCTTGATGATTCGTATGGGCAGGGTAGAAGGCAATCGCATGGTGAAGATGCAACTCACCAATGCCAAACTCGTGGATAGAGGCACAAGGATGATTCAGGAGTCGCTTGGCCTCAGCTACGACGAAGCGCAGGAACGCCTGCTCGAACGCGGCAGCGTGGACAAAGCCCTGAACCAAGATTAGAGATTGAACAACAAGGGATGTCTTTTACAACGGATTACACGGATTGCACGAATTGGCTACGCCTTTAGAGGCAAAAAATAATCCGTTTAATCCGTTGTTTGAAAAGAGTTCTTTCCGTGTTAGGCAAGCCTTATTCTTCCTCGTCTGCTCTGTACTCGAGGATGTCTCCAGGTTGGCAGTCGAGGGCCTGACAGATGGCTTCGAGGGTGGAGAAACGCACGGCTTTTGCCTTGCCCGTCTTGAGGATGGAGAGGTTGGCTGCCGTTATGCCAATCTTCTCGGCAAGTTCCTGTGATGACATCTTCCGCTTGGCCATCATCACATCTACATTTACAATAATACTCATGGCTCTAGATTAAATGGTTAGCTCCTGTTCTTCCTGCAATTCCTTGCCCATTAGGATAATCTGCGAGACTATCATCATCGCAAGACCCATGATGAGGCAGATGAAATTCGGCGTGAACCACTTGATGTCGTAATATGCCATGTTGACGTATTGCACGAGTACCTGCGTCACAATGTACGAGCGGATATATTGCCACACCCAAAAGGCTACGAGCAGGATGCCTGCCAGCTCCAGCTTCTTTGCTATGCGGGCGACGAAGACTTCCCGTCGGGCAACGGACCGCAGCACTTGGAAGACGATGACAACCAACCAGCCGAGTAGCAGCACATTGGGTATAATCGAGCAGTACACGATGATGAAAGGCTTGGACTGCGTGACGCGGTCGGCAGGAATGGCAAGGCTCACCTGCTTCATATCCACGCGGCACACCTGACCATCCACTTCGCTGAGCAAAGCAAAATCCTTAGGATAATGGTGGGCCTGCACATTGACATCGATGTACATCGTCGGTTTGCTCTTTCTCCTCACACCACCTTCAATCTCTTCTGTTGTCGAGAATTCATCTGGCTCCTTGCCGAAGTAAAGTTCCTCACGCTCCTTGTCGGTAGAATTCGAATAGCTGACATGGACAAGGTCACACACGATAGCAGCCACCAGCACCACCGCCAGCACACCGCAATACAAACGAAGTTTCTTCTTCATAACAGTAATGTTTTATTGTTAAACGATAAATAATTTCGGTACAAAGGTAAGATGTTTCTTAATATGCTGCAAGAAAAAAGACAATTATTTTATTGAAAAACGATAAATTCCCATGAAAAAAGCAGTCACACATTATTATATATATACAAGAAGGGCAGGCGAGGATTTTCTATGTCACTCGTTTGTCTGTTCGGAAAAATGTTGTATCTTTGTCCTCGTATAAGCATTAAAACAGTAATATTATGAAGATTGGAGACAAAGCGCCTGAGGTTCTGGGCAAGGACGAGAACGGAAAGGACATTCTTTTGAGTGATTACAAAGGCCGTAAGCTTGTGCTCTACTTCTACCCGAAGGACAATACGAGTGGCTGTACGGCAGAGGCTTGCAGTCTGCGCGACAGGTATGGCGAGTTGCAAGGGGCTGGCTATGAGGTGGTTGGCGTGAGCAAGGATTCTGCAGCCTCTCATCAGAAGTTCAAGGAGAAGCACGCGCTGCCTTTTCCCTTGATAGCCGACGTGGACAAGACCCTCCTTGAGGCGATGGGTGCTTGGGGCGAGAAGACGATGTACGGAAAGAAGGTGATGGGCACCGTCCGCACGACGTTCATCATCGACGAGAACGGCATCATCCGGCAAATTCTGTCCGGCAAACAAATCAAAACAAAGGAGCACGCCGCACAGATATTGGGTCCTACCCGATAACCAACAGCCCCCTCCCCGCTCCCCCTTTGGGGGAGTGCCTCATTCCCGCTGCCCCTTCGCTCAAAGAATAATTTGTAATAGGGGAAGTTCTCAGCGGGAATGAAGCACTCCCCCAAAGGGGGAGCGGGGAGGGGGCTGTGAGAGAGCGGGGAGGGGGCTGTTGCGTTGCTTTTTACTCGGCAGTCTTGAAGAGGTCCTTGATGCCGCCGATGGAACCGAGCAGGTTGGTGGCTTCGTAGGGGAGATATACCGTCTTCGTCTTGTCGCCTTCGGCCAGTTCCTGCATCATCTGGATGTATTTCTGTGCGAGCAGGTAGTTGGCTGGGTTGGTGGATTTGCCGACTGCTTCGGTGATGAGTTCGATGGCCTTTGCCTCTGCCTCAGCCACGCGGATGCGAGCCTGTGCCTCACCTTCGGCCTGTAGGATGGCTTCCTGCTTGGCGGCTTCGGCTTTGTTCACGATGGCCGTGCGTTCGCCCTCGGAGGCAAGAATCTCGGCAGCCTTCTGACCCTCGGAGGTGAGAATCTGGGCACGCTTGTTACGTTCTGCCTGCATCTGTTTCTCCATGGCGGTGAGGACACTGTCTGGAGGTGTGATGTCCTGCAGCTCCACACGATTCACTTTGACGCCCCACTTGTCTGTGGCATCGTCCAAAACGGCTGAGAGCTTCTTGTTGATGGTGTCGCGGCTGGTCAGTGTCTCGTCCAGTTCCAGTTCGCCGATGATGTTACGCAGGGTCGTCTGCGTCAGCTTTTCGATGGCGTTGGGCAGGTTGTTGATTTCGTAGGTTGCCTTGAAGGGGTCCACGATTTGGAAATAGAGGAGAGCGTTGATTTCCGTCTGCACGTTGTCCTTCGTGATGACGTTCTGCTTGGGGAAGTCGTACACTTGTTCGCGCAGGTCGATGGTTGTGGAGTACTGGTAGCGTCCGTGGTTGAGGACGACAATCGACTTGGCGCGGTCGATGAAGGGGATGATGATGTTGATGCCGGGCTGCAGCGTGGCATGATAGCGGCCGAGGCGTTCCACAATCTTGGTTTCCGACTGAGGGATAATCACGAGTGCCATCTTGGCAAAGAGTACTACCAAAACGACGATTGCAATGAGGAAGTAAGTCATACTATTTACTATTTAAAGATTTACGATTTACTATTTACGATTTACTATTTAATTATTTAATAATTTACGGGGTTTTTATTCCCCCTAAAGGGGGTTAGGGGGTCTTCTCCACCGTGATGATGGTGCTTTCGCGGCTGACGACGCGGACGTTCGTCCCTTCGGGGATGTCTTGAGGCTCGTTGGTGACAGCCTTCCAGATGTCGCCGTCTATTTGTACTCGGCCGAAGCTGTCGGCCTTGACGGTCTCCACGACACGTCCTTTGCGGCCGAGCAAAGCGTCGGCATTGCTGACACGATTGCTGTCGCTTCTGTGCAGGAAGCGCACGGCAAAGGGGCGGACGAAGAACAGGCTGGCCAGCGTGAAGGCGGCGAAGACCACGAGCTGCAGCATGATGCCACCGCCCAGGGCGTCTGTCAGGCAGGCAAAGGCTGCACCGATGGAGAAGCAGATGATGAAGAAGTCACCGGCCGTCAACTCAAGAATAAGGCAGACAACGGACAGGATGGCCCACATCTGCCAGAGGTGTTGTGAAAAGTAATCAATCATAGTTTTAATATTTAGTGTTCGTTATAACGTTTAACATTATTTCGTTATTACGATTTCTTTTTACAGCGAGAGGATGAAGTCGTCCCAGTCCTTCGAGGAGCCTTTCCTTCCGAACACTTTCGAGTAGAGTCGGCTGCGTGTCGTTGCGATGCTTTCCTTTGAATGGGCTGTCAGCAGGGCGATGTCCTTAGGCTGCTGGCGCATCTTGATGAGCAGGCTGACGTGCAGTTCATGCTCGCTCATGGGGTAGAGGCTGTAGAGCTTCTCGGTCAGGCCCGAGTAGATGCTGTCGAGCAATTGTGTCAGTTCTCCCCAGTCCTGATAGCTTAGGCGCTTTCCGGCACTGAGGCATTCCTGCAGGCGACGGTATATGTCGGACGCGAAGATGACCGTCTCGGCCTGTTCGCGCTTAGCGTTCTCGATGACGGCTACCTTATTATTATAGTCCAGCGCCAGCTTCTTCTCCTCCAGCTCCAGACGGAGCATCGAGTTCTCGTCGCCCAGTTTTTGGATGAGGCTTTCCAGCTCTGCCATCTTCTTTTCGTTAGCCTCCAGGTCGTACTGCTCCTGCATCGCGCGTACCTTATCCAGTCTGTCTTGCAAGGCCAGAATTTTGCGCTTGCTGTTCTGCACCGTCACGATGAAGAGCACGATGTAGATGGCTGTCCCCAGGATGATGAGGAAAAGTTCCCGTGAGGTCATTATGGTCAGCAGTTCGTTCATGTTCGTTGTTTGGTCGTATGGTTGTTTGGTCGTTTGGGAAAGTTGTCGTGGTTGCCGGTAATATCCCTAAACAACCAAACGACTAATCCCCTAAACGACTAACCGAGTGCAAAGTTAAGATAAAAAGCCGAATGCTGCAAGTTTTTTTGTTTGCAATAGTTTGCAGATACCCTGACGGTTTGCAAATGTTTGCCCGGCAGTCTCCGCAGAGCATTGGGAACCCCCGCGAGGCATCGGCCGACGGTGGAGTATGCGTTTTCCTTGCCTCTCCGCAGGGGAATGTCTCCCTGAGTGTCATTTTTGCCTTGTATGGACGGAGAGCAGGGGGATAATGAAATGATTTCCCCGGACACCAATAATTGGTTTCGAGGGCGGAGAGGTGGGTTTCCCTGGTTGCCTTCGTCGCATGGAGAGCACTACCTCTTTAGTCAAAGAGCACTACCTCTTTAGTCAAAGAGCACTACCTCTTTAGTCAAAGAGCACTACCTCTTTAGTCAAAGAATACTATTTCTTTGGTCAAAGAATACTATTTCTTTGTCAAAGGAATACTAATAGGTCGCCCGCAAAGAGCAGTGAAAACTTCACCTCGGCAGGTTCTTCGGTAAGGGCACTGTCGGCTGTCAGGTCATCCATTGCGCCAGCACTGTAGCACGACGAGGCACTCAGCACCATCAAAAGCACGACAAACCAGCAGCCTGCCAGCAACCTCCTGGTTTCCAAAAGAGAGTAGATCATCTTTCGAAGCATAATAACGCCACAAATATACGATGTTACAACGAAAAAGAGAAAGAAATAAGGAAAAAGAGAAAGGAAATATTAAATAATCCCTAATCTTTTCATACCTTTGTCCCCGAAAAAGAAAAGAAGGAATGAAAATACCGAAAGCTCCGCTTCTCGCTTGCCTGTTTCTGTTCCTCTGCGCAGCAGCTTTGTCGCAGGGCAAGGATGAAGCCACCGAAGGCACTTTCCTCCTCCAGGGAGAAGACAGGCCGACGGCAGGGAGCACACTTTCCGTTGTGGCAAAAGCCGACGGCGCATCTGAGCTACACTACAAATGGGTCAGAGGCGATGCCCTGGGCGTCTTCAATCAGGAAGCAGTGCTCTCGGTCACGCCCGAATATACGCTGACCGACCAAGACTATGAGCACTGGGTGCGCGTCAGCGTAAGCAACCAGTCGGGCAAGACCGTCTTTACACAAGACACATGGATAAGCAAGTTGCCCGTCCTGTATATCGATGTTGCAGGAGGCAATGACATCGTCTCCAAGAACGACTATCTGCCTGCCAGCCTCCGCCTGCAGGGCAATGCAGAATACGAACAGCAATACCTCGGCCAGACAGAAATAAAAGGCCGTGGGAACTCCTCCTGGAAGATGTACCCGCAGAAGCCCTACAAGCTGAAGCTTGGGAAGAAGACCAGCCTCTTCGGATTCGGGAAGAGCAAGCATTGGGTCCTGCTCTCCAACTTCAACGACAAGTGCGGCCTCAGGAACTACGTAGCAAGCCGGCTGGCAAAAGCCTTGGGTATCTACGGAATGAACATGACGTGGGTGGATATTGTACTCAATGGTGAGGTCAAGGGATGCTACATGCTCAGCCAGCACCTGCGTGTCGATAAGCATTGTGTGGACATCTTCAGCTGGAAAGACGAGGCAGAGGGCATAGCCAGCCCGCTCTTCTCGGCTATCCTGGAAGAGGGCGGGGCCACCGACGACGATAATGTGGAACAGCTGGAAGATGCCATGCGGCAGAACCTCTCATGGGTGACGGACGGCTTGGTCAGCTTCAAGGGGCGGACATACGACTTTGCAGATTATGGACTCAAGGAGGATTATGACCTCTGTCAAGGCTATCTCTTTGAGGCTGAGAACCCGTATCAGTCGAACTCCTTTGGCATCACAACACCTGGCGGCATCTTCCTCAAGATAAACACACCAGAGAGTGTCAGCACCAACCCCGCCATGCTGGCAGCCGCAGCCGACATATGGAACCGCTTCGAAGCCGTATGCCTCAAAGAACCTCCTATAAAAGGAAAAGGCTATGAGGAATATGCCGACATGCAGTCGATGGTAGGCATCTGGCTTGTGAACGAGATTATGGGGCAAGGCGACCCGGACAACTCCCGCTTCTCCTATATAGCCCCCGACGGCAAGCTCCACTTCGGCCCTGCCTGGGACTTCGACCACAGCTCGGCATGCTGGTCTGTGGGAGGAGGCACGCAAACATTTCATACACTTGTGAACAAAAAGCCTTATTCCTACTACCAATACTGGTTTCCTGACCCCATCCTTTGCCAAATGGCCTACGACGCCTACTGGGACGTAGCCCGCCCCCTTCTCCTTGACCTCTTCTCCGAAGGTGGAGAACTGGATGGAATATATGCAAACCTCCGGGAAGCATTGCTGACGAACGACAATCTCTGGGGCGAGTATCCGTGCCTGCTGAACCCTTCCGCCAGTCCACGGACAGCATCTCAGGACTACGAAGCCCTCCGGACCTTCATCCTCGAACACCTAAGCTGGCTCGACAGTCAGTTCCAGACCGTGGAGACATTCATAGATGCCACGAACGACATCTGCCCCTACCATTACATCGAAATAGAGAAAGCCTCCAAGATAATAAAGGACAGTCATCTTTACATCGTAAGAGGCTCCAGATGGTTCAACATGGATGGCAGAAGGACAAGATAGAACTGTTCCTTCATTCTTAATTCGTACCCAGTCTTTCGTCGAAAATACTTCTGCCCGACAATAAGAGGAAAAACTTTTGCATTCCTTTTGTATTGTGCTCTCCTTTTCGTACCTTTGCGGCGCATATTATATATAATAATGTAAAAAGCATAATGTAAAGACGTATGAAAATAGAAAGCAAGATAACAGAGGCCGTTAGGGCCATCGTGGAGGAACTCTATGGTCAGCCTGTGCCCGAGAAGATGGTGCAGCTGCAGCAAACGAGGCCTGAGTTCGAGGGAGAGATTACACTCGTGGTCTTCCCCTTTACCAAGATGAGCCACAAGGCTCCCGATGCTACGGCACAAGAGATAGGCGAGAAGCTCATAGAGAGGCTGCCCGAGGTGGTGAGCAAGTTCAATGCCGTGAAGGGTTTCTTGAACCTGAGCATCAGTTCGCGCGAGTGGATAAAGTTGCTCCAAGGAATACAGGCGAACCCCAAGTTCGGCTTCCTGCCCGTCACAGACGACAGCCCGCTCGTGATGATAGAGTACTCTTCGCCCAACACCAACAAACCCCTCCACCTCGGTCACGTCCGCAACAATCTGCTCGGATGGGCTTTGGCGCAGGTGATGGAGGCCAATGGAAACAAGGTGGTCAAGACGAATATCGTGAACGACCGAGGCATCCACATCTGCAAGTCTATGCTGGCCTGGCTGAAGTGGGGCAATGGCGAAACGCCCGAATCGTCTGGCAAAAAGGGCGACCACCTCATTGGAGATTACTATGTTGCCTTCGATAAGCATTATCGCGAGGAAGTGAAGGAGCTCATGGAGAAGCAGGGTATGGACGAGGAGCAGGCTAAGAGGGAGGCTCCCCTCATCAAGGAAGCTCACGAAATG
>JAFUGG010000031.1 GCA_017469525.1 Bacteroidaceae bacterium | reverse complement strand
GCATTCTCCAGATAGCCGACGGCCTTCTGGTAGTCACCCTGCCCGTAGTGCCACTCGGCAATATAATAATAGACGTTGACATCCACCGAATCGATGTGCGAGCCGTCGGGGAAGCGGATAGGCTCGTCGATGTAGTCAATCCCAAGGAGATAGGCGAAGAAATCGTTGGCAAGCCTGAGGCGGCTGGCAGCATCACCCTGCTTCAGGTATTTTTGGGCATAGCGTTCCACTTGCCCGCCCTCGTCCGCCACGGCATACAATGGGCACGACAGCCAGAGCAGCAGCCAGATGCAAGATATAATGTGCAAGGACCTCATATAACTTTCAACTTTCCACTTTCAACTTTCCCTTAGGTATGCGACAAATCCTGCCGCACCTCCCTTCTGGGAAGCACAGCACACCCGGCGTAACTCGGCGCGTAGCCTCGTGAGCCGTTAGAATAGGATACGTTATCTGGGGGGGGTAGTTATTGTTTCGACGCACGACGTGCGTTTGCTGCCCTGGTGAAAGGCAGCAGCACATACGTCGGAAGACAAGAATCTACGTGTCAGCATAGCAGTTTTTGCATTTTCGTGTGTAAAAGTATGTATTTCCCCCGAAAAGCAGTTATCATTAAATGCAAAATGTGTATCATTTCGTGAAAAGGGGCATTTTGTACCGAAATTTGATGTATTTGTACCGAATTTCTATGTCGCGGGGTATGTTTTTGGCAGGAATTTTGGCAAAAAGACAAATATAATTAAAGAAAAGAGGCACGAGATAGCTTTTTAGGGAGAACATAAAAGGAAGTTTTTTGGCTGAGTGAATAAGAGAATTTCCTTCTCCTATCCGCATGAAGTTAAAGCAAGGGTTGTTTGCAACTACATGTACATGCAATTGCAACTACATGTATATGCAATTGCATCTACATGTATGTGCAAACCCTCCACCCTGCCAAGTTGATTTTCAGACACATGCAAAACGGGTAAAAAAGGCCTCATTTTTGCGTCGGATTTTTGATAATTTATGAGAAATTCATGGAAATTATATGTTTAACATGAATTACCATGAATGGACCACGAATTGTCATGAATTATGGGTGGCAAAGCTTTTGCTCTTACAAAGCGCAGTCTATCTGCGGCATACAATAGCCAGGGCGATGCCCCGGGCTGACAGTTTATTGGCCATTTTGGCCGTTTTTAGCGAATAGCAATAATGGGAAATATACAAGTTCTGCCAGTGCTGGCTCTGGCTGCTTCTATTTAAGCGTCCCGCTGGCAGCGGCTTGGAGAATATCCTGAATGAGCAACAGGTCAGCCCGCTTGATGCCTTTTCCCTCGAGCATTCCCCAACTCTCGCGGAATTTGGCTATGGCGACGCTGGCTTCCTGTACATGCTGTCCGACGAAACAGTTTATGAATTGTTCGTAGCTGTCTATTGCATCTTTCCAGTCGTTGGCTTTTCCTTCTTCGCTTTGTTCAGTAGGAAGCTTTTGCTCAACGAAGTCAGCTTCGGTGGATACCTCGGGTGTAGCGGCTGCGCTGCGATGCTTTCGGAGCAGCCGGATGTGTCCCATACGCAGGTGTGCCTCCCAATTCTTGCCTTCGGAGAGGTCGAGTTCCTTGCGCGTGTAGCGCTCAGCGATGTCAAGCTTGTCGAGTGCCAGTGCGATGTCAGCGATGGAAGATGCCAGTTCGTCGTAGCTTTCGTCGTCGGGCGATGCCTCGTAGTCGAGCTTGAAGAAGAGTGCGAGCGCCTCCTCGCGCCGTCCCACCTTGTCTGTTGCGGCTGCGATGAGGCGGGGGAGTGACTTGTCGTCGGGCATGACGTCGGAGAGCTTCTGCAGATATTCCAACTCTTCCTCGTAGCGACCTTGCATGGCATAACACTCGACGAGGAAATGGAGGACCTCCAGATTCTCTGGCTCCAACAGCTCGGCACTGCGTCCGCAGCTGATGGCTTCGGCATATTTCTTGCGCTCCCTCATCACGCGCCCCTTGAGCAGCAGTGCAGAGGCACTGGCTCCTTCGCGGCTGATGACGTCGTCGATGGCAGCGAGCACCTGCTTGTAGTGCCCAAGCTCGAAGAGGAGTTCCGAGCAGGCAACGGTGTCGTCGATGGAAAACATTGTGGCGAGTTCTGGGAAGTCAAGCAGCGACACCTCCTCCCTGAAGGGATTGGCGAGCTGGGCATGCAGGGGGGAATGTCCGAAGAAGCGGTAGAGGTCCTGCATGATGAAACGTAGGTTGTACTCGGGTATCACGGAGCCCGCGTTGTCGGGAAGCTCCTGCTCGTCCAGTTGCTGCACTGCCTTCGAGAAGTCCTTGTCGTGTGCCACAAGGTAGAGCATAGCCAGCTTGTCCACGTCGCAGTCCATGATGAGGTCCACCAGCACGGAGAGGTTCTCCTTCTCACGGCCCTTGTCGTCTATCATGACAGACTGGAAGAGCGGGTGCGTCTTGTCGAAAGGCATGAACCAGTGGCTGACGCGGCGCATGTACTTGCAAGTGTGAAGCAGGGGAATCTTGGAGAGATTGATGTCGAGCCCGCGCTGGAGACGGTTTCTCAGGTATCGTCCGCGCAGGGATATCATGTCCTTTATGTTTTGGGCATTCAGAGGCTGCTTCCCGGAGAAGAGTTCCTTCGTGATGGCTTCCGCTTCCTTCATCTCCTTCTCCATGTCCTTTTCGCTGACAAGCATCAGCAGAAGTTCGTGCTGTACCTGTGCTATCTGCTTCTTCTCCTTTCGGGAAAGGATGCTTTTGGGCAGCGAAGGCATCAGCGGGACAAGCTCCTTGTGGCGTATCCTCAGGAGTAGCAGGTGGCAGAGAGCCGTGATGTGTGTGCGTCGGCAATCGCTTTCGGCTATGAGGCCAAGCAGCTGCATCTTCTCGGCATCGTAGTGTTCCCAGAGGGAGAGGAATATGGCTCCCTCAAGATGCTGCTGCACCATGTCCCTCTGCTGCATGAGGAAGTCATACCAGAAGGCCGTGTCCTCGGCTGTCCAGAAAGGCGAGGTCCAAAGGAGGTCGAAGATGTCGTCCTGCACGTCGCCCGCCTCTTCGGGTGTGAGCAGACTGTTCCACTTGTCGAGCAATGCGTCCTGTCCGCCATAGACATCCCTAAGCCTGTTCAGGGCGTTGCAATAGATGTCGCTGTCCAGGCTGATGCGGATGGTTCTGCTGGCTTGCTCCAAGAGCGCCACGCCCTGTCTCTGCATCTTGGCCTGCACGTCGTTCCGCTTCTCGTCGCTGCCTCCGCCACGCAGGAACGAGAGCATGTAGTGGTAGTTCTTCTCGAGGTTCTCGGCTTCGACACTGATGATAGCCTCCTTCGCACAGTAGGGGAGGAGTGTGCGAAGGGCAGCGATGCCGTCCAGGATAAAGCCTTGGGCGAACTGTTGAAGCCCGTTTTGCGTGACGAGGCGAAGTGTCTTGGCGTCTATCATCACTTGATTTTCTTTCTCTTGGCAAGCCAGTTGCCAGCCTCCTCGATGTCGCTCTGCCTGACGTTTGAGGGGGGGGCAATGGGTTGGAGATTAAGGGAATCGGCTGCCTCGGCAGGCAATCCGAAGTCCTGCTTCAGGATGTCTCGCAGCATTTCAGCCTGGCTGGCATCTGCCATGCGCTGTATGGCCTCGTCCAGAAGCCTGCGGAATAAGTTCTGCTGTCGCTTTGTGGCAGAGCTCATGGCAGCCCACGCATAGAGTTGCGGCTGCTTTCCCTTCGACTGGGAAAGCCTCTTGTGTCCCAGCGACACCATCCATGTGGCATAGGGTTCCCCCATGATGGCGGCATCGATAAGTCCCAGGCGGAGCATTTCGGCGCGAAGCAGGACGTCGTTCACCTGCGGGCGATAGATGTCGTCGTGGCTTGTGTGGGTCTCGTCGAGCATTCGGTCGCACCAATAATCCGTGGCGGAAAGGCGACTGATGGCTATCATCTGCTCCTTCATCTGGTTGACCTGCTTCACGCGTTTCGTCTTGAGCGAGATAAGGGAAAGTGGCTCGTCAAGGCTTGCGAAAGGCTTCACTGCAGTTCCCTGCCCGTCGAGTTTGGCGATGCGAATAAGGTCTGTGTAGGCTATGTCTGCATATCCGCCCGTGATAGCCGTGTCGATGTCCATCTGGGCTTGGTACCTGAGCACCTGCATCTCCAGTCCTAAACTGTCGGCCAAGCCAGTCCTTTCGGCATAATAGACAGGCAGGCAGTTCATCGTTGGCATGACGGCAACGCAGAGGAGGCTGGTGTCGATGCCCGTCGAGTCTGCTTCAGGCTGTACGCCCTCCTGCTTTCCGGAGCAGGAAACCAGTAATAAAATAAAGAAAAGAGAACAGACCCTCCCCCAAACCCCTCCCTTGCAGGAAGGGGAGATGCCACAGGAATACTGTCTACTCCCCTCCTTACAAGGGAGGGGTTTGAGGGAGGGTCTGTTCATTTGCTTAGCCTTTGATGGCAGCCACACCGGGAAGAACCTTGCCTTCGATGGCCTCGAGAAGAGCACCACCACCGGTGGAGATGTAGCTGACCTTGTCTGTCAGGCCGAACTTGGTGCAGCAAGCCACGCTGTCACCACCGCCAATCAGTGAGAAGGCGCCTTCTGCTGTAGCCTGAGCAACTGCCTCACCTACTGCACGAGAGCCGGCTGTGAAGTCTTCGCACTCAAAGCATCCAGCAGGACCATTCCAAAGGATGGTCTTTGCACCCTTGATGGCTTCGGCAAACTTCTTGCGGCTTTCGGGACCTGCATCCAGTCCATCCCAACCTGCTTCGATGGCGTTGCTGGGGAAGACCTTAATCTGAGCACCTGGCTTCACGCTGAATGTGCCGAAGTCATAGCCGGTGCAGCAAACGCTGTCCACGCCGAGAACGAGTTCCACGCCATTTTCCTTGGCTGTCTTTTCCACGTCGAGGGCAACGTCGAGTTTGTCGAGTTCGACAATCGAGTCACCAATCTCTCCGCCGTGAGCCTTGGAGAATGTGTAGGTCATACCGCCGCAGAGGATGAGCTTGTCCACTTTGCCGAGCAGGTTCTGGATGATGCCAATCTTGCTGCTTACCTTCGAGCCGCCCATGATGGCGACAAAGGGGCGCTTGATGTTCGAGAGAACATTATCGACAGCCTGTACCTCCTTCTCCATGAGGAAACCGAGCATCTTGTTGTCAGCATCGAAATAATCGGCGATGACAGCGGTCGAAGCGTGCTTTCTGTGAGCTGTACCGAAGGCGTCCATCACGTAGCAGTCGGCATAGCTTGCCAGGGTCTTGGCGAACTCCTTCTGGCGAGCCTTCATCTCCTTCTTGGCGTCTTCGTAGGCGGGGTCTTCTTTGTCGATGCCTACAGGCTTGCCTTCTTCCTCGGGATAATAGCGGAGGTTCTCGAGCAGGAGTGCTTCGCCCATCTTCAGTGCCTTGGCAGCGTCCTGAGCCTTAGCACAATCGGGAGCAAAGCTGACTGGACAACCGATGGCTTTCTCTACTGCTGCACGGATTTGTCCCAGCGAGAGCTTGGGATTGACCTTGCCTTTGGGCTTGCCCATGTGGCTCATGATGATGGCAGCACCACCGTCTGCGATAATCTTCTTCAAGGTGGGGAGTGCACCGCGGATGCGGGTATCGTCCGTAATCTCACCGTTCTCGTTCAGGGGCACGTTGAAGTCAACGCGCACGATTGCCTTCTTACCGGCAAAGTTGTACTCAGAAATAGTCATAATATTAATGTGTTATGTTGTTGGTTTAAATTCCGCTGCAAAGTTACGACATTTCTTTGAAATGCACAAGTTTTATGTGTATGAAATGAAAAGCAACGGGACAAAGTTCCAGTACTCTCACGTGAGTACTGGAGTTTTCTCGTGAGAGTACTGGAGTTTTCACGTGTGAGTACTGGAGTCCTCCCATGGCATTAGGGCAGGGAGGACTGGTTGAGTATGATGCATAGACACTTAGGCGCAGAAGCCTATTGCAGGCCTGTGTCTCAGCTCGATGGCTTTGGGGTTGAACTTTTCGGCAGCGGCCCGTACGTCGTCTGCTTCGATGTGCTGGAACCTGACCTTGTCGAGGCTGTGGGGCATACTCATGACCCTCTCGGCGAGGGCTGGGATGATGCCGTTCCTGACGAACTGCTCCACCCATCGTGCGTTGCCGAAGCTCTCGGAGCGGCTGCGGACAGCTTCGCAGATGATGCGGAACAGGAGGCTGCGAGCCTCGTCGCTGAGCTGGTATTGATCGGTAGAGAGCATCTTCCCGGCTATTTGCATTAGCTCGTCTGCCGTGTAGTTCGGGAAGTGGAATCTGTAGGGAAAGCGTCCCACAAGCCCTGGGTTCATCGACATCAGGGCGTCCATCTCGTTCTTGTAGCCAGCGAAGACGACGAGCATGTCGGGGTCTTTGCGCGAAAGCACATCGAGAAGACACTCCACAGCATGTCGTCCGAAGTCCCTCTCATCGCCCTGCGTGTAGAGGGTATACGCTTCGTCGATGAAGAGAACATTGCCCTGGGCCTCCTTCAGGATGAGTTTCATGTTCTCTTCCGTCTCGCCGATGTAGCGGCCGATGATGCGTCGCCTGTCCACACACACCACGTCGCCTTTGGAGAGCAGACCAAGTGCGTGATAGATTTTTCCGAGTAGCTTAGCCACAGTCGTCTTGCCGGTTCCGGGATTGCCGGTCAGGATGGCGTGATATGTGGCGCCTGTCGTCGTGCGGAGGCCCAAGAGTCGCCGCTCCTGGAAGAACTTCATCTGACCTGAAAGAGCACGGATGTTTCGCTTGATTTCCGTGAGTCCCACCATCGCTTGAAGTTCCTCGAGAGCCTCGTTGTAGTGGGACTTCCGGTTGAGGAAGAAGTCGTCGTCGATGTCGCGAGGCAGCACTTCCAGCTCCGTAAAGGTTGGTGTCCCAGCTTTCAGGTTGTCGATATTGTTCTTCTTATAGCAGGGCAAGAGGTTCCGCTCCACGTAATCTCGGAAGTCGAGTCTGTCGAAATTCGCAATCAAGCCTTGTCCGAAGGCCTCGGTTATAAGGTTGCATACCTTCTCGACAGCTTCCGGAGTGAGTTCGAGATGTGCAAGTTTTGCCTCTTCAAAAAAGGCAAAAATCATCTCCTCGCGCGTATAAGGCTCGAGAGAGAGACGATTCTCGGCCGGGAAGTGCTGCCCGAGTGATGGATATTGTTCAAGCAACTCCGCTATTTCCTGCTGAGTTCCGTAGAAGATAGCCGATTTGTTGTGGGCCGGCCAATGTGCCTGAATGGTCTTCATGATAAGCTTTCCGCCCGAATCAAACAGGGTGTCGAGGTTCGAAAAGATAAAGGTATAGGCCTTCATGCTTTCTTGAACGAGCGAGAAGAAGTCGTTGTGCGGCTTGACTTCATTGAAGAAGTCGGTCATCGACTCATAAGGATTGGACTTCGTCATATCGTAGAATTGGTCGAGATGCCCGAACATGTGCACCGAGTTAACTTCTGCCGAATGGAGGAGCAGCATGACAGAAGGCCCGATTAAGCCAGTCGCTTTGCCGGAGATGAGCAGGTTGTTGCATAGTTCCACCTCGTTTTTCTGCATCTCGGAACGCATCGAGTTGAGTTGGTTCTGCTTGGCTCTCTCGATGACCCATCGCTTCAACTGCATCGTCCCGGGCTTTCGCGAGAGCAATTTCCATTGCGTCTTGCAGCCGTAGAGTCTGCCCGAAAGCATGTCTTCGTCGCTCATCCTTGGGCAGAGGAGCGGCTTCCCTTGGATGATGAATTTGCCTTCGCTGTCCAATGTGAAGTTGAAGCGAAGGACTTTGTCCTCGTCGTTTCGGACAAGGAGAAAGTATTTGCCTGGAATCCAGACCAGATGGCTTTGCAGCGTTGCCTTGATGGATTTGTTGAGCCGGCGAGACGGGTCGTATTTCGTCTCAGCGTCGGCAAGGAGCACCAGCTGGTCGCTGTAGAGAAGGAAACAGTAGGTGCCGGAGCACTTGAAGTTTTCTTCGAGAGAGAGACGGACGTTAACGTCACCGAATTTATACGCTTGGTTGCCAAAGACTTCCTTTGGCTGGAATGAAATAGAAAGTTTTGTCATAGTAATCTAAAATAACATCTGAATTAATAAATAATGTGTAGACACAAAGAAACCCTCGTCGGCTTGAGGGTTTTGAGAAGCCAATGATAACAATAAGTCAAAGAGCGCCAGCGTCTTTGAGACGCAGTAAGAGCATCTGTACAGTGTTGCAAGAGAGACAATGGCAGCTATGCCCGTCGCCCTGATGCAGTCGTCCTGTCAGTCGTCTTACGTGTTGTTATCATTGATGTTATTTTAGAAAAACTTGATTCTCGTTTCTGAAAATCGATTGCAAAAGTAGGAAGTTTCTATCATTCCACAAAGAAAAAGCCTCAAAACGAGGCTTAATTTAACATTTTTTTATTTTGTTCTTGGTTTGATAGGTTTTGCACAGATGCGAGATGCCGCATTTGTCGCACTTGGGGCGCTGGGATGTGCAGGTGTAGCGGCCGTGGAGGATGAGCCAATGATGTGCGTCGGGAATGTCCTCCTTATTAAAGAAACGCGTGAGCGTCTGCTCTACGGAGAACGGCGTGGTGCATGTCTTTGGTACGAGCCCCAGACGATGACTGACGCGGAAGACGTGGGTATCGACTGCCATACGCGCTTCACCCCAGACGACGCTCAGTACGACGTTGGCAGTCTTGCGGCCCACGCCGGGCAGTTCTGTCAGCTGCTTCATGTCCTGCGGCACTTCGCCTCCGTGCTTTTCCCAAAGCATTCGTGCCATTTCTGCCAGATGCTTGGCCTTGCTGTTGGGGTAGGAGACGGAGCGGATGTAGTCGTAGATGACTTCGGGACTGGCCAGGGCCATCGCCTCGGCGTTAGGATAGTCCTCGAAGAGGCGGGGCGTGACCTGGTTGATGCGTTTGTCGGTGCATTGGGCACTGAGAATGACGGCCACGAGCAACTGGAAGGGGTCGTTGTAGTGCAACTCCGTCTTGGCTTCCGGCATTGCCTTTCGGAAGTATTCTGCTACTTCGCGATATAGCTCTTTGCGCGTCATCTCTTGCTCTTCCCTTGATTGCTCCGAAAAACTACTGCAGAGAAACTTGCCAACTTCTCTGCAGAAGTCTGCCAACTTCTCTGCAGAAGTTTTCGGACTTCTTATTTCCTTATCTTGCTTTTCTTGACGCCTTCGAAGGTCATCTTCACGGGCTGGATGGTTCCGTCGGGGTTGAAGACGAGGCGGTCGATGCAGGTGACGCGGTGATTTCCATCGCGTTCCTCCAGCGGACGACGGTGGTAGATGATGTAGTACTCGTCCTTGCCGGGCACCTTGATGACGCTGTGATGACCGGCGCCGCGGGCTATCGACTCGTCTCTCTGCAGGATTTTGCCCTTCAGTTCAAAGGGACCGAAGGGTGTGTCGCTGATGGCGTAAGCCACGCAATAGTCGGGACCTGTCCAACCACCTTGGCTCCACATGAAATAGTACTTGCCGTTTCGCTTCAACATGAAGGGTCCCTCAACATATTCCTTGCTGGGAGTAATCTCGTGGAACTTCTGTCCGTCTTCCCAAGGAACGATGGAAAGCAGGTCGGGACTCAGCTTGCAGACGTTACAATGACGCCAGCCGCCGTAGAACATATAGTACTGTCCGTCGTCATCACGGAAGACGAATTGGTCGATAGGCTGTGCTCCGTTCACGATTTCATTGATGAGCGGCTTGCCAAGAGCGTCTTTGTAAGGGCCTTCGGGACGGTCGCTTACAGCAACTCCGATGCCTCCAACTTCGCCTTCATGCACATCGTTTCCACCAAAGAAAAGGTAGAACTTGCCGTTCGCCTCGATGATGGCGGGTGCCCAAAGCGCGCGGCGCAGCCAGGGAATATCAGCCTTCGTGATGACGTTCTCGTGCTTCGTCCAGTTCACAAGGTCTTTGCTCGAGAAGGCGTCAAAGTGCAATTGCTCATCATAGGGAGCACTGAACGTCGGGAATACCCAATACTTTCCGTCGAGGACGGCGCCTTCGGGGTCGGCATACCAACCAGGGAAGATGGGATTGCCACTGGTCTTTTTCTTCTTGGCGTCAGCTGTCGTGACGATGCAGCCCAACATGAGGGCGAGGAGGAGAGCTTTGTAATTCATAATTCTCAATTCATAATTCATAATTATTGCGCTCTATAGGGCACGGAGGCCTGTTATTCTTCTGCTTCGATGATGCCTGCCTTCTCGAGGATAGGGATGACGCGGCTGGCTTGCATGCGTTTGTCCTTGTCCTTCTCGGCGTAGTATTTGTCGTGTAGTTTGGTGAGGTTACGGCTGAGGAGGAACTTGTCCATAAGCTTGTCGTCGATAGGCACTGTGGTTGTCTGCTTTTCGTCGTCGGACGAAGGGGCAACGATGTGGCAGACGGGATGCTTCATGGACTTAAAGGCTTGCACTCCACCCATGGTGCCTCCGACAATGCCTCCTGCTAAGCCTGCTACGGCTCCGCCTATTGCTCCTCCTTGCCCTGCTATCACTCCTAATGAAGCCGCCATAGCTCCTGCCATCTGGGAGGAGTTGTAATCGGCTGGCATGATGTTACTGGTGAAGACGATGTTGTAACGGTTAATGCGGGCAGCCTTGCAGAAGCCTTTGCCCATACTCTGCTTGCCGCATTTCAGTCTGTGACCATTTACGAAGAGCGTCTTTCCCTGCATCGCAGCAAAGGATTTCTTTATCGTTGCGTCGGTGGCCTTGTCTCCCGTGGTCAGCTTATAACCGCCTACTCCCCACATGAACACATAGCCTTTGCCATGCTTCTTGCTGTATAGGGTATCCAGCGGCTGCCACTTGTCGTTGACGAAGTCTTCATACGAGTTGCAGTATTTGCACTGGCTCAGGGCATCGGCAGCCATGAGCAAGAGCAGGCAGAACGATAGAAGTCGGGTGTTCATTGCTGTTTACTCCTCGACGATGCCTTTACGCTTCTTTGTCAGGACTTGCTCCTCTACTTCCATTGTGGAGAGGGCATCCATGAAGCCTTCGAAGATAGCCTGCACGCGGTCCACCGTCATGCGGCGGAACTTGCCGCTGCGTGGATAGAGCCTTGTTCCCTTCTTGTTGATGGCCACTTTGTCCGTTATCCATTCCTCGGCTTTATAAGGCACGCCGTTCTTTCCGTCCATGTTCTCGTTGTAGTAATACGAGATTTGTGTGAGGACGAGGCTGACCTTCTGTCCCTTCACGCTTGCACTGATGAGGTAGCGGAAGCGCGTCTGGTCGATTTCGAAGAACGTCTTGTTGAATGTCATGTACTCCTCGATGCGGGCCATAATCGTGCCGCTCCCCTTCTCTTCGGAGATGATGCGGGTGTACTGAGGCTGCTGCTTCTGGATGCCACCGGAGATGAGTGTGTTCTTGACATAAGCTGCAACGATGTCATAAATCTGTTGCTCGCTCTTGTCTGTCACGCTGAAGTTCTTCTGGAAGGTGACGATGCCGTCCACTTCAGGCACGGCTCCAGCCAGATACTTCGGGTCTTTCATGTAGTCTCTCTTGCCTGCCATAAGCAGAAGAGGCAAGCAGAAGAGCACAACAAAAACCCCTCCGAACCTCCCCTTAAAGGGAAGGCATAATAATGAGTTAGTTTTCATAGTTGACATATTAGTTATATTTAACGTTTAATCATTCATTTGCCATCTGTCTCCCTCCCTTTAAGGGAGGGTTGGGGTGGGTCCTTTATTCGTACCTTATAGCTTCGATGGGGTCCATGAGGGCAGCTTTTCGGGCGGGGACGTAGCCGAAGAAGATGCCGATGAAAGCGCAGATGGCGAAGCTGAGGCCTACTGCCCAGAACGGTACGCTGCTGGGCATCATCAGGACATTGCTGGCGAGCCAGCTGCCTCCATAGCCGAGAGCGACACCGAGGAACGCTCCTGTGAGCGAGATGAGGATGCTCTCGATGAGGAATTGACTCATGATGTCGATGCCTCGGGCACCGACGCTCATGCGCAAGCCTATCTCCTTCGTGCGTTCTGTGACGCTGACCAGCATGATGTTCATGATGCCGATGCCTGCCACGAGCAACGAGAAGGCGGCTGCCACAACCAGTATGAGCGTGATGGTGTCCATGGTGGAGGACATCGTTTCCATCCATTCTGCCTGCGAACGGATAGTGAAGTCGTCCTCGGCATCATCCTTCAGTTTGTGGTTGCGACGCAATATCTGCGTCACCTCTTCTATGGCTTTGTCGCTCAGTTCCTCTGTCAGGGCACTCATGACGATGCTGCTGTAGAACGTCTGGGCAGCGATGCGCTTCATGACGGTCGTGTAGGGAGCTATCATCACGTTGTCCTGGTCCATGCCCCAGTTATTATAGCCTTTCGACTTGAGCACGCCTACGATGCGGAAGGGGATGCTCTTGAAGCGGATGACTTTGCCGATGCAATCGGCGTCCTCGCTGCCGAAGAGTTCCTTCACGATAGTGGTTCCCACGACGCACACCTTGGCGCTCTTCATCACGTCCTCTTCCGTGAAGCAGTCACCACTCTTGATGTCCCACAGCTTGATGGTCATGTAGTCGGGGCTCTCGCCGTACATCGTGGAGTTGGTATTCTTGGAGCCATAGATGACCTGGCCGCCACTTGTGACCTCCGGACTGACGTGCGTGACGAGGGTCGCCTCTCGGAGGATGCTCTCGTAGTCAGCCGGCTTGAGCGTTTGCATAGCCGACGGGTCCTGACGCACGCCACCTCGCATCTCTGCGCCCGGGCGGATGGTGAGCAGATTGGTGCCCATCTTGCTCAGGTCCTCGCGGATGCTTTGCTTCGAGCCCTGGCCTATGGCCATCATGATGATGACGGCCGCCACGCCGATGATAATGCCAAGCATGCTCAGGAAGGAGCGGAACTTGTTGCTCATGATGGCGGTCAGCGCCACTTTCAGTAGGTTCTTTATGCTCATTTCTTGTTTTAGGTTTTGTCGTTTAACGTGCCAAATTCTTTGCAACTACATGTATATGCAATTGCATCTACATGTATGTGCAATTGCAACTACATGTATGTGCAATCAACTTGCTGTGTTGTGTTGGGTCAGTCATCGTTTGTTTTTGGCAGGGCTGCCAGTGCTTCGCGGGCATCGAGGATGTTGGGGTTTTCCTTGTCCTCGCGTATCTTGCCGTCGCGCAGCATGATGTTGCGGCTGCTGTATTGTGCTATCTCGGGGTTATGTGTGACGAAGATGATGGTGCGCCCCTGGCGGTGGAGTTCCTGGAAGAGGCATAGAATCTCGAACGAGGTGCGTGTGTCGAGGTTGCCCGTTGCTTCGTCGGCCAGGATGACGGCTGGGTTGTTGACCAGTGCACGTGCGATGGCGACGCGCTGCATCTGTCCGCCAGACATCTGATTGCTCTTGTGGTCGAGCCGGTCGCCCAGTCCCACAGCCTGCAGAGCCTTGACGGCTGCCTCGCGGCGCTGCCGTGCGTTGTACGTCTTGTTATACATCAGAGGCAGTTCCACATTTTCTACTGCCGTCGTCTTGGCAAGGAGGTTGTAGTTTTGGAAGATGAATCCAATCTTGCGATTGCGTAGGACTGCCCGTTCGCTGCGTCGCATCTTGCGCACAGGCACACCGTCCAGGATGTACTCACCGCTGGTGGGCGTGTCGAGGCAGCCCAGCTGGTTGAGCAACGTACTCTTGCCCGAGCCGGAAGTGCCCATGATGGTGACGAACTCGCCCTCATATATCTTGAAGCTGACACCTCGGAGCGCCTTCACCACCTCGCTGCCGACGTGGAACTCGCGTCGCACGTCCTGAAGTTCGATGACAACCTTTCTGTCGTTCATATTCATGGAGGTTAGAGGTTAGTGGTTAGAGGTTAGAGGAATGCTTTCGGCTGTTGGTTTCGGGGCTAACGGTATTCTCTAACCCCTAACCTCTAACCTCTCACCACTATTCAGTTCTTTTTCTTGTCCTTGTCGTTGTTCCTGTTTTTGGGCTTCGGCATGAAGGGATTGCTGTTCTGCTGCTGTTCGCCTTCCAGCTCGCCCTCGTTGCTCTGCACGTCAACAATGACTTTCGTGCCGGCCTGCAGTCCGTTTGTCACCTGCGTCAAAGTGCCGTTCGTCACACCCGTCTGTATGGCGATGGCCTTGAGGTTCGGTCCCTCCTTCGTCCACACCTTCTGGGGGCTGTCGATGTCTGTGATGGTCTCGCCCTCATTGAGCATGGCCTCGCTCGGCTTGAAGCGGAGTGCCTTGTTGGGAATAGCGAGGACGCCGGGCATCTCGAGCGTGTAGATGACGACGTTGGCCGTGAGGCCTGGCTTGAGCTTCAGGTCTTCGTTGGGCGCGCTAATGACCACCTCGTAGGTCACGACGTTGCTCTCCGTCGTGGGTTGCTGGCGAACCTGCGTCACAGCGCCTTGGAAGGTGTCGTTGGGAAAAGCGTCCACGGTGAAGTTCACCCTTTGGCCTTCCTTCACCTCGCCTATGTCTGCCTCGTCCACGTCAGCGATGACACGCATATCAGTCAAGTCCTTGGCGATGGTGAAGAGCGTCGGCGTGTTGAAGCTCGAAGCGACCGTCTGGCCTTCCTCCACTTCCTTCTTCAGCACGACGCCGTCGATTGGACTCGTGATGGTGGCATAGCCGAGGTTCGTCTGCGCTTTCTTGACGCTCTCCTTTTGGTGTGTCACCGTCTGCTGCGCCTTGATATAGGAGAGGCGAGCCTGCTCGTAGTCGTTGGCAGAGATGAGTCCCTTGTCGTAGAGAGCCTTGAAGCGTTCGTAGTTGGTCTTCTGGTAGTCGAGGTCACTCTGCGCGCTCTTTAGGTTGGCCTGTGCGCTGCTCAGCTCGCTGATAAGGTTTGTGCGGTCCAGCTCGGCAATGATTTGTCCGGCCTTAACCACGCTGTTGTAGTCTACATAGAGCTTGCTGACGATGCCGCTCACCTGGGTGCCGACGTCGACACTCGTTACGGGTTCGATGGTGCCGGTCGCCGTCACGCTTGTGGTGACGTCCTGAACGGCGGCTTCCACCTCGGTATAGGTGAACTCAATCTTCTTGTGGCAACTGCTCACGATAGCAACTGCTGATATCAGCAACGCTGCCTTGGTGAATGTGTGATGTCTCATCTTTATATATTATATATAATGTATAGTGTTCGTAGGTTGGTTACAATTCTATCTTCTCCCCTGTGTAGAACTTGAGGAGCTGTATGTTGAGCAGAGCCATGTACTTGCTCTGCAGCATGTCCTGCTCGGCGCTGATGACGTTGTCACGGCCTTGCAGCACGTCCACTGTGTTCTTCAATCCGTTCTGGAACTGTTCGTTGAGCAACTCGTAGCTTGCCTCCTGGCTCTTCACACGACTCTTCGCAGCGATATAGTTCTGTTGGCCGCTGTTGGCATTGAGCCAGTATTGCTCGATAGTGCTTGAGAGGGCGTTCTTCTTGTCCTGCAGGTCGAGCTTCGAGGAGAGTTGCTGAAGCTTTGCCGTCTTGACGTTCGACATGTTCTGACGATTGTCGAAGATGGGAACCCTGACGTTCAGTCCGGCACTCATGTTGAGGTTTGTCTTCATCTGCTCGCCCCAGGCGTTGCTGCTGCCGCTTGTGTGGTTGCTGCCAAGGCTTGCGCTTGCCCCGATGGTAGGATAGAAGCCGCGCTTGGCGATGTCAAGCTGCATGTCGGCTGCCTCAATGCTCAGCTCGGCACTCTTTATCTCGGGTCTCGTCTCGAGGGCCTTTGCGTATGCCTCTTGAGCACTTGGTACGAGAGCCAGCACCTGTTCGTCCGTCGGGATGTTGCCTGCCACGTCGAAGGCTGTGTTGAGGTCGAGTTCGAGCAGAGCCTTGAGCTGACGCTTATAGTTGGCAAGCTGCGTCTCGCTGTTCACCACAGAGTACTGTGCACTACTCAACTGTGCCTCGAGCTGCACGACGTCGGCCTTTGCCATCTGTCCCTGCTTCATCATCTCCATGCCACGGTCGTACTGACTTTGTGCCGTAGAGAGGAGCAGTTCGTTCACCTTCTTGGCTTCCTTCGTGTACATGATTTGCACATAGAGTTGGGCTATCTGCTCCTGGATGGTTAGCTCGCTTTGCTCCGTCGTGAGGGCTGTGATGCGGTTCTGCAGTTCCTGCTGCTTGATGTTCTTGTAGTTGACGCCTCCGTTCCAAAGGGTGACGTTGGCATTGAGGCCGTATGTGCCCTGATAGGTGACGTTGCTGCGTGTGCTTGTCACCTGGTCGCCTTGCACGACGCTGATGACTTCCGTGAAGGGACGATAGCCCACGCCTTGGCTCGTGCTGAAGCTGAGGTTGGGGAAGAGCGCGCCCTTGTCTTGCCAGAGGCTTACCTCGCCTCGCTCCTCGCTGATGCGGTTCTTTTGCACCTGGATGTTATGCTTCAGGGCATAGTCGAGGCAGTCTTGCAGCGTCCAGGTCTGCTGGGCTGAGACAGCTCCAGCGAAGAGCATCAAAAGGAAAAGTGTGCTTAATCTCATACTGTCTAATTATCTATATTCCTAAATCCTTGTATGTAAAGTGTCGCTTGCCGTAGTACTCCCATAAAAGATAAACGGGTGATAGTATCTTGTCGGCAGGGACGACGGTAGCTGCCTGATTCTTGTCTCTGTCTTCCTTGAAGTCTTTGCGCATCCTGCGGAAGTCGAGGTGAGCCCTCAGGACTGCCTTGCAAACTGCCCAATGCCCTCCTGCCAGGAAGTGCAGGGCTGCTGCTGCATCAAGCAGACGCCGCCAAAACATGACTCTGCTGAACCTTTTCTCCGGCATATTCTTGTAGAGAAGCAGCAGGTTGTTGCGGAAGTTGAGGTAAGCCTTGCGAGGACTTTCCTTCGGAAGTGTGCCGCCTCCGACGTGATAGGCCACGCTCTGGGGGATGCAGACGATGCCGTAGCCACGGCTTCTGAGACGCCAGCAGAGGTCGATCTCTTCTTGATGTGCAAAGAAGCGGGCATCCAGTCCGCCTACCTTTATATATATGTCGCGGCGGACGAGCAGGGCTGCTCCTGTAGCCCAAGCCACGGAAGCGACGCTGTCATACTGCCCTTCGTCGCGTTCTGTTGTGTCGAGGATACGTCCTCGGCAGAAGGGGAAGCCCAGACGGTCGATGTATCCGCCGCAGGCTCCGGCATATTCCAGCATGTCGGGCTGCCACTCGCAGCGTATCTTGGGCTGACAGGCGGCGACTTCGGGATGCTGCTCCATATAGTCGAGCATGGGGGTGAGCCAGCCTTCCTCTACGCGGACGTCGCTGTTGAGCAGGAGGCAGAGGTCGCATTCGACTTGTGCGATGGCTTTGTTGTAGCCTTCGGCAAAGCCATAGTTGCGGTCGAATATGATAGTACGGACATTGGGGAACTGTTTGTCCAGCATTTTGAGCGAGCCATCGGTGCTGCCATTGTCGGCAACGACGACTTCCGCCTCGGGCGAGTGCTCGATGACGGAAGGCAGGAAGCGACGCAGCATCTCTTCACCATTCCAATTCAATATGATGATGCCCAACTTCATTTACGATTTGACTATTTACTGTTTACAATTTCTCCTATCAGTGCGTCTCCCTTCTCGTTCCATTCGCCCAGGCGAACCTGTACGATGGCATTGTCGAGCCCCTCCAGGTTGGAGCGGGTCTCCACCCGTATGTAGTTGTCCGTGAAGCCATGCATGATGCTCATTCCACTTCCCTTTAGGGAGGGGTTGGGGGTAGGCTTCTCCAGCAGGACGGGACGCATCTGTCCCTTATATATATTATAATATGTATGTAGCTTCTCGTCCGAGAGCGACAGGATTTGCTGACTGCGTTCGTGCTTCTTCTGGGGCGTCACCTTGCCAGGGATGCTGAGTGCCTTGGTGCCCGGGCGTTCGCTGTAGCTGAACACATGGTACTGGCTGACGGGCAGCGAGCGCATGAAGCGGAGTGCCTCGGCGAACATCTCGTCCGTCTCGCCTCGCATGCCTGCTATGACGTCCACGCCGATGAAGGCGTCGGGGATGTATGTCCTGACCTCCTCTATCTTATGGGCGAAGAAGGCAGTGTCGTAGCGGCGATGCATCAGTTTGAGCACTTCGTCGCTTCCGCTCTGCAGGGGAATGTGGAAGTGCGGCATGAAGGCTCGGCTCTGGCTGCAGAAGCGGATGACCTCCTCCGTGAGCAGGTTGGGCTCGATGCTGCTGATGCGGTAGCGCTGAATGCCTTCCACCTCGTCGAGTGCACGGAGCAGGTCGATGAACTGCTCGCCTGTCGTCTTCCCGAAGTCGCCGATGTTGACGCCGGTCAGCACAATCTCCTTGCCGCCCCCGCGTGCTGCTTCCTCTGCCTGCCGTACGAGCGAGGCGATGCTGCCGTTGCGGCTGCGTCCGCGGGCAAAGGGTATGGTGCAATAGGTGCAGAAGTAGTTGCAGCCGTCCTGTACCTTGAGGAAGAAGCGCGTCCGTTCGCCTCGTGCACAGGCAGGCACGAAAGGCTGGACTTTGGACGTCTCTGTTTCCGTGATGACGTTATCATGAAATAACGAAATGACGTTGTTCAGCACTTCCTCTTTCCCAACCACGATGTCCACGCCTTCGAGTGCGGCAAGTTTCTCAGGGTGCAACTGTGCGTAACATCCAGTGACGATGATGAGTGCCTCCGGATGTTTACGATGCAACTTGCTGATGGCTTGTCGGCTCTTGCTGTCGGCCACCTCTGTGACGCTGCAAGTGTTCACGATGCAGATGTCTGCGGCTTCGCCATTTTGGGCGGTTCCTACACCGGCAGCCTCCAATTGCTTTTGGATGGTGCTCGTCTCGGCAAAGTTCAACTTGCAGCCGAGGGTGTAGTAAACAGCCTTCTTACCTATTAACGTATTCACGGGTGCAAAGATACGAAATTTCATCGAACATTGAACATCGGACGACGAAAAATTACAGTTTCTTAAGATTGTCGGTCCCTGCAATCCTCCTGCTCCCTTCTTCGCTTCGTTCTGGTGGAAGCCCCTATATTTCTTGCCTCGATGCCCAATCTGGCGTGCTGGGTTCATTGCACATACATGTAGATGCAATTGCATCTACATGTACATGCAATTGCATCTACATGTATGTGCAATCAACTTGACGTAGTATCTCTGCCTGAGCAACTTGGGATTTTGGACAAAAAGGGGTGCCGAATCGGACAATTCTATCACCTATTTTACTCATCTCTATGATTCCCGAGACTTAAAATCCTAATGATTGAGGCTAAACCACGAATTTTCCCCGTTTCGACATAAAATACCTTAAAAACAAGAAAATGATGGAAAAATGCATGATTGATTATCAGACACTTAGAAAAAACTTGCAAAAAAACATGAAAAAAAGTGTTGAAAAGTTGCACGTAATCCAAAAAATCGCCGTACCTTTGCAGCGTTTTAATAAACAATTGATTGTTTTACAAGTTTAAAAAAGCAAAAAGAAATGAAAAAGTTAGCATTTTTGTTCGCAGCTGTTGTAGCTGTATCTTTCGCATCTTGTGGTCAGAAGACTGAGCAGGGTACCTGCAGCGATAGCGACAGCGTAGCTGTTGAAGAGACAGTTTGCGAGGACACCACTGGTTGTGCTTGCGACACTTGCGCTTGTGACACTTGCGCTTGCCCCGTAGCTGAATAATCAACAGCCGAGCAAAAAAAGACAATGAGGGTTGTGCCTATAGGCATGACCCTCTTTTTTGTGTATAGCGTTGAGTCCCCTATAGCGGACTGCGATATTTTAAAAACAAATACGGGCGGATTTTGCAATCCACCCGTACATGTTCTATATAAAGGGATTGAAACTACTTCTTCAAGACCTTCCTGCCCTTCGTCACGGCGATGCCCTTGTAGCCCTTGCCTACGCGCTGGCCTGCCAGGTTGAAGAAAGAGTCCTTAGAGTCCTTAAGGTCCTTAAGGTCTTTTACGCCCGTGATGTAGTCCTGGCTGGCAATGACGATCCATTGGTTCTTAATGGGATTTCCGTCGGCACCGACAAGGCCGCGCCCTTCCTCCGTCTCGTCGGCGGAGGGGTTGTAGAAGGTGCAATCGTCGATGTGTGCCTCTGTTGGTAAGATAGCCATGCCTTCGCCGAGCGTGAGGGAGTTAGCTTTGAGTGCGCCTTCTGTGCCCTTCATCTCTACGATAGTTTCTTCGCCGCGCACGGTGATGCCGCCTGCCGAAGCGTTCTTTCCTGCCATGCCAATGCCAGCGGTGCCTTCTGCATAGAGGTGGATACCGCCCTCGATGGTGATGCCAGGTGCCGAGGAATAGATGCCAGTCTCGCCCTGGAAGCTGAGAGAACCAGTGCCACCTATGGTCGTCTGGTCGTTGACATAGAGGCCGTAGATGCCTTTCACTTCGTTTTCGCCTTCAACCGTCAACGTGATGGGTGCGTAGGCAAGGATGCCGTACTCTGCTGTGCCGCCGTCGATGTCGGCATTCCTGAGGGAGAGGACGCTCGTCTCAGGATTGTAGCTGACAGAGCCGTCGCCCAGCACGTCGTTCTGGTTGGTGTTGTTCACCTCAGTGCCGGCGATGTAGATGCCGTAGCCCATGCTCTTGCCGATGATGACGGTGGTATTGCTCAGTCGCTGTTCTTCCGCATCCACTAAGGAACGCTTGTCCTCGCTGTAGCTTGCACCGAGGGGCTTCATGATGCCGATGCCGTCTTCCATGATGAGTTGGCAGTTGTAGGTCATCCACATGGGTTCCTGCATCGCCGTGAGCGTCAGCCCGGCATCCTCCTTCAGGGTCAGGGCGGAGCCTATTGCTTCAGTGAGGGAGAAGGCAGACTTGCGTGTGCTCTCTATGTTCACCTTGGCTCTGCCTGCTATCGTAACGCCGCATTGGGCCAGGAGGCTGTAGCCTTGGGTAGAGATGGTGAGACTTCCATCCGCGTCTGCCCATTTCTCTGTGGTGATGGTGAGGTGCGACTGGACATTGCCGCTGCGATGGATGCCTTGCGTGCCAAAAGTCAAGTCGTAGCTGTCGAAGTAGTTATTGTAGATGCATACGGGGTCGTTGCCGAGCACGATGGTTGCGTCGCGGAAGGTAGAGATGTCGAGTGCATGAGCCTTCGTTTCGGCATCCACCTCGATGTCCACGCCGCTCAGGTGCAGCGAGTTGTCCGAAGCGTCGTAGCGTGCATAGCCACCTTCCGTGTTGAGCGATATGGCGGGCAGGACGGTGAGGTCGGACGCGATGGCCGACGTGATGGTGTCGCCTGCAAAAGCTATATTATATATAGTGTTGCCGTAGGCATCTGTGTTGTGGGCATCCACGAAATCCTGACCGGCTATCGTCACCCATTCATTCTTGATGGTAGAGCCGCTGGCACGCACGATGCCGTCCCACTCGTCGCGGAAGTAAGCGCCCTTAGGTAAGGCTATCTGCAAGTAGTCCTCGAGGGTGAGTCGCTTGAAATCGACGGCTCCTCGCACGCCTTTCAGTTCGACGATAGTTTCTTCACCACGGATGACGACTTCCTCAGCGCTGCTGTACCTCTTGCCCATACCATAGCGTTCGGTTCCTTCGGCCTTCACTTGTGCGCCGTCCTCGATGTAGAAGATGGGCGTGTTGGAGTAGATGCCGTACTTGCCGGTAGCGTTGAGCTTGCCAGGACCTTTGATGTGCGTCTCTTTTTCGAAGGAGATGCCGACGCTGCCATTCACATTGTTCTCGCCATTCAGGACGATGTCGAGCGGGATAAGTGAGTTGATGCCGTACTGGCTGGTGCCGCCGTCGATGTTGGCATTCGTGAGTGTGAGCCTGTCAACGCCGTTGAAGCAGACAGAGCCTCCGTCGCCCAGTACGTCGCTCAGGTTGCTGGTGTTCACCCTTGTGCCTGCGATGTAGAGGTCGTAGTTCTTGGGCTGACCGAAGAGGACTTCGCCTTTCAGCTCATTGCCGTCCTTGTCAACTATGAAGCCCTGGCTCTTGTCGTAGTATGCTCCGACGGGCGAGACGATGCCGATGCCGTCCTCATAGATGATGTCGCCGTATATGGTGCCGTTCCCTCTCATCCATAAGGGCTCGGAGTAGGAATCGGTTACAAGCTGCAGCTCTGCATGTTCCTTCATGGTCAGGTTGCAGCTGGCGCATGTGAGCGGTGTACGTTTCTCTGAGGTCAGTGTCACCTTTGTATAGCCGCCTATCACAAGTGGGGAAGAAGTGTATATAGCATAGCCTCTGGTTGTGACGTTCAGCTGCGAGGTGGTATTTCCCTCGCTTGTGATGCTAAAGGTCTTACTAGACGAATCGACGTGGATGCCCGATTCCGAGAAAATGTTGTTGACGATGTTGACAGGATTCATGCCGAGTTTGATGCTGAAGTCGCTTTTCATGCCAACTTCGAGGGTATATTCATTGAGGCTGTCTGGCGCAACGATATCTACGCCGCTCAGGTGCAGCTCGTTCTTGTTGCTGTCGTAGTACGCATAGCCTGAGTCGCAGTTCTTCGTGACGTAGGGAAGCACGGTGAGGTCGTTCTTCGTGGCAGACGTGATGTACTGTCCGGCTATCTTGATGGGGTAATACATATTGCCGTCGTCGTCGATGTTACGGATGGTGACATTCCATCCTTTTTGTCTTGCGATGTCGGCTTGTTCGTCAGTGCAAGTGTTGTCAATTCCTGTATCATAAATAGAAGAAATATAGATACTGCCACTACTTGTGACGGGTAGGCTCTCGAGTGTTTCGGTCATCCAGGTGTCGATGCGGTTGCCGCCCATCCAAATTTCCCAGAGTTCGTTGCAATGCGAGAAGTCGAGGTAAGTGAGAAGGTTATTCGTGCAATTTAAAAATATGAGGCTGTCGCTTTTCGAGAGGTCGAGGCGTGTCAGTTGGTTATAGTCGCATCTCAAGTTGCGCAGCTGCGGGCTTTTCGTCACATCGAGGGATTTCAGCGGATTGGATGTGGTAACAAGCTTCAGAAGGTACTTGAAGGGTGACAAGTCGAGTTCTGTGATATTGTTCCTGGTTATATTCAGAATCTCCAGCTCTGGGAAGTACTCTATTCCTTTCAGTGAAGAGATGTCTCTGCCTGTGACGTCTATGGTGACATAGTAAACTGACTTGTTTGTTTCAGATGAAGAAAACACATTCGCTTCCTGTTGGTCGAGTCTGCCATCGGCGGGCCTGTCGTCCTTTTCTTCTTTAACGTATGCCCGGAAGTTGTCGTCGGGAAAGTGTGCCTCGTCAATGGGTATGAAGGGCACAAGGTCCAGATCCCCAGTGACCACATAATCTTCGTCGTCCCAGTCTGGTCTGAATACGAAGATTTTCCCGTCATTGTCGAAGTGAGCAGCGTATCCGTCGCTAAGATAAAAGGTCTTTGCCATCATGTTGGAGCTAAGAAAGAAGTTCTTGACATTCATCACAGCCCGTGCGCTACTTTGGTACGTGATGGGTACGTAGCTGTTCTCCACAAAGACAGAGACAAAGTTATTGATGCCGGCCCATTTGACATTATCATGATACGCTACGCCACCTTGGTATAAACGAAGTCCCTCACAGTCTGTGATTGTAAGAGTCTCAGATCCAGTGTCGCCTATTATGCCATTCGAATGCTCTGCCCCGATCCACATCGGTGGGCAGTTAGTAAAGGTCAGTGAAGCACCGTTCCCTACGGTGATGCAGTCTTCGTAATCACCTTTGACGAATATACAGGAGTTCCAGTAGATACCTTCTTGAACTCTTTCCATCGATATGCCCGTGATGGTGGTGTTGGCATTGAAGCGCAAGGGAGAAGCGTTCGGGGAATTCATTGCGCAAGGACTGATGAAGCGGATGGTCAATCCGTTACAACTTTCATTGAGGATTGCACGGTTGCCGCTGCCGCTCCTCTCAATTAAGATGTTGTCGAGGGTCAGCGTCTTCGTGCTGGGGTCGTAGCTGGCATGAGGCATCCCATCGAGGAAAGCCTTGATGTTACTGCCTGTAATGTTGTTGCAGTTGTCGGACGTAACGCTTACGCCGCCAACCTTGATGCCGTAGTATTCGGCCATGGCTGCCTGAGGCATCAGAAGCACCGTCAGCAACACGAGGAAAAGATGTCTGATCTGTTTCATAGTGATGAGTATTTAGGGTTAGTAATATGAGTTTCTGCTGCAAAAATACGGCTTTTCTGCGGAAGGAGACTTGTTAAAATCTTCCAAAATACTTGTTATTTTCTTCCAAAAAACAAAAAAGCGAGCCATTTGACTCGCAATTTTTGCCCATTTCATCGCATATCTCGGAATTCCGATGGTGAGCATCCATAGATGCGCTTGAAGGTATGTCCGAAGGAACTTGCCTCGTCGAAGCCGCACAGGTTGGCTATCTGGGAGACTGTCATATTGGGGTTGTCGGTGAGCAGCATGACGGCGCGTTCCATTTGGATGGCTTGGATGAAGGTCTTGGGAGGTTCTCCAGCTGCGTTCTGCAACCGGCGACGGAATGTCTGCACGCTCATGTTAAGCTCCGATGCAATCTGTTCCACACCGAAATTCCCTTGCGGCATCGCTGCGTTGACGGCTTCGATGACGCGTATCAGGAAGCGAGAGTCTTCCTGTTCATCCTCAGGGGGTAGGGAACTCTGAATGTTGGAGTGTGCGAGGGACTTGGCGAGGGTCTGCAGTCTTTCTACTTCCTTCACCATTTCCTGCATCTGCTTCTGCCAGCGGCGGTGGCTGCGGCGAACGACGAACCATGCAGCGGCTGCTATCAGCAGGATGAGTGCAGTGCCGAGGATGATGGTGCGGCGGTGTGCCTTACGCACCTCGGCATTCTCCTTCTGGAGCACGTCATTGCCGAATTCGGCGTTGTAGCGGGAGAGGGCTTCGGCCGTGGAGTGCGTGTAGAGCGAGTCCTTCAGTAGGTCGAAGAGGTCAAGCTCCAGTTTTGCCGAGTCGGGATTGAGCTTCCAGTAGCTCTCGTAAAGCCCACGGTGTGAATGAATTTCGTTGTAGAGGTCGCCCATCCGGGAGAAGAGGTCGGCTGCTTCTTTATAATAAGGAATGGCTTCCTGCTGCCGTTCCTGGCAGAGGAGCGACATGCCCAGACGGTTCAGCGCGATGGCGTAGGAATGGTAGTCGCCCATCTGCTTCAGCTCGGGCGCAATCTGTCGGTAGATGGCTTCGGCTTCCTCGTAGCGATGCAGGCCGAGCAGCGCCGATGCCTTCTGCGAGAGGCGGATGGGCAGCTTCTGTGTCCTGCCCAGCTGCTCCTCTATCTTGATGGCCTCTTCTGCATAGGGGAGCGCCTTCTCGTCGTTGCCCAAGGAGTGATAAATCTCCGAGGCCATGCCCAGGATGATGGCTTTGCGGCCGGGATTGTCCACTTGGTTGGCATGGTCGAGAGCCTGCAGGATGATGTCCTCCGCCTCTTTTGCCTGATATCCGGCCATGTATATGCCTGCCAACGTGTTGAGGCTCGACGAGATCCGGTCGTGGTCGCCCCCTTGCATCTCTATCTCCACGCTTTGCTTAGCATAGTTTGCCGCCTGCTTGAAGTCGCTGAGGCGGACGTAGATGCAGCCCAACGTGTTCAGACAGTCGGCCTTCTCCGGGTTAGCCGGATGGTATTTGGGCAAGGCCTTCAGGGCATACGACTCTGCCAACTCATACTGCTGCTGGTCGTACATCCATTCGGCAGCCCAGTACCAGACCTGTTGCTGAAGCGAATCGGTAGGCGTGTCGGTGCGAAAATCCTCCATTTCATCGATAAATTCGGCCTTAAGCAACTCGCCGAAAAATGCGTTTGCCGTGGCCGCATTTGCCTGTTTGTCGAACGCCTCCAGGGCCTTCTCTACGTCCCCGGCTGCTGCACTTACGGCCGCCAGCAGCATGATGAAAAATGTCAGAAAACCTTTTGAAAATCTTGTCGCAGTCATGTGTTTTGTTTGCTTTTGTCTGTTGTTCAGACTACAAAGGTATGGTTTTTTACCTAAAAAAGCAAGCGAAAAGGTAAGAAATTGTATTAATGGTTTCCGAAGTATGGAAGGTGTTGCGATGGCTTAGTATGTTGCGGCGCCTGACTTTGCTGGAAGGAGTGGGTGCAGATACATGATTATTTGATTGCACATACATGTAGATGCAATTGCAACTACATGTATGTGCAATTGCATCTACATGTATGTGCAAACAATTCCCTATGGGAAATCTTCGGTTGAACAGCGGTGGGATGGGCGTTTCGGCTTGCCGAAAGGGGCAAGGCTCAGATCCGGTTCAGTTTCTTACCCTGAATGAAGGCGTCGACGTTGGCCGTCGCGATGTCGATGAGACGTCGGCGTGCTGCCCGGGAAGCCCAGGCGATGTGGGGCGTGATGAACAGCCTTTCCCCAGCCCTCCCCTGAAGGGAAGGGAGTAATAAAGGACTTCCATTCCTCGGAGGCTCTTCGGTTAGGACGTCGATGCCTGCTGCATAGAGCTTGCCGGCTGCAAGTGCCTCGCTGACAGCCGCTTCGTCGAGCAAAGGACCGCGGCCAGTGTTGATGAGGATGGCGGTGGGCTTCATCAGGGCAAGGTGTTCGCGATTGACGAGGTGGTGGGTCTCGTCGGTCAGTGGACAATGCAGACTCACTACGTCTGCCTCGCTGAAAAGTTGCTCATAATCAGTTGCTTTGCGTATTCCCATCTGCCTCAGCATCTCCTCCGGCTTGCTGCTGACGGCCAAGACCTGCATGCCGAAGGTCTGTGCCATCTTTGCCACTTGCCGACCAATGTTGCCGAGGCCGATGATGCCAAAGGTGAGGCCTTCGAGTTCGATGAGAGGAGCCTTCGTGAACGAAAAGTCTTTGCAGTTTTGCCATTCGCCTTGCCTGACCGCTTCGGCGTGGAGCGCCACCCGGTTCGTGATGTTCAGCAGGTGCGCGAAGACCATCTGCGCCACCGACATCGTGCTGTAGGCCGGAATGTTTGTCACGGCGATGCCCCGTCGGTGGGCTTCCGCGATGTCCACCACATTGTAGCCCGTAGCCAGGACACCGATGTAGCAGAGGTCGGGTAGGGCAGCCATCGCGTCGGCATCGATGACGACCTTGTTCGTCAGCAGCACCTCGGCACCCTCGGCTCTTTCAAGCAATTCCTCAGGCGCAGTGCGTTCATAGACTGTGAGTTCACCAAAAGCCTTTAGCCCGTCCCACGAGAGATCGCCCGGATTGGCAGTGAAACCATCTAAAATGACGACTTTCATAGTTCTTTCTTAAACAACAGATTACACGGATTATACGGATTTTTATTTTTTAGACCACGAATTGCGCGAATTACACGAATTATAATAATCCTTTTAATCCGCAATCTGTGGCTTTTATTATATCAGTTCGTGTAATTCGTGTAATTCGTGGTTGCATAAATCATTGTTTCTTGAATCGTCTGGAGAGTCCAAATGCTCCAGTCGGGCAGACGAGTCGGCAGAGGTGACAGCCCACGCACTTCTGGCCGATGATGTGCGGCTCTCGGGTGTCAGGGTCGAAGGAGATGGCCTGATGTCCACCGTCGGTGCACGAGATGTAGCAGCGTCCGCAGCCCATGCACCTGTCGCGGTCAATCTTCGGCAGCACCATCGTCTCCCTGTCAAGTTCCGATGGCTGGACAAACGAAGGCAGTTGCTCGCCCACGAGGTCCTCCAGGCGTTCGATGCCACGCTCTGCCATGTAGGTCTGCAAGCCCAGGATGAGGTCGTCGATGATGCGGTAGCCGTACTCCATGACAGCCGTGCACACCTGCACGTTGCGGCAGCCAATCTGAATGTATTCCAGGGCGTCGCGCCACGTCTCGATGCCGCCGATGCCGCTCAACTCGATGCCTCGCATGATGTTGTTCTGCGCCAGTTCGAGGATGAAACGCTGGGCGATAGGCTTCACGGCACGTCCCGAGTAGCCCGACACCGTCTTCTTCTCGCTCACCTCCGCCTCGGGCGAGAAGGTGATGCTCTTGATGGTGTTGATGGCCGAAATGGCGTCTGCTCCGGCAAAGTATGCGCCCAGTGCAGGCTCCTTCATGTGCGTGATGTTCGGCGTCATCTTGGGGATGATGGGAATCTTCACATTCTGCTTGACGTAGGCAGTGTAGGCCGTGACGAGCTCATGGTCTTGTCCCACGTCGCTGCCCATGCCTGCCAGTCGCATCTGAGGGCAGGAGAAGTTCAGTTCCACGGCGTCGCATCCGGCAAACTCTGCCATCTTCGCGAGCTCTATCCACTCCTCCTCGAACTGACCCATGATGCTGGCAATGACGACCTTCTTCGGGTAGTTCTGCTTCAGACGCTTCAGGATGTCGAAATCCACCTCATAGGGATTCTCGCTCAGTTGCTCCATGTTGCGGAAGCCGGCAAAGGAAGTGCCCTCCTTCACGGCATCAAACCGAGGCGACACCTCGCGGATGTCCTGCTTGCAGATGGTCTTGTAGAAGACGCCGCCCCAGCCCATGTCGAAGGCACGCGCCACCATCTCGTAGTTCGTGCATACGGCAGATGAAGCCAGGAAGAAAGGATTCTCGCATCGGATGCCGCAGAAGGTGATGGCAAGAGGTCCCCTGTCTTGGGGGCAAGGGGCAGGGGGCAAGGAGCAAGAAGATTGCCTTAGCTCCTTCAGCAATTCGCGGATGCGGACAGGCTGGTCGTAATGTATGCAAGCCTGCTCAGCGCGTTCCAGGTCAGCGTCAGAGCAGTCAGCAACCCATCTGCCTGCGTTCTTGATGTTGTCAAAGCGGATGGCGCGGATGGCGCGGGCAGGGTCTCCTGTAATGCAAGCTTTTGTGCAGGGAGCATCCTGGCACAACAGGCAGCGAGCAGCCTCTTCCTTGATGTGTAGCATTGGTGTTTGTGTTTAGGTCCTACGTATGGTGAGTGGGATGGCTTCCTCGTGAGCCTTGCAGAAGGCTTTGGCATCGTCAATGACGAGAGCCAGGTAGCCTCCGCCACCTGCCCCGGGCATCTTCCAGGCAAGCACACCATTCATTGCGGCATAGCGGTCGATGTAGTCTTGGACGCCAGGCTGTATCATGGCAGGGAACATGCTGGTCTGTGCGTCGAAGGAAGCTTTGTAGGCCGCAGCAAAGGCCTTGAGGTCGGTGCGCAAGATAGCGTCCCAACAGTCGTCGGCAGCCTTGGCGAGTGCCTTCACTTTCGGTTCCGTGATGTCCTTCCCTTCTATCACCGAACAGCCAGGTCTCCTTGGGAACATGGGCACAAGGCACAGATGACTCTCCAGCCAGCAGAGTACTTTCTCGTCGTGGCATTGTTCTATCTTGTCGGGCCAGTAGGTGGCATTGTAGTGATGCCTGCAGAGTCCTGGAACACAAATGCCGATGGAGTCCTGCGCGCCGCTGATGATGCCGTCGCTTCTCTCGGGGTCGTTCTCGAAGCAGAACACGAGCTTTGCCAGCATCTCGGCATCCATGTCGGGCAACTTCATGGGCCATATCCTCTGTATCTGCTTGCGCGTGGAGGTGGAGAGACCGCATCGTTCCCTTACCTCAAAGTCGGGAATGAGCGAGATGGTGAGTGCCCAGCCCGGGGCGAAGCAGCTGACGTAAGGCTGGTCAATCCATGTGCCGGCCAGGTCCAGACGTGTGGGAATCTGGGTGATCTGTGCCTTCAGACTTGTGCTGGAGCGGGCATCGAGGCCCTCCGAAGGGGTGCGTTCCAGCACGATGTACTCTATGCCCCGTTCTTCGCAGAAGCGTCGCTTCTCGTCGCTCGAGCCGTCGGCATTGACGACGAAGCGGTCGGGCTTCAGCATCTCCACCGTGGGCACGAAGTCCATCACGCCGCTGCCGGCATTGATATAGGCTTCCTTGACATACTTGATGCTCTGCACCATGAAGAGACGTTCCTTTTCGGGATAGACTGTCTTGTGATTCTTGTACTTCAGAATGGTGGCATCCGAGCCGATGCCAACGTAGAGGTCGCCGTACTGGGCAGCCTGGCGGAAGAACTCCACGTGCCCGCTGTGCAGCAAGTCGTAGCAGCCGCTGACAAAAACCTTCTTGTTATTCATTCGGGGTAAACATTTTTATCGTTTGCAATTCAGACTGTACTGGCAGCTTAATAGAGGTAGAACATCCGTTCCATCATCTGCCATTTCTCGTCGCTCGTGGCATTCTTGTCGCAGCCTTGGAACTGGCTGACGAAGGCTTCCCATTCGGCTTGCCGGGGCAGGGTGGCGAGCCGTGCCATCGCCTCGTCCCAATTGAAGTCAGCCGGAGCATCAACTATCATCACCAACATATTGCCCAGGATGTAGATTTCCATCTCGAGGATGCCCACCTGGCGGATGCCTTCCCGAACCTCCTTCCAGTTGTATTCCTGCGAATGCCACTTGATGTACTCGCGCCTGGCCTCTTCGTCGGACTGGAGCGTCAGCGTCTGCACGAAACGCTTCGTCGGGCCTTGATATTGCTTTTGTAAGTAACCTTCCATATTAATATCTTGTTTCTTTCCTCCCTCCCCTTTGGGGGAGGGTCGGGGAGAGGGGCTACTGGTGAATCTGCAACTGCGGGAACGGGAACCCGATGCCTTGCTTGTTGTATTCTGTGTAGATGCGTTCCGTCGTGCCGAAGAAGACGTCCCAGTAGTCGGAGGCCTTTGTCCAGACGCGTATGACATAGATGACGCCATTGTCGCCCAGCTCTTTCATGGCGATGAAGGGTGCCGGGTCTGCCATGATGCGGCTGTCCTGCTTCAGGAGGTCCAGCGTCACCTGCTTCACCTTCTCTGCCTCGATGCCGTACTCCACACCAATCGAGAAGTCCACCCGCCTGAGGTTGTTCTTCGTGTAGTTCGTGATGTTGCCGCTCGAAAGCGCACCGTTCGGGACGAACAGCTCTTTGTTGTCGGTCGTGGTCAGTATGGTGTGGAAAATCTGAATGGCCTTTACGATGCCGCTCACACCCTGAGCCTCTATGAAGTCGCCCACCTTGAACGGCTTTAGGAACAAGAGGATGATGCCGCCCGCCAGGTTCTGGAGGTTGCCGCTCAGTGCCATGCCGACAGCCAGGCCTGCAGATGCCAGCAGGGCAGCAAGGCTCGTCGTGTTCACACCCAGCGTGCCTACCACCATGATGATGAGCAGAACCACCAGAGTAATGTTGACGAAGCTCTTAAGGAACGACTGCACCGTGGGCTCAACATTCCGACGCTCAAGCATCCGCGCCACAAGTCGGTTGATGAACTTGATGACGTAACGACCTGCCACAGCCAACACAGCAGCCAGCAGCAGACTCTTTCCGGCTTCCAGGCCCATCTTCGTCACCTGCTGAATCAATTGGTCTATCTGCCCGCTCTTGGCAGCTTCTATCACCTCTTTCCCCGCCTCCAAAGGCGCAGCTTGCAGGATGGATATGCTTATCATATCTGTTTCTATTTCAGTTTAACTGGTGCAAAGATAAGTCTTTTTCTCGACATAAAGAAGCGTTACAGCAAAAAAACATGGATGAGATGCTTTGAAAAAACAGGCACGCTCAGTCTTCCGACCCAACGTGCCTGTTTCTTTATTCCTGCTGTTTCATCCTGAAGACTACCAGCAAATCGCCGCCGTTTGCCTCCCACGAGTCGTCCTTCAGCACCAGTTCTCCGTCCACATGGAGCTCGTCGAAGCTGAGCTGCAGGGTTCTCACCTGACTGAAGCACATGCTGCCTTCCAGCTTCGCCTTGTCGAGTATCTGCGTCACGTCATTCTTGAACTTCAGGATGATAGTATGTTCCTGTCCGCCGTAGGTCAGCGTCAGCGGCGTCATCATGTCATACATGCCCCAGATGGGTGACACTTCGTCCGTGTAGAGAGCCAAGCCATAGCGAGTCGTCAGGTCCATGTCCGGCACCTCGGCAAGTGCTTTCTTCAGGGCCTCGTCGCCTTCAATGATGTTGCTTAGCAAACGGATGGGAAACTTATGGAACGCGATGCTTCTCATGGAATTGTCCGTCAAGGTGATGCTCACATTCTCCACCGTCTCCCGTACATTCTCTCTCGTCTTGCGTCCGTCCTCCGTCTCGTGCCAAGGCATGGTGCTGTTCGACCACAGGATAATATAGGAGCCCTCGTATTGGCCTGCAATCGCCTTGCCGTAGGTGTCCATCTCCGTCTGCGTCAGATGCGTGCGGTGCGTCTCGTTGTTTCGGCAAGCCGTCAATGTCAACGTCAGCCCCACGGCCAGCACCGTCAAGCACCGCATCGCCGTTCCCAAAGTCAAAGTGAAAAATCTTCTGTTCATGGTTCGTGGTTTTAGTTAAGTTTGTTTCCCCTTAAATAACGTCCCCATCTTCGCTATTATTGCCTTTCTTGACATAATTTAACACAGCGAATTTTTGCCCTTGTCGCAGGCCGTATCAGCCGCCGATGCATGTCCAGGCATCATCGTTTGCATCCTTTCGGGCAAAGACTGTAACTATGCCGCGAGGTTCAGCCTCGCGGATTTCCTATCTTCGCACGTATATAATATATAATGTGTAGTGCAGAAAAGTTGCGAAAATAGTGAAAAAAGTTGCTTGAAGTTTTGTCAGTTCGCGGAAAAAGCGTACCTTTGCACCCGCAAATGAGGAGATGCCGCCTCCTTCGCGAGACGGCCGACCTTTGATGCGCTCCTTTGGGAGCACGTTCTTTGAAAGATTTACATAGACAGAGATTGTAGTACAAGAAACAAGTACAGGCGAATGTGGACGAAAGTTTGCATTTGCAGTGCGAACCGTCAATATCCGAACAGGATATAGATTAGCAGTCCGGGACAAGCGTCATTTCAATCAGACAAGTATTTGCGTTTGGTCATTCTTCCAAATCATTCAAAAGGTAAATGGTAAATGGCTAAATGTTAAATATAGATTTATTTAACGATGAAGAGTTTGATCCTGGCTCAGGATGAACGCTAGCTACAGGCTTAACACATGCAAGTCGAGGGGCAGCATTATCGAAGCTTGCTTTGATAGATGGCGACCGGCGCACGGGTGCGTAACACGTATCCAATC